>NZ_JBXPJA010000003.1:0-777255 GCF_056863335.1 Parviterribacter kavangonensis | reverse complement strand
TGGTTTTGGGGTTGTGGGGTGCTGGGTCTTTTGTTGATGTGTGCTCGCCGTTGTTTCCTCCCCCCCCCCCCCCCCCCCCCCCACTGCAGCGACTAGACGCCCGCGGCGAGCGGCTCCGCGCTCGCGGTTCGGGCCGGCTCGCCGAGGACCGAGCACACGTCGCCGCACGGCTCCTCGGCGACGACCGGCGTCGCCGTGAGCGGCGCGCGTGCGACCCGGGTCATGGCCTCGACCACGTCACGTCGCGACGCCGCCATGGGCACGTGGCAGGTGGGCGACTGCGTGACCCCGAGGCGGACGCGCATCTCCGCATGCAGCAGAGCGGCATCGAGCGGATCGATGACCGGCGCCGACGTGTACGTGGCCAGCTCCTTGGCCGCCGGCGACATGCAGCAGCAGCCGAGCACGATCGCGTCGGCGCCGTCCTCCTCCACCGCGGCCCGGACCTGCGCGCCGATGCGTTCGACGATGTCACGCCGCCGAGAGCGCATCCCTACGTACCACCCGTCGGGAGCGGTGACCCCCTCGGCGTACTCGTCAGGGCTGGTGACGTACCTGATCGAGGCGCAGCGGTCGGCCATGAAGCTCTCGCGCATCTGCGCCTTCAGACAGGGGCCGACCCACGGGGGAAGCACGGTCACGATGGAGAAGCGCTCACCGAGGCCACATGCCGTCAGCATGGCCGCCTCACCTGCTCCCACCGCCGGGATCCGCACCGCCGACCGCACCGCGGCCAACCCGTAGTCGGCGACGGAGTTGATGAAGAGCGCGTCGAAGCCCTGTTCCTCCGCCCGGAGCGCCGCCTCAACCGCGGCGACCGACGTCAGCAAGGTGTCCGTCGCGTTGGAGGGCAGCGGAGGGAACGCGAAGCGAACGACCTCGACCTCGACGTCGTCACGCACCAGCGCGGGCGACGGGTCGTAGCCGTCGAGGCCATCCATCAGCAGGTTCGCGATACGCATGGGTCCTCCCGGGGTTAGGTGACGAAAGCGTAAACGATCCGTTCGAAGTAAGTCAAGCCGATAGACTTCCGAACACTCCGTCAGTGATCGTCCAGCACGGCGTACGATGGGTCCTCTCGGTCACGGCGGCTCCACAGCGCACCGGGCCCCGGGTCGAACGCGTCTCCGACCGTCTCCACCGTCGCCCAGTCGAACACGACGGTCCGATACGCGATCCGCCAGACGCCATCGCGGCGCTCGACCCGATCGACGTAACGCCCCTCGACGACGAGGTTCTTCGGAGGCTGCTCCTCGCCCGCGAGGCGATGCGCCGCACGAAAGAAGCACTCGGACCCCGCCTTGTCGCCGTCGACCGTGATCAGCACGTTCGACAGGCTGTGGATCGTCCGCGTCGTCGTGTCGACGACGGCCCGGAACTGCTCGATCGCCTCGTCCGGATCGGCGCGGAACGCGCCGTGCTCGTCGATGGCATCGTCGTGGTAGCAGCTGCGTACCAGGTCCCAGTCGGCCCGATCGACCCCCCGGCAATAGCGGTAGAGGAGCTCGGCGATCTCCTGCTTGGCCAGCAGGGTCTCCAAGGCGGTGGTGGTGGCGATGTTGTCTCCCATCGAGGTCTCCGATCCGATCGTGTAGTTCGGCGCCGGGTCAGCCGGTACCGGCAGCGGTGAGCGCGGGGTTACGCAACCCGAACGCCTCGAGTCGCGGAAGCACTTCCTCGGCGAAGTACGGGAACTCGTCGAGGTAGTTGATGAGCCCCAGCGCGAGCCCGTCGTAACCGGCCTCGCTGAGTTGAGCGAAGCCGCTCGCGACGTCGTCCGGGGTCCCTACGAGCGGCCCGAAGGCCCCGTGGCCCGTGATGAAGTTGACCCGCGCGAGACGGTACTGCTCCTCGGGCAGTACGGCCGCTCCCTCCGGGACCCGCGCGCCCATCTCGACGGCGGCCGAGTTGTACATGCCGAGCGCGCCGAGGAGGTTGTCGACGGCTTCGTCGTCCGCGTTCTCGAGGACGTGGTGGTGGTACTCCTCGGCCTCGGCGCGCGTGGGCCGGCAGATGAAGTGGGCGGTGGCGATGAGGCCGACGTCACGGCCGAACTTGTCGCGGGCCTCAGCCTTGATGTCACGCACGCGGGCCGCGGCCGACTCGAGGGTCGCGGGCGCGTCGAACATGAAGTCGCTGTTGCGAGCAGCGAACGCCCGGCCGGTCGGGGAGAACGCGGCGTTGAAGATCACCGGCTCGCCGTCGTACGGTCCGGGACCCTGGGCGCGATCGACCCGGACGCCCTTGTAGAACCGCCCGTCGAAGTCGGTCGGCTCCTTCGTCCTGCTCCAGAAGACGCGGACGAGGTCCAGCCATTCCTGCGCCTGCTCGTACTGGGTCGCCTTGTCGCCGAGCGCCGTGCCGAACATCGCGGCTTCCTGCTGGTTCCAGCCGCAGACGATGTTAAGGCCGAACCGGCCCTCGAGCAGCTGGTCGACCGCCGCCATCTGCTTCGCGGCCACGAGCGGCGGGAACATCGGCACGTGGACCGTCGCGAAGATCGCGATCTGGCGAGTTGCGTGCGCCAGCCCCGCGGTCCACACGATCGACTCGATCCCGTCCTCGTGGTAGCCGTGTCCGCCCCAGCCGATCCAGCGCGACGCGGGCAGCATGAACTCCAGCCCGGCCTCGTCCGCGAGTCGCGCGAGCGCGATGTTGTTCTCCCAGCTCGCGTGCCAGCGCTCGGGCAGAGCGTTCGCCGAGAGCGCACCCTCGTTGTTGGCGCAGAAGAGCCCCAGCTTGAGCTTGTTGTCGTTGTAGAGGGGGTTCCGCCGACCCATCGTGCTCGTTCGCTCCGTCAGGCCGCCGTAGGCGCTGCCTCGGGCATGATGGCCCGCTCGAGGATCTCGACGCTGCCGGTCGCGCCGTTGACGCGCACGCGATCGCCGGTCCGGATCTGCTGAGTGCCTGTGCGCGTGTTGACTACGCACGGCATCTCGAGCTCGCGCGCGACGACCGCCGCATGGCTCAACACGCCGCCGATGTCGACCACGAGGGCAGCGGAGATGAACATGATCGACGACCAGCTCGGATCCGTGGTCGGCGCGACCAGGATCTCGTCGGGCTGCACCTCGGCGAAGTCCGGGTTCAAGACGACCCGTGCGATGCCCTCGGCCGTTCCCGCGCTCACGCCGACACCGTGGACGACCTGCGCGTCAGCGTCGAGCGGCGCCGCCGGCGCGCCGGCGACCGGCGCCGCGGCGGGGAGACCGCTCCAATCCCCGGGCGTCGTCAGCTGCTGGTACGCATCGCGGCGCTCGCGGCGCCGCCGGACGAGTTCCCTGGCGTCGTCGGGAACGCGCTGGACGATCTCGTCGACGGTCAGGTAGAAGATGTCCTCCGGGTCGTCCAGCGTCCCCTTCGCAGAGAGCAGCTCACCGTGGCGGCGCGCTGCCGCGCGGACGACGTCGAACGCCTGCACGAACGACCGCTTCGCGATCCCCCGCATGGGAAGGCGCTCGCGAGCGAGCCGCAACACCAGCCGCGCCCCCGCCCGGTCGCGAGCGGGCAGCGCTTCGACGACCTCGCGCTCGAGCGCGCTTCGGACCGCGCGTCGCTCGCGGTCGCGCAGCAGCGGGTCGTGCGACCCGTCGCGCTCCGCGTACTGGGCGATGATCCGTCGCAGCGGCTCGTCGTCGTCACGCCAGACCCGGCTCGACAGCTCGCCTTCCGTCGGGCCGTGGAACCCGTGCCGTCGCACCACCTCAGCGACGTCGATCTCGCCGCGCGACGCTCGCCAGATGTCGGTCACGACGGCCATCTCGGCTCCGCCGGAGGCACCCGAGAGCGCGGAGAGGTCACCCACGCCGGCCTTGTCGACGAGCTTGACCAGCGCCTCGTAGACGGGCTGGATCATCGCGACGATGCTGAGCGTCTGCAGCACGATGGCGCGCTCGTGGTACTTCGAGCCCTCGAGCATGAGCGCGACGGCACCGCGCTCGTCGAGCGCCGGTGCCCTGTCGAGCGAGCGGCGCCACCACTCCTCGTACTCGCGTTGCATGCGAGCGAGCATCCGCGGCAGTCGCAGGAAGGCGAGCGGCAGGCGCACCGCGATCATCGGATAGCGGCTTTGGGTCGGGCGGAACGTCATGTCCTCGGGGACGCGACCGAACACGCTCCGTACAGCGTCCGGTCCTGTCGTTCCGGGCATGCGGTCGCCGAGCATCGCGATGTAGTCGATCCGCACTGCGAGGCGGCCGTAGAACACCCGAATGAACCGGTCTTCCACGCGCGCCGGGACGTCCACCTCCGCGCGCGTGAAGCAGCCGAGCTGGTACGCGGACTCGCGGGCCGCGCGTTCCGCGTTCGGCCCGTAGATCGTCCAGCTCAGCGGCGTCTGCACGCCGGGGGCCGCCTCACCGACGTTCGACGTGGTCCAGTGGGTGCTCGGCTCGCTCCAGCTCATGAGCGGGTCCCAGCTGTCGTGCCGGCCGCGCACGTCCTCGCCGCCGTTGCGGCCCGAGGGGCGTTTGCGGCTCCAGACGGTCTCGGGCCGGGCCTGCAGCAGGTACGGCTCTCGCCCACCCGACGGCCCTCGGCCGACCGCCCACTCGATGTCCATCGGGGCCCCGAACCGCTCCTCGATGCGCTTCCCGAGCTCGGCCAGCGCGACCACCTCGGCCTCGTCGAGCGACGGCCGGCGCCGGTCGGCCTCGGGCACGTCGTGCAGTCGTACTTCGCCGCACGCCTCGTCGTAGCGGTAGGCCCGCTCCTTGCTGCCGGTCTCCGCGGAGACGACCTCGAGCGTCGCCTTGTCCACGGCGAACGCGTCGGGGCTCACCTCGCCGCGGACGACGATCTCGCCCAGGCCGAGCGCCGACTCGATGACGATCCGCGATGGGTCGCCGCTCACCGGGTCGAGCGTCATCACCACCCCCGCCGCCTCCGCCGGCACCATCTCCTGGACGACGACGCCCATCGCCAGCCCCTCCAGCGGGACGTTCAGGCGCGCGCGATATCCGATCGCCCGCGGCGTGAACAGACTCGCCCAGCACTTGACGACGTGCCGCTTGACCTCCTCGATGCCGCGGATCCAGAGGTAGGTGTCCTGCTGCCCCGCGAACGACGCGTCCGCGCGGTCCTCCGCCGTCGCGCTCGAGCGCACGGCCACGGGCGTGTCCGATTCCGACCCGAGCTCCCGATACGCGGTCTCTATGTCGGCCGCGGCCTCGTCGAGCAGCGCCTCGGTGAAGAGCGCCTGGATGCGGCCGGACGCCTCCTCGTCTCCTGACGGCGAGCCGGCCAGCGCGAGGGCCTGCTCGATCACGTCCGCGATGCCGGCGACGGCGCGCTTGTACGCCGCGGTCGTCACGGCGAAGCCGGCCGGCACCCGGAGGCCGTGCTCGATGAGGGCACCGAGGCCGGCAGCCTTGCCCCCGACGGCGGCCGCCGCCTCGGGCCCGCACGCTGCCAGAGGGAGGACGTACGGCGAGGGAGACGAGTCGGGCGGCGTCATGGCGCTAGAAGAGCTGCCGGACGATGCCGTGCTCGACGACGCCGAAGCCATCGAGCCCGTCCGCGGTGCGGAAGTCGCAGAACTCGTTGTACGAGCTCAGCGTCGGGCCGTGGCGCTCCCAGCCCATCGGCACCCAGAAGCCCCCGCGCCGGACCCGCGCCCTGATGTCCATCCGGTCGCCGCCCTCGACCCCGAACCGCCCCTCGGCGCACAGACCGCTGGCGTCCCGAACGACCTCGACGCTCGAGATCGGGCGGGCCGCGTCCTCGCCCAGCAGGTAGCCCTCGAGCCGGTCGGTGCCTCCCTCGCCGAGGAACCGCATCGCCGACAGCGAGAAGTCGGGGAAGCTGATGAAGAACCAGACGTACTCGACGATGCCGGTGGACTCGTCGCGGTAGCCCCACGTCCGGTCACGGATGCCGGTGGCCGTCAGCTGCGCCTCGCGCCCCTTGACGACGCACCGGCCTTCGCACGCTGCGGTCTGCTGGTAGTGCTTCACCGGCTCGCCGCCCATCGGGGGGATCACCGGCCCGTAATCGCCAAGCGCGAACTTCGGCCGGCATTCGAGGCTCAGCGTGAGATCCGGGTGATGCACCTCGATCGGGCCGGCCAGGTCGAAGGAGATCGACTCGCCTGCGTAGGACGCCGGCGGCAGCTCCTCGACCACCTCCGCCACGATGCCGCCCAAGCTGACGCTGGCGCGGGCGCGCCGCCCCTTGAAGTTGGGCGACGTCGAGACGTGGATCACTCCGAAGGCGTCCTGGCCCGGATCCCAGAACGCCAGGTAGGCGTTGTCCTTCCACGGCGCCTTGCCGTCCCCGAACGGAACCGACTCGTGGAGCGGGTACGCCAGCGGCCCCCAGCCCGATGCCGTCGTGTCAGCCGTCATCGCGATGCCGTCTCCGTCGGGGCCGGGGTTCCATCGTCATGCGGTGGCGCGGGCGGCGATGCCGAGGTGAGGGCGGACCCAGGCGCCGAGCTTGGCGATGCCCTGGTCGGCTTCGGGCAGGTTGCCGGCCCAGAGCTGAAAGACGTGCGGGATGTCGCTGTAGATGTCGATGCTGACGTCTACGCCGGCTTGGCGGGCGCGGTCGGCGAGGCGCTTGGCGTCGTCGACGAGGATCTCGTCGTCGCTGGCCTGGATGTACAGCGGCGGCAGCCCGGAGAGGTCGGCGTAGAGCGGTGAGGCGATTGGGTCGTCGGCCGCGGTGCCGCCGAGGTAGGCGTCGCGCAGGTAGGTGAAGGTGGCGTCGTCGGAGAGCAGGTCGCGATCGGCGCGCGTCTTGATCGATTCGGCGGTCATCGCCAGGTCGGCCCAGGGCGAGAGCGCCATCGCCGCTGCGGGCAGCGCCTCACCGGCGTCGCGCAGCCGGATCAGCGCGCCGAGGACCAGGCCGCCGCCGAGGCTGTCGCCACCGAAGGCGATCTGCTCGGGCGCGTAGCCCTCGCCCTGGAGCCAGCGGTACGCGCCCAGCACGTCGTCCAGCGCGGCCGGGAACGGATGCTCGGGCGCCAGGCGGAAGTCGACGCTGAGCGCCGGGCATCCGGCCGCCACGACCAGGTGGCTGACCAGCCCCTGGTGCGTGCGCGCCGAGCCGACCACGCCGCCGCCCCCGTGGACGTAGAGGATGACGCGCGACGTGTCGGCGCCGGGGCCTTCCTGCCACAACGCACGACAGCCCCCGGCATCGACCTCGCGGACCGTCGTGTCAGGCGCCTGCGTGGCGAACGTGCCCATGATGTCACCACCGGCCCGACGCTGCTCGAGCGTCATCTCACCGATCACGCCCGCGCGCAGCGCGCGCAGCTGCTCGTTCAGCTGGATCGCCTCAGCACTCGCCACAACAACCACCTCTTCGAAGATCGCTAGATCGTTGGGAGCCTGCTAACGCATAGTACACGAACTGACGCCTTGTTATGAATCTGAGCCTCCGGCAGCCGACTGGCCGCCGGCTACCGATTGCCGATGAAGTTGCCGGCCTCTTCCCCCGGCGCCTGCAGCCCGAGGAGGGTCGCCAGAAGCTGGCTCGCAGGGTTGCTGACCGGCATCGGGTTGTCGGGCGGCAGTGCACCGAGCTCGATCATCAGCCGGCCGGCACGCATCATCAGGATCGAGAGACGCAGCCCGGCGAACGCCTCCCAGAAGTCCACGTCGTCGGCCGTCCGTCCGGTGAGCTCCTCGTACCGAGCGATCAGCTCCGGCCGGCTCTGCAACCCATCGGGCACGGGGAGCCCGAGCCCTTCGTGGTAGTAGCGCACGAAGAACAAGAACCAGCCGAGATCGAGGCCCGGCGGCGCGATGGCGGCCGACTCCCAATCCAGCACCGCCTGCACCGAGAGGTCGTCGCCGTAGATGATGTTGCCGATCCGCGGGTCGCCCCAAGCGAGGACGAGCCGGTCGTCCGCGGGGCGGTTCGCCTTGGCCCAGTCGAAGGCTGCATCGATGGTCGTCGTGCCTGCGCCCCCGGCCCGGGCCCACTCGTAGTAGTCCTCCCAGTGGGCGATCTGCTGGTCGAGTCCCGGCGGCCCGAACTCCGGCTCGTCGAGGAACGACAGGCCGGCCGCCTGCCAGTCGACGTCCTGGATCTGCTTGATGACCTCGAGCGCCCGGTCGTAGAGCTTCGCGCGGTCCTCCGGCGCCAGGTCCACCACCCAGCCCGCCGCGACGTACGGCGGGTCGTCCGCGGGGACGTCACCGTAGGCGCGATCGACGACCATGAACGGCGACCCGAGCACGCCCGGGTCCTCCTCCAGCCAGCGAACCCGCGGCACGGCGATGTCGGTGTGCTCGCCGAGAGCAGCGAGCAGCGCGTACTCGCGTGCCACGTCGGGCTTCTTCGGCATGCCCGGCCCCGACGGCTCGACGCGCGCGACGAGATCGAGCTCGTTCCTCTCGTCGCCGCCCTGCCAGCGCGCCTTGAAGAGGATCGTCATCATCGACAGACCGGCGGACTTCGGGATCTCGACGTCGGTGACCTCGACGTCGGCCGCACCCGGGATCCGCGCACGCAACCACTCGGCGAGCGCGGCGCCTGCCTGCGCCGGCTCGAGCGTGTTGACAAGAGCCATCGCGCCTCCCTCTACTCAGGTTCCCGCGCGCTGACGAGCACGATCGCTCATGGCGCGCTGGTACGTGTCCCACCACATCTCCTGGTAGGTGACGTGGCAGGCTCGCCCGTCGTCGTCCTCCCAGCGATACACCGTGTCGTAGAAGGCCGAGTTCGGCCACGCCGGCATGGGCGCGGCGGCGATCGCCTCGCCCCTGAAGCGGTGCACGTCGCCGGCCTCGTCGGTCACCTCGATCTCCTGCCTCGTCGCCACGTGAGTGCGGGGATGCTGCTCGAGCACGTTGCGCCGCACGCGCGTCGCCTCCCTCCCCTCGCCGTTGACGTACATCCAGGCGTAGTGGTGCATCGGCGCGCCCTCGGGGAGGTCATAGAGGCCCGCCCACGCCGGGTCCGCGTCCGCGTCCTCGAACGAGACCGTGTTGCACGCGAGGTCGGGGCCGAAGTACATCGGCGACCAGGCGATCGGCGGGATGCGCCGGGCACCGCCGGGATCTTCGGTGCGGACCTGACGCCACGAGCGGTCGCGCGGCGCGTAGCAGTCCACCGCGAAGCGCTCGCCGCGGACGGCCAGCTCGCCGACGCAGTGCATGAACTGCTCGCTGCCACCCGGCCGCCGGAGCGGGTCGGCGTGATCGTCCTCGCCCGGGACGACATGGCCGCGCGAGAACAGCGGCGTGACCGCCGTCTGCACCACGTCCATCTCGGTCGTGCCGTCGGGGCTGCGATACGTGAGGCGGACTTCGCGCCCCGGCTCGGTGAAGTCGAGGCACAGCCCGTTGGCCGACGTGATCGAGTTCCCGTCGACCGTCGGATACGGCATCGTGATCTGGTAGTCGAGGAACTCCATGTCGAGCGGATGGACGTTGTCCATCCCGCGGAAGAACGCGACGCCGCCGATGCACGACGCGAGCGCCGGCTGGTAGCGGATGTAGACGAAGCCGCCGAGCTCCGCCTCGGCGACTGACAGCCCGAAGTAGTGCGTGTGGACCGTGTGGTGGTCCCACTTCTCGCCCTCCGCCGGCAGCGAAACCAGCAGGTCCGTCTCCGGCGGCTGGAGCACGAACGACAACGCTGCCTACTGACCTGCGGTCGCGGCAGTGGCCGCGACCGTTCGCACGTCGAAGTCGGCGAGATTCGGCCGCTGCATGATCTCGAAGAAGTGCTCACGACTCCACGGCCACATGACGGGTAGGTCGTTCTTGCCGACGTACCAGCTCACGCACTGGGTCCAGACGGTGCTCGGCAGCGCTCCCGCCAACTCGTGGAGGAAGGTGTCCGTAGCCGCTTGGGTCGGTGTGAGCGAGACGAGGTCGTGCGTCCGCATCTCCTCGACCGCGTTCGCGATGTAGCCGGCTTGCGCCTCGGCCGTCTCCTGCGGGCTGACGTGCGTCAGACACGAGTAGGGGCCCATGATCATGTAAAGGTTCGGCATCTTCGGGAGCCCGATCGTGCGGTAGCTGAAGACTCCCTCGCGCCACAGGTCGTCGACCGTCACGCCGTCCTCGCCGATGACCTTCATCGGCCGCATGTAGGCATGGCTGTCGAAGCCGGTCGCCAGCACAAGCACGTCGAGCTCGTGGAGCCGCCCGTCGGTGGTCACGACGCCGTTCTCGCGGATGTGGTCCACCCCGTAGGGCACCACGGTGACGTTCGGACGCTGCACCGCCTTGTAGAAGGACGACGACATGACGGTCCGCTTGCACAGCGGCGGATACGTCGGCGTGAGGATCGCGCGGAGCTCGGGGTCGCGAACGGAGCGCAGGTGCGTGCGAACGATCCATGCCCAGAACCGCCGCTGCCAGCAGTCGCCGATCGACGCCCTCCCGAGGAAGTAGGCGTTCACGTCGTTGACCTTCCGCCGCACCCACCGCGCCAGCCGCGGCGAGCGGTCCAGCACGCGGACGAAAGGCTTCGGCAGGTTGACGTCGGGCAGCGGGAAGATCCATTGCGCGGTCCGCTGGAACAGCGTGAGCGCGCCGCTCGTCTCGCTCATGGCGCTCGTGACCTGCACTCCGCTCGAGCCGGTGCCGATGACGCCGACCCGCTTGCCCGCGTGCTCGACGCTGTGGTCCCACTTCGCCGTGTGCAGCACCGGGCCGGCGAACGACTCCAGGCCGGCGAGCTTCGGGACGTTCGGCTGGTGCAGGAACCCGGTGGCGTGCACGACGACCTCGTAGCGGTGGTGCTCGGCATCGGCGGTCGTCAGGACCCACGCATCGTCGTCCCACCGGCACTCGACGACCTCGGCGTTCAGGCGGACGTGCTGACGGAGGTCGTGCTGGTCGACGGTGTTCACGAGCTGCCGCTGGATCTCGGAGCCGGGAGCCAGCAGCTTCGTCCAGCCTCCCTGCCCGGGCGCCCACGACAGGCAGTAGCCGAACAGAGGAACGTCGCACTTGAGGCCCGGGTAGGTGTTCTCCCGCCACGTCCCGCCGACCTCGTGCCCCTTCTCGAAGATCGTGAAGGGGATCCCGGACTCGCGCAGCCGGTGCGCGACCGCGACGCCGGAGAACCCGGCGCCGATGATCGCCACGCGCGGCCGGCCGGCGCCGTTCGATCCACTCATGCGTTCACCATTTCCCTCTGGATTCGTTGGGTCATCAACTGGACCGTCGTTCGCTACGCGGGCGAGGAGCGATCGTCGCCATGCGGGCCGCCCGCCGCCGAAGCGTCTCCTCGAGCGCGTCCCGCCGCGCGTGGGACTGCGCGCGATGAGACGCGTCCCGCGCAGCCACGGTGAACCTGCTGAGGACCCTCGGCACCGTCGGCACCTTAGCTCGCGGAAGATGCGGTGTCAATCATCTAACGCACTGTCATCGGACAGTGGTACTGTCGGCCGATGAGGTCTTCACGGGCCGGCCGTCCGGTCATCGTCGGGGTTGGACAGACCGTCTTGCGCAACGCCGAGCCGCACGAGGCGAAGGAGCCGGTGGCGCTGATGGCCGCCGCCCTGCAGAGCGCCGCCGAGGATGCCGCGATCGGCGAGGCGGCGCTGTCCGCACTCCAGAGCGTTGACGTCGTGAACATCATGTCGTGGCCGTATGCCGACCCCGCGGGTGAGCTGGCGGCGCACGTCGGCGCGAAGCCCGACCGTGCCGTCGAAAGCGCCCCCGGCGGCGAGCGGCCGACGGCGTTGATCGACGAGGCCGCGGCGCGCATCGCGGCCGGCGAGATCACGGCCGCCGCGATCTGCGGCGCCGAAGCGTTCCGCACAATCGGGAAGGCGCATGCTCAGGGGCTCCGCCTCGCGTGGGGAAAGCGCTCCGATCAGCCGCCGATCGACCTGCGCGACATCGTCCACCCGCAGGCGTGGCGGCACGGCCTGCGTGCGCCGGTGCGTGTCTACCCGCTCTTCGAGAACGCCTTTCGGGCAGCGCACGGGCAGGCGCTCGAGGCGGCGCAACAGGAATCGGCGGAGATGTGGGCGGACTTCTCGGCGATCGCCGCGCGCAACCCCGCCGCCTGGTTCACCGAGCCGAGGACGCCGGAGGAGATCGCGACCCCGGGCCCCGCCAACCGCATGATCGCCTTTCCGTACCCGAAGCTGATGAACCCGCTCATCGCCGTCGACCAGGCCGCCGCCGTGATCGTGATGGACGCTGAGCGTGCCGCTGAGCTGGGCGTGCCCGAGGAGCGCATGGTGCACCTGTGGGGCGCGGCAGGCGCCACCGACCGCCGTGATCCCCTCGCGCGCGTCGGCTACAAGCGGTCGCCGGCCATGAACGCGACGCTCGACGGGGCGCTGGCGGCGAGCGGACTGACCGCTGAGGCGATCGATCTGTACGAGATCTACAGCTGCTTCCCGTGCGTGCCGAAGATGGCGCGCGAGCAACTGGCGCTCCCGGCCGACAAGCCGTTGACCGTCGCCGGCGGGCTCACGTTCTTCGGCGGCCCCGGCAACGAGTACATGCTCCATGGCACGGTCGCGATGGTGGAGGCTCTCCGGCGCGGAGCGGGACGACACGGGCTGCTCTATGGCCAAGGCGAGTTCGTCACGAAGCACCACGCACTGACGCTCAGCGTCGAGCCGGCGCCGCAGGGCTACGTCCCCGGAGACGACGGCGGCGCCCGCCAGGCGGCGGTCGCCGCCGAGCCGTCGCCGGCGATCGCGGACACGCCGGCCGGAGAAGCCACGATCGAGACGTACACCGCGGTCTGGAACCGCGAGGGTGAGCCCGACCGCGGCATCGTGGTGGGCCGACTCGTCGCCGAGGGCAGCCGCTTCGTCGCCTACACCCCGCCGGACGATCGCGACGCGTTTAACCTGCTCGTCTCCGGCGAGGTCGAGCCGGTGGGCCTCAGCGGGACGGTGACGGAGGGTGAGCGGTTCAACGTGTTCACTCCCCGCTGAGCTGCGGCGGCCCGGCCTTGGCCGACAGCCGACGGCCTACGGACGCGCGCGTGTACTACGCGCGCGCCCGCGGCCACCTTCGCGACGGCCTACTCGACGTTCCAGGCCTTGAGGAAGGCGTCGCTGTAGCCGGGCGGGTCGATCGACTCCGGCGTGACCGTGTCCTTCGTGATCAGCCGCGTCGCGTTCCCCGGGGTCGGGTCGTCGATCTTCTCTCCGACCGAGAGCTGGGCGAGCAGATGCGCCTCGCGCCACTGGTGGGTGCTCTCGCCGCCGATCATAGCCGTCCACTCACCCTTCTCGAGGGACTGCAGGTCGTTCTGGAACGGGAAGCTGCCGATGAGCTTGACCTTGTCGGTGAGACCAGCCGACTTCAGCTTGGGGTAGAGCCCCCCGAAGAAGACCGTGCCCGCCATCGCCAGGTACTTGACGTCTGGGTTCTTCTGCAGGAACGCCGCGATCGTCGACACGTTCTCGGTCGGGGGCTTCGCCAGGCTGACGAGCACATCCTCCGACTTGGTCCCCTCGCCGTATTCCTTGAGCCCGTCCTTGATGCCCATCGCGATCTCCGACAGCGTCGGCGTGGTCTTGTCGTACACGACCGCCACGTTCGTCGGCTCGCCGGCGTCCGCGATGATGGCGGCCCCCTGATCCTTGCCGAGCGCGACGAAGGCCGCCGCGTTCTGCGTCGACGCTACGGCGCCCGGGACCGGGTTCCCGTTGGGCGTCTCGGCGCCGACCGCGACGACCGGGATCCCCGCGGCCTCGGCCTCTTGCAACGCCTTGCCCGTCGTAGCCGCCGGGAAGACGAACGTCGCCACGATGTAGTCGGGCTTGCTCCTGATGGCCTCGTTCAGCGCCCGGGCCATGTCGGTTGGGCCCTTCGTGACGTCGTAGTCGTGGACCTTGAGGCTCCACCCCAGCGCCTTGACCGGCTCCGCCAGCGCGCCGGGCGTGCACGACGGGACGGCGCAGTTCACCTGGGCCACACGCTTGCCCTTCGGCGGCGTCTTGGGGAGCGCCGCGACCTCGTACTGCGGCGGGTTCGCCAGCTCCTCGGCCCGCTTCTTCGCCTCGGCGATGCCGCCGGTCGCGGTGGGCTCGGCAGCTGCGGTGGTGGCGGCAGAACCCGAGCTCCCGCCCTCGGCCTCTTCGTCGTCGCCGCAGGCGGCCACACCGCCCGCGAGCACGAGCGCTACCAGACACGCCCCCAGGCGCGCACTGACTCCATTGAACATCGATGCTCCTTCCGAAGACCTTGCCGGCCGCTGTCGGCCGTTCACTAACGCTATGTCATTCTCATACGTCTCGTCAAGAATCAGCGTTGCGTGTAGGCTCTGAGATCCTCGTCAGCAATGGCAGCCGCACGCGAAGGAGTCCTCATGAAGATCGGTATCGGCACGCTGGGGTTCGGCGACACCGCACGCCCCGACATAGCCAAAGCGCTTGCCACGGGCTGCGACGAGCTGGGTTTCGCGACCCTCTGGGCGGGCGAGCACATCGTCTTCCCGGAGACGTTCGAATCGCCGTACCCGTACGCGCGCGGCGCGGAGATCCCCGTCGACTACACGACACCTGCGCTCAATCCGCTCCCTGCGTTCGCGTACTGCGCCTCGATCACCGAGCGGCTCCGGTTCGCGACGGGCGTGCTGCTGGTGCCCCACTACAACCCGCTGCTCTTGGCGAAGCTCGTCGCCACCGTCGATTGCCTGAGCACCGGGCGCTTCGTCCTCGGGATCGGCGTCGGATGGCTGCGGGAGGAGTTCGAGGCGATGCAGCCGCCTTCCAACCCCTTGCCCTGGGAGGGCCGCGGCAAGCGCACGCGCGAGTACGTCGAAGCCATGCGCGCGCTCTGGGAGCAGCCCTCGAGCACGTACCGCGGCGAGTTTGTCTCCTTCGAGAACGTCCTCTGCTATCCGAAGCCGGTCAACGGCACGATCCCGATCGTCTACGGCGGGCACTCGGACCTCGCGCTCAAGCGCGCCGCGCGTTACTGCAACGGCATCTTCCTCTACAACCTCACGCCGGACGAGACCACCGAGCGAATCAGCGTCCTGCGCGAGCTGCTCGACGAGCAGGGGCGCTCGGACGAGGACTTCGAGATCGTGATCGGCGGCCTCTTCGACATGACGCCGGACATGATCGGCGACTACGCCGCGACGGGCGCCCACGAGCTCATGCTGCAGCCGCACCACCTCGCCGCCGCGGGCGGCGGCTTCTATGCGCGCGTGGACGAGGCGGTAGGAGCCGATGCGATTCGCCCGGCGCTCGAGCAGCTCGCCGAGGAGTGGGTGCAGCCGGCCGCGAAGCTCGAGGCCGCCGCATGATCGGCGCGTCGCGCTAGCGCCGCACGACCAGGCGATGACGCAGGGCGGCGAGATCGCTCCGGCCGAGGCCCTGCTGCAGCAGCCACCTCTCGATGCCGCCGGCCCGACCGCCGGCGGCATCGAGCACACGCTCGATCGCGCGCGCCGGCGCGGTGAGCAACTCGGACCGCGCCTCGAGCAGCCGCGCGACGTAGGCACGGTCCTCTTGTCCCAGCCGGGCGCCGTAGCGCGACACGACGCCGGACATGTTCGGGTCGGTCCGCACGTAGTCGGCGACGATCTCGTCGCGCCTCGCGCCCACCGCAGCGAGCGTCAACGCGACGACGACTCCGGTCCGGTCCTTCCCGGCGGAGCAGTGCACCAGCACCGGGGCGGGCGCCCGCGCGATCAGCCGGAGCACTTCGACCAGCGATCCCGGGACGTCGAGGATCTCGTCGTAGATCGCCTCGAGGTCAGACGGCACGTTGTCGTGCAGTGAGGCCTCGACGGCGTTGGCGGCTCGCAGCAGCGGAACCGCGACGATCTCCGTTGCCGGCCCCGCCAGCGGATGAGGGTCGTCGCCCTCGCCCGGCGAGCGCAGATCGATGACGAGCGCGGGGGGCCAGCCGATCTGCTCCGGCTCCACGTCGCCCGCATACGGAGCGTCCCCACGCAGCAGCACGCCGGCGCGGACCCGTTCTCCGTCGTACGTCGAGATGCCGCCGACGTCGCGCAGGTTCTGCATGCGCCGCGGAGGGGCAGCGAATCGACACTCGGAAACAAGCGCCATCTCGCTGTCAACCTATCAGCTAGAGTACGCCCAGTCATGTATTCGACGATCCGTCAGCGATTCGAGCGAGGATTCGGATGCCCATCGCGCTCACCGAAGAGCAGCAGTCATTCGTAGAAGCGTTGCGCGACTTCTGTCGGCGGGAAGCGGGTACGCACGAGCAGCGGCTGGGTCTCGCCAAGCCCGAGGAACATGGCCATAGCGCAGCCGTATACGGCAAGCTCGCCGAGCTCGGCTACCTCGGCGCGTGCGTGCCGGAGGAGTACGGCGGCAGCGGTGGCGGCGCCGTCGACATGTGCCTGCTCATCGAGGAAGTGCATAGGGGCCTTCTCCCGCTCGCCGGGATGGGCGTGTCGCTGATCGTCGGCGGCGCGTACGAGCGCTTCGGCTCCGAGGAGCAGAAGGACGACATCCTCCGCGGCATCGCGGAGGGCACTGTCGAGTGCATCGCGATGAGCGAGCCCGGGGCCGGATCGGACGTGGGCAGCCTCACGTGCAGGGCCGAACGAGACGACGGCCACTACGTCATCAACGGCCAGAAGACCTGGATCTCGGCGGCGCACGTCGCGAAGCACATCCTCCTCATCGCCCGCACCGACTCGGGCGCGAGCAAGCACGAGGGGCTGTCGATGATCTCCGTTCCCACTGACGCGCCGGGCGTGGAGATCCGCGGGATCGAGACGATGGGCGGCCGCGAGGTCAATGACGTCTACTTCACCGACTGCGCCGTCCCCGCCGAATCACTGGTCGGCACCCCCGGCGACGGCTGGCGCCAGCTCATGGCGGGCCTGAACCACGAGCGCCTCATCATCGCCGCGCAGGCCATCGCGATGGCCCAGCGCTCGTTCGCAGACGCGCTGCAGTACGTCAAGGAGCGCAAGCAGTTCGGCCGGCCGATCGGCACCTTCCAGTCTCTCGCGCACCGGATCGCCGACCTCGCCACGGAGATCGAGTGCTGCCGCCTGATGATTTACGACCTCGCACGCCACGTCGACGCGAACCCCGGCAAGACGTTCCCGCGGGAGGCGTCGATGGCGAAGCTCAAGAGCACGGAGCTTGCCAAGCGCGTCGCCCTCGAGGGCATGCAGATGATGGGCGGGTACGGCTACGCCAGCGAGTACGAGATGGAAGCGCACGTCCGGCGCGCCCTGGTGATGCCGATCGTCGGCGGCACCAGCGAGATCCAGCGCCAGATCATCGCCAGCACGTACGGGCTGTAGGCATGAGCGACAAGCGGGGCGTCGCGGTCGTGACCGGGGCGGGGAGCGGGATCGGCCGCGCGACGAGCCTCCGGCTTCTACGGGACGGATACGACGTCGTCTGTGCCGATCTCAACGAGGCGTCAGGGAAGGAGACCGCCACGATCGCCGCCGATCTCCCCGGGCGCGCTGCCTTCGTTCGCGTCGACGTGAGCGCCGAAGCGGATGTCGATGCCGCGGTCGAGATCGCTGAGCGCTTCGGTCCGCTGACGCTCATGGTCAACAACGCGGGCATCGGAGGAGCCTTCGGCCGTCTGGCCGACACGGACGTCGCCGATTGGGACCAGACGTTCGCCGTCCTCATGCGCGGCGTGTTCCTGGGCACCCGCGCGGCGGCCCGCGCGTTCGCGCGGTCCGGCGCCGGCGGCGTCGTGGTCAACGTCGCGTCCGTCGCGGCGTACAGCGGCGCGGTCGCGCCGCACGCCTACTCCGCGGCCAAGGCAGCGGTCGTCAACTTCACGCGGTCCGCCGCGATGGAGCTGGCGGGCGATCGCGTACGGGTCGTCGCCGTGAGCCCCGGCGTCCTTGCGACGGCGCTGTCCACGTCATCGCGCGAGGCGTACCTGGCAGCGCTCGACGACGCACAGCCGTGGCCGTCGCACGGCACACCCGACGACGTGGCGAGCGTCATCGCGTTCTTGGCCGGCGACGACGCGCGCTTCGTCACGGGAACCGACCTCGTCGTGGACGGCGGGCTGATCGCTGCCGGCCCGGGATCCGACTTCCTGAGCCGGCTCGGCATCAATCCGCGCGGGGCGTCCGGCATGGACCACGGGACGACGGGCCGCTCGATCGTCGTCCGGCGCCCTCCCAGCGTTCGCTGAGCACGCCGACCCGACGCCATGGCGACGGTCGCCGCCTGCGCGGCACAACGGGCGTCAGGACGAGAAGCCGCGCGTCCCGGATTCGCGCTCGCGCTTCCCGCCGCCGTTGCGGGCCGACTGACCCGTCGGATCGTTCGGCGCGCGTAGCCGCGCCGAGGGGGGCTGCGCCTTGAAGGTGCGCGCTTCAGCCGCCGTGAGAGGTGTGACCGTACAGGGCTTCATCGTCGACTCCGTAGTCGTGGATCCGCGCTAAGGTATCGCTCCGTCAGCTCGCTGTCAATCTGATATCTACTGACGTGGTGTTGACATTTCCGTGCGGTCACCGTAGGCTCGCGACGTTCGAGTGGTCGACCCGCGAAATGTTCTGTGCCTGAGATCTCACCGGCAAGGTGGCGATCGTCACCGGCGGCGCGAGCGGCATCGGTCGCGGGACCGTCGAGGCGTTCGTCGCCGAGGGCGCGAAGGTGATCATCGCGGACATCCAGGATGAGCCCGGGGACCGCCTCGCGGAGGACCTCGGCGGGAACGCCGTCTGCGTTCACTGCGACGTCCGCGAGGAGGAGCAGATCGCGGCAGCCGTGGACGCCGCTGTCGCAGCATTCGGCCGGCTCGATGTGATGTTCAACAACGCCGGCCACGCAGGCGATCGCTCGCCCATCGCCGACGTCACGTGCGACGGCTTCCTCGAGACGACGCGGCTGCTGGCGTGGTCTGTTCTGGCCGGCCACAAGCACGCCGTGCGCCAGTTCCGGAGCCAGGGTTCGGGCGGCTCGATCATCAGCACGTCCAGCATCGGAGCCCTGCAAGGAGGGTTTTCGCCGATCGGCTACGTCGCCGCGAAGGCGGCCATCCTCGGGATCGTGCGTCAAGCCACCTTCGAGTTCGGCGCGGAAGGGATCCGATCGAACGCCATCATCCCCGGCGCCATCGCCAGCCCCATCTTCGCGGGCGCCTTCGGCGTTCCGGCCGAGCAGGCTGACGAGTTCACCGAGCACGTGGCCGCGCCCCTCAAGGGAGTACCCGATCGGGAGGGTCGGGGTGCCGTCCGACATCGCCGGCGCGGCGATCTACCTCGCAAGCGATCTCTCCACGTTCGTCAGCGGCACGTCGATCCTGGTCGACGCCGGCATCACCAGCGTCAACATGGGCGGCACCACGGAGGTCACGGCCGGCGAGCGCAGCATCACCACGAACGTCGGCAGTACCACCCGCGTCTTCCTCGAAGCGGCCGATGAGGTCGCGCGGACGAAGGCCGAGACCGGCCGAGACAGCCGCTAGCGAGACACGGCCAGAAAGCAGGCAGCATCATGGCGAGACTCAGCAACAAGGTGGCGCTGGTGACCGGCGGTGCGCGGGGATCGGCGCGGCGACCGTCGACGCGATCGTCGCGGAGGGCGGCAAGGTCGTGTTCGGCGATGTCCTCGACGACGAAGGCGCCGCCCTCGAGCAGCGCATCGCGTCCGACGACGCGGTCTTCACGCACCTCGACGTCACCGACGCGGCGGACTGGGACGCGGCCGTGGAGCTCACCGTCGAGCGCTTCGGAGCGCTGAACGTCCTCATCAACAACGCGGGCATCACCAACAACAGGCTCCTGGAGGACTACTCGGTCGAAGACTGGGACCGGATCCTCGACATCAACCTCAAGAGCGCGTTCCTCGGCATCAAGGCCGCGACGCCCCACCTCAAGGCGTCGGCTCCCTCTTCCGTCATCAACATCTCGTCGGCAGCAGGCCTCGTCGGCTTCCCGGCGATCCACGGATACACAGCCTCGAAGTTCGGGATCCGTGGTCTCACGAAGTCGGTCGCGAGCGAGCTCGGGCCGTTCAACGTGCGCTCGAACTCGGTGCACCCGGGCTCGATCCTCACGCCGATGCTCGAGGGCATCGACCCCAGCACGGCCAGCGGAGCTCTCGGTCGCGTCGCCGAACCCAGCGAAGTCGCCGCCCTGCTCGTCTTCCTCGCCAGAGATGAGTCGTCGTACATCACCGCGGCGGAGGTTCCCGTCGACGCCGGCCTGGTCTTCACCCACGGGAACGTCCTCGATCCCGCGTGATTGACGTTTTGTGCTGCCTCTGACACCGTGTCCTTTCCTGGGTCGACGATCTCGCAGCGGAGCAACGACGTGAGCGGCAACCGCCAAGTCCTCGTCGCGGCCACTTCTGACGGACTCATCGACGAGAGCCACTTCCGCGTCGTCGACGGTGACGTCCCGACCCTCCGCTCGGGCGAGGTTCTCGTGCGGAACATCGTGATCTCGCTGGACGCGGCCAATCGTCTCTGGTTCGGCGCGAACGAGGCGTACGAGGACAGCTCGATGAGCGGCATGAAGCCGGTGTCGGAGGCGGACGATGCCCCCGCAGAGGACGACATGCCGCTCGAGGTCTCGCGGCTGGCGCAGCCACTGCGCGACTCGCGCAAGGGTCTGCTCCGGCCCGGCGACGTGATGGACGCGTTCACCGTGTCGGAAGTGGTCGATGCGAACGGGACGGACCTCTCGGACGGCGATCTGGTGCACTGCGTCGCCGCAGGAGTACGCGGCCGTGCCGGCCCGCTGGGCCAGGCCGTTCGAGCCCCTCGCTCCGCTCACCCTCCACGCAGGGCTGATGGGCTGCTCCGGCCTCGCCGGCTACTTCGGCGTGCAGGATGTCGCCAAGCCTGCGCTGGGCGAGACGTTCCTCGTCTCCGCTGCTCTCGGAGGCGTCGGCAGCATCGCGGGCCAGGTGGCGCGCCTGCGCGGCGCGCGCGTGGTCGGCATCGTCGGATCCGAGGAGAAGGCCCGGTTCCTGGAGCAGGATCTCGGCTTCGACGCGGGCGTGAACTACCGCAGCGACGACTTCGAGGCGCAGCTCGCCGCGGCCTGCCCCGACGGCGTCGTTTCGTACTTCGACAACGTCGCCGGCCCCATCCTCGACCTCGTGCTCACCCATCACATGAACGAGGGTGGTCGCGTCGCCTGCTGTGGCGCCGTCTCGCAGTACAACAAGGAGCACGTCGGGCCGTCCAGCGTCCCGCTGATCCTCGTGATCAAACGCGCGAGCCTGCTGGGCATCAACTTCGTCTACTACGGGCCCCGCTTCCCCCAGGCCGAGCGCCACCTCACCGAACTCGTCGCGGAGGGCAAGATCCGTCAGATCGACACCGTGACCGAGGGGCTCGAAAGCGCGCCCGCGGCGATGGTCGACCTCCAGACCGGCCGCAGCTTCGGCAAGCGACTCGTCAGGGTCGCGCCGGACCCGGCCGGTGTGCCGCGCGACCGCGCCACCGCCCCCGCGCTGGCGCCCTGAGCGGATGGGGCGCCTGGACGGCAAGACCGCGATCGTGACGGGGCAGCTTAGGGCCTCGGTGAGGCGATCGCGAGGCGGTTCGCCCACGATGGGGCATCGTGCCTGATCGTGGATGTCGAAGAGGACCGTGCCCGCGGCGTCGCCGACGAGCTCGGCGACGCGGTCGATGTGCACCGCGCCGACGTCACGAGGGAGGGCGACATCGCCGCGTCCGTCGATGCGGCGGTCGCACGCTGGGGCCGCGTCGACATCATGGTCAACAACGCCGGCATCCTCGGGCCGCTCGAGTCGATCGCGACCACCGACACGGACGAGTGGGACCGCACGATCGCGGTGGATCTCCGCGGCGTGTTTCTGGGATGCAAGCACGCGGCGCGGGTCATGATCCCGCGGCGCAGCGGCGTGATCCTCAACACAGCCAGCACGGCCGGCCTCCAGGGAGGCCTGGCTCCCGCCGCGTACACCGCCGCGAAACACGCGGTGATCGGGCTGACGAAGGCCGTCGCGGTCGAGCTCGTCGCGCACGACATCCGCGTCAACGCCGTAGCGCCCGGATCGCACTTGACGCCGCTGCTCGCCTCCGTCCTCACCGGTCGGGCGGATGACATGGCCGGCGCCCGCGCGGTCCTGGAAGTGGTGTCGCCACAGCGCAGGGCCGCAACCGCGGACGACGTCGCGGCCGCCTTCGCGTTCCTTGCCGATGACGAGGCCTGGTTCGCCAACGGCACCTGCTTCGTGGTCGACGGCGCCAACGAGGTGCTAGACGGCCGGATCCGGGCGCGTCTCTAGCGCGACGAGGCCAGGCCGGCTGCTCAGGGAGCGACGGAGAGGCTCGCCAGGAAGCTCTCCAGGTGAGCGCCGAACGCGTCGTTGTCGTCCCCGGCGATCATGTGTCCCGCGCCGCGCACGTTCACGCTCCTCGCCCCGGGGACGAGGTGCTGCATATGAGCGACGCCCTCGTCAGTCACGACGTCGGAGCGCAGGCCACGTACCACGAGCAGAGGAACGGCGAGCGACCGCGCCGCCGCTTCGAGCCGCTCGCGCCGGATGCGGCGCTGCGGCTCATCGTCGATCCGCGTGAACGCCGGGTCCCAGTGCCAGTACCAGCGGCCGTCGGCACGCTGCCGGACGTTCTTGCGCAGGCCGTCGAGTCGCTTCGGGCGCGGCCGGAGCGGGTTGTACGCCGCGATGGCGTCGGCGACCTCCTCGAGCGACGCGAAGCCGTCGCGACGCGCGTTGAGGAAGGAGCGGATGCGCTCGACCCCGTCCTGCTCGACGCGGATCACCACGTCCACCAAGACGATGCCCCGCACGAGCGACGGCGCCTCACTGGCGGTGAGCAGCGCTGTCATGCCGCCGAGCGACGCCCCGACGAGGACTGCGGGCCGACCGAGCGAGACGAGGAACTTCGTGGTGTCGCGAGCGAAGGCGTCGAGCGTGTAGTCGGCGCCTGTGTGCCAGTCGCTGTCGCCATGTCCGCGCAGGTCCAGCGTGTACACGACGTGGCCGGCGCGCGCCAGACGGTCGGCAGTGCGGTCCCACGAGTGCCGCGTCTGACCGCCCCCGTGCAGCAGCACGACCGTAACGCCGTCGCCGGTCGTCATCCACTCGTCGGCGACCAGGCGGACGTCGTCTCCGGCGACCTCGAAGCGCCGGACCGCCGGCGCGTCGTCAGGAGCCGCGGCGGCGCGCAAACGACGTCAGGCCGACCGGGCGCCGACTGCGGACGCCGAGGCCGGATCGGCCGCCACGGCGGTCTCCTGCTGGCGTTGCACGACCTCGTGGTACTCGCGGACGATGTCCTCGAGGACGTCGACGGCACGGCGCCGCTCGTGCAGCGATCCGATCACCTGCCCGGCAGGGTACGTCACGAGCTTGGACCCGCCCTGCCCGCCGACGCGGGCGTCGTTGTATATCTTCGCGATCGCGTCAGCGGTGAGGAACGCCTGGGCGGGCATGGGAAGCGTACGCGGCGCCCCGGGCTGCTCCCAGGCCTTCGTCCAAGCGGAGGCGAGCATCCGCTGGGGCTTCCCCGAGACGGACCGGGAGCGGACCGCGTCGCGCGAGCGCGCCTCGAAGATGCGACTCCGCAGCGCGTCGTGGATCTCCGCCTCCTCCGTCGAGAGCCAGACCGAGCCGAGCCAGACGCCCTGTGCGCCGAGTGCTATCGCGGCCGCCGCCTGTCGACCCGTCGCGATCCCACCGGCCGCGATGACCGGAGCCGGAGCGACGGCATCGACGACCTGCGGGACGAGCACCATCGTCGAGATCTCGCCGGTGTGACCGCCCGCCTCCGTGCCCTGCGCGACGATGATGTCGGCGCCCGCTTCGCGGTGCGTGAGCGCCTGCTCCGGTGCGCCGACGAGACCGGCGATCAGGATGTTCCGCGTGCGGCACTCCGCCACGACCTCCGGCGGAGGCGGGCCGAGCGCCGTTGCCAGCAGCCGGAGCGGGTACTTCAGTGCGACCTCGAAGAGACGCGCGTTGCCGTCCGCGAGGAACTCGCGCATCAGCTCGGCGCGCCGCTGCGTGTGCTGCCCCTCCGTAGCCGGGATGTGGTGCTGCTCGAGCAGGGTCTCCACGAACTTCACGTGCTCCGCGGGAAGCGCCGACTTGAACTCCTCGAGCGAAGCGTCCGCCGCCGGACCGGCGCTCGCAGGCACGACGAAGTCGACGCCGAACGACCGACCCGCCACGCGCTCGGTGATGGCCGCCAGGTCCTTGTCCAGCTCGGCCGGCGTGCGATCGGCAGCGCCGAGGACGCCCATCCCGCCGGCGTTCGTCACGGCAACCACCACGTCGACTGAGTGGCTGAACGCGAAAACCGGGGACTGGATGTCGAGCTGGTCGCAAAGGGCGGTACGCATAAGGGGCCTCACTGACTCACGCCTAGGCGAGCCAGACTAACGCATTGTCTAAGAATTCGTCAACCCGCCAGCGAACTGCTGGCGCGCCGACCGGAACGCGCGGCGTCGACGAGGGAGGCCGGAGGCGCGAACCGCTCCCCGTAACGTGCTGCGAGCTCCTGCGCGCGCTCGACGAAGCGTCCGGCTCCGCCCGGGTAGCCGTCGATGTACTGGATCACGCCGCCGGTCCACGACGGGTACCCGATGCCGAGCAGAGAGCCGACGTTGGCGTCCGCGGTCGAGCGGAGCACGCCTTCGTCCAGACACCGCACCGCCTCGAGCGCCTCGGCGAAGAGCAGTCGCTCCTTCATGTCCTCGAAGGGAACGGGCTCGCCCGTCGGGGGGAAGTGCTCGGCGAGCCCCGGCCACAGCGTTGTCCGCCGCCCATCCTCGTAGTCGTAGAACCCGGCGCCGTCGACGCGGCCCGTACGGCCAAGCTCGTCGATCAGGCGGTTCATGACGGCCTCGGCGGGATGCTCGGTCCACGTCTGGCCGGCCGCCTCGGTCGCTGCGCGCGTCTCGCGACGGACCTTGCGCGGGAGCGTCAGCGTGGTCTCGTCCAGAAGCTGGAGCGGCGGGACCGGGTAGCCGGCTTGGCGCGCGGCCTGCTCGATCGACGTGGCCGCGCAGCCCTCGCCGAGCATGGCGAGCGCCTCGTCGAGGTACTTGCCGATGACGCGGCTGGTGAAGAAGCCTCGGCTGTCGTTGACCACGATCGTCGTCTTGCCCAGCTGCGTACCGACGTCGATCGTCCGCGCAAGCGTCGCGTCGCTCGTCTCCGGCCCGACGACGATCTCGAGCAGCGGCATCCGGTCGACCGGTGAGAAGAAATGGGTGCCGATAAAGTTCTCCGGGCGACGTAGCTCGGCGCCCAGCTCGGTGATCGGCAAGGTCGACGTGTTGGAGCACAGCAGCGCGTCGTCATCGAGCGCCGCCTCGAGCTCCGCGAAGATCCGGCGCTTGAGCTGGGGGTCCTCGAACACGGCCTCGATCACGACGTCGCAGCCCGCGAACTCGGACAGCTCGCTGGTCGTCGAGATGCGGCCGACGAGCTCGTCGGCCTTCTCGCGCGACAGCCGACCGCGTTCGACCTCCTTCGCGACCTTGCCGATGGCGTAGGACTTCCCGCGGTCGGCCTGCTCGAGCGAGACGTCGCCAAGCATGACGTCGATTCCCTGGCGCGCTGCCTGGTAGGCGATCCCGGCGCCCATCATCCCCGCGCCCACTACACCGAGCTTCGTGGCAGTGAAGCGGTCGTAGCCGCTCGGCCGGCTGGCGCCCGACTTCACGGCCTGCATGTCGAAGAACGTGCGCATCATGTTCTTCGCCACCGGTCCTGTGACGAGCTCGACGAAGTATCGGCTCTCGACGATCAGCGCCTGGTCGAGCGTGAGATGCGCTCCCTCGACAGCAGCGGCGAGGATGGCCGAGGGCGCCGGCAGGTTGGCGCCGCCCAGGCGCAACCGGAGCTGCGCGGTGTAGGGCGCCATCGACGCTGCGAACTCCGAGTCGAGCATGGTGCCGCCGGGCACCTTGTAGCCCTTGACGTCCCACGGCTGGACCGGCTCGGGCTCCGTGGAGATCCAGGCCTTGGCGGCGTCCAGCAGCTCGTCGGGCGAGTCGACGACCTCGTCGATCAGCCCAAGCGCGAGCGCCGCGGCCGGCCGGTGCCGCTGCCCCTCGAGGAGCAGGTGCTCAAGCGCCGGCTTGACGCCCATGAGCCGTACCGTCCGGACGACACCACCGCCCCCGGGCAGCAGGCCGAGCGTGACCTCCGGCAGGCCCACGACGCAACCGCGGACGTCCGCCGCGATCCTGCGGTGACACGCGAGCGCCAGCTCGTACCCGCCGCCCAGCGCTGCGCCGTTGATGGCGGCGACGACAGGAACGCCCAACGTCTCGAGGCGCCGGAGCTGCGCCTTGATCCGCGTGAGGTTCGCGTGGATCGCGGGAGCGTCCTCGGGACGCGACTCGATCATCTCGTTGAGGTCACCGCCAGCGAAGAAGGTCTTCTTGGCGGAGGAGATCACCACGCCGGCGATCTCTTCGCGAACGGCTTCGAGCCGGTCGACGGTCGAGACGAGCGACTCGACGAACGCGGCGCTCATCGTGTTCGCGGCCTGGTTCGGGGCGTCGAGGACGAGGGTGACGACGCGGTCGTCGTCCTCCTCCCAGCGGATGCAGACGTTCTCGGCGGTAGCGGTCATGGTGGCTGTACTCGCTTGGGTCGTGAGGCGTCTGCTAGACGCGCTCGATGAGGGTCGCGATGCCCATGCCGCCGCCGACGCAGAGCGTGACGACGGCGCGGCGCAGGTTGCGGCGCTCGAGCTCGTCGAGCGTGACGCCGATCAGCATCGCCCCGGTCGCGCCGAGAGGATGCCCCATGGCAATCGCGCCACCGTGGACGTTTAGCTTCTCGTCGGGGATGTTCAGGTCCTTCTGGAACTTGAGGACCACCGAGGCGAAGGCCTCGTTGAGCTCGAAGAGATCGATGTCGTCGACAGTCAGCCCGGCGCGGTCGAGCAGCTTCTCCGTCGCCGGCTTCGGGCCGGTGAGCATGATCGTCGGCTCCGACCCGGCGACGGCGGTCGCGACGATGCGGCCGCGCGGCGTGAGTCCCATCTCCGCGCCCGCCTTGTCCGAGCCGACGAGTACGAGCGCGGCGCCGTCGACGATGCCCGACGAGTTGCCGGCCGTGTGCACGTGATCGATGCGGTCGACCCAGTGGTACTTCTGCAGAGCCACGGCGTCGAAGCCGCCCTTCTCGCCGGGGACCTTGAACGACGCCGGAAGCTTGCCGAGCGACTCGACGGTGCTGCCGGGCCGGATGTGCTCGTCACGATCGAGCACGGTGATCCCGTTCTGGTCCGTAACCGGCACGACGGAGCGGGCGAAGTGGCCGTTCTCCCACGCGGCGGTCGCGCGCTCCTGAGAGCGGGCGGCGAAGGCGTCGACGTCCTCGCGCGAGAAGCCTTCCATGGTGGCGATGAGGTCCGCACCGATGCCCTGTGGGACGAAGTAGCCCTCGTACATCGTGCGCGGGTCGGTCATGTAGGCGCCGCCGTCGCTGCCCATCCGGACGCGTGACATCGACTCGACGCCGCCGCCGATCACGAGCTCGTCCCAGCCCGATTTAACCTTCTGTGCGGCCGTGTTGACGGCTTCGAGACCCGACGCGCAGTAGCGGTTGATCTGCACGCCGCAGACACGGTCGGGAAGACCGGCGGCCATAGCCGCCGTCTTGGCGATGTCCGAGCCCTGTTCGCCGGTCGGGGTGACGCAGCCGAGGACGACGTCGTCGATGCGCTCGGTGTCGAGCGACGGGTGCCGACGCCGGAGCTCGTCGATGAGCCCGACCACGAGCGAGATCGGCTTGACGCTGTTGAGGGACCCATCCTGCTTGCCGCGGCCGCGCGGCGTGCGGATCGCTTCGTAGATCAGGGCCTCGGTGCTCATGCTGGCCTCCGTCATTCTGTTCGACACTGCGCTAGAGATTGACGCAGTGTATCGCCATTCGCAGTTCGCTAGCGCCAATCCACGCGGAGCCGCGACAGGCGCAGGGTCGCGATCCGCCACCCTTCGTCGGTGAGCTCGTACGTCTCGTGGTAGTGGCCGAAGCCGTGCATCGCCGAGACCGGCGCGCCCGCCGGGTACCAGGTGTAGTCCTCCATCGGCCAGACGACGCTGGCCTCCGTGTCGCTCTCGAAGCCGATCTCTGGTGCGTAAACGTGGTGTGCGGACGTGACGGGCTCCATCGCGACGCGACAGAACGCGACGATCTGGTCGCGGCCGACAATCGGCCACTCCACGCCGGCGGTCAGGCTCTCAAGGACGTCCGCCGCGACGGTGCCGTTGACGCGGCGCTCGCCCGTCACGGGGTCAGTCCCGAACTGCAATCCCCGCATCTCGAACGTGGCGTTCACGGCGAACGCGGACCCGAAGCGATCCCAGTCCTTCGTGTCCACGCCACGGCAGTAGCGGGCCTTCGCCTGCTTGATCTCCTCGGACGCCATGGCACGCGCGAGCGCATCCGCCGCGTTCATCTCAGCGTGCGCCATCGGGACCTCCGGTCGCCGGTTCGAGCTTGAAGATCGGCAGCTTCCGATCGGTGTTCTTCGTGTAGTCGGCGTAGTCCTCGTGCGCAGCGACGAAGCGCGCGAAGAGGCGCTCCCACTCCCGCTCGTCCGTGATCTCGTGCGCTCTGACCGTCTGCGCGCGGTCCTTCACCGTCAGCGTGGCGACAGGGTTGGCCCGGAGGTTGTGGACCCAGGCGGGATGCGTCGGCCCGCCGGCGTTGGACCCGATGATGATCCAGCGGTCGTCGGCCCGGACAGAGAGCAGCGGCCATGTCCGGAGCTTGCCGGTCTTCCGGCCCCTCGTCGTCAGGAGCACCAGGTCACCGCCGCGGAGCGTGTTCCAGACCCGCCCCTTGGTCGCCTTGTAGACGAACATGTTGGACTTGCTGAACGCCAACTTGATCGCCCGGCCGAGGACCGGGCCCCTGATGGCGACCGCGATCGAGTGGTATACGCGCTTCATACGAGACCCCTTGGCTGCCGGGCCAGTTGCAGTGAACGACCGCTCCACTATAGTACAGGGCGTCATTATCTGGCTAGTTGTCCGGGGAGCGACGCTCCGGGAGGGCTTATGGAATTCGGGCTTTTCAACCAAGCGGCGGTCTGGAGCGGCCAGTTCAACGACCCGGCGGCCGAGCACGAGTCGCTGATGACGGACGTCGCGCTGATCCAGCACGCCGACAAGGTCGGATTCAAGTACGCGTGGTGCGCCGAGCATCACGCCCTGGCCGCCTATTCCCACATGTCCGCGAGCGAGTCGTTCATCCCCTACGTCCTCGCGAAGACCGAGCGCATCCACGTCGGCTCGGGCATCTGGCCGCTCAACCCGATCACGAACCACCCCGTCCGACTGGCGGAGCGCGTTGCGATGATCGACCACCTCTCGGAGGGCCGCTTCGAGTTCGGAACCGGCCGCGGCGCCGGCAGCTGGGAGATCGGCACCTTCGGGCTGGCCCCGGAGGAGACGAAGGCCAACTGGGACGAGGTCATCTGGGAGCTCAAGAAGATCTGGGAGGGTGTCGACCCTCGCATGACACCGGACGGCACCGGCTACAGCCACGACGGGAAGGCGTTCTCGGTGCCGGAGCGGGGCATCTACCCGAAGCCCTTCGGCGGCGGGAAGACCCACCCGCCGATGTGGTGCGCCGTCGGCAATCTGCCGACGTTCGAGAAGGCCGCGAAGCATGGTCTCGGCGCACTCGGCTTCAGCTTCCTGGTCGCGGGTCTGGACGACCTCAAGCCCTACGTCGACCTGTACAAGGAGACGGTCGCGAAGGCTGAGCCGGCCGGCCAGTACGTCAACGACAACTTCCTCGTCGCGACGATCTGCCTCTGCCTCGAAGACGGAGACGAAGCGCGTCGCGCCATGGCCTCCTCGCGCTTCATGGAGCTGCTCTCCTACATCTTCCTCTACCACGACAGCTTCCCGCCGCACCCGACGATCAAGCCGTGGCCCGAGATCGGCCCCGACCTCACCGTCGAGGCGGTCGACGCGATGATCCAGGCCAAGGCGCTCATCTGCGGGAGCCCAGACGAGGTCATCGAGCAGATCAAGGACTACGAGGCGCTCGGCATCGACCAGCTCGCCTTCGCGACGCCCATGGGACTCCCGCTTGGCGTCGCCAAGGAGTCGCTCAGCGTCTTCGCGGACAAGGTCATGCCGCACTTCGACAAGGACCCGGTCCACCGCACGACGCACATGCGCAACGGCACGAAGCCAGCCGATGTCGCAGCCACCGCCTGACGTGACGGGCGTCAGCGCGCTCGGCGGCATCCACCACTTCGCACGCGTCGTGGTGAATGCCGACGGCGCCTGCGCCCGGTACGAGGACGTGCTCGGCTGGCGCCGGATCGTCGACGCCACACTGGAGGGCGAGGACGCAGCGCGCGGCGGGTTCCTGCTCGGCGTTCCGGGCGCAGCGCGGATGCGCATGGTCATGGCACAGAGCCCACACGCTGCCCTCGGCCTCCTCGAGCTGGTCGAGATCCGGGATCAGAACGAGAACGTGCTCGCCGAGGGCCTGGAGGTCTTGTCGTTCCTCGTCGACGATGCCGACCGCGAGTGGGACGTGCTTCAGCAGCGAGGGCTCACCCCGGTCGGTCCTCCGGAGGACCACCGGCTCGGCGGGTGGAGCGTGCGCGCCGCGACGGCGAGGACGGGCCCGGAGGAGCTGGTGGAAGTCATGCAGCTTCTCGACAAACCGACGAAAGGCGACCGATGACACAGACGACCATGGCGGGCGACACGCGCGCGCTGATCTCCCGGTTCTACGCGGCCGGGATGGCCGGCGACGTTGAGACGTTCTTCGCCTGCCTTGATCCCGACGTCGAGGTGCACGAGCCGTCCTACCTGCCGTACGGCGGCGTCTACCGCGGCGTGGAAGGCTTCCAGCGGCTGTTCGCCGCTGCCTCCGCCGTCGTCGACATCCCGAACCTCGAGATCGAGAACCTCATCGCCGACGGGAACCGAGCGTCCGTCGTTCTGCGGACGCGGCTGGTCGCAACCGGTGAGCCGCTGATCATCACCGAGGAGTGGGCCGTTCGAGACGGCCTCGTCGTCTTCGGTCGCATCTCCTGGTACGACCCGTCGCCCCTACTGGCTCGATCGCCGGCCTAGACACCCGAGGCGCGGCGTAGGTCGGCGCCTCTCGAGGTCAGGTCGGGCTCATGCGCAGGGCGCCGTCGAGCCGGATCGTGTCGCCATTGAGCATGCCGTTCTGGACGATGTGCGCGACGAGCGAGGCGTACTCCGCCGGGTCGCCGAGTCGAGACGGGTGCGGAATCGCGGCCGCGAGCGACGCCCGCACGTCTTCGCTGAGGGTTCCCAAGAGCGGCGTCTCGAAGGTCCCCGGGGCGATCGTCATGACCCGGATGTTCAGCCGCGCCAGATCTCGCGCGACCGGCACGGTCATCCCAACGATGCCGCCCTTCGACGCCGAGTACGCGGCTTGGCCGATCTGGCCCTCGAACGCCGCCACGGATGCTGTGTTCACGACGACACCGCGATCGCCGTCGAGTGGCTCGTTGTGCTGCATCGCCGCCGCGGCGATGCGGATGACGTTGAACGTCCCCACGAGGTTGATGTCGATGGTCCGCTGGAAGTCCTCGAGCGGCAGCGGCCCGGAGCGTCCGACCGTCCGACCCGGCGTGCCCATCCCGGCGCAGTTGACGAGGATCCGGAACTCACCAAGGCGCGTCGCAGCCTCGACGGCGCGTGTCACGCTCTCCTCGTCGCGAACGTCGGCCGCGACGAAGGTGAACCCGCTGCCGGCGATGCGCTCCTCCGTACCGAGCAGGTCCAGCACGACGATCTGTGCCCCTTCCTCGGCCAGCCGCTGAGCCGTGGCCAGCCCGAGCCCGGAGGTTCCGCCGGTGACCAGCGCGGTGGTGCCGTCGATCTGCATCTCGTCGTCTCCCTGTCCTTCGGTGTTTTGGATCGGCCTCAGACGGCCGCGGCCGAGCGCTCCGCCGCGAGCCGTCCGAGGGTCTGGCGGTGATGAGATCCACCACCGAGGTGCGCCGCCATCAGCTGGGCGCGCTTGTACAGCCAGTGCACATCGGACTCCCAGGCGAAGCCGACGCCGCCGTGGAGCTGGATGGCGCCGGCGGTCGTCTCGCGCGCGCCGTCGGATGCGGTCGCCTTCGCAAGCGCGGCGGCTTCGGCCAGCCGCTCGTCCGCGGCGTCGGCCGCCCAGGCAGCGAAGTAGACGGCCGAGCGAGCCGACTCGACGTGGAGCAGCATCTGCGCACAGCGATGGGCAACGGCTTGGAACGACCCGACCGGCCGGCCGAACTGCTTGCGCTCGCGGACGTACTCCACGGTCATGTCGAGCGCGCGCTGCGCGACACCGACGAGCTCCGCTGCGGCGAGCGTCGCGGCTAGCGCCAGCGGTTCCCGGAGGTCGCCGCCGAGCGTCTCATGCATGCCGTGTCCGACGGCGCGGGCATACCGCCTGGTGGGATCGATCGTCGCGACGGCATCGACCGTTCCCTGACCGGCCAGCCCCGCCTCGCGGACGTCGAGCAGCACGATGACGTCGGCACCAACGCCATCGGGGATCAGCTCGGGCGCTCCGGCCGCGCCGCGTAGCTCACCAGACGCGAGTCGCGGCAGCCAGCGGTCCCTCTGCTCCGCCGACCCTCCGCGGCCGATGACCGCGGCGGCCGACACCGTGCCGAGGAAGGGCACCGGTGCCAGGGCGTAGCCGAGCTCCTCGAGCAGCACGGCGAGCTCGACGTACCCGAGTCCCGCGCCGCCCCACTCTTCGGGGATGGCGATGCCGGGCCAGCCGAGCTCGCTGAGCTCCCGCTGGAGGGTGTCGTCGTGCGTGCCGGTCTCTGCCTGCGCGCGCACGCGCTCCCAGCCAGTGCGATCGGCGAGGAGGCTGCGAGCCGTGTCCTTGATCTCACGCTGGTCGTCGGTGAACCCGAAGTGCACGGTCAGCCCGCCTTCGGAAGGCCGAGTACGCGCTCGGCGACGATGTTCTTGAGGATCTCAGAGGTGCCGCCTTCGATCGTGTTCCCACGCGCGCGAAGGAGCTCGTACGCCCACGTCGCGTCGTGCGTCAGGGCGGCGGGGCCGAGCACGTCGATCGCGAACTGCGTCATGAGTTGGTTCGTCTCGCTCCACATGAGCTTCACCAGCGACCCTTCCGGGCCCGGCTGGCCGAAGCGCTCGATGCTCGCCAGGCCGCGGTAGGCGGTGAGGCGCAGCAGCTCTGCGCGGGCATGGAGGTCGCCGACGCGCTCGCGGACGCCGTCGTGGTCGAGGAGGCCGGCCGCCGCGACCTCCCGCGTGAGGTCCTCGAGCAGCATGCGCAGGCGAACCTGAAGGAAGAACCCCAGACCCGAGCGCTCGTTCATGAGCGTGGTGAGCGCGACCCTCCAGCCGTTCCCTTCGCCGCCCAGGACGTTCTCGGCCGGGATCCGCGCCTCTTCAAGGAACAGCTCGTTGAACTCGTTCTCGCCAGTGATCTGCCGCAGCGGCCGTACCTCGACGCCCGGCTGCTCCATGTCGAGCAGGAAGTACGTGAGGCCCTTGTGCTTGGGCGCTTCGCGATCGGTACGCGCGACGAGCATGCACCACTTCGCGTACTGCGCGTTCGACGTCCACACCTTCTGCCCGGTGACGAGCCAGTCGTCGCCGTCGCGCACCGCGCGGCATTTGAGGCTGGCGAGATCGCTACCCGCCTCAGGCTCCGAGAAGCCCTGGCACCAGATCTCGTCGCCGGAGAGGATCGGCTCGAGGTACCGCTCCTTCTGCTCGGGCGTCCCCCACTCCATGATCGTGGGGCCCGCCAGAAGTAGGCCGAGGACGTTCGCCGGTAGCGGGCGTCGCGCGCTACCAAGTTCCTCGAAGAAGATCGCCGACTCGGTCAGGGTCGCGCCGCGGCCGCCGTACTCCGGTGGCCAGTGGACGGCCGCCCAGCCGCCGTCATGCAGGCGCCGCTGCCAGTCGACGCGCCAGGCGAACTGCGCGTCCTCGTCGTGCTGCGGCTCGGTTCCGGGCGTGTTCGCAGCGAGCCACGCCCGCAGCTCGTCACGGAACTTGCGTTCTTCGGTGGTGAAGGTGAGATCCATGGTGAATGGCTGCGCGGGCCGGAGCTGGGGCTCCGGCCCGCGCGACGCTGTCGGCGCCGCGAGCGGAGCTGGGACGCCCCGAGGAGGAGAGGCTCCGGTCCGCCCGCCGGGCCCGCGACACCGACTGCATAAGACACTATGTCATAACCCGACGTTGTGTTCAAGATTCGGCCGAGGCACTGACCGAGGCGGCGATCAGTCGAGCCGGAAGCCGAGCTTGATCGTGACCTGGAAGTGTGCGACGGCGCCAGCCTCGACGTGGCCGCGGATGGCGACGACCTCGAACCAGTCGATGTGCCGGACCGTCTCGGATGCCTTGCTGACCGCCTTGCGCACCGCGTCGCTGACGTCGCGCTCCGACGAGCCGGTGACCTCGATGCTCTTGTAGATGTGATCGCTCACGGTCTGCTCCCTTGCAGGTGTTGTCCTATGGCACGCGGCCGCGCCCCTCGATCCAGCGGCCGCGTCCGCACTCGAAAGCTGCCGCGGGGCTCACTCATCGTCAGCGACGAGCTCCCAGCCCCGCTCCGTCAGCCGGACACCGCCGTCCTCGCGCGTCAGCACGCCCGCCGCCACGGCAACTTCGAGATCCCGTACGACGCGTGCACGCCGGTCCTCGCCGACGCCGGCCACGTCGTTCGCCTCGCTCGACACCCGGGTGCCTCCCAGCCACGCGAGCACCTCCGCGAGGTACCGGATGCCGAGTGCGTCCTCGGCCGTGAGCCGGCGGTCGACGTCGGCCGCGACGGCGCTCAACCGGTCGGCCTGCGCTTCGCCGGGTTCGTCGCGCAGCGCGTCGCCGAACCCGTCGGCGACTCGCCCGCCGAGCTCGGTGAGGCGCAGCGCGGCGCCCTCGCGTTGGAGCAGACCGCACTCCTTGGCCACGGCGAGGTCCGGAGACAGCGCTTCGGAAGGCGTGTCGTCAGTCTGCTTCACGATCATGCCCTCGGACCACGCGCCGTTACGGCTCATCCAGGCGATGATCTGCCTGATGTAGCTCAACCGAGCGATCTCGGCTCTCAACCGAAGCTTCGGCATGACGTCCTCTGAGAGATGCTCGATGAAGCGTTGCTGGTCATCCCCGGGGGCGTGCAGGATCAGGTCGTCGAACCCGAGGTCGAGGTACTCGCCGATCCGCTCGACGACCTCGTCAGGATCGTCGGACACGATGAATCCCGTGTCGGCGCGGTCGGCACGGGCGTCCGCAACGCGCTCCATCGCCACCGGATCCTCGATCCCTCCCTTCTGCTCCCGCGCCAGAGCCGCCCACCACCGGCACGCTTCCCGCGCGCGGTCAGCATCGCGATCGTAGGAGACCTTGATCTCGATCATGCGCGTGATGCTCGAGGGATCACGGTGCACGGAACGGGCGCCGACCGCAAGCTCGCCCAGGAGCTTCGTGTAGAGCTCCGGGTCCTTGCCGCTCGTGCAGATGAACCCGTCGCCGGCACGACCGGCGAGCCGAGCCGCCAGCGGACCCGACGCGGCCACGTAGATCGGGATGGGCTGCTCAGGACGATCGTAGACCGTGGCCCGCGACACGCGGTAGTAGTCCCCGTCGAAGTCGACGCGCTCCTCCGACCACAGTCGCCGCATCAACTCGATCGCCTCGGCGAGCCGGAGCCGGCGTTCCTTCCCTCCCGGCAAGACGTCGCCGGTGGCGGGCGTCTCGTTGATCGCCTCACCAAAGCCGACGCCCAGGAACATCCGGCCGGGGTTCATCGTCGCGAGGGTCGCATACGACTGAGCGACCATCGACGGGTGACAGCGCGACGTCGGCGTCAGCACGCTGGTCCCAAGCCGCGCTCGGGAACTAGCCTGCCCGAGCGCGGCCAGCCAGTGCACGGCTGCCGGCGCGTGGCCTCCGCGGTGACTCCACGGCCGGAAGTGATCCGACACTGCGACCGAATCCATCCTGCGCTCTTCGGCAGCCAGGGAGAACGCGAGCAACTCCCGCGGGCCGAACTGCTCGGCCGAGGCCTTGTAGCCGATCCGTACCGTCATCTTCGCGAAGGACCCGGTTTCGACTTCGCTGTCAACTCATCACTGGATCTGCGTGCCAATCGCCCGGCAAGGGCCGAGCTGGGCCGACGACGACGCCCGAGGGAGGAGGGTCAGGGTCACGAGCGCCGACGCCGGCCACAGCCGAGCGGTCCAACAGCGGACACTATGTCATAAATCTACGCGTCGTACAACGTTATGGGAGCGGACGCACGAAGCCGGAAGACACGATCGACCTGCGACCGCCCCCAGGAGGCGTCCGCGAGCCGGCTCAGTCAGCAGGGCGTCGAGCGCGGCGCGCGTCATCCGCTCCGTGAGGAGGCCCTCGGGCGGGCCGCCGCGACCGGCGAACGCCGCCCGAGGCGCCTTTGGACCTGCCGGCCGGTGGGCAGCCGGAACTTCGCGCCTCCCGGGGATCCTCCTCGCTTCTCAGGAGACGATCTTCAGCGCACTCGCGTAGGTGCCTCCGAGGCCCGGCTGGATCGCCATGTGCACGTACCCTGCGCCCTCGAGCTGACGGGCGTGCGCGAGGGGTCCGGCGTCGAGGACGCGCAGGCCGGCGCTCTCCGCCAGCTCGCGGACCTTGGCCTTCGCCTCGTCGTCGTCCGACGCGACGAAGACGTCGAGCGGCTGGCCGGACACCTTCCCTTCGACCAGCGACCCGGCGAACGTCGTGTTGAAAGCCTTGACGACCTTCGCACCCGGCGCCTTCGCGGCGATCTCTTGGGCAGCCGAGCCGGCTTCCAGAGCGAGCGGCGCGTAGGTCTCCAGGTCCACCGGGTTGGTGATGTCGACGACCGTCTTGCCGGCGAGCTGGTCGCCGTAGCGGCCGAGCACGTCGTCGACCGCCTGGTACCAGACCGCGAGCACGACCAAGTCGCCCTCGATCGGGTCGCCGACCGCGCCGGCGCGAGTCTTGCCGCCGAGCTCGTCGGCGAGCGCCTGCGCCTTGTCGCGCGAGGTGCCGAGCAGCGTGACGGTGTGGCCACCGGACAGCGCGCGGGTGGCGATCCCGCGCGCCATGTTGCCCGTGCCGATGATGGTGATCTCCATGGGAGATCACGTACCCGGTGGCTCTTGCCGGATGCGTCTCGCGTCAGGCGACTGCGAGCACGAGCGTGTTGCCCGAGGGATCGCGGACCGCCGGGCCGTCCGGCTGGTCCGTCAACCGGTGGCCGTGCTGCTCGAGCCGGTCGCGGACGGTCGCGCGCTCGTCCTCGTTGGGCAGCACGATCGTCGCGTGGCGCAGCGTCGCGCTGCCCTCCGGCGCCGGCCCCGCGCCGCGACTCTCCCAGGCGTTCGCGCCGATGTGGTGGTGGTACCCCCCGGCGGCCAGGAAGGCGGCCTGCCCACCGAGCTGCGCCATGAGCGACATCCCGAGGGCGTCGCGGTAGAAGGTGACGCTCGAGGGCACGTCGGCGACCCTCAGGTGCACGTGCCCCATCACCGTCCCCGCCGGGAGACCGGGGAACTCCGCGGTCCGCGGGTCGTCGAGCTCGCGCAGGAGGTCCTCGACGTCCAGCGGCTCGGTCGTCATGCGCTCGGCGACGAGCCCTTCCCAGTGCGTACGCGGCCGGTCCCAGTAGATCTCGATCCCATGGCCGTCGGGGTCGCGCAGGTAGAGGGCCTCGCTGACGAAGTGGTCCGACATCCCCGTCAGCCGGACGCGGTCGCGGGCGGCGTGGGCCAGCCACGATGCGAGGTCGGCGCGCTCGGGCACGAGCAGCGCGAAGTGGTAGAGACCGGTGAAGCCGTCCGCCGGGCGCGCGCCGGGCACCTCGTCGAGGACGAGCAGCGGGTCGCCGCCGGCGTGAAGCGACGCGCGCCCCTCGCCGAGGTCCGACGCTTCCAGACCGATCGCCTCGCCGTAGTACGCAACCGACCGCTCGAGCTCGGCGACCGTCAGGTGCACGGCGCCAAGCGTCGTCCGTGCGGAGAGCGCGGCTCGAACCGGCTCCTCGGCCGTACCGATCTCCTCCGGGTCGGGGGGACCGCCCATCGGTGACATCCTGCCACGAGACGGAACCAAGCACGGCGGCGTCGCCGCCGTCAGCGAGCGGCTCTTCGCTCTTCGGTCCGCGTGTCGCGCAGCGACCCCGCATGGGCGCGTGCGTCGGGCTCGCGCCGCGCCTTGAGCAGCGACGCGACGACCGTGATGGTCAGGACGACGACGATCACGACGAGCGACGTCCCCGTCGGCACCTCGGGGATGTCGTCGTTGCGCAGGTGGCCGTAGTGCAGGAGCAGCTTGACGCCGATGAAGGCGAGGATCAGCGACAGGCCCGTCGAGAGGTACACGAGCCGGTCGAGCAGACCGGTGACGAGGAAGTACAGCGCGCGGAGGCCGAGCAGCGCGAAGGCGTTGGCGGTGAAGACGATGAACGCCTCCTCGGTCACCCCGAACACCGCCGGGATCGAGTCGAGCGCGAAGAGCAGGTCGGTGCTGGCGATCGCGACGAAGACGAGGAACAGCGGCGTGGCGACCCGGCGGCCGTCCTCCCGGATGAGCAGGCGCCCGTGGGCGTAGTCGTCGGTGAACGGGAGCACCCGCCGCGCCGCGCGCACGACGACGTTGTCCTCGATGTCGGGGTCCTGGTCGCGATGGCGGAAGAGCTGGACCGCCGTGACGACGAGCAGGACGCCGAACACCGCGAACATGAACGAGAAGCTCGAGATGAGCACGGCGCCGAGCGCGATGAAGATCGCCCGCATGACGAGCGCGACGAGGATGCCCAGCGTCAGGACGCGCTGCTGGAACTCGGGCGGCACCGCGAAGGTGCTCATGATCACGACGAACACGAAGAGGTTGTCGATCGACAGGCTCTTCTCGACGACGTAGCCGGCGAAGTACTCCGTCCCGAAGTCCCACCCCGCGACGAACCCGAAGACGACGCCGAACGCCACCGCGACGGCGACGTAGAAGACCGACGCGAACACCGCCTCGCGGAACCCGACCGCGTGCTCGTGGCCGGGCCGTGAGACGAGGAGATCGACGACGAACAGGGCGACGATCACCCCGATGGTCACCGCCCACCCGGCGAAGGTGACGTCGAGCACCCGGGTGGCCTACCCGCGCGGCGGCGGCGCGGTCGGGACGTCCGCGAGAGCGAGAACGCCGGGCAGCTGGATCTGCTTGCCGGCTCGTCGCAAGCGGAATGCGGCGCAGTAGCGGCCGGAGGTCAGCCGAGGAGATCGAACGCGGTGCCGCGCGGGATGAGCAGCAGCGGGCATCCCGCTGACTGCGCCAGCGTCGCGGTCGCGCTTCCGAGCAGGACCGCCAGCTTGGGGCCGTAGCCCCGGGATCCGGCGACGAGCAGGTCGAGGTCCTCGCTCTCGTCGGCGAGCACCTTCGCGGGCTGCCCGTCGACGAAGCGACCGTCGACGTCGACGCCCTCGTCCCGGAGCCGTTCGACGGCCGCCGTGTGCAGCGCGAGCAGGTCGCGCCGCACCGCCGCGTTGACGTTCTCCGATTCGAGCGCGCCCGCGGCGAGGGCGCCGAAGGCGACGCGCTGGTAGGCGGTGACGATCCGCAGCGAGGCGCCCGAGGCGCGGGCCAGCGCCCCGGCGGCTTCGAGGGCGCGCTGCGACTCCTCGGACGCGTCGAAGCCGACCCCGATGCGAACCGGTGCCCGGGGGTCTCGCTCCGCGAAGCCGCAGGTGGCGATCGCGACCGGGCAGGCGGCGCCGGACAACAGGCGCTGTCCCACCCCGCCGATCAGCAGCCGGCCGACCGCTCCGCGCGTCGTCGAGCCGACGACGAGGACGCCGGCGTCCGGCTCCTCCGACAGCCGCTGCAGCTCGCGCGCGGCGAAGTTGCCGGCGATGACGCGCGCGTCGGCCGGATCCAGGCCGACCGACCGGCCGAACTCGAGCAGCGTCGACTGCGCTTCCTCGCGCAGCGCGACCATGTCGGGGTCGTTCGGCGAGCGAAGGGGGTCGTGCGGGAAGACAGTGACGAGCACGACGGGAGCACGGGCGGCCTCCTGGAGGAGCCGCCCGAGAGCGACGACACCGGGCGTCCGCTGCTCGAGGTCGACGGCGACGTAGATCCGTTTCGGCATGGTCGCGTCCTTCCCCCAGAAGCCGACGCCGACTAGGAACTGCGGTCGCGGACCGTCACGAACTATCCCGGCGGCACGACGGTCGTCGTCGTTGGCTCCTCGAGGATGGCCGGGCCACGCACCGTCCCGTGGCATGACCCAGAACGCAGCGATCTCGTCGGCCCTGCCGCTCGCCGAGCCGCTGATGACCGCCGAGCAGGCGGCGGCGCTGTTGTGCGTCCCGCGCGACGCGCCCGAGAGGATTCGAACCTCTGACCTTCGGTTCCGTAGACCGACGCTCTATCCAGCTGAGCTACGGGCGCATGGGTACGGCGGCAAACCAGGGTAGCGCCGAGAAGCGGAGAGGGCGGGATTCGAACCCGCGAACGAGCATTCAGCCCGTTACTCGCTTAGCAGGCGAGTGCCTTCAGCCACTCGGCCACCTCTCCTGGGACCCCGCGAGTGTAGAGGCTCACCGGGCGGGTGTCGCACGAGGCGTCACGACCACCGGGCAGGCCGCTCGGGCCATGACCTCCGCGGCGACGCTTCCCAGGAGGACGGCTCCGACCGGGCCGTACTCGCGGGAGCCGACGACGAGCAGGTCGTCGGCGGACGCCTCGGCCATGAGGACATCTGCGGGGTCGCCCTCGGCCTCGGCGACCTCGGCGTCGAGCGGGCCGGCGGCGGCGCGGGCGCGTTCGCCCTGCGTGAGGCGGCGGCGTTCGATCACCCGGCGGCGGGCCTGCTGGAGAGCGCCCGGGATGTCGGGGACCGCTGGCGGCGGCTCGGCCACCGACATCAGCAGCAGCGGGGCCGAGAAGGCGGCGGCGAGGCGAGCGGCGGTCGCGAGAGCGAGGTCGGCCTCGGGCGTGCCGTCGTAGCCGACGATGACCCGGCGGGGTGCGGCGGCGGAGGTCGTCGGCCCCGCCGGCGGAGACGCGGCGGGATCGCCGGCGGGCGCGGGGATCGCGACGGCGCATGGGGCTCCGTCGATGAGCCTCTGCGCCGTCGAGCCGGGGATCATGCGGCCGACCGCTCCGCGATGGGTGCGGCCGACGACGATCATCGAAGCGTCCCTGTGGAGCGCGAGCTCGTGCAGCCCTCGGACGACGCTGGTCGCCCCGACGGTGACGAGGTCGGCGGCGGGCGCGATCTCCGACGCGGGCGACAGCTCGCGGCGGGCGACGCCCTCGAGGAAGCGCTCCCAGTCGGTGTCGGCGTCGAGGTCGAACTCGTCGCAGCGCCAGACGAACGAGGCGACGAGCTCCGCAGCGCCGGTGGACGCGACCGCGGCGCCGAAGCGCAGCGCGTCGTGGGAGGCGGGGCCGCCGTCGAAGCCGACGATCACCGTGTCGAGCGCGTCGCCCATCGCCGCGCAACCTACCGGCGCGGGGGGCTGACGCCGACGGCGGGCCACATCGGCTCGGGCTCCGAGGCGGCGACCTTGATGCGCGGGTTGCGAGCGATCGCCCCTCCCTCGAGGACGACGACGGGGTCGAGGTCGATCTCGGCGATCTCCGGGTGCGTGTCGGCGAGCGCGGAGACGCGGACGATCAGATCGATGAGCGCTCCGTCGTCCAGCCCATCGAGTCGCAACCCCGCAACCATCGCCCGTGCCTCGCGCGGCGTGACCGGCGTCAGCCGCACGTCGACCTCCCCGTGCCGGCCGACCGCGACAACCGGGCCGAACGACGGATCGAGGGTGATGCCGACGACGACCTCGGCGCCGCCGGCGACATCGCCGGCGGTGGCGATCCCGTAGTCGGCGCAGAGCCTCGCGGCGTCGGCGGCCGAGAGCCACTGCGGCTCGGCGGCGGCGACCTCGGCGAGGAGCGCTCCGGCGTCGTCGGCGCGGACGCCCTCCGGCATCACCGGCTCCTCGCGCGGCTCTTGCAACCATCGTGCGTAGCCGGCCGCGCGAGCCAGCGCGCGGGCGGCGTTCTCGGGGAAGCGGTACGTCGGGAGGACGGGATCGACCTCGCGGGAGAGGGTCACGAGGAGGACCGGCAGTTCCACCCCGGTCCCGGTGATCGCCGCTCCCGCGCCCGGCACGCGGGAGGCGATCGCGATGATCGCGTCCGCGCCGCCCCCCGCAGCGATGTCGCGCACCGCGTCGGCGTAGCGGTCGGCGTCGACGGGGGCGCGCAACGCGACCGACGGCTCCGGCACCTCGAGGCCCGCCGCCGAGCACGCGTCGGCGCAGAGCACTGCCGGTCCACCCGCGTTGGAGACGATCGCCACCCGCGGGCCAAGAGGCAGCGGCGCGCGCTCGAGCACCGCGGCAGCCTCCAGGAGATCGCCGACCGTGCCCACGCGCAGGACGCCCGCCTGGCGGAAGAGCGCGTCGACCGTGACGTCGGCGGCGGCCAGCAGCGCGCCGGTGTGCGACGCGACGACGCGCGCGCCCGCGGGCGTGCGACCGCTCTTGACCGCGACGATCGGCTTGCGCGCGGCGACCCGCCGCGCGATGCGCGCGAAGTTCCGCGGGTTGCCGAACGACTCCAGATGCAGGAGCACGACGTCGGTGTCCTCGTCGTGCTCCCAGTACTGGAGGAAGTCGTTGCCCGACAGGTCCGCCTTGTTGCCGGCGGAGACGAACGACGAGATGCCGACGCCCAGCTCGGCGGCGCGCTCCAGCAGCGCAAGTCCCAGGGCGCCGCTCTGCGTCATCAGCGCCGTCCGCCCCCGCCCGGGCATCAGTGCGCCGGACGTCGCGTTCAGCGCGACCTCCGAAGCGGTGTTCAGCACCCCCAGGCAGTTGGGGCCGACGAGGCGCATCCCGCCCGCACGGCAGACGTCGACCAGACGGCGCTGCGCCTCCGCGCCGAGCTCGCCGATCTCGGCGAACCCCTCCGACAGGACGACGGCCGCCCGCGCGCCCAGCCGTCCCGCCGCGTGGACCGCATCGCAGGCGTCGTCCGGCGGCAGCGACACGACGACCAGGTCGACCTCCGACATCGACTCGAGCCGTCCCACCGACCCGGTGAACCCGCTCGCCCGCAGCCGGTCGAGCACCGCGCCGTCCCCCGCGACCGCCACCGACGACGGCCGCAGCACGCGACCCACCGACGCCGCTGTGGCGACGCTCATCCGCTCCTCGAACGACGCGACCGCCTCGACCGACAGACCGGCGGGCGCCTCGAACACGAGCCCCTCCTCCGTCCATCGCGTCTTGAACGGGAACCCGCTGTGGCGGAAGACGCCGGCCATGCGGAAGTTCCCCTCCATGACGGTCGCGCTCAAGGTCGTCATCCCCTGCGCGCGGGCGAGCTGCGCAAGGTGGGCGAGCAGGGACGTCGCCAACCCGCGGCCGCCCATGTCGTCGGCCGAGGCGAACGCGACCTCCGCCCGTTCCGCGTCCATCCGCGCGAGCTGCGCCAGCGCGACGACCCGGTCGCCATGCAGCGCGATCAGCGCCGTCATCTCGTCCGGCGGGTCCGCCGCCTCCCGCGCGATCCGCCCCAGATCGACCCCGAGCGAGAAGAACCGGAAGTACCGAGAGTCATCGGAGAGCCCCTCGAGGAACGCGACCAACGCGGGCTCGTCGGCCGGCTCGACCGCCCGCACGCGAACGGTCGACCCGTCACGCAGAACGATGTCGACGGGCCGCGGCTGCACGGTCACATCATGAAGAGCGAAGCCACTCGGGCTAGCCTTCCCATCGCCGGGAGGGGTGGCAGAGCGGTCGAATGCACCGGTCTTGAAAACCGGAGACGGGCAACCCCCGTCCGCGGGTTCGAATCCCGCCCCCTCCGCTCGAGGCCTGCTTCGATCCCGTCATGGCCTCCATCGACACGCCAACGCTGCACACGCTCGTCCCGTTCGCGGGCGACCTCGGAATCGCCATCACGCGCGCCGAGAAGGACGGCGTCGAAGTCGAGCTCGCATGGCGCGCGGAGCTGTGCACCGCCGGTGGCGTCATGCACGGCGGCGTCCTCATGTCGGTGGCCGACACGGCGGGCGCCGTGCTCGCGTTCCTCAACCTGCCCGAGGGAGCGAAGGGCACGACGACCGTCGAATCGAAGACGAACCTCCTACGTGCGGTGACGGAGGGAACGACGGTCCGGGCGACCTCGGCGCCGCTTCACCGCGGCCGCACGCTCATCGTCATCGAGACCGAGCTGCGCGCCGGCGAGACGCTCGTCGCGAAGACGACGCAGACTCAGGCCGTCTTGACCTGAAGTTCCCGCCCCCCGTCAGCTCGGCGGGACGAGCACCGCCGTCACGACGATGTGGGCGGTCGCCAGCCCATCCTCGAAGTCCTGCGTGCAGGTGATGGGTTCGCCGAAGCCCGTGCGCTGGCCGTAGGTCTTGCTGAAGTCGAACGGCTCACCTTCCGGGGTTGTGCCCGTGATGTCGAGGCTGAGCAGGATCACCTGGTCGCCGGCGGACGTGAAGCCCGCCGCCGCCTTCGTGCCGCCCGGCCCGAAGACCGTCACGTCGCCGCCCGGACAGCTGAAGACGCCGAAGTCCACGAGCCCGTTGCCGCTCGGCACCGCCGACGCGGACGTGCCGAAGACCGCCAAGAGGGCGCCGATCGAGACGCCGAACACCGCAAGAAACCGTCGCATGGTTCCTCCTTCGGAGCTTGTGCGCCGACGCTACCTGCGGCCGCGACGCGGGGACCGGGGAGACATCCCCGGTCAGGGGGTGATGCGCTCAGGCCGCCGCCGCGACCGCGCGGCACATCAGCTCGACGGCGTCCTTCTCGCTCAACCCCTGCGCGCGCGCCAGGGAGCGCCAGGTGTCGAACCTGACGGCGTGGCCGGCCGCCGCCGTCACGCGCCGGCGCGCCGCCGCGCCGCGCGGCTTGCGCCCGAGGAGGAGCACGTCGCGGGCCGCCTCGAGGTACCCGTCGAACGGCCCGAACAGCTCGCCGACGATCCGTACGACGTCCCGGTCGCGGTAGAGGTTCGCGAGCATCTGCTCGTTGCGGGCGTAGAACCCGTACAGCTCGCCGAGCCCGGACCTCAGCCGCGCGTCCGGGTCGGCGACCGCGCCCCACGCGGCGAGGTCCGGCATTGGGTTCGCCGCCGCCCAGTGGGCCGAGCACGCCCCGAAGATCGCGTCCTCGTCGGCGAAGTGCCGGTAGACGGTCGAGCGCCGGACGCCCGCGTGCTCGGCGATCGCGCTGACGGACGTGCGCGACGGGCCGAGCGTGCCGTGCAGCTCGACGGCGCTCTCGGTGATGCGCCGGCGGGTCTCGGCTTCGAGCTCCGCGCGGCGGGTCTTCCGGTACTGACGCTTTTCGTCGGACATACGTGTCCTGTGGATCTTGACACATGAAGCGGACGGGCGTAGCGTCCGTTCGCGAGACACCACTGTCCCTCCAACTTCCAAGGAGCCACCCGCCATGACCACCTACGCCAAGCCCAAGATCGTCGGCCCCACCGACGGCAAGGCCGGCTCGCTGGGGATGATCGGCGTCCGCTTCATGATCGACGGCCACGAGGCCGACGAGCGATTCTCGCTCGTCGAGCACCCCATGCCTCCACGCGCGCTCGCCGCCCCGCTGCACCGCCACAACCGCGAGGACGAGTACAGCTTCGTCATCGAAGGCCGCATGGGCGCGCTGCTCGGCGACGACGTGGTCGAGGCCGGCCCCGGCGACCTCGTGCACAAGCCGCGCGGTCAGTGGCACACGTTCTGGAACGCCGGCGAGGAGCCCTGCCGGATCCTCGAGATCATCTCCCCCGCCGGCTTCGAGAAGTTCTTCGAGGAGCTCGTCGCGGCGGGCGGCGCGCTCAAGGCGCCCCCGGAGGCCCTCGGGGAGCTCTGCGCCCGCTACGCGCTCGACATGCAGCCGGACACGGTGCCGGACCTGATCAAGCGGTTCGGGCTGCGGATGCCCGCGTGACGATCGCTTCGTGAACCGGCGGCCGGCCGGTGTACCAGTAGGTGAAGTACGTCACCACGCAATCGGCGTCGTCGGCGTCGACCGTTCGCAGGACACGGGCCGCGAGCGACTGAGCGTCGGCATCGATGATCCGGGCGAGCTGGTGCATGGTCACATGGTCGGCCGCGGTTCACGCTCCCAACAGCGACCGGCGGTCCGAAGCGCGCTCTACCGCCGGTCGAACTACTGTGCCCGCCGGTGCGGAGGCGGTCCGAACTCGACGCGCTGCGCGCGCTGGCGGTGCTCATGGTGCTGGCCGGGCACGCGTACCTGCTCGGCGGCACCGCGCCGCCGCACACCAGCCGCGCCGTCGAGGACGTCCTCATCACGAACGGCGGCGCGGGGATCTGGCTGTTCTTCGCGCTCAGCGGGTACCTCATCGGCGCGCCGTTCCTGCGCGCGCTGACCACCGGCGCGCCGCTGCCCTCGATCCGCGGCTACGCGCTGCGCCGCGCGGCGCGGATCCTTCCCGCCTACTGGATCGCGCTGGCGGCGCTGCTGCTGCTCGTCCCCCGGCCGGACCTCGACTGGTGGCAGGTGCCCCTGCACGCATCGTTGCTGCACAACCTCGTCCCCGGCGAGGGCCAGGCGCTCTTCTTCGTCGCGTGGACGCTCGGGATCGAGGCGCTGTTCTACGTCTTCGTCCCCGTCGCGGCGCTGGCGGTGCGGAAGCTCACGCGTGGCCGGCCCATCGCGTCCCGCACGCTGGCGCTCGGCATCGGCGGGCTCTGGCTGGCGAGCATCGCCTACGCGGTCTGGGCCGCGGACGCCTACCCGAACACCGGCCCGTTCACGGCCGTCGAGAACGCCGACGTGTTCCGCCTCTCGCTGCCCGGCCTGCTGTCGGGGTTCTGCCCCGGCCTCCTCGTGGCGACCGGCGTCAGCCTCTTCCCGCGCGCGCGAAGCGCGGCGCTCGTCGCCGCCGCCGCCGTCCTCGCCGCATGCGGGGCCCTGCTCTACACGAGCGACAGCACCGTCGTCTTCGACCTCAGCCGCCAGCCGTGGGCGCTCGCCTCCGGCCTGTTGCTCCTCGTCGCCCTGCGCGGGTTCCGCCACGCGCGCTGGGTGGCGCCGATCGGCTTGATCTCCTACGGCCTCTACCTCTGGCACTACGTCGCGCTGAAGGTCCTGCAGGATCAGGGCGTCGACGTGCAGGCGGGCGCGGTCTCGTGGCCCCTGCGGATCGCGCTGCTGCTGGCGGCGTCGGCGCCGCTGGCGCTGGGCAGCTGGCTGCTCGTCGAGCGGCCGCTGCTGCGCCGCACGTCGGGCTGGTGGGACCGCCGGCGCGCCTGATGCCGCGGATCGCCGTCGACGTCACCGCGCTGCGCGCCTCCCGCGACCTGCGCCTGCTCATGACCGGCAACGCGCTGTCGGGGCTCGGAACGCAGGCCGCGCTCGTCGCGCTGCCGTTCCAGGTCTACACCGAGTCCGGCTCGGCGCTGCTGACCGGCCTGCTCGGCGCGGTCGAGCTCGGCCCGCTCATCCTCATGGCGCTTGTCGGCGGCGCGCTGGCCGACCGCTTCGACCGCCGGCGGATCCTGCTGATCGACCAGGTCGCGCTCATCGCCACGGCGGCCGCGCTGGCCGCCGTCACGCTCGCCGGCGACCCGCCGATCCCGGTGCTCTTCGTCCTCGCCGGCCTGCTCGCCGGGTTCGGCGCGATGCAGAACGTCGCGGAGTCGTCGATCGTCCCGAACCTCGTCGCGCACGAGCACCTGCGCTCCGCGCTGGCGTTCAACTTCGGCCTGTACCAGCTGACGATGGTCGTCGGCCCCGCGCTCGGCGGCCTGCTCATCGCGGGGGCCGGCGTGGCCGCCGCGTACATCGTGGACGCGGGGAGCTGCCTCGCGATGGTGCTCGCCGTCACCGCGATGCGCGCCCAGCTGCCCAAGCGCGCCGACCCCACCGAGACCCACCTGCCCATGCGCCAGTCGATCGGCGAGGGGCTGCGGTTCGTCCGCGGCAACCAGGCGCTGATGGGCTCCTTCGCGATCGACCTCGTCGCGATGACGTTCGGGATGCCGCGCGCGCTCTTCGCCGTGCTCGCCGTCAGCGTCTACGGCGCGGGCGCGGCCGGCACCGGCGTGCTCTACGCCGCCGTCGCGGCGGGGGCGACGGTCGCCGCGCTGACGACGGGCTGGCTCGAGTCGGCGCGGCGGCTCGGCGTCATCGTCGTGTGGGCGGTCGTCGTGTGGGGCGTGGCGATCGCGCTCGCCGGCGTCGTCGCCTCTCTGTGGCCGGCCGCCGCGCTGCTCGCCGTCGCCGGCGCGGCCGACAGCGTCAGCGCCGTGTGCCGCTCGACGATCAACCAGACCGTCACGCCCGACCACCTGCGCGGCCGGATGTCGTCGGTGTTCTCGCTCGTCGTGACGAGCGGCCCGCGGCTCGGCGACATCGAGGCCGGCGGCGTCGCGGCCGCCACCTCGCCGCGCTTCTCGGTCACGTCCGGCGGCCTCGCGTGCGTTGCCCTCGTGGGGGTCGTGGTCATGCTCTTCCCGGCGCTTTGGCGCTACGGAGCCGAAGACGCCGTCGGCTGACTACGCCGAACGCTGATCTTCGGTGAGCGGGGCCTTCTCAACGGGCGTCGCCAGGAGCGTTCGCCACTCCGCTTGCAGTGAGCGGGCAGGCCGGTAGGCTGGCCCCGCGAGCTCACGGATGACGACCGAGGGGGAAGGGTCTGTGGCGCAGCGAGCGGTGGACGCCGTGGATGTGCGTGCCGTGTTCGATGGCAGTGCCGTGCCGATGCTCATCGCCGACGACGATCGGCGGTACGTGGATGCGAACGCAGCAGCGCTGCGCGCGCTGGGGATGTCGAGGGAGCAGCTCCTCCGCAGCCGCATCGACGACTTCTCGAGTCACCCGCCCGCGCACATCGACGACGCGTGGGAGCGCTTCCGGCGCGAGGGCAACGCGACCGGGGTCGTCGACGTGCGATTGCCGTCCGGCCGGCGCGCGGCGTTCGAGTTCGTCTCGGTCGCCGACGTCGGGCCGCACACCCACCTGTCGATCCTCGTGCCCCGCGGCCGGCGCGAGCCGCCCCGCGTGAGGCTGTCGGCGCGTGAGCGCGAGATCCTCGGGCGCGTCGCGGTGGGCCAGGACGGCCCGGAGATCGCCGAGGCGCTCGTGGTCTCCCCCGCGACCGTCCGGACCCACATCGGCAACGCCGTCCGCAAGCTGGGCGCGCGGTCGCGCGCCCACGCCGTCGCGGTCGCGCTGCGCTCAGGCCTGCTGGACGACGCGCAGCTCGACTGAGCCCCCGCCGGACGCGAGCTCGGCCTCGAGCCGCTCCGCCTCCGCGCGGAAGCGGTCGACGTTGCGGAGCTTGATGTGCTCGTAGCCGCGGATGACGTCGGGCAGCCCGGCGATCCGCGCGACCGTCGCGTGCGTCTCGGGGCGCAGCTGCTCGAGCGAGCGGTCGACGAGGTCGGTGTACTCGCCGATGAGCGCGCGCTCGACGCGGCGCACCTTCGGCAGGCCGAAGACGTCGACCGGCGTGCCGCGCAGGCGCCGCATCGCGCGCAGCGTGCGGAACGCGGGGCGGAACCACGGGCCGAGCTTGAGCTTGCGCTTCAGCCCGAGCGCGCGCAGCAGCGGCGGGTGCAGCATGAACCACACCTTCGCGTCGTCGCCGAACTCCTTGCGCAGCTTGACCTGCTCGAGCGTGTCGAGGTGCAGGCGCGCGACCTCGTATTCGTCCTTGTAGGCCATGAGCTTGTAGAGCCCGCGCGCGTACGCCTCGGCGACGGCGGTCTCGCCGGGCGCGCCGCGCTCGGCCTCCGCCCGCGCGACGGACATGACGGCGTCGGCGTACCGCGACGCGTACCGGGCGCTCTGGTAGGCGATCAGCTCGGGCACGCGCACCTCGAGCAGCCGGCGCAGCTCGCCGGTCGCGCCCGTCTCCTCGACGATCCGCAGCGCGTCGCCGGTCAGCTCGGCCTCTTCGGGCGCCGGGTTGAGCACGGCCTCGACGAGCTCCGGTCGGGCGACCGCGGCGCGGCCCCACGCGAACGCGGCGAGGCTCTTCTCGACCGCGGCGCCGTTCAGCCGGATCGCCTGCTCGATGGCCTCTGCCGCGACGGGGAGGCAGCCGTGCTGCCACGCCGCGCCGAGCAGCAGGAGGTTCGTCGGCATGTGGTCGCCGAAGAGGCCCTCCGACAGCGCCTGCGCGTCGAAGAAGACGTTGTCGTCCGCGCGCGTCGCGCGGTTGATCGCGTCGACGTTGCGGCGCTCGGCCGGGAAGCGCACGCCGGTGTCGGTGACCATCTTCGCCGTCGGCACCGCCGCGGTCGACACGACCGCGATCGTCCGCGCCGGGTCGGCGACCATGAGGTTCTTCGGGTTCGCCGCGCCGAGCACGTCGAAGCCGAGCAGCAGGTCGGCCGCGCCCGACGACGCCTTGTTCGACCCCTCGATGCGGTCGCGCGAGATCCGCACGTCGCTGATGACGGGGCCGCCCTTCTGCGCGAGGCCGGTCTGGTCGAGGCCGAACGCGTGCTTGCCGTCCAGCAGCGCCGCCATCTGCACGATCTGCGAGACGGTCACGACGCCGGTGCCTCCGATGCCCGGCATGCGCACGGTGAAGTCGTCCATCGGCACGCGCAGCGAGGGCGACGGGAGGTCGTCGGGCGGCGCGGGCACGTCGTGCTTGGCCTTCGTCCCGGGGACGACGGTGAGGAACGACGGGCAGTCGCCCTTCACGCACGAGTAGTCCTTGTTGCACGACGCCTGGTGGATCTGCGTCTTGCGGCCGAACTCCGTCTCGACCGGCAGCACCGACAGGCAGTTGCTCTTGTCGCCGCAGTCGCCGCAGCCCTCGCACACCCGCTCGTTGATGTGGATGCGCTGGACCGGGTCGGCGATCTTGCCGCGCTTGCGCAGGCGCCGCTTCTCGGCCGCGCAGCCCTGGTCGTGGATGAGGACGGTGACGCCCTTGACCTTCGCCAGCTCGGCCTGCGCCTCGTCGAGCTTCTCGCGCGGCTCGACGCGCGCGATCGGGTCGAGGTCGACGCCGTCGTAGCGCTTGACGTCCTCGGTGGTGATGATCACCTGCTTGACGCCCTCGAGCGCCAGCCAGCGCGTCAGCTCGGGGACCTTCAGCTGCCCGATCACGTCCTGGCCGCCGGTCATCGCGACGGTGTCGTTGTAGAGCAGCTTGTAGGTGACGTTCACGCCCGCCGCGGCGGCGAAGCGGATGGCGAGCGACCCGGAGTGGTGGAACGTGCCGTCGCCGAGGTTCTGCACGAACGGGTGGTCCGTCGCGGTGAACGGCTGCGCGCCGGCGAACTGCGCGCCCTCGCCGCCCATCTGCGTGATGCCGGTGACCTCGCCCTTGCCCTCGGGCGAGAGCAGGACCATCGTGTGGCAGCCGATGCCGACGCCGAGCAGCGTGCCGTCCGGGTTGCCGGTCGACGTGTTGTGCGGGCAGCCGGAGCAGAAGAACGGCGTGCGGGCGAGCGGCACCGGCGCGCGCTGCGTCGCGCTGCGCCGGGCGTGGATGGTCTCGACGCGCGCGCGGACGCCGTCGAGCTGCACGCGCCGCTCGAGCCGCGCCGCGACGGCGAGCGCGATCGTGTCGGCGTCGAGGTCGTTCTCCGGCGGGACGAGCGGGCGGTCGTCCTCGTCGTGCTTGCCGACGATCCGCGGCGCGTCCGCGGTGCCGTAGAGCGCGTCGCGCAGCGCCGTCTCCAGGTAGGGCAGCTTCTCCTCGACGACGAGGACCTCCTCGAGGCCGCGGCCGAGCTCGCGGAACGCGGCGCGGTCGTGCGGGAAGAGCATGCCGACCTTCATGAGCCGCACGCCGGCGTGCTCGAGGTCGCGCTGGCCGAGCCCGAGGTCGCGCAGCGCCTGGACGAGCTCGTAGTAGACCTTGCCCGCCGCGACGATCCCGAGCCACGCGTCGCGCGTCGGGATGCTGATCGGGTTGAGCTGGTTGAGCGCGGCGTACTGGCGCGCGAGCTCGAGGCGCGGGCCGAAGAGCGTCTTCTCGAGCTCGAGCGACGCGGGTGCCAGCAGGTTGCCGTTCGGCACGTGGCGGTACGGCCGGCCCTCGTACTCGACGGTCGGCATGACGGGCACGACGCGCTCGGGCCACACCTGCACGGTGCCGGCGGCGTCGGCGATGTTGGTGACGACCTTCATCGCGCTCCACAGCCCGGAGGCGCGCGAGCACGCGATCGCGTGCAGGCCGAAGTCGAGCACCTCCTGCAGCGTGCCGGGGAAGAACGTCGGCATGTGCAGGCTGGCGAGCGTCGCCTCGCCGGCGCTCGGCAGCGTCGAGCTCTTGCAGCTCGGGTCGTCGCCGACCAGCGCGAGCGCGCCGCCGTTCGGATGCGTCCCGGCGAAGTTCGCGTGGCGCAGCGCGTCCATCGCGCGATCGAGGCCCGGGTTCTTGCCGTACCAGACGCCGACCACGCCGTCGACCGTCGGCTCGGGGAGGTTCATCGCGAGCTGCGAGCCGTAGACGGCGGTCGCCGCGAGCTCCTCGTTGAGGCCCGGCGTGAAGTGGATGCCGTGCTCCTCGGCGAGGCCGCCGAGGCGCAGGATCTCCTTGTCGAGGCCGCCGAGCGGCGAGCCCTGGTAGCCGGAGACGAACGTGCCCGTCTTCAGGCCGTGGGCACGGTCGGCGCGGTGCTGGTCGAGCAGCACGCGGACGAGCGCCTGGATCCCCGACAGGAAGATCGTCCCCTGCTCGAGGACGTACTTGTCCTCCAGCGACGTCTCGGGACGGCTCAGCTTGACCGGGCGCGTTGCGTCTCCGGGCCGGGTCGGCGTCGTCTGCGTCGTCGTCGGCGTCGTGGTCCTGGTCTGCACCCGGGATCTCCCCTTCCCCAATAGGTCAAGCCACCTTACCACGCGACTCGGTGGTCCGCTCCAACTGCCCGAGGTGCTCGTCCATCACCTCGGCGACCTCGTCCGGGTCGCCGCCGCGCAGCGCCTCGAGCGTGCGCTCGTGGATCCCGATCGTCCACTCGGGGACCAGCGGGATGTGCATCGCCATGTCGCGGGCGATCTCGAGCTGGCGGAAGAGCGAGCGCATGAGCGTCTCGACGGTGGGGTTCCCCGCCGCCCGCGCCAGCGCCAGGTGGAACTGGACGTCGAGCTGCAGGAACCGGTCCTCGTCGTTCTGCGTGTACCCGCGGGCGCAGATCTCCCGCATCGCCTCGATCGAACGCGTCAACGCGGCAAGATCGGCGTCGGTCGCGCGCGCGGCGGCGAGCTGCGCGACGCCGGGCTCGATCAGGCGCCGCGCCTCGAGGACCGCGGCGATCTCGCCCAGGCGGCTGCTCGACCGCTGGCGGATGAGCTCGACCGGCACGACGTCGGACGCGACGAACATGCCGCCGCCGGGGCCCCGGCGCACCTCGACGACGCCGGCGTCGACGAGCACGCGCACCGCCTCGCGCAGCGTCGGGCGGCTGATCTCCATGCGCACGGCGAGCTCGCGCTCGCCGGGCAGCTTGTCGCCGATCCGCAGCTCGCCCGCCCGGATGCGGTCGGCGATCTGCTCGGCCGCCTCCTCGAAGGTGCGGCGGGTGCGGACGGGCGTGAACATCCCGCCCGCACCTTACGCCCGGGACCTACCGGAAGCGCACGGCCGACGACCGCGTCAACACCGTGCGCTTCCGGCTGTTCGCACGGACGACGAGCCGGTAGCGGCCCTTGCCCTTCGGCCGGAAGGCCGCCATCGCGCGGCCGTTCCGCACGCGCACCTTCCGGTGACGGACGGTCCGCGAGCCGCGCCGCAGCTCGAGCCGCAGCCGCTTGCCGCGCGCACGGATCACGAAGGCGGCCATGCGGCGCTTGCCGTTGATGCTGATGACGCGCAGCCGCGCCCGGATCCCGCGCTTGGCCTTCGCCTTCGCCTTGGCGGCGGCGGCCGCCCTGGAGGCGTCGACGAGCCGCTGGGCGTCGGCCCGCGTGATCTGGCTGCCGCCCGCGGGGGCGAGGCCGGCGGGGAACGGCTGCTGCGCGGGCGGCAGCTCGGCCTGCACCTCGGCCTCCTTGACCGCGTCGGGGTCGAGGTCGATCGGCGTCCGGCCCTCCATCGCGGCCGCGACGCCGCCGGCGAGGTAGCCCGTGCGCTGGTAGGTGAGGTACGGGATCGCGAGCGAGCCGCTCTTGATCTCGACGTCGCCGCCCGAGTGCGGCGGGTTGTACCAGTCGAGGTCGGCGCCGCTGACGAGCACCGCGACGCGGTGGCCGGGCTGCAGCGTCCAGTCCTCGGGGTAGAGCTCGAACGTGAGCTTCGCGGCGCCCGTGACGACGTGGGCGGCGCGGCTGATCAGCGTCGCCTTGTTGTCGGGCGCGAGGTCGTAGAGCAGCGTGTAGACGTGGGCGCGCGAGGCGCTCGTGTCGACGTCGAGCTTCGCCGTCGGCGTGCCCGCGATGTGCGCCTCGTACGGCAGCGGCTGGCTGACCGACAGCACGCCGTTGCCGGACTGCCCGCTCGTCTCGCCCTCGGCATCGTTGTTCGGCGCGTCGGTCACGGTGCCGGCCTTGAGCGGCATCGCGTACGGCCGCGCGTCGACGGGCGGCCACGCGGTCTCCGCGCGCCACTTGCCGTCGCCCTCCTGCACGGTGACCGCCGGGTCGCCGGCGGGGCTCGCGGCCGGATCGCCCTTGACGTACGTGTCGAGCCAGCGCATCGCCTCGTCGAGGAAGCCGTCGCGGCCGACGACGTCCTTCTCGTTCCCGCGCACGTGGTCGTACTGGCCGAGCCACGCGTGCTTCGGGCCGGTCAGCGTCGACCAGACCGGCAGGAAGTTGTCGGGCTTCGTGTTCGCGTCCATGAAGCCGTGCGACCACAGGACCGGGACGTCCGAGCCGCGGGCGTTCGGCAGGTCGCGCTCCTGCCAGAACGGGTCGTCGTGGTCGAGCGTCGTGTTCTGCGCCCCGATGTTCTGCAGGTAGCAGACGGGGTTGGAGCCCTGCAGGTAGTTGAGGAAGTAGTCCTGGTTGTCGTCGGTCGTCGGCGGGATCGCGTCGATCTGCTGGTAGAGCCCCGGCGTCGCGTACCAGCCCGCGTCGTAGTGGACGCCGTTCTGGTAGAGCGTCCGGTAGCCGTCGATGATCGGCGACTGGATGATCGCGGCGGCGAGGCCCTTGGGCTTCTCGTCGAGCGCCATGACCTGGGTCCAGCCGTCGTAGGACTTGCCCCACATGCCGACCCGGCCGGTCGACCAGGACTGGGTCGCGGCCCACTCGACGGCGCGCTTGACGTCGTTCTGCTCGCCCGTTCCGCCGAAGTCGTTGCAGCCCTGCGAGCCGCCGAAGCCGCGGAGGTCGACGTAGACGACGGTGTAGCCGCGCTCGAAGACCTTGCCGCCCTCGATCATGTCGTCGAAGCGGTTCGAGGGGCGGTCGCTGCTGTCGCCGTTCGGGGTCGACTGGCCGCCGTGGCCGAAGTACGGGCCGATGCTGAGGATCACCGGCGTCGGCGCCGTGTCCGGAAGCCCCTTCGGGCGCAGGACGTCGGCGTGCAGCTGCGGCTCGTCGGGGCCGCCGGCCGGGATGTAGAGCTCCTTCCAGTCCGCACCGTCCGGGACGTCGGCGGCGGCGGTGGTCGGGAGCGAGAGGGAGAGCAGGAGCAGCGCTGCGAGCGCCGCTGAACGCAAGATCCGGGTCACGGTGCCTTCAACGCACCGCTTCCCGGGATCTTGCGTTCGAGGCTGGTTCTCAGCCGGTGAAGCGGATGCCCCGCGACTGCAGGCAGCGCAGGACGGTGACGCGCATCGTCTTCGCCTTGCGCCCGCTGCCCTTGACGAACTCGGCGCGCGCGGACATCCGCAGGACGCTGCCGTACTTCGACGGGTCGACCGACAGCGTGAAGCGCTTGCCGTTGCCCTTCATGCGGCCGACGACGCGGCCGTTGATCGTCAGCGTCACGCGCTTGATGCCCTTGCCCGTGACGACCTGCGTGAAGCGGCGCGAGACGCACTGCTTGCGCTGGTGGATCGCCGCGACGGTGCGGATGCTGACGACGCCCTTGGCGCCGAGGACGCCGCCCGTGGACGGGATGGTCGTGGTGACCGGCTTCTTCGGGGTCTCCGGCTTCGTCGGGGGCTCCGGCGTGACCCCGCACGTGCCGTCGGCGCACGGGTCCGTCGGCGGGACCGGCGGGTTCTTGGGCGGGTCGACCGGCGGGTCCGGCGTGACGGGCGGCGTCGGCGTCGAGGCGCCGCGGCAGAAGTCGACGTGGCTGAGGCCGTAGTACTGGCCGTTCTTCGGGTTGGCCGGCGCGTGCAGGCCGGTGTCGCCCGTCGAGGCGGGGTCGTAGCGGTAGATGTTCGCGTTCGGGCCGCCCTTGACGATCACCACGGCGATCGCGTCGGTGCTGGTCCAGTCGAGGGTGCGGCCGGACACGACGATCGTGCGGCCGGCGAGCGAGGTGGTGCCCTGCGGGACCGGGTCGATCTTCACGGACTTGAGCCCGCTGCCGACGTCGGCGCAGGTGGGGTTGCCCATCACGGCTTCGGGCGTCGTGCCACCGGCGAGGGCCGGGGCGGCGACGGCGAGCGTGGCGGCAAGGGCACTGCACGTCGCGACGATGCCGCGGCGGTACTGCGAAGGCGTCGGGAAAGCCGACATCTGTCCTCCTTGACAGGTGTTGGTCGATCTCGAGCCGGTAGCTGAGCCACCTCTCCGGGATGGAGGCCTCTGGCTTTGCGTCCCCGCCTCACGACGGAGTTGCCTTTTTCGATCTCGTGCGCAGCGACTCCGATCTCCGGTCGTCTTCGCGGCGCAGACGGCATGGTGCACGCCGCGACCCCGGTTGTCACGCGATTCGGACGCTTGTCGTAAATGTTCAGCGCGCGCTCAAGTTCGCGAGCGTCGCGGCCACTTCGGCGAGGTGTTCACCGGCGGTGCGAGCGCCGCCTCGACGACGAGCATCCGGGGGCCGTCCGGAGGCTGCGTGAGTTTCGTCTTCAGGTCCTCGAGCGCGACTCGCTCGGCGGGCACGTCGAACGCCTCGGTGAGCTTCACGAAGTCCGGCGTGTGCAGCACGAACGGGTCGCCGCCGTCGTGGCGCAGCATCCCGTAGCCCTTGTCGTCGAAGAGCACGATCGTGAGCGGGATCCGCTCCTGCGCGACGGTCGCGAGCTCCCCGCAGGCGAAGAGGAACCCGCCGTCGCCGACGACCGCGATCGTGGTGCGGCCGGCGAGCGCGGCGCCGATCGCCGCCGGGAACCCGAACCCCAGCGTTCCCCATCCGATCGGGTACAGCACCGAGCGCGGTGACGCCGGCCGGTGGAACCCGCCGATCCAGTAGCCGGGGATGCACATGTCGCAGACCACGACCGCGTCGGCCGGGATCGCGTCGAGCAACGTGGCGGCGTCCGGGTCGTCGATGGAGACGTCCGGCCGCTCGAACCACGGGGCCCTCGCCGTGACCTGATGGAGCAGCGCCCCCGCCGCCGGCTCCGCCTCCAAGTGGATCATCACGTCGGGCGTCCACGACTTCGCCGCGTCGTCGCGGTCGACGTTGACCGCGATGAGCGCCGGCGGCCGCGGCATCGCCCAGTTCTGCGTGTCGGTCCCGTCGAAGTCGCTGCCGATCGCGACGACCACGTCCGCCGCGTCCCACAGCGCGCCGACGGCGGGGTGATGCGCCGGCCGCAGCTCGCTCGGATGCACGCCCGCCGCGGAGAGCGTCGTGACGAGCGGCGCCCCGAGCCGCTCGGCAAGCGCCCCTACCGCCTTCCCCGCATCGACCGCGCCGGCACCGGCCCAGACGAGCGGTCGCTCCGCCGCGGCGAGCAGAGACGCGGCCTGGTCAACGGCCGCCTCGTCGACCGTGGCACCTTCCTCTGGCAGCGCCGCGTCAAGACGCGACTGCTGTGCCGCCGCCCCGAGCAGATCGGTGGGGATGCCGACGTAGACCGGACCCATCGGCGGGCGCGTCGCAACGCGGATCGCGTGGTCGACGAGGGCTTCGAGGTCGTCGCCGGGCACGGCCTCGAAGCGGGCCTTCGTGACCGGCGCGAAGAGGGCGGGCTGGTCGTCGGTCTCGTGCAGGACGCCGCGGTTGACGCCGGGGCGGCGCAGCGTCGACGGGACGTCGGTGGCGATGACGACGAGCGGCGATCCCGACGCGTACGCCTCGCCCGTCGCGGTCACGGTGTTCGCCGCGCCGGGGCCCGTCGTGACGAGCGCGACGCCCGGACGCCCCGTCGCCCGCGCGTAGCCGTCGGCCGCGTACGCCGCCGTCTGCTCGTGGCGGACGGAGACCAGGCGGATCGGCGACGCCCGCAGCGCCTCCCACGCGGGGAGGTTGTGCACGCCGGGCAGGCCGAAGACGACGTCGGTGTGCGTCTCGAGGGCGGAGACGAGCGCCTCGGCGCCGGTGCTCACACGACGTGCCTCGCCGGCCGCGCTCACACGACGTTCCTCTCCGGCCGCTCGGCGCCGAGGCCGAAGCGGGCGACGTCGAGGGGTGTCACGTCGATCTCCGGGGTGCGGCCGAGGAAGAGGTCGCGGATGGTCTCGCCGACGGCGGGCGCCTGGAGGAAGCCGTGGCCGGAGAAGCCGGTCGCGTAGAGGAAGCGCGGGTCGCCGGAGATCTCGCCGATGAGCGCGTTGTGGTCGGGGGTCATCTCGTAGAGGCCGGTCCAGCCGCCACGCAGCTCGGCGCGCGCGATCGCGGGCGCGCGATGCTCGGCGGCGTCGGCGAGCGCGGTCTCGACGTCCTCGGCCTCGGTCGCGATGCCCATCAGCAGACCCGGTCCCTCCCGGTGGAAGTAGAAGCCGGTCGCGAAGTCGATCGTCATCGGGACGTCGCCCTCCAGTCCCTCGACGGGGCCGGTGAAGCGGATGCGGCGCGCCAGCGGCTCGACCGGCAGGACGACGCCGGCCATCGCGCCGATCGCCGCCGACCACGGTCCCGCGGCGCACACGACGCACTCCGTCGTGACCGTGCCGCGCGGCGTGACGACGTCGCGCCCGTCGAGCCCCGTCACCTCGCAGCCGGTCACGACCGTCGCGCCGTGCGCGCGGGCGCCGGCGGCGTAGCCCTGCACGACCGCGTCGGGCGTCGCGTGACCGTCGTCGGGCGACCACGCCGCGGCGAGCACGTCGTCGACGCGCAGCACCGGCGAGAGGCGCTTCGCCTCCTCCGGCCCGATCAGCCGCGACGGCACGCCGAGCGCGTTCTGCATCGCGATGCTGCGCTCGAACGTGGCGACGTCCTCGGGGCGCGTGAGGACGAACAGGTAGCCGACCCGGTGCAGGTCGATCTCCGCGCCGGGCCGCCGCCCGAAGTCCGCGAACGCCTCGAGCGACCGCGCCCCGAGCCGCACGTTCACCTCGTCGGAGAACTGGGCGCGGACGCCGCCCGCCGCCTTCGACGTCGACCCGCCGCCGAGCTGCCCGCGCTCGAGGAGAAGGACGTCCTCGACGCCGGCCTCCGCGAGATGGAACGCGATGCTCGCCCCCATCACGCCGCCTCCGATGACGACCACCGAAGCGCGGGAAGGGAGCATGCGCGCACGCTACGCCATGATCTCCGGCCCGTGAACCGCGCCCTCGAAGCCTTCGCCCTCCACCACCTCGAAGACGCACGCGCGGAGAGGGAGCCCTCTCGCGGAGAGGCCGGGGGGGCCGATGGGCCCGATGCCGGAGGGTCGCGGGTGCGGCGGATCGGGGCGGTCGACCCCTCCGCTCTCGCAGCGCCAGTGCGCCAGCGGATCGACGCGTACCTCGACCGGCTGCTCGATCAGCGCAAGGAGCTCGACAGCCGGTCGGCGCCGGCGTGGTGGCGCGACGGGCAGCCGGTGATCTTCGAGCGGCTCGCCGACTGCGCGCTGGGGGACTTCGCGGACGTCGCCGCCGCGGCGGCCGAGCGGCTCGCCGACGACGGGTCGGCGCGCGGCGGGCTGCTGCTCTTCGTCCGCGGCATGGCGGACGGCGAGGACTTCCTCGCCGTGATGAAGGTGGAGCTGGCGCCGCTCGAGGACGTGCGGTGGGAGCCCGGCGCGGTCGATGCCGCCGAGGCACTGCACGAGATCGTGATCCCGCACGTGCTGCCGCGCGCCCGCGGGCTGCAGAAGGCGGCCGTCCTCCCCGGCCCCGACGACGCGCCGCTGTGGGTCGTCGACGACCAGACGCCGGGCGCCGCGCAGTACTGGATGCGCTTCCTCGGCGCGCAGGCGCGGCCGAACCCCAAGGAGCGCCTGAAGCGCGTCGCCGCGATCGCGAGCGACGTGCTGCGCAAGGACTTCCAGCACGGCGACGACGAGCCGATCGCGCGTGCCGTCGCCGCGGCCGCCGCGAGCCCGACGGCCGTGCTGCCGGATCGGTTCCTCGCCACCGTCGCCGAGCACGCGGGCGTCCCGGCCGACGACGTCGTCCGCCGCGCCGGCGACCGTGACCCCATCGTGATCACCGACCGCTACGCGATCTCCCCGCAGGCCGCCCGCGAGGCGCGCACCACCTACGACCTCGGCGACGAGGTGAAGCTCACGGGCCCGCGCCGGCTCCTCGAGCAGCGGGCCCGCAAGCGCGTGATCGACGGACGGACCTACCTCCAGGTCCTCGTCACCATCGAGCCGCGCGTCCGGCACTCCTGACGGCGCGGCGGCTCACCGGCAGGCCGGCACGCGGCGGCTGACGCGCAGCGTCTTGCCGGTCGTCGTCCGGGCGACGAGGCGGATGGTCCGGGCGCGGCTCGTGCCGACGGAGACCGGCACCAGGAAGCGGCCGCCGCGGCGCAGCGCGCGGAGCTTCTTGCCTCTGAGCAGGCGCACCGGCTCGCTGCCGGTGTCGACCGTGATCCACCGCAGCGTCGCGCGGCCGCGCGGGTCGCGCACGGGGATCCGCAGCCGCTTCACCGGGCAGGCGCGCGACGTGACGGGCTTCGGCGACGAGGAGGGCGCCACGGTCGCGGGCCACGGGGTCGACGGCGGCGAGGACTCGGCCGGTGTCTCCGACGACGACGACTCGGTCGACGGATCGGCCGGAGGATCGGCCGGCGGGTCGACGCCGAGGTCCGGGTCGTCGTGCCGGATGCTGTTCTCGAGGATGAACAGCCCGGTGTACGTCAGCGCGTAGTCGCGCAGGCCGTAGCGATGGTCGTTCTGCTCGGTCGGCATCGGCAGCGCGCCGCCCACGATGCGGATCTTGCCGTCGCCGAGCGGCAGCTCGCCGACCGAGACCTGCGACCCGTCGTCGGACGTCCCGTCGGTGTCGCCGGTCGTGCCGATCGTGTGCCCGCCGGCGGCCTTCCACGCCTCCGAGTCGACGACCGTCATCGGCGTCGTCCCGTCGACCCCGTCGATCCCGAAGCCGAGCGGCCCGCCCTCGACGAGCTGCCGCGCGTTCGGCCGCAGCCCCTCGACCATCGGGTGCTCGAAGTCCTCGATGTTCGCGTACGGCTGGTAGACCTGGATGTCCTTGACGGCGTCGGCCGGCACGACGCCCAGCTCCGCCAGCGCATGCAGCGCGCGGTCGGTGAGGACGAGGTTGCCCCCACGGCGCACCCAATCGCCCAGCGACTTCGCGTACGCCGCCGCGTCGACGCTGCGGCCGCGATCGTCGGCGGGCCGCACCACGTCGGCCAGCACCAGCGTGTCGACGCGGTCCAGCGACGCGCCGCCCGCGGCGACGTCGGCCGACGCCACCGGCACGAGCGGCGACGGCATGAGCTCGCTCTCGTCCGCGAAGAACCGCTGGTTCGTCGCCTCGTAGGACCGCTGCGTCACGGGCTTGCCGTCCGCGCCCACACCGTCCTTGTCCGGCCCCGGCAGCGTTCCGGCCCCGTTCTCGTCGCGGTCGGTGACCGTGTCGGGGTTGGTCACGTAGCCCGCACGCCCGACCGGGTCGACGACGACGTTGTCCGCGTTGAACTCGTCCTCCTGGAAGAGCGCGTACGCCATCGACGTCTTGATGATCGCCCGCGTCGCGTTGATGTGGTTCTCCTGCAGGTAGACGTTCCAGATCTTGTCCGGGACGGTGTGGTTCAGGAAGATCTCGTAGTCCATCCCGGTCACGCCGAGGTCGGTCGCCATGTAGTCGCCGATGAACCCGGTGTCCGTGTAGCCGAGCGTGTCCCACACCGTCGCCCAGTGCGCGGGCTTCGTCGGGATGTCGCCCGACTCCGCCTCACCCTCGTTGCCGGACGTCGCCTCCTCGATCTGGTCGACGATCCCGCCGTACAGCGTGTCGTCGATGACCGACTTCGTGCGCTCGGCGATCGCCATCAGCCGCCGGTGCTGCACGGAGTCGAACTGCCCCGCCGGGTACATGACGTCGACGTAGGCCTGCGAGGTCAGCTCGCCGTGGACGTCGGCGCCGTAGGCCATCTTGCCGCCGGCCGACTGCGCCGCGACCTCGTGCATGAACTTGTGGCCGGACGCCGCCTCGGACTCCTGCAGCGGGTTGCGGCGCGGGTCGATGCGGCCGATCGTCGGCATCTGGCGGTTGATGTCGGTGCCGATCGAGTTGCCGCGCTCGTACGGCAGCGGCGGCTTGGCCCACAGGTCGCCGACCGCCCAGCCGTCGACGTTGAAGTCGACGAGGTAGACGACCTCCTTCTTGAGCAGGTCCGCGACCTCGTAGGAGTGGAACGCCGGCTTGCGCCCCGTCGTCGACGTGTAGTTGTCGACGCCGTCGCTGATCGAGCCGCCTTCAGTGGCGGCGACCGCGAGGTCCTCGGCGGTGCGCAGGCCGCCCTCCAGGCCGCCGCGCTCGTTGCCGTGCACCGACAGCGAGTAGAAGAGGGCCTGCTTGTCGTCGTCGGGCACCTCGTGGTCGGTGATCTTCACGACCTGGATCTCGCGCCCGTCCCCGGTGTCGCCCTCCTCGCCGGGCCGCTTGCCGTCGGGGCCGGCGCTGACCGCGGTCGGGCCGTAGAGGTCGCTCAGCTTGAAGACCGAGACGTACTGCGGGTACTGCTGCGCGAGGTACTCGATGCCGTGCTGGTACTCGATGAACCCGAACGGGTCCGCCGTGTACTGCACGTACGCGCGCGTGAGCGGCGCCTCGGGGAAGATCCGGCCACCGCAGAGGTCGAGCGGCGGGCCGCCCTTGTACCCGTCCGTGCAGACGGGCGTCGCCGCTGCGGGCGCGGCGGCGACGAGGACGAGCAGGAAGGCGACGGACGTGACGAGGCGACGCATGTCGGCGCCAACGCCGCCTTCCGGGGGAACTTGCGGGCCGACCCGTGACCGGGGGGATGAGATCCGGGTATGGTCCGGGGCGCCTGATGTCCTTCGCTTCCCCGCAGTTCGATCTGAGCGACGAAGCGCTCGACGACTCCACCCACCTGATCGCCGTTCGCGGTGAGGTCCACGTCTCGACTGCCCCGGAGTTCTCGGAGCGGCTGAACGACGCCATCGCCAAGGGGAAGACCGGCGTGGTCATCGACATGACCGACGTCGAGTTCATCGACTCGACCGGCCTCAGCGTCCTGCTGAACGCCCTGCGGCGGGTCACCCGGCAGCAGGGGGCGCTCGCCCTGGCAGTCTCGAATCCCACCGTTCTTCGGCTCTTCGAGATCACGCGGCTGGATTCGACGTTCGACATCGCCCCGACGCGCGACGAGGCGATCGCCCGCGTGCGCCGCAACGGCGCGACCCAGCGGTCCTAGTTCGCGGCGGGCGCCAGCTCGGCCGGAGCGCCGAAGGCGGTCAGCATCTCGGGCAGGGCGACGGAGCCGTCCTCGCGCTGGCCGTTCTCGAGCAGGGCGATGATGTGGCGCCACGTCACGGCCGTCCCGTTGAGCGTGTGCAGCTCCTCCGGCTTGCCGTTCTCGGGCCGCATCCGGATCTTCAGACGCCGCGCCTGGAAGTCCGTTGTGTTGGAAGTCGACGTCACCTCGCGGTAGCGCTGCTGCCCGGGCATCCACGCCTCGCAGTCGTACTTGCGCGCCGCCGAGGCCCCGAGGTCGTCCACCGCGATGTCGACGACCCGGTACGGGATCCCGAGCTCCTGGAGGATCTCCTCCTCGATCGCGAGCAGCCGCAGGTGCTCGGCCGGCGACTCCTCGGGCGGGACGAACGAGAACATCTCGACCTTGTCGAACTGATGGACGCGGAAGATGCCGCGCGTGTCGCGGCCCGCGGCGCCGGCCTCACGGCGGAAGCACGACGAGAAGCCCGAGTAGCGCTTGGGCAGCGCGGACGCGTCGAGGATCTCGTCGGCGTGCAGCGACGCGAGCGCGACCTCGGAGGTGCCGACGAGGTAGAGGTCGTCCTCGGGCACGCGGTAGATCGCCTGCTCCGTGTCGGGGAGCATGCCCGTCCCGTAGAGCGCCTCCTCGCGCACGAGCACGGGCGGCACGACCGGCTCGAAGCCCTTGGCGCGCAGCTTCTGCAGCGCCCACATCACGAGCGCGAACTCGAGCATCACGAGGTCGCCGCGCAGGTACGCGAAACGCGACCCGGACAGCCGCGCGGCGCGGTCCATGTCGATGAGCTCGCCCGCCAGCTCGAGGTGGTCGCGGCCGGCCTTCGTCGCGTCGCCGACCTCGCGGATCGTCGTGTCCTCGTCGGGCGCGCCGTCCTCCGCGACGTTGGGCAGCGAGGAGAGCAGCGCGTCGCGCTCGCTCTCGACGGCGTCGCGCTCGGTGCCGAGCTCCTTGACCCGGCCGGCGACCTCGCGCATCCGCGCCATCGCCTCCGACGCGTCCTCGCCGGCTTTCTTGGCGCGGCCGATCTCCTGGCTCGCCGCGTTCTGCTCGGCGCGCAGCTCCTCGAAGCGCGCGACCGCCGCGCGCCAGCGCTCGTCCAGCTCGAACCAGCGGTCGAGCGTCGCGGCCGGCGCGTCGCCGCGCCGCGCGAGCGCGGCACGGACCGCGTCAGGCTCCCGGCGGATCCGCTTGGGGTCGAGCACCCCGCGCGGCTACGGGTTGTTCGGAGCCGGCGGGCTCTTCGCGTCCTTGCCGGCGTACTTGGCGATGTACTCGGCGACCTTCTTCGCGTCGTCGCCGACCACGATGTTCTCGGGCATGATCGCCCCCGAGAACCCGCCGTTGCGGATGGCGTAGAGGACGGACTCGACGTCCTCGTTGCGCTGGTTGAAGTTCGGGCCGTCGGTCCGCTCGCGATCGCGGACCTTGGTGGCCGAGCCCTGGGTACCGGCGGACTCGAGGGTGTGGCAGCCCGAGCACTTGTCGGAGAAGATCTCGGCGCCCTGGCGCAAGCGGGAGTTGGACGCCTGGTCGCCGCCCTCGAGCTTGACCCCCTGCTGGCCGCAGGCGGCGAGCAGAGCGGAGGCGACGAGGAGCCCGGCGGCAGGCTTGAACGAGCGTGTGACCATCAGCGGGGCGCCACTCTAGGACACTTGCGCCCGTTCATGACCCGTCATCGTGCAATCGCGAGCCTCCTCGTCGCCGGAGCGTTGCTGTCCGGCTGCGGGTCCGACCCCGTCGACGTCGACGGCCGGACCCTCCGCATCCGCCTGGATGAGTTCCGGCTGATCCCGCAGGACCTGCGCGTCAAGGAGGGGCGCCTGCGGATCGTCGCGACGAACGTCGGGCGCCTCACGCACAACCTCCAGGTGGTCAAGCAGAACGAGGACGACCTCGAGGCGCTGCCGACCGAGATCGCCGGGACGCGCAGCGCGCAGCCGGGCGAGAGCACCTCCGTCACGATCGACGACCTCGCGGCCGGGAAGTACCGGATCGTCTGCACGATCGCCAACCACGACGACCTGGGGCAATACGGCACGCTGACGGTCGAGGGCGAGTGAAGGGAACCGCTCGCGAGCGGCGAACTGGATAGCCGCCCGGCGCCGATCCGGCAGACGGTCGCTCAGTGTGTCCCTTCGCGATCCGTCTTCCCACCGGCGGCAACGGAAGGGGTCGTGCGCCGGGCCTCATCCTCCTCGCCTTATCGTTGCTCCGGGTGAGCCTCGACCAGCGACGCTTCCGCGACACGCTCGGCGCGTTCCCGACCGGCGTCACGATCGTCACCGCGCCCGGCCCCGCCGGCCTGACGACGAACGCGTTCTCGTCGGTCTCGCTCGACCCGCCGCTCGTCCTCGTGTGCTTCGACCGCACGTCGCGGACGCTGCCGGCCGTGCAGCGCGCCGAGCGTTTCGCCGTCAACTTCCTGCGCGCCGGCGACGAGGAGCTGGCGCAGCTGTTCGCCTCGAAGGCGGTCGCGAAGGAGAAGTTCCGCGAGGTGACGCACACCGAGGCGCACGGCGTGCCGGTGCTCGACGCCGCGCTCGCGTGGCTCGTCTGCGACGTCGACCGGCTCGTCGAGGCCGGCGACCACGTCATCGCGCTCGGCGCCGTGCGCGACCTGCGCCTCGGCGTCGGCGACCCGCTGCTGTTCTTCCGCGGCGCGTACGGGGAGCTCAGAGACCGCTCGTCACGGTGAGCAGGCGCACCAGCAGGAACGCCGCCGCCGCCGCACCGAGCACCATCGTCCCCATCTCGCGTCGCACGATCTGCAGGACGACCGAGCGCTGCTCGGCCTCCGGCAGCGTGCCGACCGCCTTGGCGTCCTCCAGCCCGCGCTGATCGAGCACCGTCCGGGCCGAGAGGATCCGGTACTGCTCGGCCAGGAACCCGACGACGACCGGCAGCACGGCGTAGAGCCAGAAGAGCCCGTCGTCGGGCCGCGACCCCGACAGGTACGCGGCGCCCGCCACGAGCGCGACGACGAGGCTCGCGACCTGGCCGGTGCGGACGAGGACCCAGAACGCACGCGAGACCTCGACCCGCCACCATCTGTAGCCGCCATATCCGGCGGCGAGGGCGTTCAGGATCGCCGCCACCAGGGCAGTGCTCTCGGTCAGCGCTTCCATGGGTCAGATCGTGTCGCCCGGCACTAAGTAACAATCGCGCACAAACAGTGCTATACCGCTGAATCCCGATGCTCCGCTCGTACCTCCCCGCCCTCGTCTTCCTCGGTCTGGGAACGCTCGTCGGGACCGTGTTCGCGTTCCTCAACGCGCTGTTCGGCACAAGGGGGCGCCGTCAGAACATCGCCAAGGGCGACCCGTACGAGTGCGGCCTGCCGTCGGAGGTCAAGAAGAACTTCCGCTTCGGGATCAGCTTCTACCTGATCGCGATGCTCTTCATCCTCTTCGACATCGAGGTCATCTTCCTCTACCCCGTCGCCGTCCAGCTGCGGGCGTTCGGGACGTTCGCGATGGTCGAGACGATCGTCTTCATCGCGCTGCTGGCCATCGCCTTCGTCTACGTCTGGCGCCGAGGTGCGCTCGAATGGAAGTAGTCCGCCACTCGCCGGCCATCCCCGGCCACCCCACGACGCCGGAGCGCCCCACCGACTTCCGCCTGCAGCAGCTGCGCGCCCGCGACATGCTGCGCGGCGACCTGGAGGGCCGGGAGCTCGAGGAGTACGTCCAGTCGCGGCTCATCACCACGACGCTCGACAAGGCCGTCCAGTGGGCGCAGGGCAACGCGATCTTCCCGCTCACGTTCGGCCTCGCCTGCTGCGCGATCGAGATGATGACCATGGTCGCCGGCCGCATGGACATCGCGCGCTTCGGCTTCGAGGCGTTCCGCGCCTCGCCGCGCCAGGCCGACATGATCATCCTGTCGGGCCGGATCAGCATCAAGATGGCGCCGATCGTCCGGCGCATCTACGACCAGATGCTCGAGCCGAAGTTCGCCATCGCGATGGGCGCGTGCTCGTCGTCGACCGGCGTCTTCAACAACTACGCGATCGTCCCGGCCGACAAGTTCATGCCGGTCGACGTTCACGTCCCCGGCTGCCCGCCGCGGCCGGAGTCGCTCGTGCACGGGATCCTGCGCCTGCGCTCGATGATCCAGGACGACCCGGCGATGGGCTGGCGTGAGCGCTACGGCGCCGAGCAGACGACCGAGGTCGTCCCGAGCAGCGACGAGACCCCCACCGCGGACAACGTCTACCGCGAGGTCACCGGGGGTGCCTGACGCCACCGGGCTCGAGCTCCTCGCCGGGGAGCTCCGGGACGCCGACGCGGACGCGGTCCTCGACACGCTGCACTTCCGCGGCAAGGGCACGATCATCGTCGAGCCGTCGAAGATCGGGTTCGTGCTCGAGCACCTGCGCGGCAAGGGCTTCCGCTTCCTCGCCAGCGTGCACGGCGTCGACTACTACCCGGAGGAGCCGCGCCTCGGCGTGCACTACGAGCTCCTCGACATGGAGACCGTGGATCGCCTGACGGTCAAGCTGCGCGTCCACACCGAGGCGCCGAACGTGCCGTCGGTGACGCCCGAGTGGCCGACGGCCGACCACCAGGAGCGCGAGGTCTACGACATGTTCGGCGTGGTCTTCGACGGCCATCCGGACCTGCGCCGCATCCTCATGCCGGAGGACTACGAGGGCTTCCCCCAGCGCCGCGACTTCCCGGTCGGCGGCGAGCCGGTCCTCTTCACCTTCAACGACGCACGCGGGACGGACTACACGCAATGAGCGCTCTCGACACGCCTTCGAGCGGCCCGCTTCAGGTCGATCCGTACGGCGACGGCTTCGCGCGAGAGGAGCAGGCCGACACCACCGACGAGCTCCTCACCATCAACTTCGGCCCGCACCACCCGGCGACGCACGGGGTGCTGCGGCTCATGACCACGCTCGAGGGCGAGGTCGTCCGCGACGTCAAGCCGGTCATCGGCTACGTCCACACCGGCATCGAGAAGACGGCCGAGGACAAGAGCTACTGGAAGGTCATCCCCGTCGTCGAGCGGATGGACTACCTCGCCTACTACTTCAACGCGTACGCGTTCTGCGGCGCGGTGGAGACGCTGCTCGAGCTGGAGGTGCCCAAGCGGGCCCAGTACCTGCGCGTCATCCACATGGAGCTCAACCGGATCAAGTCGCACCTGGTGTGGCTGGGGACGAGCGCGCTGGACCTCGGCGCGATCTCGATGTTCTGGTACTGCTTCCGCGACCGCGAGTCGATCCTCGACCTCTTCGAGATGTCGTCCGGCCAGCGGATGCACACGCGGTACTTCCAGATCGGCGGCGTCGCCGAGGACATCCCGCCGGGCTGGGCCGAGAAGGTCCGCGTCTTCACGAAGGGCATGCGCGAGCGCGCCGACCAGTACGGCGCGCTGCTCAACCGCAACGAGATCCTGCTGCAGCGCCTGCGCCATCTCTGCGTCGTGCCGAAGGAGCGGATGCTCGAGCTCGGCGTGACCGGCCCGCTGCTGCGCGCCGCCGGCGTGCCGTGGGACCTGCGCAAGGCGGCGCCGTACTCGTCGTACGAGGACTTCGAGTTCAAGATCCCGATCGGGACCGAGGGCGACAACTACGACCGATACGCGGTCCGCCATCGCGAGATCTACGAGAGCTGCGCGATCATCGACCAGGCGCTCGACGGGCTGCCCGAGGGCCCCTACGTCGCCGACGACCGCAAGGTCGTGCTGCCGCCGCGGCACGAGCTGGCGACGTCGATGGAGTCGCTCATCCACCACTTCAAGCTCGTCACCGAGGGCTTCCGCGTCCCGCCGGGCGAGGTCTACTTCCCGATCGAGGGCCCGCGCGGCGAGTACGGGTGCTTCGTGCGCTCCGACGGCTCGGCGAAGCCGGCGCGCGTGCACATGCGCGACCCCTCGTTCGTGAACCTGCAGGCGACCGGCGACATGGTCCGCAACCACTACATCGCGGACTTCATCGCGACGCTGGCGATGATGGACCCGGTCCTCGGAGGCATCGACCGGTGAGCGGTCTGCCGCCTGTCCCCCGCTTCGCGCACGGCTCGCGCGTCCCCGGCTGGGACGACTCGGTCGACCTCGACAAGGACCCGATCGGCGTCCCGGACGAGGCGCTCACCGCGGTCCCCGCGGACCTGCGCGCCGAGATCGAGGGGATCATGGCCAAGTACCCCGATCGCCGGTCGGCGGCGCTGCCCGCGCTGGCGGCGGCGCAGCGGGTGCACGGCTGGTGCTCGCCCGAGGCGATCGAGCAGACCGCGGCGGTCATGCGGCTCACGCCCGCGTACCTGATCTCCGTCGCGACCTTCTACGACATGTTCGACACGAAGCCCATCGGGCCCCATCGTGTCTACGTCTGCACGAACATCTCGTGCTCGCTCAACGGCGGCCGGCAGCTCTTCGACGCGATCCAGGCCGAGGTGGGCGACGACCCGGACATCGACGCGCGCCACTTCGAGTGCCTCGGGGCGTGCGACATCGCGCCGATGGCGTCGATCGACAACGTCTACGTCGGCCCGATCGAGCTCGACGAGGTGCCGACGCTCGTCGAGCAGATCCGCAACGGGCGGGCGCCGCTTCCGGAGAAGCAGATCGGCAAGCGCCGCAGCGTCGACCCGAAGGCCGCGTCGCCGGGCGCGCCGACGTCGTTCGGCCCGCCGATGGGCGACGAGACGAAGGACGGCCCGGTGGCCCCGATCGAGCAGGCGCCGGAGGCGCCGGAGCAAGGCTGATGACGGACATCCTGCTGTTCAAGGAGATCGACGAGCCGGGGCTCGCCACGCTCGACGTCTACGAGCGCCGCGGCGGGTACCGCCAGCTGCGCCGGGCGCTCGAGATGACGCCCGACGAGGTGCTCGCGGAGCTGAACGCATCGGGCCTGCGCGGCCGCGGCGGCGCCGGGTTCTCGATGGGCAAGAAGGCGTCCTTCCTGCCGAAGGGCTCGATGGACAAGTACCTCTGCTGCAACGCGGACGAGTCCGAGCCCGGCACCTTCAAGGACCGCGAGCTGATGCAGAAGAACCCGCATCAGCTCATCGAGGGCATGATCATCGCCGCGTACGCGGCGGGCATCAACCGCGCGTTCATCTACATCCGCGGCGAGTACGCGCTGCAGGCCGACGTCCTCGACGCGGCGGTCGCCGAGGCGGAGCGGGCCGGCTACCTGGGCGAGCGGATCCTCGGCTCGGACCTGACGCTGTCGCTCGTCGTGCACCGCGGCGCGGGCGCGTACATCTGCGGCGAGGAGACGGCGCTGCTCGACTCGCTCGAGGGCAAGCGCGGCAACCCGCGCCTGAAGCCGCCGTTCCCCGCGAACCAGGGCCTCTACCAGGGGCCGACCCTCATCAACAACGTCGAGACGCTGTCGACCGTGCCGCACATCCTCGCGATGGGCGGCGCGGAGTACGCGACGATCGGCACCGAGACGTCGACCGGCACGAAGCTCGTGTCGGTGTCGGGCAACGTCAAGCGGCCCGGCAACTACGAGATCGAGCTCGGCATCCCCGCGCGGGAGATCATCTACGACCTCGCCGGCGGCCCGCCCGACGGGCGCGAGGTCAAGTTCTGGTTCCCCGGCGGCTCGAGCGCGCCGGTGCTGCTGCCCGAGCACCTCGACCTGCCGTATGACTTCGACTCGATGGCGAAGGCCGGCTCGATGCTCGGGTCCGGCGCGATCATCGTCATCGACGACTCGCACTCGGTCGTCGACGTCGCGCTGTGGACGGCCGAGTTCTACCGCCACGAGTCGTGCGGGAAGTGCTCGCCGTGCCGCGAGGGCACGAACTGGACCGTGAAGATGCTCGAGCGCATCAAGTCGGGCGAGGCGACCCCGATGGACCTCGACATCGTCGCGTCGGTCTGCGAGAACATCATCGGCAACTGCCTCTGCGTCCTCGGCGACGCGATGGCGATGCCGGTCGGCTCGATGGTCGCGAAGTTCCGGCCCGAGTTCGAGGCGTACATCGAGGAGGCGCGGCGCCGCAACGAGCTGGCGCTCGACGAGCCCCTCGACGTCCCGCTCCAAGTCCTGCAGGGAGCGCACTGAGCGATGCCGCGTCCCGACGTGCAGATGGTGACGTTCACCATCGACGGCCTCGAGGTGACCGCGCCCCAGAACGCGATGCTGGTCGACGCCGCGAAGTACGGCGACATCGAGATCCCGGTCTTCTGCTACGAGCCGAAGCTCGGCCAGCCGGTGGGCGCGTGCCGCATGTGCCTCGTCGAGGTCGAGGGCATCCCGAAGCTGCAGACCGCGTGCTCGACGCCGGTCAAGGACGGCATGGTCGTCCACACGCAGACCGACCGGGTGCGCACCGCGCAGGAGGCGGTCGTCGAGTTCCTGCTCGTCAACCACCCGCTCGACTGCCCGGTCTGCGACAAGGGCGGCGAGTGCCCGCTGCAGGACATCTCGTTCGGGTGGGGCGGCGGCCGCTCGCGGTTCATCGAGCCCAAGCGCCACTTCCAGAAGCCGCTCGCGCTGTCGCCGCTCATCCACATCGACCGCGAGCGCTGCATCCTCTGCTACCGCTGCGTGCGGTTCTCGCAGGAGGTCGCCGAGGACTACCAGCTCGTCCTGCAGGAGCGCGGCGCCGCGACGTACGTCTCGACCTTCGACGGCCATCCCTACGTCGCGCCGTTCAGCGGCAACATCACGGAGCTGTGCCCGGTCGGCGCGCTGACCTCGCGCCCGTACCGCTTCCGCGCGCGCCCGTGGGACATCGAGAACGCCGCGTCGATCTGCACGCTGTGCCCGTCGCAGTGCAACGTCACCTTCACCGTCCGTGACGAGCGCGTCCTGCGCGTGCTCGGCCGCGACAACGACGCCGTCGACGACGGCTGGCTGTGCGACAAGGGCCGCTTCGCCTACCAGGCGGCGCACGTCGACGAGCGCATCACCGAGCCGATGGTCCGCGACGGCGGCGAGCTGCGCCCCGTGTCGTGGGAGCGTGCGCTCGACGAGGCCGCGGCCGCGCTGAGGCGCGCCGGCGGCGCCATCGGCGCGATCGCCGGCGGCGAGACCACCAACGAGGAGGCCTTCCTGCTGCAGCGGCTGCTGCGCGAGGGCTTCGGCGCGACCGATCTCGACAGCGCCCCGTACGGGTCGCGGTCGCGCGACGACCTGCTCGCGCTCGCCGATCCGGCGCTGCAGGCCGAGGTCGAGGACCTCGACTGGGCGCACGCCGTGCTCGTGCTCGACACCGAGCCGATCGACGACGCGCCGATCCTCGACCTGCGCATCCGCAAGGGCGTGCGGCGCAACCGCGTGAAGCTCGCGGTCGCCACCTCGCGCCCGTCCGCGCTGGACCCGAACGCCGCGGTCTCGGTGCGCTACGCGCCGGGCCGGGGCGGAGAGCTCGCCGCCGCGCTGGCGGCGGCGCTCCGCGGCGGCGACATCGCGTCGGCCGCCTCGGCGGCGGGCGCGTCGGAGCAGGACGTGCGCGGGCTGGCCGACTGGCTCGGCGGCATCGGCACCGACGTCGTCGTCGTGTGGGGCGAGCGCCTGCGCTCGGCCGCCGGCGTGCTCGCGCTCGCCGAGGCGCTGTCGCTGCGCGGGCGCAAGGGCGCCGGGCTGCTCGAGGTGCCGGCCGGCACGAACGGCCGCGGCCTGCGCGAGGCGGGCTTCGCGCCCGGCGTCGCGCCGGGCTACGCCGAGGCGCCGGCCGGGCGCGCGACGCCGGAGATCGGCGCCGCGCTGGCCGACGGGTCGCTGGCCGCCGTCTACCTGCTCAACGTCGATCCGCTGCGCGAGCTGCCGGACCGCACGACGTGGCAGCGCGGCCTCGACCGCGCGAGCACCGTCATCGCGCACGCCGCGTTCCTCACCGAGGGCATCCGCGAGCACGCGACGATCGTCTTCCCGCACGAGTCGGGCGCCGAGAAGGAGGGCACGGTCGTGCACCCCGACGGCCGCCTGCAGCGCGTGCGCCAGTCGATCGGCCACCAGGGCGGCAACCGCTTCGAGTGGCAGGTCATCGCCGACATCGCTTCGCGCGCCGGCCTCGACCTCGGCGTCTTCACCGGCGGCATGGCGTTCCAGCAGCTCGCCGCCGCGGTGCCGTTCTACGCCGGGCTGACGCTCGACGAGATCGCCGGCAAGGGCATCCGCTGGCACGAGCGCGACGCCGCCTCGGCGTTCCCCGAGATCCCCGCGCGCGCGGAGACCCCCTCTTCACCGGCGCCCGCGGCCAGCCCGAACGGGCGCCTGCGCCTCGGCACCTTCCGGTCGATCTGGGCGGCGCCCGAGGTCGAGGTGTCGCCGGCCCTGAAGTTCCTGACCGCGCGCCAGCGGGCCGAGATGTCGCCGGAGGACGCGGCGCGACTCGGGCTCACGCACGGCGAGCGCGTCGAGGTCGGCGCGAACGGCACCCGCGTGCGCGCGACCGTCGCCCTGCGGCACGACATGCCGGCGGGGACGGTCTTCCTGGAGGAGAACGTGGCCGAGGACGCGGCGAACGCGCTCACCGGCGAGGAGCTGGTGGAGGTGCGCAAGCCGTGACGGTCCTGGCTGATGCCGCGGTCTACGAGGACTGGTGGATCCAGGTCCTCAAGGGGATCGTCATCTTCGTCGTCGCCCTGCAGCTCCTGCCGCTCGTCATCATCGGCGAGCGCAAGATCCTCGGGCGCTTCCAGATGCGCTACGGCCCGAACCGCGTCGGCCCGTTCGGCGCGTTCCAGCCGCTGGCGGAGATCGTGAAGTTCGCGACGAAGGAGAACGTGCGGCCGAAGACCGCGATCCCGTTCCTCTACACGCTCGCGCCGGTGATCTCGATCATGACCGCGGTCGCCGCGTTCGCGATCATCCCGTTCGGCGACACCGTCGACATCTTCGGCACCGAGGTCGGCCTCTACGGCATCGACGTCTCGATCGGCGTCCTCTACGTCTTCGCGTTCGGCGCGATCGCGTTCTACGGGCTCATGCTCGGCGGCTGGGCGAGCGGGTCGAAGTACTCGTTCCTCGGCGCGATGCGCGCCGCCGCCCAGCTCATCTCGTACGAGGTGTCGCAGGGCCTCGCGCTCGTCGGCGTGCTCATGACCGCGGGCACGCTGTCGCTGACGGGCATCGTCGACGCCCAGCAGGGCATGTGGTACATCGTCCCGCAGATCGTCGGCTTCCTCATCTTCCTGGTCGCCGGCTTCGCGGAGACCAACCGCGCGCCGTTCGACCTCCCCGAGGCGGACGCCGAGCTCGTGCAGGGCTACATGACGGAGTACGGCGGCACGAAGATGGTCGCCTTCCTCTTCGCCGAGTACCTGAACATGCTCACGGTCTCGCTGCTGGCGACGACCTTCTTCCTCGGCGGCTGGCTGCTGCCGTTCGGCATCGACCCGCCGACGTGGGTCGACCCGTTCGTCGTGCTCGGGAAGATGTTCCTCTTCCTGTTCTTCTTCATGTGGGTGCGCGCGACGCTGCCGCGCCTGCGCTACGACCAGCTCATGTCGCTGGGCTGGAAGGTCCTCCTGCCGCTGGCCACGCTCAACGCGCTGGTCACGGCGATCCTGGTGGTGACGCTCGACTGATGACTCCCTACGACCCCGGTCCCGACGTCGTCGAGGTCGTCCGCGCGCCCGAGCCCGGCGGCGCCGGCGGCGCCTATCGCGTGTTCGGCGAGACGCTGCGCGGGCTCAAGACGACCTTCGGCCGGCTGCTCGAGAAGCCGAGCACGATCCAGTACCCCGAGGAGAAGACGCCGGTCTACCCGCGCTTCCGCGGGCGGCACCGGCTGCACCGCTTCGAGGACACCGGGCTGGAGAAGTGCGTCGGCTGCTCGCTGTGCGCGGCCGCCTGCCCCGTCGACTGCATCCGCGTCGTCGCGGCGGAGAACACGCCCGAGCACCGCGTCTCGGCCGGCGAGCGCTACGCGGCCGTCTACGAGATCAACTTGTCGCGCTGCATCTTCTGCGGCTACTGCGAGGTCGCGTGCCCGTTCGACGCGATCACGATGGGGCACGACTACGAGATGAGCGACTACAACCGGTCGGACCTCATCTTCACGAAGGAGATGCTCCTCACCGAGCCGCTCGAGCGCACGCCGCTGCGCCGTGAGGGCGAGTGAGGGCTGGCTAGGCTTCCGCGCGCCTCATGGCCGAGCTCTTCTTCTTCGTCGCCGCCATCGGAGCCCTCGCCGGGGCGTTCGGGGTCGTCTTCTACTACGAGAACCCCTTCTACAGCGTGCTCGCGCTCGTCGGGCACCTGCTGTGCCTCGCCGCGCTGTTCCTGCTGCTGCGCGCGGAGTTCGTCGCCGCGGCGCAGGTCGTCGTGTACGCGGGCGCGGTCATGGTCCTCTACGTCTTCGTTGTCGCGTACATCGGCAGCGCCGAGCCGGTCGGGACCCCGCTCGGGCCGAACCTCCGCCTGATCACGTACCTCGTCGTGGGCGGCGTGCTCATCGAGCTGTGCATCGCGCTGCTCGGCACCGGCCTGAAGGCGATCGACACCGAGGGCGCCGCCTACCGCGCCGCGACCGAGACGCAGCCCGGCTTCGGCACACCCGAGGCGATCGGCCAGCTGCTGCTGACGAAGTTCCTGCTGCCCTTCGAGCTCGCGTCGATCCTGCTGACGATCGCCGCCGTCGGCGCCGTCGTGCTCGCCCGCCGCCGCGGGGGCATCCGGGTCGACGAGGACGCGATGACCGTCAGCGCGATGGAGCTCGTGCGCCCCGCCGAGAGCGGGACGATGCGCGAGGCCGTCGGCTCCGGCGTCCCGGACGTCGAGGCGGCGAAGCGGCCGGAGATCGCGGCGGGCGCCGGCCGCGGCGCCGATGACCGGGAGGGCGGCTGGTGAACGTCTCCTGGTACCTCGTCGTCTCCGCGTTCATCTTCGCCATCGGCGCGGGCGGCGTCCTCATCCGCCGCGACCCGCTCGTGATCCTGCTCTGCCTCGAGCTGATGCTCAACGCGGCGAACCTCGCGTTCCTCGCCTTCGCGCGGATGCACGGCAACGAAGAGGGCCAGATCATGGCCATCATCGTCATGGTCGTCGCCGCCTGCGAGGTGACCGTCGGCCTCGGCGTCATCGTCGCCATGCACCGGCGGCGGCTGCCCATCGACGTCGACGAGCTGCGGGAGCTGCACGGCTGACATGACGTCCGTCAAGACGTTCGCGTGGTTGACGCTGCTCCTGCCGCTTGCCGGCACGATCGTCAACGCCCTCGGCTACCGAGTCTTCAAGGGACGCACTCCCGGCTACATCGGGACGCTCTTCCTCGGCGCGTCGTTCGTCACCGCGATCCTCATGCTGCTCGCGCTGCTCGACCTCCACGAGGAGGAGCGGCACGTCGTCGCGGTCGCGTGGGACTACGCGAACGTCGCGGCCGGCGGGGGACAGCGCCTCGACGCGCAGCTCTCGCTGCTGGTCGACCCGCTCAGCGTCTTCATGACGGTGACGATCACCGGCGTCTCGACGCTGATCCACCTCTACTCGATCAGCTACCTCAGCGGCGACCGCGGCTACAGCCGGTACTTCTCGTACCTCAACTTCTTCGTCTTCTCGATGCTCACGCTGATCCTCGCGGGCAACTTCGTGATCCTCATCGTCGGGTGGGCGTTCGTCGGCGCCGCGTCGTACCTGCTGATCTCGTTCTGGTACCGGCGGAACACGGCGACGGCGGCGGGCATCAAGGCCTTCGTCATCAACGTGCTCGGCGACGTCGGCCTCGTGCTCGGCACGTTCTTCATCTTCAAGGGCACCGGCACGCTCGACTTCCTCAAGACGTTCGAGGAGGTCGGCACCGCGTTCCCCGGCACGAACGACGCCGACCTCGTCGCGGGCTGCATCCTGCTGCTCGTCGGCGCGTTCGCGAAGTCGGCTCAGATCCCGCTGCACACGTGGCTCGCGGACGCGATGGAGGGCCCGACGCCCGTCTCCGCCCTGATCCACGCGGCGACGATGGTCACCGCCGGCGTCTACCTCATCGCGCGCATGTGGCCGCTGTTCGAGCGCGCCCCCGCCGCCGCGGACGTCGGCACGATCATCGGCCTGCTGACGCTGCTCGTGGCGGGCACGATCGGCCTCGCCGTCACCGACCTCAAGCGGGTCATCGCCTACTCGACGATGTCCCAGATCGGCTACATGATCATGGCCGTCTCCGCCGGCGCCTACGCCGCGGGGATCTTCCACTTCATGACGCACGCCTTCTTCAAGGCGCTGCTCTTCATGGCGGCCGGCTCGATCATCGGCGCGATGGCCGGGGTCCAGGACCTCGACAAGATGAGCGGCTTCCGCAAGGCGATGCCGTTCACGTTCGGGTGCTTCGTCGTCGGCGGCCTCGCCTTGTCCGGCATACCGCCGTTCTCCGGCTTCTTCTCGAAGGACGAGATCCTCGCGCTCATGGGCGAGCGCGGCGGCTGGCACTGGATCGCCTACGTGCTCGGCTACGTCGGCTCGTTCATCACCGCGATCTACACGTGGCGCATGATCTTCCGCGCCTTCTGGGGCGAGCCCTCGCCCGAGGCGCGCGAGCTCGAGGGCGGCCACCTCCACCACGCGGACGTCCCGCGCAACCCGATGACGGGCGAGGAGGAGGACACCGACGTCGGCTTCCCGGGGCCGGAGCACCACATCGCCGAGCACGCCTTCCCGATGAAGGCCGCGATGGGCATCCTCGCCGTGCTCGCGACGGTCGGCGGCGTGCTGCAGATCCCGTTCCACGTGACCGACGTCATCCACGAGTTCCTCGCGCCCACGTTCGAGGGCTCGAGGTACTACGAGGCGCTGGATCCGTCGGACGGCTTCGTGCTCGTCGGGCTGGTCGTCGGCGCGATCGTGGGCGTCGCGGGCATCGCGCTCGCGTACACGATCTGGGTCCGCAAGCCCGGCACCTCGCGCCGCGTGCAGGAGCGCTTCGCCCCGCTGCACCGGCTCTTCGTCAACAAGTGGTACGCCGACGAGGCGCTCGACCGCCTCTTCGTCCGCCCGTCCGCCGCGTTCGGCCGCTTCGCGCAGAGCACCTTCGAGCGGGTCTTCGTCGACCGCACGCTCGTCGGGGGCGCCAGCGGCATCGTCCGCGCCGGCAGCGCCGCCGCCCGCGCGCTGCAGACCGGCTTCCTGCGCGCCTACGCCGCGCTGCTGCTGGTCGGCATGGCCGGCGTCCTCCTCTACGTCCTGATCAAGGCCTCGTGACCCTGCACCTCTCCTTCGTCCTCTGGCTGCCGCTCGCGTTCGGCCTGCTGGCGCTGTTCCTTCCGCGCGCGGTCGCGGGGTGGGTGGCGCTCGTCGGCTCGCTCTGCGCACTGGCCTACGCGATCGCCCTGGTGGTCGACTTCGACTCCGGCGTCCGCGGCCTGCAGCACGTCACCGACGAGACGTGGATCAGCGAGCTCGGGATCCACTACAAGCTCGGCGTCGACGGGGTGAACCTGTTCCTCATCGTGCTCGCGACGCTGCTGTTCAGCGTCTCGATGCTGTGGGCGGTCCTCGAGGCGCGCCGGGAGCGCGAGAAGCAGTTCTTCTTCCACCTCTCGCTCGCCCACACCGCCGTGCTCGGCGCCCTGCTCGCGCAGGACCTCGCGCTGTTCGTCGTCTTCTTCGACCTGATGCTCGTGCCGGTGTTCTTCCTCACCGGCATCTGGGGCGGGCCGAACCGGATACCGGCGATCACGAAGCTCTTCATCTACACGCTCGTCGGCTCGCTGCTGATGCTCGCCGCGGCGGTCGCGACCGGCGTGCTGAGCGCCGGCGACGGCGGCGTCTCGTTCGTGCTGAGCGATCTGCAGCGCAACAGCCTCGGCGACGGCACGCAGCGGTGGATCTTCCTCTGCTTCGCGGCGGCGTTCCTCGTGAAGATGCCGGCGTTCCCGCTGCACGGCTGGGTCCCCGACGGCTACCGGACCATGCCGCTGCCGGTGCTGGCCGTCTTCTCCGGCGTGATGTCGAAGGTCGCGGCCTACGGGTTCCTGCGCATCGTGCTGCCCCTCTTCCCCGACGCGTCCTCGGACTTCCAGCTGCTGATGCTGGTCATCGGGCTGGCGTCGATCCTCTACGGGTCGGCGATGGCGTTCACGACCACCGAGACGCGGCTGATCCTCGGGTACTCGTCGATAGCGCAGCTCGGGTTCATCCTGCTCGGCATCTTCTCGCTGGAGCAGGAGGGCGCCCAGGGCGCGATCCTCCAGTCCTTCAACCACGGCCTCGTCGTGGCGCCGGCGTTCTTCATCGTCGGGCTGCTGGCGGCGCGCGCCGGCGGGTCGGACGACCTGCGCGACATGGGCGGCCTCGCGTTCCGCGCCCCCGTGCTCGCCGCGATGTTCCTCATCGTCGTGTTCGCGACGCTGGCCATGCCGGGCTCGTCGAACTTCGTCGGCGAGTTCATGATCCTGCTCGGGGTCTTCCGCGACAACCTCGTCATCGCGCTGGTCGCCTCGACCGGCGTCGTGCTGGCGAGCGTCTACGCGCTGCGTCTCTTCATCGGCGCGATGCACAACCGCGTCGGGCCGCGGGCGGAGTCGCGTGACATGCGGTTCGCCGACGGGCTCGTCCTCGTGCCGCTGGTCGGCGTGATCCTCGCGCTCGCGCTGTACCCGCAGCTGCCGCTGGAGAAGGGCGAGCGCGACATCAACCGGTCGATCGCCGCCGCGCAGCGCGCGGACGGGATCGCCGAGACGTCCCGGGCGGAGGTGGCCAAGTGATCCTCGCCGCCGATCTCCAGGGCCCGCACATCGACTGGGCCGGCCTGTCGCCGCTGCTCGCGGTCCTCGGCGGGTCAATGCTCGTCCTGCTCACCGGGCTGCTGCGCGCGCGGTTCATCCGCGAGACGCTCGTCCCGCTGCTGTCGATCGCCGCGCTCGGTGCGTTCCTCGGCCTGTCGATCTGGCAGTGGGGCGACGACAAGTCGATCATGTCGGGCGCGCTGCGCATCGACGAGCTGGCGCTGTTCCTGAACTTCCTCTTCGCCGTCGGCGGCATCGCCGCGGTGCTCCTGTCGTGGCGGTCGCTCGCGCCGCGCGAGGCGGCGCACGGCGAGTACCACGCGATGCTGCTCGCGTCGATCGGCGGCATGAGCGTGCTCGTCGCGGCGCAGAACACCGTGTCGCTGTTCCTCGGGTTCGAGCTGCTCTCGATCCCGCTGTACGTGCTGTGCGCGACGGAGATGCGGCGCGAGAAGTCGCTCGAGTCGGGGCTGAAGTACCTCATCCTCGGGTCGGTCGGGTCGGCGACGCTGCTCTACGGCCTGGCGCTGCTCTACGGCGCGACGGGCTCGACGGACTTCGGCGGGATGGCGCAGGTCATCCGTGAGGGCGGCCTCGAGTCGGACACGATGCTGCTCGGCGGCGTCGGGCTCGTCGTCGTCGGCCTGGCGTTCAAGGCCTCGGTGGCGCCGTTCCACCAGTGGACGCCCGACGTCTACGAGGGCGCGCCGACGCCGGTCACGGCGTTCATGGCCGTGGCGACGAAGGCGGCGGCGTTCGGCGTGCTGCTGCGGATCATGGACGTCGCGCTGATCGACGCCTGGGACGTCTGGGCGCCGGCGCTGGCGGTGCTCGCCACGATCACGATCGTCGTGGGCAACGTCGCGGCGATCGGGCAGACGTCGCTCAAGCGGCTGCTCGCATGGTCGTCGGTTGCGCAGGCCGGGTACCTGCTGGCCGGCGTGCTGGTCGCGACGTCGCTCGGCGTGCGGGCTGTGTGCTTCTACCTCGCCGTCTACCTGGCGATGAACCTCGCCGCGTTCGCGGTGATCGTCGCGCGCGAGCGCGAGGCCGGCCTTGGCGACGGCATCGACTCGGTGGCGGGCATCGGCCCGGACAAGCCCGTGCTCGGCGTGCCGCTGACGATCGCGATGCTCGGCCTCGCCGGCATCCCCGCGACCGGCGGCTTCATCGGCAAGTTCTTCCTGATCGAGGCGGCGGTCGACAACGGCTACACGTGGCTCGGCATCGTGATCGTCCTCGGGTCGGCCGTGTCGCTCGCGTACTACCTGCGCGTGGTCGCCGCCGTGTGGATGCGCCCCGCCGTGGCGGCGGTGCGCCCGGTTCCCGCGGCGCGGCCGCTGCTGGCCGGCGGGTCGGCGGAGATCGCGGGCACCGACGAGGAGCCGCTCCCCGCCGCCGCCGTCGCGGACGCCGACATCCCGCGGACGCATCCCGAGGTCGCCTTCGTCGCCGTCGTGGCGGCTGCCGCGACGATCGTCGCGGGCGTCGTGCCGGGGCCGTTGTTCGATCTCGTGCGTGAGACGGGCACCGCGCTGGGCAACCTGCTTTAAGGCGACCCCTTCCGCAGGAGGCAACGATGGACGACGAACGCGAGCCGGACCAGACCGAGGACCCGCGCAAGCAGGGCACCGGCCAGGGCTATCCGGAGAGCAACCCCGCGGGCGAGGGCACGAACGACGGCCCCGACTCCGGCACCGGCGGGGCCAACCAGGCGTCGCCCGACACGTCGGCCGGCCAGGACTCGGGGCCCGAGAAGGCGACGGGCAACCCGAACTCCTGACCCGTCGCCGCGCGGCCCCGCCGCGGTCTCCGGCTGAAGCGTCGGCCCCCGGGGTAGGCGCGAGGACATGAAGCTGATCCGCCGCAAGAAGGAGCCGACGCACGCCGAGCAGGCGCTCGGCTACGCGAGGCTCGTCGTCCGCGGACTCGTCGCTCTCCGCGTCGCCCGCAACGCCCACAAGTCGTACAGGTTCGCGCGCAAGCTGCCGCTCATCGGCGCCGGCTTCGTGGCCACGACGCTGCTGCTCAAGAAGCTCGCCGGCCGCAAGCAGGACGCCAGCGAGGCGCAGTGGACCCCGCCGTCGACCGCGCAGACGCCCGCGTCGCCGTCGGTCCCGACCCCCGCGGCGCCCGCTCCCAACGGCGGCTCGCCCGCGACGGCCGCCGCCACGCCTCCGCCGGTCGAGACGGCGTCGACGGGCACGCCGCCCGCCGACCTCGAGCCCGAGCCGCCCGCCGCTCCGACGGTCGACCCCGCCGTCGGCGACGAGCCGGCCGGCACGGCGACGGGCGTCGGCGACGGCCCCGAGCTGACCACCGAGGGCGGCGACATCGCCCCGGAGCTCGAGGGCTCGGACGCCACCAAGAAGGACGAGGCCTAGCGGCTCTCCCGGCGCGGTTCCCGCTCCGTGCGGGGATCGCGTCGACGCGGCCGGGGTTCCATCGCGCGGGGGTACTAGGGTGGCCTCCCCGTGCGGTACCCCGTCGAGAGCTTCACCGAGGCGGAGCAGGCTCGCCTCGCCCCCCACTTCACCCACCCTGACCGTCCGGTCTTCGCGCTGGTCAACCTGCCGGAGACCGTCAAGGGGGCGCTCTTCGCGCGCTACTCGCGCTATCCGGGCACGCTCCGGCGGCTCTTCCTGGACGAGTTCGCGGGCTCGCTCGACGTCGCGACCGGCGGCCTCGACGAGACGGAGGAGGGGACCCGGGCGGCCGAGCTGTACGAGCGCATCTTCCTCGGCTACGGCGACGACTCGGTGGCGCAGCTCGGCGGGATGCACGTCGCCTGCGAGTGGACGTCCAACGTCCTCACGAAGGTCCTCCAGCGCCCCCGGCTCGGCGCGTACCTCGAGCAGTCGACGCGGTACATCGCGTACGACCACCCGATGGAGGGGACGAGCGCGTACCGCTACTACCGCGACGAGACGCTCGGGCCCGAGTACGAGCGCGCGATGGACGGGCTCTTCACGACGTACGCCGAGGCGCTGCCGAAGGTGCTCGCGTGGGTCGAGGGCTCGTTCCCCGGCGACCCCTCTGCGGCGCGGACGCGGGCGTGCAAGGCGAAGGCGCTCGACCTCCTGCGCGGGCTGCTGCCGGCGGCGTCGCTCTCGCACATGGGGATCTACGCGACGGGTCAGACGTACGAGCAGCTCATCCTCCACCTGCTCGCCCACCCGCTGCCGGAGGCGCGCCAGTACGGCGCGTGGATCCTCGACGCGGTCAAGGCGGTCATGCCGAGCTTCGTCGCGCGCATCGAGCGGCCCGACCGCGGCGGCCGCTGGGTCGAGCACCTGCGCACCCGCGACGCGGCCGCCGAGCGCTGGGTCGCCAAGCTCGGCCTCGATCGCTCCACCCCGCGCGACGACGGGCCGTCGGTGCGGCTGCTGCACGTCGACGGCGACGAGGAGGCGCTGCTCGCCGCGCTGCTCTTCGAGGCGGGCGCCGTGTCCGAGGAGGACGCCCGGATCCGCATCGCCGCGCTCGGCACCGACGAGCGCACCGCCCTGCTCACCGATCTCGTCGGCGAGCGCGAGAACCGCCGCCACCGTCCCGGCCGCGGGTTCGAGGCGCTGCGGTACCGCTTCGAGGTCGTCGCCGACTACGGGGCGTTCCGCGACCTCCAGCGCCACCGGATGCTCACCGTGCAGTGGCAGCGCCTGACGCCGGACCTCGGCGCCGGCGTCCCCGAGGAGCTCGAGGAGGCGGGCGTCGCGGATGCCTACCGCGCCGGCCTCGAGGCCTCGCGCGCCGAGCATGCGCGCCTCGTCGGCGCGGGCCTCGAGCGCGAGGCGGTCTACGCGCTCTGCCTCGGCTTCCGCATCCGGTTCGTCCTCGACCTCAACGCGCGCGAGGCGATGCACCTCGTGGAGCTGCGCTCCGGCCGCGAGGGCCACCCCGCCTACCGCGCCGTCGCCCACGAGATGCACCGCCAGATCGCCGCGGTCCACCCGTCCATCGCCGCCGCGATGACGCACGTCGACACGGACACCGAGCCCCGGCTCGAGCGCATCCTCTCCGAGATGCGCACCCAGGCGAAGCTCGACGCCCTGGCGTAGGTCCGCCCGCCCGCGGGGTAGGAGCCGGACGTGAGCGCCGACGAGGTCATCATCACCCCCTACCGCGACGGGCCGCTGCTCGTCCGCGGCCCGTTCCGCCTGCAGGACCAGGACGGCAACGAGATCGAGGTCGGCCGCAAGACCGTCGCCCTGTGCCGCTGCGGCAAGTCCCGGCTGCGCCCGTTCTGCGACGGCAGCCACTCGCTCGTGCGGTTCAAGGCGCCCAGCGGCGCCGAGCAGCGCGGCGGGAACGAGCGCTTCAGCCGCGACGACGACCCCCTTGCGGCTGCTCCGGACCCGGAGTAGCTTCGGCCCGACCCGATCGACAGGAGGAGGTCATGGCCGCCACCACGCAAGAGACGGGTGAGATCACTCGGTGCGTCGAGCTCTACGTCGAGGGCGCTCGAGACGGGGACACCGCCAAGCTCCGCCGTGCCTTCCATCCGGACGCGCGGATGTGGGGCTGCATGGGCGGGCAGCGCTACGACGAGCCGATCAGCGAGATGATCGGGCTGCTCGCCGGCCAGCCCGCCGATCCGGACGGCAGCTACAGGGCGGAGGTCACCGCCGTGGAGCAGACGGGCGACATCGCGACCGCGAAGCTCGTCGAGGACTGCTTCTGGGGCACGGTCTCGTTCGTCGACCTCTTCACGCTCGCCCGCATCCACGGCGAGTGGAAGATCGTCGACAAGGCGTTCACGCACACGAGCGGCGAGCCGCCCGCGCAGTGAGGCCGGCGCGGGCTACGCCGCGGTCGTCTCGGCCAGGGGCGCGCGCAACGACGTGCGCCCCTCGTCCCACGCGGCGAGGAGCTCGGTGGCCCAGCGGGCCTCGATCGCGACGAGCGCGCGGGCTCCCCAGAGGAGGTCTCCGCAGACCGCCGGCTCGGCGCGGACGAGGCCTCCTGCGAGGTCGACCGCGGCGACTGCCTCGTGAACCGCGTCGGCCTCGACGTGCTCGTCGAAGAACGCCGTCGCGCGCTCGCCGAAGCCGAGGCGGCGCAGGCCGTTGCCGTAGCGGCGGTTCGGCACGGTCGAGGTCATCTCGAAGAGCGCGAGGTGGCCGATGATCGCGCCGCGGCGGGCGCGGTGCAGGCCGAGCAGCGACATGAGGTTGACCGTCGCGAGCGTCAGCGCCGGGATGAGGTCGAGGTAGGCGCCGTACCGCGCGTCCAGGCCGAGCTCGTCCATCGCCTGCGCGAAGAGCACCGCGTGAACCCGCTCCGGCCGGCCGCCGCCGAACTCGTCGGCCTCGATCTCGACCAGCGCCGCCTTCGCGGGGCCGCTGAGCCGCGGGATCGCCCAGGCGTGCGGGTCGGCCTCCTTGAGCTGGTACGCCGACCGGTGCACGACGAACTCGAGCACCTGGTCGAGCGTGGCCTGCCGCTCGACGAACTGCGACAGCGAGGGGCCGTCGTCGCTCTCGGCGATCGCGCGCAGGGCGACGTCCATCTCCTCGGGCTCCACCTGCTCGGATGCGTCGACGGGGCCGGCGAGGGCGACGAGCCCGCGGTCGAACACCGTCTCGAGCTCGCGGCGCAGGGCAAGCAGCGACGGCTCCCACTCCCACGCCTCGTCGACGCCGGGCAGCCCGCGGTAGTGCAGCTCGTAGCAGCAGTACAGCGCGAGCTGGAGGTCCTCGTCGGCCAGTGGATCGGCCGGCGACGGAACGGGCAGCGCTTCGAGGGTGTGGACGGGGCGCGTGAGCGCGTCGAGCAGCTGCTCGGTCAGCGCACCGCGAGGCATCGGGAGGGACAGCACCTCGTCAGGAACCTACCCATGAGCGTCCGTCAGGAAGCAGTCGGCGAGTTCCTCTGCAACCCGCGACGCCCCACCGGACCGGAACGCGGCGCGCTGGCGTTCTGCGCCGCCGCCCGCCGCGAGCATCCGCCGCGCGACCGCGAGCTGCGCCGAGGCGCCCTGCTTCGCGGCGAAGGGCTCGACCGCGTCGAGCAGCGCCGCGACCCGGCCCCGCAGCCCGTCGTCGGCCAGCCCGAACCGCAGCGCGCGCCAGCGCTCCTCCTCCAGCTGCCAGTGCGCGGGGACCTCGAGCGGCCGGCCCTCGTCGAACGCCGAGGAGAGCTGCGCCGCCAGCGCGTGGACGACGGCCGCGAGCGCCGCCGCCTCGGCGACGGTCGCCTGCGTGTCCGCGACCCGCACCTCGAGCGTTCCGTGCGTCGGATGCGGCCGCAGCTCCCACCACCACTGCGCCGGGTCGTCGAGCTGAGCCAGCGTCGCGGCGTGCTGCTCCCACGACGCGATCGAGGGCGGCATGCCCTGGCGCGGCAGCAGCCGCGACAGCTGTGGACGGACCGAAGCGAGCGTGGTGTCGCGCCCCGCGTACACGGCGCCGTTCGCCGCCAGCGCGGCGATCGCGGGCAGATGCGCGCGCAGCCCCTCGTGCACCGCCAGGGCACGGTCGGCGCCCCGCACGCAGACGTGGACCTGCAGCGCGAAGACGAGCTGCATCCGAGCGATGTCGCCGTACTGCGCCGCGATCAGCTCGTACCGCGGTCCGTGGTTGAGCTCCCCCAGCGGCGACGCGAACGGGTGCACGCCGGCGCCCGCCAGCCGCAGCCCGTCCTCCGCCGCGGCGGCCGCCGCATCGCGGCGGGCGGCCAGCAGCGCGGCCTCGACCGCGGCCGCGGACTCCAGCGGCGGCAGCACGATCTCCACCTGCGACGCCGGCAGCTCGAGCTTGAACCGCTCGTCCCCCGCCAGCCGCCCGACGACCTCGGGCGCCCGCGGCGCCAGGTCCAGCGTCCGGCCGTCGAGCAGCATGAGCTCCTCCTCGACCCCGACCGTCAGCGGCGCCGGGGCGTCGAACATGGCGTGGAGGTCCGTTTGGCGGCTCAAGCGCGTGGAGAGTACGCGTCCGTGCGCCTCGTGACCCTTCCCGGCGTCTTCCGCCCGATCAGCGACTCGGAGTTCCTCGCCGACGTCCTGCGCGAGCAGACGCTCCCCCCGCGCGCCACCGTCCTCGACCTCTGCACCGGCAGCGGCATCCTCGCGATCACCGCCGCCCGCCGCGGCGCGCGCGACGTGACCGCCGTGGACTGCTCGCGCCGTGCGGTCATGACGACGAAGCTCAACGCGCGGCTCAACCACGTCAAGGTCCGCGCGGTGCGCGGCGACCTCTACGCGCCGGTCGGCCGGCAGCGGTTCGACGCGATCGTGTCGAACCCGCCCTACGTCCCCGCCGAGACCGACGAGCTGCCCGGCAGCGGGCCGGAGCGCGCCTGGGACGCGGGCACGGACGGCCGCGCGTTCCTCGACCGGCTCATCGCGGGAGCGCCGGAGCACCTGCGCCCCGGCGGGTTCCTGCTGATCGTCACGTCGTCGATCCTCGGCACCGCGCGCACGCTCGCCGACATGGAGGCGGCGGGGCTGCAGGCCGAGGTGATCGCGCGCCGCCGCGGGCCGCTCGGCCCGCTGATGTCGGCGCGCGTCAAGCACCTCGAACGCGAAGGCCTGCTCGCCCCCGGGCAGCGCCACGAGGACGTGCAGGTCATCCGCGGGCGGCTCAGCCGCTCTCCTTCTGCAGCTCCTGGACGCGGTCCTGAAGCTGCTGCATCACTCCCGGATCTCGCAACGTCGTGACGTCGCCGAGCTCGCGGCCCTCCGCGATGTCTCGCAGCAGCCGGCGCATGATCTTGCCCGACCGGGTCTTCGGCAGGTCGCCGGCCCAGATGACCCGCTTCGGCCGCGCGAGCTTGCCGATGCGCTTGGCCACGTGCTCGCGGATGTCGCCGACGAGCTCGTCGGTGCCCTCCATGTCGCCCTGCAGCGTCACGAAGGCCGCGACCGACTGACCCGTGTCCTCGTCGGCCTGGCCGATGACCGCCGCCTCGGCGACGTCGGGGTGCGACACGATCGCCGACTCGATCTCCGCGGTCGACATGCGGTGGCCGCTGACGTTGATGACGTCGTCGATGCGCCCGACGATCGAGATGTAGCCGTCCTCGTCGACGCGCGCGGCGTCGCCGACGACGTACGTCTCCTTGCCGAGCCGTGAGAAGTACGTCTCGACGAAGCGGTCCTCCTCCTTGTACAGCGTGCGGAGCATGCTCGGCCACGGCTGCTCGAGGACGAGCAGGCCCTGCTGGCCCGGCTCGACCGCGTTGCCCTCCTCGTCCACGACGCGCGCGCTGATCCCCGGCAGCGGCCGGCCGGCGATGCCCGGCTTCGCCGATTCGGCGCCGGGCAACGTCGTGATCATGATCGCGCCGGTCTCCGTCTGCCACCACGTGTCGACGACCGGGCACGACCCGCCGCCGATGACCTCGCGGTACCACAGCCAGGCCTTCGGGTTGATCGGCTCGCCGACCGTGCCGAGCAGGCGCAGCGAGGAGAGGTCATGGCGCTCCGGGAACTCCTCGCCCCACTTGATGCAGGAGCGGATCGCGGTCGGCGCCGTGTAGAAGACGGTGACGTCGTACTGGTCGATGAGCTTCCACCAGATGTCCTTGTCGGGGTAGTCCGGCGCCCCCTCGAACATCACGCTCGTCACGCCGTTCATCAGCGGCCCGTAGACGATGTAGGAGTGCCCGGTGACCCAGCCGACGTCGGCCGAGCACCAGTACACGTCGCTGTCCGGCTTGAGGTCGAAGACGTTCTTCGTCGTCCATGCGACGCCGGTCAGGTAGCCGCCCGTCGTGTGGAGGATGCCCTTCGGCTTGGCGGTCGAGCCGGACGTGTAGAGGATGAAGAGCGGGTGCTCGGCGTCGAGCTCCTCGGCCGGGCACTCGTCCGCGGCCTGCTCCATCGCCTCGTGGTACCAGACGTCGCGGCCCTCGCTCATGGGCGCGTCGTCGCCCGTGTTGTGCACGACGAAGATGCGCTCGATCGAGCCGACGTCGCCCATGACCTCGTCGACCTGCTGCTTGATCGGCGCGGTCTTGCCCTTGCGCCGCGCGCCGTCGACGGTGATGAGCGCCTTGGCCTCGGAGAAGTGCATGCGCTCCTTGACCGACTCCGCCGAGAAGCCGCCGAAGACGACGTTGTGCGGCGCGCCGATCCGCGCGCACGCCAGCATCGCGACGACGACCTCGGGGATCATCGGCAGGAAGATCCCGACGACGTCGCCGGGACCGATCCCGTTGTCCTTCAGGACGTTCGCGAACTTCTGGACGTCGCGGTGCAGGTCCGCGTACGTGACGTCGCGCGACTCGCCCTCCTCGCCGTGCCAGTGGAACGCGACCTTGTCGCCGTTGCCCGCCTCGACGTGCCGGTCGAGGCAGTTGTACGACGCGTTGATCGTTCCGCCCTGGAACCACTTGTAGAAGGGCGGGTCGCTGTCGTCAAGGACGGTGTCCCACTGCTTGAACCAGTGGAGCTCACCGGCCTGCTCGGCCCACCAGGCCGGAGGGTCCTCCGCGGCACGCTCGTGCAGCGAGCGGTCCTTGACGAGCGCCTGCGACCGGAACTCGTCTGGCGGGTCGAACCTCTCGACCCGCTGCAGCTCCTCGAGCGTCGCGCTCAGACCCTCGGCCATGCGGTCCTCCCTCGTCGTCGTTCTACCGCCTCACCACCGGCCGGCTCGGCCGCATCGGCTCCCCGGTCCGCCGCGCCGGAGCGGGCTCGGTCACGACGGGCCGCTCCGCTCCGATGCCTGTCTCGGAGCGTACATACAGCTCCTCGAACTTCCGCGCCGCATGGCGCTCGCGGCTGAGCATCGTCCCGAGCCAGCAGCCGATGAACCCGAGCGGGATCGAGATGATCCCCGGGTTCGCCAGGTCGTACCAGCTGAAGAGGCCGCCCTCGCTGTCCGGGCCGGGCCACACGGTGGGGCTGATGATCACGAGCCCGACGGCGCTGATGACGCCGAACAGGACGCCGGTCACCGCCCCGGCGGTGTTGAACCGCCGCCAGGTGAGGGCGAGCAGGAGCGCCGGGAAGTTGGCGCTCGCGGCCACCGCGAAGGCGAGGCCGACCATGAACGAGACGTTCAACCCGGCGCCGCCGATGATCGCGACGGCGATCGCGAGGGCGCCGATGGCGATCGCGGCGATGCGCCCGGCCCAGATCTCCTCGTGCTCGGAGTCGCGGTCGTGACGGATGACGTTCGACCAGATGTCGTGCGCGACCGCGCCCGACGCCGAGAGCACGAGGCCCGCGACGACGGCGAGGATCGTGGCGAACGCGACCGCCGCGACGATCGCGAGGAACGCGTCGCCGCCGAACGTGCCGGCGCCGCCGCCGAGCTCCTCCGCGAGGTTCGGCGCGGCGAGGTTGCCGCCCTTGCCCGCCGCCTCCACGCCGGCGTCACCGAGCACCGCCCGGGCGCCGAAGCCGATGAACGTGGTCAGCAGGTAGAAGACGCCGATCAGGCCCATCGCCCAGACGACCGAGCCGCGCGCGGCCTTGCCGTCGGGCACCGTGAAGAACCGCATCAGGATGTGCGGCAGGCCGGCCGTGCCGAGCACCAGCGCGAGCCCGAGCGACACCGTGTCGATCGGCGTGTCGAGGAACGTCCCCGGCCCGAGCGAGAAGGTGCTGTCCGCGCCCGCGTTCGCCTCGGCCTCGTTGAACAGGTCGATCGGGTTGAAGCCGACGCGCTCGAGCACGAAGACCGACATCACGAGGATGCAGGCCATCAGCAGCACGGCCTTCACGATCTGGACCCACGTCGTGGCGAGCATGCCGCCGAAGACCACGTAGGTGAGCATGAAGATGCCCGTGAGCAGCACCGCGATCGAGAAGTCGATGCCGACGAGCGCCTGGATCAGCACGCCCGCGCCGACCATCTGCGCGATGAGGTAGAAGGCGACGACGGCGAGCGTTCCCAGCGCCGCCGCGGTCCGTGCCGGCCGCTGGTTGAGGCGGAACGACAGGACGTCGGCGATCGTGTACTTGCCGGCGTTGCGCATGCGCTCGGCCAGCAGGAACAGCACGGTCAGGAACGCGACGAGGAACCCGACCGAGTACAGGAACCCGTCGAACCCGTAGAGGTAGATCAGGCCCGCGATGCCCAGGAAGGACGCGGCGCTGAGGTAGTCGCCGGAGATCGCGAGGCCGTTCTGGAAGCCGCTGATCGACCGGCCCGCGGCCCAGAAATGCGCCGCACCGGTGACGCGGCGGCTCGCCCAGAAGGTGATCCCGAGCGTGATCGCGAGGACCACGCCGAAGATCGTGAGCGCTTCGACGTTGACGTCGGCTGCGATGGGGATCATGAGCGCCGCGCCTTCTCTGCGACCCGCTCGGCCATCGGGTCGTACGTCCGGTTCGCCTTGCGGAGGTACCAGACGCCGAGCACGGCGACCATCAGGAACTGGGTCAGCGCGAGGCAGTAGCCGACGGTCAGCCCCTCGTACACCGACTCGCCCATGAAGTCCGGCGCGTAGCCGGCGAGGATGATGAACCCGAGGTACCAGGCGAGGAAGCCGATGGTCGCGGGGACGACGAAACGCCGTCGCGCCCGCACGAGCTCCCTGAACTCGGGGGACCGCTCGATCCCCTCCCAGTCGACCGCCGTCGACTCGCGCACACCGGACGATGCTGTGGTGTCCATCCCGCCCTCCCAAGCGTCGTGGACTGCAACCCTCTTCTTGGGTCTAGGTACCCAAGATGGTGCGGATCGTTACCTGCGGCGCTTGCGCTTGCGCTTGATCTCGCGCTGCCGGCCCTCGGCGTCGTCGTCCGTTGACGACTCCTCGGGTGCGGGAGGCGGTTGCGTCTCGCCGCGGGCGGCACGGCGCGCCTCGGCGAGCTGCTGCTGGCTCGGCCACGGGACCGCGCGGCCGGTCTCCCACGCGGGCAGCGGCGCGCCGGGGTTGCGGCGGGAGATGATGAGGCCGAGCATCACGAGCCAGATCGAGCGGACGAGCTGCGGCTGGTCGAGCTGGAAGACCGACAGCGCGCCGACGATGACGCCGAGGATGCCCATGAAGCGCGTCAGCAGGCCGGCGCGCATGGCGCCCAGGGAGATGAGCACGAACGCGAGCGCGAGGGCGAAGCTGCCGAGCACCTCGAGCAGGCCGGCGGCGGCGACGAGCGGCTCGCGGAAGACGTCGCGGGCCTGCTCGGCGGTCGTGCCGTCGAAGTTGCTCGCTCCGACCCAGATGCCGACCTCGCGCAGGAGGTGGCCGACGGCGAACAGCGCGCCGCCGGAGATCGCGGCGATGAGGCCGGGCCGCGAGGTCTCGGGCACGCGGGCGGCGGTGGCGCGGTAGAGGTACACGAGCGCGTAGGCGGCGAGCACCGCGGCGATCGAGGTGAGGAGCGTGCTGAGGCTGAGCGGGACGACCTTGTCGCCGAAGTAGTCGACCTGCTTGACGAGCAGGCTGGGCTCCTGCGGGTCCTGCCCCTGGAGGCGGGTGGAGACCGACTCGGTGATGCTGATGAAGCCGTCGCCCTCCGACGGGCCGCCCCGCGTGAGCAGCGTCAGCAGGACGTTGCCGACGAGCGTCAGGGCGCCCGCGAAGATCGCGGCCGTGCCCGCGCGCGGCCGCTGCTCGGCCTCGCGGGCCAGCGTCTCCTCGACGGACGTGGTCACCGGCGCGGCGTCTCGGCGGCGGACAGCGCCTTGCGAGGCGGCACCCAGTCGAGGTCGTCGCGCTCCACCGTCCGGCTGAGCCGGTCCCCGGCGGCGAGCATGAGGTCGAGTCCGGGCGCGGCCACGCGGAGCACGGCCTCGATGCGGGCGCGCCACGCGCGCTGGGACGGGGAGAGGGTCGCCATCTTGACGCGGGGCAGTCTAGAGAGGCGGGCGTAGACTCGGCGCCGTGATCGCGGTCTACGGAGCAACGGGGTACACGGGCCGGCTCGTCGCCCGTGAGCTGCAGCGGCGCGGGCTCGACGCCCGGCTGTGCGGGCGCAACGGCGGCAAGCTGAAGGCGCTGATCGGTGAGCTCGGGGTCGACTGGGAGTGCCGCGCGGCGCCGGTCGACGACCCGCGGGCGCTGCGCAAGGCGTTCGCGGGCGCGGATGCGCTGATCAACTGCGCGGGGCCGTTCACGTTCTACGGGATGCCGGTCATCGAGGCCGCCGTCGACGCGGGCGTGCACTACTGCGACACCACGGGCGAGCAGCCCTACATGCAGAAGGTCTTCGAGCACCTGTCCGACGCGCCCGTCGCGATCGTGCCGGCGATCGGGTTCGACTACGTGCCCGGCGACCTCGCGTGCGCCCTGGCGGCGCGGGGGCGCGAGCCCGTCGAGCGGCTGGACGTCATGTACGCGGTGAGCGGGTTCGGCGCGAGCCGCGGGACGATGCACTCCGCGCTCGAGATGATGGGCGGCGGCGACCTCGAGTACGTCGGCGGGTCCTGGCGCGAGGCGAGCCGGTCGTTCCGCGGCGAGCGGTTCACGTTCCCGGATCCGATCGGTGAGCAGGTGGTCGCCCGCTACCCCGGCGGCGAGATCGTCACGGCGCCGCGGCACATCGACGTCCGCACGGTGCGGCAGCGCATCACGGCGTCGACGTTCGCGCCGGCGCCGTGGATGGCGGGAGCAGTGCCGGCGCTGACGGGCGCGTTCGGCATGGCGCTGCGCGGCTTCGTCCGCGACGGGTTCGACGCCCTGATCGACCGGCTGCCGGAGGGCCCGAGCGAGGACGCCCGCCGCGCGAGCGCGTTCACCATCGTCGCCGACGCCCACGGCGCGGACGGCACCGCCGGCCGCTGCGTCGTCTCGGGCGGCGACGTCTACGGCATCACGGCGGTCATGGCCGTCGAGATCGCCCGCCGGATGACCGAGCCCGGCTTCGCGAAGTCCGGCCCCCTCGCCCCCGCCCAGACCGTCGACCCCGAGCCCTTCCTCGACTTCCTCGGCGACCACGGCATCACGTACACCGCGGAGAAGGTCGCCGCCGCCGCGCGATGAAGGGTGGCGGCGCCCCGCCGCACGATGTCGGCGGCGCGCCCGGCGGCGCCCCGCCGCTCGATCTCCGCGCCGACTGCCCCGCGTGCGGGTTCCCTCTGCGGGGGTGGCGCTCCGCCGTCTCCGCGGAAGGGGGCGGGCTGGTTCGCCTCTTGCGGTGCGTGTCGTGTGGGAGTGCGGTGACGGCGGCGCCGCCGCTGGAGGACGCGCACGACTCGGGCGCGTACGGGTCGTCGTCGCCGCGCCTCTCCGGCGCGGCGGCTCCAGTGCTCGCCGCGTTCGACCGGGCGCGGCTGAGGCTGCTGCGCTCCGCCGGCGTCCTCCCTCCCGCGCGCGTCGTCGACGCCGGCGCCGGGCGGGGCCGGTTCGTCGCGGCGCTGCGCGCTGCCGGGTACGACGCGGTCGGGATCGAGCCGTCGGACCGCGGGGTGCGGGCGGCGCGGGAGGTCCACGGGCTCGATCTCCTCAAGGCTGGGATCGAGGACGCGACGATCGAGGCGGCCGACGCGGTGACGCTGTGGCACGTGCTCGAGCACGTCGACGATCCGCGCGCGGCGGTCGCGGCGATCGCCGGGTGGCTGCGGCCGGGCGGCGTGCTCGTCGTCGGCGTGCCGAACCTCGAGAGCCTCCAGGCGCGGGTCGGCGGCTCACGCTGGTACCACCTCGACGCGCCGCGCCATCGCACGCACTTCACGCCGCGCGGCCTTTCGGCGCTGCTCGCCGCGCACGGCTTCGAGGTCGAGACGACGCGCCACGTCCTCGCCGAGCACAACCCGTACGGCATGTGGCAGAGCGCGGTCAGCCGGTTGACGGGTGAGCCGTCGTACCTCTACCGGCTCCTCAAGCGCTCCGTCCCGGCCGAGCCGCGAGACCTCGCGATCACGACGGCCGCCGTCCCGCTCGTTCCCGTCGCGGCCGCGGCCGAGCTCGCCGCAGGCCTCGCGGGACGAGGCGGCACGATCGCCGTCGTCGCCCGCCTCTAGCCGAGCGCGTCTTCGAGCGACGCGACCAGCTCGGCGTCACCGAGCGCTTCCGCCAGTGCGGTCGCGGCCGCTGCGTCGTGCGAACGGGCGGTCGGGGTGACGACGACGGTCACTGGGACGTCCACCGCGGCGAGCTCGCGACGGCTGAGCGGCAGCGTCGCCAGGGCGCCGTAGTCGGCGAAGAACCCGCGGGCGGTCGTCCCCTCGCGCCGAGCGCGCCCGTGATCTTCGAGCCACCAGTCAACGGCGGCCTCCGGTCCGTTCGCGCGGATCTCGTCCTCGAGCAGCGCGCGTTCCTCCGACAGCGCCTCGGTCGCCTCGGCGACGAACTGGTACGCCGGCGGATCGATGAGCACCGCCGACCGCGCGGCGGCGTGATGCCGCAGCAGCACGTCTAGCACGACCAGCGCGCCGAGCCCGTCGCCGACGAGCTGCGCCGGCCTGGCGTCGAGCGCGGTCAGCAGCGCATCGAGGTCCTCGCCGTGCTCCTGGACCGTCGCGCGGGTGAACGGCTCGGGCGCCTCCGATCCCCCGTGCCCCCGCCGGTCGTACCTGATCACCCGGCCCGCGACGGCCGGGAGCACCGGCTCAGCCGCCATCCCATGCACCACGACCGTCGCGGGCCCCTCCCCGGAGACCGAGACCTCGAGCTCCACACCGACCGCCGGAACACGCACGGCAGAGAGGCTAGGTGGGGCGACGCCCCAACGGCTCGCGGCCACGAGGCGAGAGAGGCGGCGCCCCCGAAGGCTCGCGGCTGTAGGGGCGAAGAGGTTCGGCGGTGGCTAGCGGCCCGGAGGCCAGGGGAGGCGGGTCCGGATCGGGCCCCAGAGGCTCGGGCGGCGGGCCATGCCTCTCGGGGCCGTCGGGTCGCCGTTGCCGGCGGGTTCCCACAGGGGGTTCTCACGGGCGGGGAGGCGACCGCTGAGGTACCAGCGGAAGACGAGCCCGAGGACGAAGTCGTCGAGCGGGCGGATCCGCCAGAGCCATTGGAAGAACTTCGCCTCGCCGCCGATCGTCATCTCGAGCCGCGGGTGGCGGGCGACGGCGACGAGCGCTCGGGCGATGGCGTCCGGGTGGTAGCCCTCGGGCGGCCGGCGCGGGAGGCGGCCGGTCGCGCTGGTGACGCTGCGCCAGACCGGCGTGGCGATCGCGCCGGGATTGACGATCGCGAGCCGGACGCTGGAGCCCTGCGTGCGCAGCTCGATCCGCAGCGACCGCAGGAACGCGCGGAGGGCGTGCTTCGAGGCGGTGTACGAGGAGAACCCCGGCAACGGGGCCATCGCGTTGATCGAGCCGGTGACGACCAGCACGCCGCCGGTGCGCTCGAGCGCCGGCAGCGCCGCGCGGACGAGGTTGACCGCGCCGATGAAGGTCACCTCGACCGTCCGATCGAAGTCCTGCTTCGCCACGTCGCGGAACGGCCCGAACACCATCGCCGCGGCATTCGAGACGGCGACGTCGACGCCGCCCCACTCGCGCTCGACCGTCGCGACCGCGTCGCGGATCGCGTCCTGGTCGGTGAGATCGAGCGGCAGCACGAGGCACCGCGCTCTCGTCCCGCGGACGCGCTCGGCCACCACTTCCAGCCCATCGCGGCTGCGGGCGACGAGCGCCACGTCGTCGCCGGCCCTCGCGAACGCGTTCGCCGCAGCGGCGCCGACGCCGCTCGAGGCGCCGGTGATCAGGACGCGAGCCATGAGCCCCGCCCCTACCCCGCCCGCCAACCGGCCTCACGAACCTTCGACCACCGCTTGAGGCGGGTGGCACCGCGGTACCAGGCACCCCGGTGCCTGGCACTCCGGTGCCTGGCACTCCGGTGCCTGGTACTCCGGCGCCAGGCGCTCCGGTGCCAGGCACCTCGGTACCTGGCACCAGCCACTACGCTGCGAGGCATGGAAGGTGGTTTCCCCTTCGGCTTCGGTGGCGGCGGCGACCCCGAGGAGCTCCAGCGGCGGCTTGCCGAGTTCGCCGAGCAGCTCCAGGGCGGTCAGAAGCTGGCCTGGGCCGACAACGCGATCCGGCTTGCCGTCGAGATGACGACCGCCGCGATCAACCGCATCAACGTCCAGGGCACGCCCGAGCAGCAGGCCCAGCAGATCCGCTCGGTGATGGCCGTGGTGTTCCCCGAGGCGGTGACCCTCGTGCGCGAGGCGCGCGAGGGGCTGCGCTAGCGGCGCCGCGAAGACGCGCGGTCTCGGTGGCGACCGCGCCGGCGGCTAGGCCGCGCGGCGGTCGTTCTTGATGACGCGCTGGGCGCGGCGGCGGCGCTTGGCCTCGATGGCCGCGGCGTCGGCGCGCGCGAGGAGGTGCTCGGGCGTCCAGCCCTCGTCGGGGAAGATCGCGTAGCCGATGCTGACGCCGAGGGCGTCGATGCCGCCGACGGCGGTGCCGACCGCGTCGACGAGGCGCTCGGCGAGCTGGTCGGCCTCCTGCCACGAGCTCTCGGGCACGAGGACGAAGAACTCGTCGCCGCCCATCCGGACGACGGTGTCCTGGTCGCGCACCGCCTTCTCGAGCGCCCGCGCGACCTCGCGGAGGATCTCGTCGCCCGCCGGGTGGCCGTAGCGGTCGTTGACGAGCTTGAACCCGTCGAGGTCCATCGCCAGGACGCTGAAGCGCCGGCTCATCCGGCGGTGGCGCATGATCTCGTAGCCGATCCGCTCCTGAAGCAGGCGCCGGTTGCCGAGACCGGTCAGCGCGTCCTGCATCGTGAGCAGCTTCAGGCCCTCCTGCCGCGCGTGGACGCGCTCGGACAGCTTGAACGCCACGAACCCCGCGGGCAGCGCGAGCAGGACGGCCAAGAGGCCGAACGAAGCACCCAGGAGAGCGACGAAGCCGACGAACGACCCGACGACGACACCGGACACGATCGCCCGCTCCTGCGCCGGTGCCGGGCGGGGAAGTCCCTTCGCGGGCGAGGGCATCGGGCGGCACCATCGCACGGCGCCCGGACGGCTCCCCGAGGGAAGACGCGTGGAGACGGGCGGAGACGCGCGAAGGGGGCGCCTCAGGTCACCTGGGGCGCGGGGCCGTCTCCGCCGCGTTCGGCGTCTCGGCTCGCGCGGCCCGCGGCGATGACCTCCTTGAACGACCGGAACTGGAAGATCCAGACGAGCGCGCCGAAGCCGACCGCCAGCGTCCACACGGCGATCGCGATCTGCTGGCCGACCGAGTACGCCGCGACGGTCGCTCCCGTGGCGGTCCCCGCGAACACCTTCACGAGCAGCGCCTGCTGGACCCCCGCGCCGCCGGGCGTGAACGGCACGACCGCCGCGACCGCGTTGACGCCCAGGACGAGCAGCACGTTGCGCACGGACCCGCCGACGTTGAACGCCTCGAGCAGGAACCAGAACGCCGTGAACCGCAGGAGCCAGCCGGCGAACTGCACGAGCCAGACCTCGCGGAAGTACCGCTGCCGGTCCCAGAGGATCGTCAGGCCCTGGCGCACCCGCGCCCAGAACGCGCGCACGCGCGCCGACAGCAGCGCGAAGCCCACGACGACGCCGACCAGCACGGCGGTCAGGACGAACAACGTGAACCGCGGGTGCGACGCGAAGAACTGCAGGTCGAACGCCGGGATCTTCGAGAAGTCCGGCGGCTTGGGGAAGACGCCCTGCGTGAACGCGAACGCGAGGATGAACACGGCCATCGACGCGTCGAAGACGTTCTCCACCGCCATCGCCGCGGCGACCGCCGGGTACGTCGAGCGCGGCACCGACGTCTTCGTCAGGAACAGCTTGATGACATCGCCGCCGCGCGCCGGCACGACCCCGTTGAAGCCGTACGCCGCGATGTACGCGCCCCAGATGTTGCGGTAGCGGAAGCGCTCGCCCGGATACGCGGCCCGCAGCACGTTGAAGAACGCGCGCGCCCGCAGCGACAGGTAGCCGGTGAACGCGAGGAGGCCGAGCAGCAGCGGTCCCCAGCGGATCGAGGCGAGGCTGTCGGCGAACGACCCGACCGCGTCGGCGAAGCTCGAGACGCTGCTGCCGATCGACGCGAGGGGCACGCCGGTCAGGCTACGTCGTCAGGCCGCGGCCGACGTGAGGATCGCGCGCGCGACCAGCTCGGGGTCGTCGAACGTCGGCACGTGGCCGCAGTCGACGAGCGTGATGTGACGGGCCTGCGGAACCTCGGCGCGAGCGCGCTCCGCCTGGCGCGGCAGGAGCAGCCGGTCCTTCTCGCCCCACGCGATCGTCACCGGCCCGCGGACCTCGTCGCCGCCGCTGAACCGCCCCTCGGCGAGCGCCTCGAACGTCACCGCGAAGCCGGGGCAGCTTGCGAAGTTCTCGAGCGCCTCGACGGTCGCCGCCGTCGGCATGCGGGCCGGGTGGGCGACGAGCTGGGCGAGGAAGAGCCACTTCAGCCGCGGGCGGGAGACGATGCGCGCCAGGCGCGGTCGCAGGCGCGAGACGAGCGAATGCGCGTTGCGCAGCGACGTCAGCGCGAACGTCCGGTCCCAGCCCTCGGCGAACCCGGCGGGGGACAGCGCGCAGACCGACCGCGTGCGACCCAGCTTCGCCAGCTCCAGCGAGATCCAGCCGCCAAGCGAGTTGCCCGCCACGTGCGCGCTCTCCAGCCCGAGCTCGTCCATGAACCCGGCGACGGCGCGGGCCAGCTCTGGTGCGGACGGCGCGGCCCCGCTCGTCAGGAGCGGCGACTCGCCGAAGCCGGGCAGGTCGAGCGCGATGACGTCGTGCCGCGCGCGCAGCGCGGGGAGCACGGGCGCCCACATCTGCCACTGGCTGCCGATGCCGTGAACGAGGAGGAGCGGCTCGCCCGAGCCGCCGCGGTCGTGCGCGAGGGTCATCTACGGGCGGAACCTACCGCTCGACCTCGTGGCCGTCAGCGGCGAACGCGGCGGCGGCGCGATCGGCGTGCTCGGAACGGACGAGCAGCACGTCCGTGTCGTACGTCGCCAGCGCGAAGATCGGCACCTCGGCGCGCGCCAGCGTGGCCGCCAGCGAGGCGAGCACCCCGGTCATCGCCAGGTCGAGCGGCCCCGCCACCTCGAACGCCCGCCAGCCCCGCTCGGCGACCACGCCGTCCGGCACGCGCGACGACGCGCACACCAGCGACAGCTCGTCCGCGCGCCGCATCGCGCAGCTCACCGGTGGATCGAGGGCGAACCACGCCGGCAGCGGCACGTTGCCCTCCAACCGGCAGACGGCGAGGTCGGTGTCGAGGAGGCGGAGGAGCAAGTGGCCCGGAAACGGCAGCGCCCCCGATGATCGAGGGCGCATGCATCTGTGTTCTCTGACTCCCTGGCAAGGGAGCTCGTTTTGAACAGGCGGCGCCTCCGGTCCCGCCTCGTCGTGCGGGTCGCACCGTCCGTACGTCCTTTGTATCACTCGCCACGGGCGTGTCAAGGCGTCTTCTACGCTCGGCGGAGTGAGCTTCTCGGTCCAGCTCGGCCTCCTGCTCGCCGTGGCGACCGCGCTCACGTCGATCGTCGGGTTCCTCTACAAGCACCGCGGGTCCGTCGACGCGCCCGCGGTCGAGTTCTCGCGCCCGATCTCGAGCTCGCTCGCCCTCTTCCGGTCGCCCTGGTACGTCCTCGGCATCGTCGTGGCGATGGGCTCGTGGGGCCTCCACGTGGCGGCGCTCGCGCTCGCGCCGATCTCGCTCGTGCAGTCGACGATCGCCGGCGGGCTCGTGCTGCTGACGGTCGTCGCCGACCGCGTCTTCGGGCACGACGTGACCCGGCGGGAGTGGATCGGCGTCGCGCTGACCGCGGTCGGCCTGGCGTTCCTCGCTGCGACGCTGTCGGGCGCGGAGAAGGAGGCGCACTCCGACTACACGCCGGCGACGCTGGCGCTGTACGTCGCGCTCGCGGTGTCGGCCGGGCTGCTGCTCGTCGGCTTCGCGCGCGGCGACGGCCATCGCGCGGGTCCGCTGCTCGCCGCGTCGGCGGGCCTGCTGTGGGGCGGCTCCGACGTGTCGATCAAGGCGCTCAGCGGCAGCCTCGACGACCGCGGGATCGGCGTCCTCGCGCATCCGCTGGCGCTGGTGATCCTCGCGCTGTCGCTCATCGGGCTGCTCGTCTCGGCGCGCAGCCTGCAGATCGGCGGCGCCGTCGCGGTCATCGCCGTGACGAGCGCGACCGCGAACGTCGTGACGATCGCGGCCGGGCCCATCGTGTTCGGCGAGCCGGTGCCCGACGACCCGCTCGGGCTGACGGTCCGCGTGCTCGCCTTCGTGCTCGTGATCGCCGCCGCGGCCCTCACGCCGCCGCCGGAACCGAGACCGGCGGCGACGTAGGGCGAAACGGAACGGGCGGCTGCTAGCTGGTCCTCTTGGCGGCGGCCGCGCCGGCCTGCTGCCGCTTCGCCTTCGCCTTGCCGGCCTCGTCCTTCAGGCGCTGAGCCTCGTCCTTGGCGGTGAGCGCCTCCTCGCGCTCGGCCAGCGCCTCCTCGGTGCGCTCGAGCTGCTCGAGGCGCTGCGCGCGCTCGCGCTTCTCGGCGGCCTCGTCGGCCTTGGCCTTCGCCTTGGCGCTCGCGGCCTTGCGGCGCTGCTCGGCCTGCTTGGCCTGCTGCTCACGGCGCTGGCGCTGCGTGCGCGCCTGCTCCTTGCGCTGCTCGGCGCGGCGCTCGGCGTCGGTCTCGACCTGCTCGGCGCGCTCCTTGAGGTCGATCGCGCGCTCCCGCTGATCGGTCGCGGTGGCGCGGCGCGCGGCGTCGCGCTGCAGGCCCTCGTCACCGAGGACGGAGCCGATGCCGCCGCGCACGGTGGCATCGACGCGGTCGACGGTGAGCTTCGCGGTCGCCCGCGGCCCCTCGCCGTTGCCGGGCAGCAGCTTCGTCGCGGCGTCGATCGGCAGGCGGACGAGCTTCAGGTAGCCGTCCACGGCGCTGTGCAGCAGGCTCATCGGGTCTCCTCCGGGTCGATCACGGCCGCCGTGCTCTCGAGCCGGCGCGCCTCCTCCTCGAGCTTCTCGGCGCGGGCCTCGTCGGCGCGCCGGCGCTCCTCGGCCGCCTGCTCCTGGCGAGCGGCGTCGCGGTCGGCCTCGAGCTGCGCCTTCTGCGCGTCACGCTCGATGCGCTGCTCGCGCTCCTCGGCCGCGACCTCCTGCTGGAGGCGCTGGCGCTCGGCCGCGATCTCGTCGCGCTCCTGCTTGAGCTCGGCCTCCTGCTCGACCTGACGGGCCTCGGCGGCCTCGCGGGCGGCGTCGCGCTCGGCGTCGACCTGGGCCTCCTGAAGCCCGCCCTCGCGGGCGAGGTCCTCGTTGCCGACGAGCGATCCGGCGGCCGCCTTCGCCTTGCCGGCGAGCTTGCCGAGAGCGCCACCGGCGGTTTCTTCTCTGGGTTGTTCGGGGTTGGTCACAAGGGTTCCGCTACCCGGGCCCGGGCGCACACGAATCGTGCGATCTGGCACACGACGACGCGCGTCGTAGCCTGAGGCAGCGGGTAAAGGAACACGGTCGTACACCGCTGGGGGCACGACCCGTCACAAATGTCGCCGGATACCAGGAGGATCGTCCGTGGCCGCGCAGGTCAGTGAGAAGGAGGCACGCCAAGTCGCCGAGGCCGCCCGCGAGGCGGAGTGGAAGCTGCCGAGCTTCGGCAAGGAGCTGTTCCTCGGCAAGCTGCGGTTGGATCTCATCCACCCGCAGCCCAAGCAGGACGCCGAGGCGGTCGAGAAGGGCGAGCGCTTCCTCGCGACGCTCCGCGAGTTCCTCGAGACCGAGGTCGACCCGCTGCGGATCGAGCGCGACGCGAAGATCCCGGACGAGGTCCTCGACGGGCTCAAGCGCATCGGCGCGCTCGGCATGAAGGTCCCGGAGGAGTACGGCGGACTGGGCCTCTCGCAGGTCTACTACAACCGCGCGCTGGCGCTGGCGGGCACCGCCCACTCGGCGATCGTGACGTTGCTGTCGGCGCACCAGTCGATCGGCGTCTCGCAGCCGCTCATGGCCTTCGGCTCGGAGGAGCAGAAGCGCAAGTGGCTGCCGCTCGTCGCCAAGGACCACATCTCGGCGTTCCTGCTCACCGAGCCCGACGTCGGCTCCGACCCCGCCCGCCTCGGCGCCACCGCCGAGAAGGTCGAGGGCGGCTACAAGATCAACGGCCGCAAGCTGTGGGCGACGAACGGCGCGTTCGCCGACATCGTCGTCGTCATGGCGAAGGTGCCGAAGCACGACGGCAGCAAGGGCGGCATCAGCGCGTTCGTCCTGCCGTACGACACCGAGGGCGTCACGGTCGAGAACCGCAACCAGTTCATGGGCCTGCGCGGCATCGAGAACTCGGTGACGCTGCTCGAGGACGTCTTCGTCCCCGAGGAGAACCTCATCGGGCGCGAGGGCGACGGCCTCAAGATCGCGCTGACGACGCTGAACACCGGCCGCCTCGCGCTGCCGGCGATCTGCGTCGGCGTCTCGAAGTGGGCGACGAAGGTCGCGCGCGAGTGGTCGGTCGAGCGCGTCCAGTGGGGCAAGCCCGTCGGCAAGCACGACGCGGTCGCGCAGAAGGTCGGCTTCATCGCCGCCACCGCGTTCGGCCTCGAGGCGATGCTCGACGTCTCCTCGCGCCTCGCCGACGAGAAGCGCAACGACATCCGCATCGAGGCGGCGATCGCCAAGCTCTACGCGTCGGAGATGGGCTGGAAGGTCACCGACGAGCTCATCCAGGTCCGCGGCGGCCGCGGCTACGAGACCGCGGAGTCGCTGAAGGCGCGCGGCGAGAAGCCGATCCCCGTCGAGCAGGCGATGCGCGACATGCGCATCAACCGGATCTTCGAGGGCTCCACGGAGATCATGCACCTGCTCATCGCCCGCGAGGCGGTCGACCAGCACCTCGCGGTCGCCGGCGACATCCTCGAGGGCGACGACGTCGACCTGAAGGGGAAGGCGGCGGCCGCCGTCAACGCCGGCAAGTTCTACGCGAAGTGGCTGCCGCAGCTCGCGCACGGCGAGGGCTCGCGGCCGGGCACGTTCGACGAGTTCGGCGACCTCGCGACGCACGTCCGCTACGTCGAGCGCGCCTCGCGCAAGCTCGCGCGCACGACGTTCTACGCGATGACCCGCTACCAGGCGAAGCTCGAGCAGAAGCAGGAGGTGCTCGGCCGCATCGTCGACATCGGCGCGGAGCTCTTCGCGATCTCGTCGGCGGTCGTCTACGCCCAGACGATCCGCAAGGAGCAGCCGGAGCGCGGCCAGTCCGCGCAGGAGCTGGCCGACGTGTTCTGCAAGCACGCGCGCCGCCGCGCGGACGACCTGTTCGCGTCGGTGTTCTCCAACGACGACGACCCGACCTACAAGCTGGCCCAGAACGTCCTGGGCGACCAGCACCTGTGGATCGAAGAGGGCATCGTCGACCCGGCCGAGCTCGGCGCCGACGCCGGCGGCCCGCAGGTCGCCGGCCAGGAGGCGAACGCCGCTCCGGCCGGGAAGAGCGCCAACGGCGGCAACGGCAACGGCTCCGCCGCCAAGAAGCCGATCACCGCGAAGATCCAGTAGTCCGGTTCAGAGGACGACCGCGAGCTTCTTCGCGGTCGGTGCGAGGAGGGCGAGCAGGCGCTTGCCCTCCTCGCGCACCTCGCGCTTCTCGTCGCGCGTGAGCATCTCGAGCGGCGTGACCGTCAGCGTGCCCCCATCGGCGCGCCACATCGCGCGGACGAAGCCGTCGACCAGCACCATCGGGCGGCCGAGCGCGCGGACGACGACGTCACGATGCTCGACCGGGATGACGCGCGAGCGGTCCTGCCAGGCGACGAGCACGTTGTCGTACTCGCCGAGGAAGCGGACGGGCACCTGCGCGTCCGGAGCGGGGAACGGAGCATCGGGGACGTCGAGCAGCTCGCGCCCCGCGTCGTCGGTGACGGTCGTGAGCCGCGGGCGCAGCCGGTCCGTCGCCTCGCGGACGCGGGTGAGGCCCGACCACGCGGCGATGTCGCCCACTGTCGCCGGGCCGAACGCCGCGAGGTAGCGGAGGATCAGCTCGTCCGGCTCGGTGCTCGTCGCGACCGGCGCGCCGAGCCAGTCCTCGACGTGCACCCACGTCGTGCGGCCCGTCTTCGTCCACATCCCGCGCGGCGGCGGCTGAAGCACCGGCTCGGCGAAGTGGACGCCGCGCGCGAGCGCCTCGGGGTCGACGCCGGGGAACCGCTCGCCCAGCAGCTCGCGCAGGTCGGCGGTCGAGCGGGGTCGCTCGCGCAGCAGCTCCCGCGCCACCGCCCGGACCGCGTCGAAGTCCACGCCGTCGAGCGCGCGGCGCATGTCGGGACGGCCGCGCTCGGTCCGGTCGAGGACCGCTTGCGTCACCGGGCGGATCCGCAGCGCGTCCTCGCTCGTGAGCAGGTGGAGCGTCGCGCGCATCACGCCGATGCGGACGACCTCGCGGCGCTCGTAGAGCTCCTCGAGGTGATGCGGGTCGAAGCCCTCGACGCGCGACCACAGGCCGGCGTACGGCGCGCGCGGGACCTGCGCCTGCATGCCGACCAGGCGCTCGAGCACGGTCGTAACCGGCAGCCGCTCCCGCTCGAGGAGCAGCTGCCGGGCGAGCAGCGACCGGTTGAGCGCGCGGACGTTCAGCTGTTCACGCAGGTCTGCGCGGCCTTGATGAGCTTCTTCATGACCGGGTTCTCGGCGTTCGGGTCCTTGCGGACCTCGGCGTCCGCCTTCTTGAACTCCGCGAACGAGACCGTCTTCTCGACCTTGTCGAGCGCGCACTCGCACGTCTTGCGCGACGCGCTGCCCGCGGCGGTGCAGGAGTCGATGAAGGTCTCGCGCACGTCGTCGGGATACTGGTTGCCGGCGGTCGTCTCCTCCGACGAAGACGTCTCGGTCTGCGTCGGCTTCGTCGCAGTGGAGGCGCTGTCGGACGAGCTGTCGTCGTCGCCGCAGGCGGCGACGCCGGCGAGTGCGAGGCTGAGGAGCAGAGCGGTCAGGGCGTGCTTCATGGTGCGTGGGTCCCCCTCGGGGTGGTCGTCGGACTTAGCGGCGGAAGGTCGCGATCGTGCGCTTGCCGGTCGCGTTGCCCGCTGCGTCCTTGGCGAGCACGTCGACGGCGATGGTCGCACGTCGTGTCGATCGCAGGCGGCGGAGCAGGATCTTCCGGCCGCCCTTGGCCAGGAGGCGCAGCGTCAGCGTGTACTGACAGGACTCGGAGCCCGGCCGGATCGAAGGCAACCGCACCGGCCCGCCGGAGCACGTGACGGTGTAGCCCGCCGCGGCCCCGGGCAGGCCCCGCCGCAATGGAGACGGTCCGCTCCTGGCACGAGCTCGACGCCGCGATCACCGACCGGTCCTTCGGCCGCCATCCCGGCCAGGCGCGGTCGACGCTCGTCTTCCGCGGCCTGGCACGCTCCACCTACACGAACATCTCGAGCCTCGCCCGGCTCGAGGGCGACTACGCGACCGTCGAGCGCCATCTGCTGCGCAACTTCCGCAAGTACGCGCACAAGGAGCGACCGGGGCCGACGGAGTGGGACTGGCTCGCGCTCGGCCAGCACCACGGCCTGCCGACGCGGCTGCTCGACTGGACGTTCTCGCCGTCCGTCGCGCTGCACTTCGCGACCGCCTCGTGGCCCGGCGACGACGCGGTCCTCTGGGCGGTCGACGTCGCGGCGGTCCACGGGCACCTTCCCGTCGTGCTGCGCGAGGCGCTCGACGGCGAGGGGTCGCTCGTCTTCACGACCGAGCAGCTCGCCTCCATCGCGCCGACGGTCCACGACCTCGACCGGCTTCGCGGCGACGAGCCGTTCGCGCTCTTCTTCGAGCCGCCGACCCTCGACGGCCGGATCGCCAACCAGGCGGCCGTCCTCTCGCTCCTCGCCGACCCGATGTGCCACATGCACGAGTGGCTCGGCGAGCGCGACGGCATGTGGCGGGCCTGGCGGATCCCGGCCGAGCTCAAGACCGAGATCCGCGAGCGGCTCGACCAGGCCCATATCCACGAGCGCCTGCTCATGCCGGGGCTCGACGGGCTCGCCGCCTGGCTGCGCCGGTACTACTCGCCGCAGCCGTTCGACGACGAGCGCGACCGCGGCGGCTCGATGGACGGCAGCGACGCCCGTCCGCAGACCGAGGGGTCGATGGCCTAGCGGCGCGGGCCCCGGGAGCGCGGGCCTCAGGCGGCGGGCTCGGGGACGCGCTCGCGGATACCAAGCGCGGGCAGCTCGACCGTGAACGCGGCGCCGCCCTCCTCGCGGGTGCGGGCCGAGACCGTGCCGCCGTGTGCGGTGACGATGGCGTGCACGATCGCGAGGCCCAGTCCCGCGCCCGCCGGCCCGCGCCCACGGGCGGGCTCGGCGCGCCAGAAGCGCTCGAACAGCTCGTCGCCGTCCTCGACCGGCAGCCCCGGCCCGTCGTCGGCGACCTCCAGGCGAACGTGCTCCCCGCGACGGTGCACGTCGATGTGCACCGGCGTCCCCGGCGGCGTGTGCACGAGCGCGTTGCGCACGAGGTTCCCGATCACCTGGCGCAGCTCGTCGGCGTCGCCGAGCACGAGCGTCTCGTCGGCGTCGGCCTCAAGGGCGATCGAGCGGTCCGGCGCGGCGGCGCGGCCGTCGTCGGCGGCGTCGCGCGCCAGCTCGGCGAGGTCGACCGCGTCGCGGGCGCGCTCGCGCGTCTCGTCCATGCGGGCGAGCAGCAGCAGGTCCTCGACCAGCACGCCCATGCGCGCCGCCTCCTGCTCGATGCGGCTCATCGCCTTCTCGGTCTGCGCCTCGTCGCTCGCCGCGCCCATGCGGAACAGCTCGGCGTAGCCGCGGATCGACGCCAGCGGCGTGCGCAGCTCGTGCGACGCGTCGGCGAGGAACTGGCGCAGCCGCTCCTCCGAGGCCTGCCGCTCGGCGAACGCGGTCTCGATCTTCGCGAGCATCCGGTTGAGCGCCAGCCCGAGCCGGCCGACCTCCGTGCGCTCCTCCGCCGGCTCGACGCGGTGCGAGAGGTCGCCCTCCGCGATGCGGCTGGCCGTCGCGCCCATGCGGTCGAGCGGGCGCAGCCCGACGCCGATCACCCACCAGCCGAGCGCGGCCATGAGCAGCAGGACGCCGCCGACGACGGCGAGCATCACGAGCAGCAGCCGGTCGAGCTGCTCGTCGACGCCCGACAGCGGGACGGCGACGATCGTCATCCAGCCGGCGCGCTCCGGCTGGGCGTCGACGCGGTACTCGAGCGAGCCGTCCTTGGCGTCGACGGTGATGGTGCGGTCGAGCGGCACGTCCGCCGGGAGCGCGGGCGGCGACGGTGCGGCCTCGCCGTACGTGAGCACGACGGAGCCCTGCGTCGTGCCCGTGTCGTCGCGCCGCTCGGCGTAGACGCCGGGCGGCAGCGACAGCGTGCGCTCCCTCGGCCCGTCGCCGTCGCGGTCCGGGAACGGGCCGGGGCCGCCGCGCGAGATCGGTCCGCCGAAGCGCTCACCCGGCGGCGCGGGCACCTGGTTGTCGTCGAGCGCGCGGCGCGCGAGCGGCTGGGCGGTCGCGGCCTGCTCGTCGACGCGTTCGGTCAGGAAGTTGCGCTGCTGCGTGTAGATGACGGTCGCGAGGACCGCGAAGCAGACGGCGGCCAGCACGAGGACGCCCGCGAGCAGGCGTCCGCGCAGCGACCGCAGCCTCCGGATCATCGCGGCAGGCGCAGCGCGTACCCGACGCCGCGCGCCGTGTGGATGAGCGGCGGCCCGTGGGCGTCGAGCTTCTTGCGCAGGTAGCTGACGTACGTCTCGAGCACGCGGCCGTCGCCGCCGAAGTCGTACTCCCAGACGTTGTCGAGCAGCTGGCCGCGGCTGAGCACACGGCGCGGGTTGAGCAGGAAGAAGCGCAGCAGGCGGTACTCGGTCGCGGTCAGCTCGATCGGCTCGCCGGCACGGGTGACCTCGCGCGTGTCCTCGTCCATCTCGAGGTCCTCGAAGACGAGCTTCGTCGACTCGTCCTCGGTCTTGCCGACGCGGCGCAGGATGGTGCGGATGCGGGCGACGAGCTCCTCGAGGGAGAACGGCTTCGTGACGTAGTCGTCGCCGCCGGCGGTCAGGCCGCGGACCTTGTCCGGCGTCGCGTCGCGCGCGGTGAGGAAGATGATCGGCACGTCGGTGCGCTGGCGGCCGAGCTTCTCCGCGACGTCGAAGCCCTCCATGTCGGGGAGCATCACGTCGAGGACCATGAGGTCCGGCTTGAAGGCGCCGACCTGGTCGAGGGCCTCCTGCCCCGTGGCGGCGGACGCGACCTCGAAGCCCTGGTAGCGGAGGGCCATCGAGACGACGTCGACGATGTTCGGCTCGTCGTCGACGACGAGGATGCGGTGCTCGGCAGTCGTGGTCACGGTCCGATCATCGTCGCGCACGCTTCGGGTGGACTGGGAGCTTCCCGGGAGGAACCCGGGAGCGCGCGGTCCCAGCATCGTCCCGGGGTCGCCCCGGGGCCTTCCGACGGGCGGAACGGAAGGTGGCTCCCATGATCGAGATCGTGGTGCCCGTCTACAACGAGCAGGAAGCGCTCGCGGCGTCGATCCGCCGCCTGCACGATCACCTGAGCGGTGAGCTGCCGTTCGACTGGCGGATCGTCATCGCCGACAACGCCAGCACAGACGCGACGCCGCAGCTGGCCGACGCGCTGGCCGCCGACCTGCCCGGCGTGCGTGCGCTCCACCTGCCCGAGAAGGGCCGCGGCCGCGCGCTGCGGACCGCGTGGAAGGCGAGCGACGCGGACGTCCTCTGCTACATGGACGTCGACCTCTCGACGGACCTCAACGCGCTGCTGCCGCTCGTCGCGCCGCTCGTCTCCGGACACAGCGACGTGGCGATCGGGACGCGGCTGGCGAGCGGGTCGCGGGTCGTCCGCGGCGCGAAGCGCGAGCTGATCTCGCGCAGCTACAACCGCATCCTCCGCGCGGCGCTCGCGACCCGCTTCTCCGACGCCCAGTGCGGCTTCAAGGCGATCCGCGCGGACGTCGCGAGGGAGCTGCTGCCGGACGTGCGCGACGAGGGCTGGTTCTTCGACACCGAGCTGCTCGTGCTCGCGCAGCGCCAGGGCCGGCGCATCCACGAGGTGCCGGTCGACTGGACCGACGACCCGGACTCGCGCGTCGACGTCATGCGCACCGCGCTGGACGACCTGCGCGGCGTCGCGCGGCTGCTCGCCGGTGCTCGCCTGACGCGGTTCCTCGCGATCGGCGTGGCGTCCACGCTGGCCTACGCGGTCCTCTTCCTTCTCCTGCGCGGCGGGCTCGGCGCGGGCGGCGCGAACGCGGTCGCCCTCGCCTTGACTGCCGTCGGCAACACGCAGGCGAACCGCTTGCTGACCTTCCGCATCCGCGGTCGTGAAGGGCTGCTGCGCCAGCACGTCATGGGCGCGGTGGTGTTCGTCCTGACGCTCGGGCTGACGAGCGGCGCGTTGGGCGTGCTGCACGCGATCGACGCGTCGCCGGCGCGACTCGTGGAGCTCGGCGTGCTCATCGCCGCGAGCGTCTGCGCGACCGCGACCCGCTACGTCGCGCTGCGGTCGTGGGTCTTCGCGCGCCGCCGGCACGCCGTCGCCCAGCTCCTCTCGCCCCTCTCCTGAAAGGCCTTCCGATGTCCTCGGCTTCCTTCCCCGCCCCCGCCGCCGCCCTGCCCCGGGCGGCGGCCCGCGCGCGTGCACTGCCGGTCCGCGTGGAGCTGCTCGGCCTCCTCGCGCTCGCCGCCGTGCTGAACCTCTGGGGCCTCTCGATCAACGGCACCGCGAACGAGTACTACGCCGCCGCGGTCAAGTCGATGGCGTCGAGCTGGCACGCGTTCCTCTACGGGTCGTTCGACGTCAGCGGGATCCAGACCGTCGACAAGCCGCCGCTGGCGCTGTGGATCCAGGCGCTCTCCGTGCGCGCGTTCGGCTACGGGTCGCTGCAGCTGCTCGTGCCGCAGGCGCTGATGGGCGTCGCGAGCGTCGGCCTCGTGTACGACCTCGTGCGGCGCCGCTTCGGCCGCTTCGCCGGCGCGGTCGGCGGGCTCGCGCTGGCGCTGACGCCGATCGCGGTGGCGATCTCGCGGCACAACAACCCCGACGCGCTGCTCGTCCTGTGCTGCGTGCTCGCGCTGTGGGCCATCGTCCGCGCGCTCGAGGACGGCCGCGCGCGCTGGGTGGTGCTGAGCGGCGTCGCGGTCGGGCTCGGCTTCGAGGCGAAGATGGCGGCCGCGCTGATGGTCGTCCCGGCGATCGTCGCCGCGTACCTGTGGGTCGCGCCGCGCGGCCGTGCGGTCGCGGCGCGTCAGCTGGCTTGCGGCGGCGCGGCGATGGCCGCGGTCGGGCTCGCCTGGCCGCTGCTCATGTGGCTCACGCCCGCGAGCGATCGTCCCTGGATCTCAGGGACGAGCGACAACAGCGTCTGGTCGCTCATCCTCGGCTACAACGGCCTCGGGCGGCTGTTCGGCCAGGACGGCGGGCCCGGCGGCGCCATGGGCGGGCCGGGTGGCGGCGGCGGTCCGGGCGGCGTGTTCGGCGGCGAGACCGGCGCGCTGCGCCTCTTCAACTCGGCGCTCGGCGGCCAGGCGGGCTGGCTCATCGGCTTCGCCCTCGCCGGCGGGATCGGCATCGCCGTCCTCAGCCGGCTGCGCCGCACCGACGCCCGCACCGGCTGGATCATCGCCGTCGGCGGCACCGCCCTGACGATCGCCGTCGCGTTCAGCCGCGCCGAAGGGATCTTCCACCCGTACTACGTCTCCCAGCTCGCGCCGTTCGTGGCCGCGCTGGTCGGCGCCGCGGCCGGAGAGGTCGTGAGGGGCCGCCGCGCCGCGCGCGCCGCCGCGGCTGAAGACGTCTCGGGCCGTGCCCCTCTCGCCGCCGGAGAGGCGTCGTCGGATGAGGTCGTCGACGACGGCGGGCCTCGCTCGCGCGTCTTGGGCCCGGCGGTCATCGCCGGCGGCGTCTTCTCGGAGATGCTCGTGCTGCGCGAGAACGGCGCGTTCACGTGGCTGCCGCTCGTCCTCTGCGGCGTCGGTGCGTTCACCGCCGTCGTGCTCGCGATGGGCGTGCCGAAGCGCGTTCGTCTCGGGGCGGTCGCCGTCGCTCTCACCGCGCTGCTCGCCGCTCCGGCGACGTGGGCGGCGCAGACGGTCGGTCACGCGACGAGCGGGACGTTCCCCGCCGGCGGGCCGGCGACGATGACCATGGGCGGCCCCGGCGGCGGAGGCGGCGGGATGTTCGGCGGCAACTCGGGCGTCTCGGAGGCGGTCGCCTACGCGCAGGCCAACGGCGGCGGCACGATCGCCGTCTCGAGCCAGAGCAGCGCGGCCGGGACGATCCTGAGGGGCGACGGCGTCGACGTCGCGGCGATCGGCGGCTTCTCCGGCCGCGAGAGCGAGGTGTCGATCAGCTGGCTCGCCGACGCGGTCGAGCAGGGCCGCATCCGCTACGTCCTCACCGACGGCGCGAGCGGCATGCCGAACGACGGCCGCACGGGCGCGACGACCGTGATGAGCGCCGCCGCGCAGGTCGGTCGGGAGACGTCGGTGAGCGGTCTCTACGACCTGCAGGGCACCGCCGACGCGCTGCGGGCGCTCGCCGGCTGACGGACTCAGAAGGCTCCCGGGCGGCCTTCACGGCCGGCCCGGGAGCCACCGCGATCGTGATCCTCATGACCAGCCGCAAGCTCATCTCCACCGCCGCGGCGGCCGCGGCGGCCGCGGCCCTCGCCGTGGGCGCCTTCGCTCTGGGCAGCAGCAACTCCGACGGCGCGACCGGATCGCAGGCCGCGGCGTTCGGGCAGCCGCCCGCGGGCGCTCCGGCCGGCGCTCCGAACGGCGCCATGCCGCCCGGCTTCGGCGAGCCCGTCACCGGCTCCACCGCGACGAAGGTCGCCGACGCCGCGACGGCCAAGTACCCCGGCGAGGTCGACCGCGTCATGAAGCTCGGCGACGGCTCCTACGTCGCGCACGTCATCACCTCCACCGGCGAGCTGCACGTCACGGTCAGCAAGGACTTCGAGGTCACCGGCTCCCGGCAAGGCGGGCCGGGCGGTGGCGGCACCAGCGGGGACACAACGCAGAGCTGACGGGGCCTCTGCGCCGCAGGGGACGCGGGGCCGGCGCGGCGAGCGCCGGCCCCGTCGTCGTTCTCAGCCCCCGTCGATCTCGTCGAGCGTGCGGCCGGAGACGACCGACTGCGGCTCCTCGGCCACGACGTCGTAGCCGCGGCGCGCCTCGTCATCGCGGCGCTTGAGCAGCAGCCACTGCGACTTCAGCCCCTCGCCCCGCGTGCGCTGCAGGACGAAGCCGCCGCGCAGCTTCTCGCCGTGCAGCACGAAGACCGCGTGGCCGCGCTCGATCGCCTCGGGCCACCGCACGCGCCCGCCCTGCTCGTACGTCCCGCGGTCCCAGATCGACACCGGCCCGTAGGACGACGGGCCCTCGAAGTCGTTGTAGGCGAGCCCGTGGTCCTCGACCTGCACCGCCAGGCGCTTGTCGGCCGGGTCGAGCGAGGGCCCCTTCGGCACCGCCCAGGAGCGCATGACGCCATCCACCTCGAGCCGCAGGTCGAAGTGGTGCGCGGTGGCGCGGTGCTCCTGCACGACGAAGACGCCGGCCGGGACGCCGCGGATGCCGAGCTGCTCGTGCCCCTCGGCCTTGACGCGCTCGACGGTCGCCTCGCCGGCGGCCTCGACGAACGACTCGACCGCGTCCGCATCGCCCTCGACGTGCGCCCGCACGGCGCCGTCGTCGTCGGAGCGCAGCCACCCCAGCAGGCCGAGCTCGTCCGCGCGCGCATGCAGCGCATCGCGCACCGCCTCGGGATCGTCGGCGGGATGGATGGTGACTCGCCGGGCCGTCACCCGGCCGAGCGTACTTCAGCTACGCCGCGAAGCTGAGCGGCCGCCGCGCATCGGCGCGGAACTCGCTGGGGCTGACGCCGGCATGGCGGCGGAACGCCTTGGTGAAGTGCGCGGGCTGCTTGTAGCCGACGAGCGTCGAGACCTGGCGGACGGTGAGCTGCGGGTCGCGCAGGAGGCGCTCCGCGTTGCGGATGCGGATCTGCGTGAGGCAGTCGCGGAACGGGGCGTCGGCGTGCTCGGCGAAGCAGCGCTGCAGCTGACGGCGCGAGGTCGCGATGCGCTGCGCGACGTCCTCGAGCGTCAGCTCCCGGCCGTGCTCCTCCTGCATGACGTCGAGCGCCTCCCGGAGCAGGGTGGTGCGGTGCATGTAGGTCGAGCGGCGCTGGGTCATCGTGGTCCTTCTACGCACGAGCATCGGGTGCGGGATGCGTGCACCCGAGCCAGCTCGGCCGATCAGCCGAGGACGAAGTCAGTGCGTCGCGTCGAACAGCAGCCGGCAGCCGGGAAGCAGCAGCTCGCCGCGCGCGGTGCGGTCGGTGGCGAAGGCGACCGTCAGCGTCGCGCTGAGCCGCTTGCCCGCCTGCGTGGCGGTGACGCGCTGCGCTCGTGCGCCCCACGTCGTCTCGCCGTCGCTCGTCGCGCGGCGCAGCACGCGCCGTCCGGCGACCGCGAGCTCCGCGGTGCCGCAGGCCGGAGCGGCGTTCGGACCGGGGGTGATGCGCAGCGACGCGAGCGCCTTGGCCCCGCGCGGGACGGTGAAGCGGCCCGCCGCGACGTAGCCGAGCGCGGGCGACAGCCGCCACGTCCCGGGGCGCGGGCGGCGCGGCGCGCCGGCGCTGCGCAGCCGGGCCACGGGGCCGCGCGCGTTGGCGTGCGTCAGCCCGGCCACGGTCACCGTCGCGACGGTCGTGGGTGCGACGCCGGCGATCCGCGCCGAGCGCTTCCCGGCGGCGACCACTCGCTGCTCGGTCCGGCCGTCGCCGAGCGCGACGTCGACGACGTGGCGGAACCCGGGCTCGCGCGCACGCCACCGCACGACCAGCGCGGACGCGGTGCGCTGCACGCGCAGCCTGGCCGGCTTCGCCGGCTTCGGGGGACCCGGCGCACGGTAGCGGCCCGCGACGATGCGCGCCCGCGGCAGGCCGTTCTGCTCGACCATCGCGACGATCCGCCGCGTGCCCGCCGGGCCGTCGGCGGGCCGGAACCGCTGGCTGCCGCGCGCCGCGGCGGTCGCGGCGATGACGTGCCAGACGTCGCGGCCGCTCTCGACGAAGCGCACGCGCTGGCCCGGGATCGGCCGGACGCGGTAGTGCAGCGTGCGCTTGCGTCCCGTGCCCGAGACGGTCGCGCGGGCGGCCGGGTCGGCGACGCCGAACGCCTCGCGCACGCGGCGGACCTCCACCGCGCCGTCGTCCTCCAGCCTCCACGTCCCCGCCGACGGGCGGCGGATGAGCAGGTACGTCGTTCCCGTCTCGGTCTTGACCGCCGACAGCCGGCCGGCCGTCGCCTGCGGCTGGTCGTTCGTCACGGAGATGCGCTCGCCGCGCGGGCCGGTGAGCGTGACGCTCGGCGCCGCTCCCTCCCCCTCGACGGCGAACGCCGCGCTGCGCAGCCCCGGCTTCAGCACGTAGCGCCGTGCGGCCGCGGCGTGCGCGCGGCTGCCGATCGCCGGGCGCCACGGGCTGAGGTCGCATGAGCCCCACCACGCGTCGAAGTCGCCGCCCCACGTGTAGCCGACGCCCGCGCGGAAGTACGCCTCGATGCACGCGCCGATGCCGATGTTCGACGCGATCATGTCCGCGCCCGCGCACGGGTCGCTGATGAACGGCACGCGGATGCAGACGCGTTCCGACCCCTCGAGGCTGAACGCGTTCAGGCCGTCGACGAAGCCGCGCAGCTTCCCGTTCGCGTAGGCGACGCCGAGGTCCCAGTTCTGGTCGCCGCCCAGCTCGAACAGCCCGGTCGACGAGTAGCGCACGTACGCGCTGCCGAGCTGGAAGCGGTCGCCGAAGTACTTCTCGATGAGGTTGGCGGTGCCGGTCAGCTCGACGACGAACGGGTCGCCGAACACCGCCTTGAAGACGCCGTTGACCGTCACGGGCTGGACGCCCTTGATCGTCGGGCCGGCGCTGAACGCGGCGCTGCCGGTGAGCGAGAACGGGCTGCGCACGACCTCGAACCCGATCCGCTGGAGGTACACGCCGGCCGACACCGGGACGTTGAGCCCGGACACCGACGCGCGGAGGAAGTCGAAGTCGCCGCGGTACAGCCCGAACGCGACCTTCACCTCGTACGGCTTGCCGAAGCGCAGCACCGCGGTGGCGCTGCCGGTCAGCGTGCCGCCGGCGCGGTAGCCGAGCGCGACGTCCTTCAGCTCGAGCCCGAGCGCGGTGACGCGGTCGATGCCGAACGAGAGCCCGTTGAAGCTCGACCCGTGGTCGTTGTCGGTCGTGAACCCGGTCGTCGCCGTCGTCGTGCGGTCGCCGAGGTAGTTGAACGGCCAGAAGCCGAACTTCAGCGTCGGGTCGACCTGCGCGCCGCCGGCGCGAGTGAGCGAGACGACGACGCGCTCGGGGCGGAAGAAGAGGAAGAGATCGACGAGCGGCTCCTCCCCGCCCGCGCTGACGATGAGCGGGCTCGCGTTGTCGATGACCTGCTTCGGGCGGTCAAGGACGCCGCTGAGGTCCCAGTCGACCTCGCCGTCGTAGAGCCGGATGCGCGTGTGGTCGGCGGGCGAGACGCGCACGTCGCCGCCGTCGCTCGAGACGCTGCGCAGGCGCGTGTTGATGACGAGCCTGCCGTCGCTGCCGGGTTCGAGCAGCAGGCCGTTGAGCTTCACCGGGATGCCCGTCGCGACGACCGTGTCGGCGCCCTGCGCGCGCATGCACCGCTCGCTGCGCGCGTCGATGAAGTCGGCGCGCACGGTGCGCACGCAGTTGCCGACGACGCGCATCGTCTTCGTCGCGGTCCGCTCCGTTCTGCCCGCGGTTGGCGACGGCGTCGCGGTGATCGTGATGTCGGAGTAGGCGACGGAGGTCGGGGCGTTCTCGGCCGCGGTCAGCCGCAGCGTCGCGTCCGCGCCGGTGCCGGGCACCGGGTTCGGCGTGAACGTCGCGGTGACGCCCTGCGGCAGGTTCGACGCGCTCAACATGATGTCGCCGTTCGAGCCGTTGAAGCGGTTGATCGAGACGGGCACGTCGACGCCGTCGCCCTCGGGGAGGTTGACCGGGTCGGTCGCGACGGAGAGCGCGAAGTCGGGCGGCGGCGGAGGCTCGACCGCGGGATCGGGCGTGGTGATCGCGAGGTCGTCGATGATGATCCCGAGGTAGAACGCGGGGCCCGAGACCTCGACGGCGGCGATGTCGGCGGTCGTGCTCAGCGTCGTGACCGACAGCTGCTTGTTCGCGGTCGTCGTCCCGGCCGCGACTGTGGTCGTCTGCGTGCCGACGGCCTGGTTGTTCGCGTCGAGCGCGCGCAGGGTGACATCCGTCGTGACGCTCGGGTCGTTGCCGAGCAGCCCGACGCGCACGCTGACCGTGCGCGCGAGGGTCCCGAGCCGGCCGACGGTCCGGCCGCTCGCTCCCTCCGGGCAGCCGCCGGGGCACTCCGAGATGTCGGCGACGCGATCGCCCGACGTCGCCTGCGACGGCACGGACTTGATCACCGGCAGCCAGCCGTCGCCGCTCGCCGGCCCGCGGAACGTCACGCCATGCGACTGCGCGTACTGCGCCGACACCGTCGTGCCCGCCGCCAGGTCGTCGAAGGTGATCGTCCTCGTGACCGCGTGCGCGGGCGCAGCGAGCAGCGCCGTGACGAGGATCGTGAGCGCGGCGAGCCTCACCGGCAGACCCTACGCCTGTCCGGTGCGCTTGTGTGAATCGGTTCTCCGGTGCGATGGTGGAGCCTTGAGCACGCTCGCCTCCGACTTCGCCTCCATCGCCGCGTCGCTGCCCGGCGAGCACGGGCTCGCGGTGTCCGCCGTCGGGCCGGGGCAGCCCGTGGAGTCCACGGGCACGCTGCAGTCGGCGGAGGCGTGGTCGACGGCGAAGGTGCCGCTGGCGATGGCGGTGGTCGCCTCCGGGCTCGGGGCGTCGCTTGCCGACGAGCTGGAGGCGGCGATCTGCGTCTCCGACAACGCGGCTGCGGAGCGGTTGTGGGAGGCGCTCGGGGGCGGTTCGGCGGCTGCCGAGGCCGTGACCGCTCAGCTGCGGGCGGCGGGCGATCGCGAGACGGTCGTCGAGTCGCGGCGCGTGCGACCGCCGTACACGGCGATCGGCCAGACCGCGTGGTCGCTGTCGGCGCAGGTGCGGTTCGTCGCCGGGATGGGATCGCTCGAGGCGGGCGCGGCGGTGCTCGACCTCATGGCCCGCGTCGCGCCCGACCAGCGGTGGGGCCTCGGGACCGTGGACCCGGAGGCGCGGTTGAAGGGCGGCTGGGGACCGGATCCGTCGATCGACCGTCAGATGGGGATCGTGTCCGTGCGCGGGTCGCCGCTCGCCGTCGCCCTGCTCACCCGGCCGGCGGACGGGTCGCACGAGACGGGGATGCGGAACCTCGACGTGCTCGCCAGTGCGCTGATCTAGCTGGCGATCGCGCGCCAGAGGCGGTGCACGTCTCGCTCCGTCGTGTTCGTCTGGCCGATCGAGACGCGGATGTAGTGCGTGTCACCGACGACGGAGGGCGTGACGAAGAGGTCCGGGTGGCGGTTGATCCTCGCGACGAGCGCGTCCGTCGCCTCGTTGCCGTCCACGTGGCGGAAGCTGACGAGCGCGAAGGAGACGGGCGCGATGCGTTCGAGGTCCGGGTGCTCGTCGATCTTCGTCGCGAGGTCGTCGGTGAGGGCGATGTGCTCGCGCAGCTTGGTTCTCAGGCCTTCGGCGCCGAAGCTCCGCAGGACCCACCACAGCTTGAGCGCGCGGAAGCGGCGGCCGAGCGGCACGTGCCAATCGCGGTAGTCGATGACCTCGCCGCTCGCGGACGCGGCGTTGCGCAGGTAGGGCGGGAGGATCGAGAGCGCCTGGATGAGCGGCTCGCGGTCGGCGACCCACAGGACGTTGCAGTCGAAGTTCGTGAAGAGCCACTTGTGCGGGTTGAACGTCCAGCTGTCCGCTCTCTCGCTGCCCGTCGCGTGGTGGCGCTGCTCCTCGAGGAGCATCGCGCTGCCCGCCCAGGCCGCGTCGACGTGGTGCCAGAGGGCGTGCTCGGCCGCGAGGTCGGCGACGGCGTCGACGGGGTCGACCGCTCCGGTGCCGGTCGTGCCGATCGCGCTGGTGACGATGGTCGGGACGAGCCCGTTCGCGCGGTCCTCGTCGATCGCGTTGCGCAGTGCTGTGGGATCGAGCGCGAAGGCGTCGTCGACGTCGACGAGCCGGACGTGCTCGAAGCCGGCCACGCGCGCGCCGCGCTCGACCGAGCTGTGCGCCTGGGCGGAGCCGTAGGCGACGAGGCTGTGGAGCTCGCGCCCCTGCCTCGTCGCGCGGTCGCGGGCGACGACGTGGACGAGGTGCGTCGCGTCCGAGGCGCTCATCTGGATGACGCCGCCGCCCGGCCCGACCGCGGTCTTCCACGTCTCCGGAAGTCCGAGCAGGTCGACGAGCCAGTCGAGCACGTGCGCCTCGATCTCCGTGAGCGCGGGGCTCGTCGACCACAGCATCCCCTGGGCGCCGAGGCCGGCGGAGACGAGCTCCGCGAGGATCGAGGGCGGCGACACGTTCGCCGGGAAGTACGCGAACCAGCCGGGCGACTGCCAGTTCGTGATGCCCGGGAGGACGACGTCGTCGAGGTCCTTGAGCAGGTCGTCGAACGGCTCCGGCCGCTCCGGCGCGCTCGGCGGGAGCTTCGCGCGGGTCTCCCCCGGCTCCACCTGCGCCTGGATCGGCAGGTCCGCAACGCGCTCCATGTACCGCGCGACCCACTCGACGACCTCGTGGCCGTGCCGGCGGAACTCGTCGGGCGTCATCTCCAGGCGGTCGGGCACCGCCCCAGTATGCGAAAGCGCCGCGGCCGCCCACGTCGGGGCGACCGCGGCGCGCCGCCATCCCGGCTGTCCCCGAGCGGCGACTGGTCACCGCCGCCCGGCTCTCACCGGGCGGCGGCGGCTCGCTGTCGTGCTGCTCCTAGTGCAGGACGGGGCGGAGCGGGCGCGCCTTGCGCGGCGCGGGCGCGGCGGCGGGCTCCTCGACGGGCTCCGGCCGCTTCGCCGTCACGGTGGCGGGCTCCTCGGGGAAGCCGCTGTCACCGAGCAGCGAGTTGAACCACATGAGGATGCCGACGGAGAACGCAGCTCCGGTGACCATCGCGAAGACGACAGCCGCAGTCGACGAGACCATCCACATCCCGATCTCGATCAGGATCTGGGTGCACAAGATGAGGGCGCCGTACACGAGGACGATGCCTGGATCACGATCAGCGAGCTTCATGGGCTGATCGTCGGCGAGACGCGCTCCCATCGCGTCCGCAGACCCCGCCCCTCCTCGTACGTAGTTCCCCGCGGTCCCGGGGTTCGGTCAGCCGCCGGCGAGCCCTACTCGAACGGATAGCCGGTGAGGCCGCGCCGCGTGCACCGCGACTGCCGATCGGACGCCGCGACCTTGACGGCCTGGCGCGCCATGTCGTACTGAAGCCGGAGCAGCGACCGCCGAGACTTCCGCGCCCGCTTCACAGCGCGCTTCAACCGCGCCGCCTTCCGCTTCGCCACGGTCTCCGCCTTCGTCGCCGCGAGGCACTCGGCGGTGATGTCGAGCCGGCTGGTCAGCGCGTTGGAGTGGGCGAGCTCGAGGGAGTAGCCAGCGCCCTCGCAGCCGATCTGCTTCACGCGGAGGAAGTACCGGTGTCCCCGTACCGAGGTGAACGCGACGCGTCCGGCCGTCACCGGGGCGGAGGCGGATGGCGCCGCCGGATCCCACCCGAGCCCGATGGTCCCGAGGTTCCGCTCGTACGACACCTCCTCGTCGGCATCGAGAAGATCGATGAGCAGGCGACCGGTCGGCTTGGGACACGCGGTGAGGAGCGTCGCCAGCACCCCGATCTGCTTCGGCGCCCGCACGTACAGGACGTACCAGTCGACGTCCTGCGGCGTCTCGAGCCCGGCGGCCAAGCTGCTCTGGAGAACCGGTCCCGTCGCCGTCGCGGCGGTCTCGTTCGGCTCGAACGGTCCATCCGCCGCGGCAGTCCCGGCGAAAGCGAGCAGCGCGGCGCAGGCCGCGAGGGGGATCAGGCTTCTCAAGTGCACTCCGAACACGTCGGCATTTCGTCGACGTATCTTGAACGTTCCGGCTCAGCCGGTTCAGCGGGTCACGCCGAAGTGCGTGACCGTGAGCGAGGGCGCCTCCTTCGACGGCGGGAGCGTGGGGTCGTCGAAGAGGGCGCAGTCGTCGATGCTCTGGCAGCCGCAGTTCGTCGCGGACTCGAGCCAGGTGCGGACGCGCTCGGCGCGGGCGATGAGGGCGTCGATCTCGGGGAGGCGGCGTTCGGCGACCTCGCGGAGGTGGTCGGACATCGGGTCGGCGCCGTGGTGGACGAGCTCCTTGATCTCGTCGAGCGAGAGGCCGGCGCGCTGAGCGACGTCGATCACCGTCAGGCGACGCAGCGCGGTCTCGTCGTAGCGGCGCTGGCCGCTCACGCGCTCGACCGGCGGGAGCAGCCCGATGCGGTCGTAGTAGCGGACGAGCGAGACGTTGACCCCGGCCTTCGCCGCCACCTCGCCGATCCGCATCGTCGTGTCGTTCTCGTTCATCCCGTGTCGTCGCTTGACCTGAAGCCGACTTCAGCATCCACTCTACGGAGCATGTCCACTCCGATCGCATGCAGCCTCGACCCCGGCGCCTACCGCGCCCGCATCGACGACCTCTCCGCGCTCGCCGCGCGGGCGCTCCTCGCACGGACGCCGACCGAGGGCGGAGAGCGGTTCACCTTCCGCGACGACGAGTCGGTCGAGGCCCAGCTGCGCGCCGCGATCGCCGCCGAGGCGACATGTTGCACGTTCCTGAAAATGGAGCTCGAGCGGCGCGACGGCACGCTCGTCCTCGACGTGACCGCCCCTGAGGAGGCGCGGCAGGTCATCGCGGAGCTGTTCGCGTGAGCGTCTTCGAGAAGCTCCTCGGCGGCGGCGCGGTGCTCCTGGCGCTGTGCTGCGCGCTCCTCCCCGTGCTCGGCGCCGCGGTCGGCGGCGGCCTCATCTCGTCGGCCGGGGCAGTCGGCGTCGTCGCGGGCGTGGCGGTGCTCGCCGGCGTGATGGCCTTCGTCGCCCGCCGTCGCCGTCGGGGCGCCGCCTGCTAGGCCGGCTGGAGGTCGGCCAGCGCGGCGAGGACCTCGTCGTCGTGGGTCTTCGGGGAGGCCTTCGGGATGACGTGGCGGACGACGCCGTCCTCGTCGAGGATGAACGTGGCGCGGAGGTTCCCCCAGTAGGTGCGGCCGTACATCGACTTCTCGGCCCAGACGCCGTACTGCTCGGCGACCGCGTGGTCCTCGTCGGCGAGGAGCGTGAAGTTGAGCGACTGCTTGTCGTGGAACTTCTTGACGTCCTTGACCGGGTCGGGCGAGACGCCGAGGACCGTCGCGCCGGCGGCGTCGTACTCGCCGCCGCGGTCGCGGATGCCGCAGGCCTGCGTGGTGCAGCCGGGGGTGTCGGCCTTCGGATAGAAGTAGAGGACGACCCGCTTGCCGCGCAGCGAGCTCAGCGTGACGGGGTCGCCGTCCTGGTTCGGGAGCGTGAAGTCGGGGGCCTCGGCGCCGGTCTCGATCATGGCCTCAGTATGCGACCCCCGGGCTCACCGGCCCGGATCGCGGACGAGGAACGGCGTGGCATCGAACGTCGCCGATCCGACCAGGCTCACCCCCTGCGGCCCCCGGGGGTCGCCCCACCAGTTGCGCTCGGCGACCACCGAGAGGTTGCGCACCGCCGCCGCCCCGACGCCGCTGGTCACGATCCGGTTGCGGCCCGGGCTGTGGAGCACGCCGCCGCCGAAGTCGATCGCGGCGCCGGCCGCGCCGCCGGAGTAGTCGTCGAACGCGAGTCCGTAGTGACCGCTGCCGGCGATGTCGTTGTGGGCTCCCTTGATCGCCGTGTTCGCGAGCGTGCCGCTGTTGTAGAAGTCGACGCCCGCGTAGGACTGGTCCAGGATCGTGTTCCGGCGGATGTCGGCCGTGATCGACGCGTTGTTGCCCCAGCCGAATCCGGCGTAGTTGCTCAGCATCACCCCAGCGGCCTTGCAGGCCTCCAGCCTGTTGCGGAAGACGTCGTAGTGGGCGACGTTGTCCACGCCGATCATCTCGAGAGCGATGCAGCTGCCGTTGTTGTTCGGTGACCTGGGAGCGTCGCTCGGGACCCACGGCGTGGTCCCCGCGCGGCGGATGGCGGTGTCCCGGACCTCGAAGGCGAGCTCGAGGCCCCGGCCCAGGAGCGCCGCCTGGAGGCCGCTGCCGTTGGAATCGGAGATGTCGCTGTCACGCATCCTCAGGCGGATCGTGCTCCCCGGCTGACTGCCCGGGCCGCGTGGGTTCGGGGGCGCGCCGTAGAGCTCCATCGCGGTGGCTGACGCGTTGCCGAGACGGTTGGGGTTCGTGTAGCGGTAGCCGCGCACGTCCACGCCGATCTTCGCGTCGCCGTCCTGGAAGACGAGCAAGCCATCGTTGTTGGTGATGGCACTTCCGACGTCGTCGACGACGATGCCGTGCAGGCGTGCGCCGACCGTCGCAGCTTCGTCGGCGTCGATCTGCATCGCGTTGTGGACGACGGCGTACGGCGGCAGCTGCTCGGCGAAGGCCTGGAGGTCGCGGAACACGGTGCGCTTCACCGTGAGCCGCACGCGTGCGGCGTCGGTCGCCCGCAGCAGCAGGCCGCCGCTGGCGGCCTCGGCGAGCGTGTTCTCCTCGATGCGGAGCTTCGATCGCGTCGCCCCGGAGCTGCGGAGGGCGATCCCGGCGGCGCCGGAGACGAAGCTCTGGCGCAGGACGGCCCCGCTGGCGTCGGCGAGCCCCGGACCGAAGTTGCCGACCGAGTGCGTGCGGTTGAAGCCGGTCAGGAGGTTCCCGGAGATCGTGACGCGCCCGACGTCCTCGCCGGTGATCGCCGAACGGGCGGTGTCCGCGATGTGGAGGTTCCGGACGACAGTCCGCTCCGCGAGGACCACGCCGGCGCCGTCGTGGCGCGCGGGATCGGTGTTCGTGATCGTGGGCGCGACCGTCGCCGGGTCGGAGACCGGCCCGGCGTCCCCGGTGAGCTTCTGCCCCGGCTTCAGGGCGATCCCGCCGTCGAGCGGCGAGGCCCCGGCCCGCGGGACGAGGACCACGATCTTGTCGCGCGGCCGAGACGCGGACTCAGCCAAGGCGAGCGCGTCGAACGGACGCGTCCGGGAGCCGTCTCCGCCGGGCGCGGCGCCGGCTTGGACGTACCACCGGCCACCACCGGGAAGCGGACCGGTCCCGGCGCCCGCCGGGGCGGCCGGTAGCAGGCAGAGCACCAACACGGCGAGCACGCCGAACCGCCGGCAAGCGTTCGGTGGATGGCCTCTCTGAGCACTGCGTCGCTGCGACATCTCCCAGTTCCCCCGACTCGATCTCGCCCGGAGGCTGGCACCGGCGGGCCGCTGCGAAGTAACCGCCGGGCGGACCGCTTGTCGGTTCGGCCAAGCGGACGACGAAGCTCGCCCGGAGGCTCAGAGGAGGCCGGTGGGGTCGGCGGGGACGTCGACCGCCAACTCGCGGAGGGCTTCGATCGGCACCCACTCGAGTGCGCTCTCGTGGGTGCACGCGAGGATGACGAAGCAGGCCGCGCCGTCGTCGTAGGCGCGCTTCCAGTTCGGCGCCGTGACGCACCAGCGGTCGCCGGGGACGAGGCCGGGGAAGTCGAACTCGAGCCGCGTGGTGACGAGGTCGTTGCCGATCGACTTCTGGTGCGCGAGGAACTCCTCGGTCATCACGCCGCAGATCAGGTGGGTGGACTGGCCGAACGGGTCCGGGCGGCAGCACCCGTCGCGGTGGAACCCGGTCATCGGGTCGACGCCGCACTCCTCGAGCGGCCCTCCGAGCACGTTGCGCTGACTCACGGGCCCGAAGGATCGCGGAAGGCGGCCGAAGGCGCCTCGAAGGCAGGGCGATCAGGCGCGCGCGAGCGCGGCGTTCCAGCGCGCGACCGTCTTGCGGAGGCCCGCGATGGCGAGGGTGCCGCAGGCGGCGGGGACCCAGATCGCGATCGCGCGGTAGGCGAGGACGGCCGGGAGCGCGAGGGAGGCCTCGACGCCGAAGGCGATCAGGACGCCGGTGGTGCCGCCGGCGACGAGGCCGGGGAGCGGGATCGTGTTGGCGAGTGCGCCGGTGAAGTAGGCGATCACGAGGACCTCGACGGGCGGCGGCGAGCCCAGCGCGGCGAAGGTCGACGCGAGGACCGCGAGGTCGAAGCCCCACCAGGCGAACGCGCCGGCCAGGCGGCCGTCGAACCCGCGGGCGAACCCGATCGCGCCGCGAACGGCCTCGCCGAAGAGCGTCTCGGTGCGCGAGAGGACGAGCGCGGCGACGATGACCGCGATGCCGAACAGCGCGGGAAGCAGCGCGAGGGCGACTGGGCCGGTGCCGCCGGCGAGCAGCGCCACCCCGGCGACGGCGAGCGCCGCCATGAACACGGCGTAGAGCAGGACGAGGAACGTCAGGAGCGTGCGCACGGCGGAGCGGGCGCCGAGGCCCGCGCGGGCCAGCGCCCACAGCGTCAGGGCGATCCCGCCGAGGCCGGCGGTCGGCAGCACGCGCGACGCGGCGGTGCCGGCCAGCGAGACCTCGGCCGCCTGGCGCGCGCCGATCGCGTCGGTCGCCCGGCCGGCGATGAGCCAAAAGAGCAGCGCGTAGCCCGTGAACGAGAGGACCTCGCACACGATGCCGAGCGCGAGGAAGCCGACATCGGCGTTCGCGACGCGCTCGAGCGCCTCGGTCAGCTGCGCCGCCGGGCCGCGCGTGAAGGCGAGGACCGCGAAGACGACCGCGCCGAAGGAGACCAGCGCCAGCACCTGCCCGCGGCCCGGCCGCGCAAGCGAGCGCGGCCGGGCCTCGAGCGCCTCCCCCGTGACCCCGCCGGGCTGCGCGGCCGCGAGCAGCGCATCGGCGGCGCCGCTGACGCGCGTCACGAGCGCGTCGCGCAGCCGGCCGGCGCTCGCGGGCGGAGCCGGCGAGAGGGCGATCGGGCGGGGCAGGGTCGGCATGCTCGGAAGGATCGGTCGTGGAGAGCAAGGGGGCATCGGGGGGATCCCGGAACTTGTTCACCAGAGACCCCGGCCGTTACGGAGACTCATCGGGGTCGACCCCGGCGTGTGTGCGATCGGCTACTTGAGGAGCCGCGAGAGGCGCCGGTCCTTGAGGACCTTGCCGCCGGTCTGGTCGTTCGGGCAGTAGCACATGACGTAGTCCTCGTAGTGCACGGCCTCGATCGTCGTGCCGCAGCGCGGGCAGGGCTCGCCCTGCTTGCGGTGGACCTGCAGCGGCAACGGGAGCTTGTCGGGGATGGGGAGCTCGACGACGCGCTCGTAGTGCTCCAGCGCACCGCCGAGGACGTCGACGATCGCCTCGCGCAAGGCGGCGGCCTCTTCCGCAGACAGGTCGTCTCCGCGCTTGAACGGCGACAGCCGAGCGGTCCACAGGATCTCGTCGACCCACGACCGCCCGATCCCGGCGATCACGCGCTGGTCCCGCAGGACGGAATGCAGCGGGCGCGACCCGCCGGCCGCCAGCAGCGCGGCGAGATCCGCCGGAGGGTCGGGCCACGCCTCCGGCCCCAGCGTCGCGATCGCGTCGTCGGCCAGGACCGCGTCCTCACCCCGCAGCACCTTCACCCACGCCGCCTGCCGGGTCCCGAACTCGCGCAGGCGCAGCTCGCGAGTGGGTGGGGTCGAATCCAGCCGCAGCAGCAGCCGGGACGTCCGGTCTCGCAGGCCGGCGCGCTTGTCGTACAGCTGCAGCCGCCCCGCGTTCATGAGGTGCACGAGCACCTTCAGGTCGCCGGCGACGTCGATGACGAGGTGCTTGCCGATCCGCCGCACGCCCTCGATCGCGTTGCCCTCGAGCGCCTGCAGCGGAGGGTCGAACGTCTTCAGGGCGTTGATGCCCGGCGCCAGCGTCGATTCGATCACGACGCCCCGGACGGCCGCGGAGATCCGCCGCGCGGTGATCTCGACTTCCGGCAGCTCGGGCACGCCGGAGCCTCAGCTCGCGGCAACGGCCGCGGCGATCCGGTCGAGCTCGCGCGGGCGCATCAGCGCGATGAGCTCCGCCTGCGTGCCCTCGATGCGCACGCCCGCGACGCCGCCCTTCTTCAGCTCGATCCGCGCGCCCGTCAGATCGAGCACGACCTGCGAGAAGTCCGGCTCGTGCCCCACGAGCAGGACGCGCTGGTCGGCGCCGGCCGCGTGCATCAGCGCACGCGCATCGCCGAGCGTGAAGCCGCCGCGCAGCGGCTCGTGCACGACGGGTTCGATCCCGAGCGACTCGCACGCCAGCACGGCCGTGTCGAACGCCCGCACCTTCGGCGAGGTCCACACGTCGTGGATGACGAGCTCCAGCGCGGCGAGCGCCCGGCCGGCGCTGACCGCTTGCCCACGGCCGCGGTCCGTCAGTGCGCGATCGTCGTCCGGCGCGGGAGACGCATGCGGCACCGCCTCGCCGTGACGGAGGAACCACAGCTGCTGAGCCATAGTCGGGCGAGCCTAACGGGCGAGCGACTGCTCGAGGGCATCACGCGCCTCGGCGACCTCGTCTTCCAGTGCATCGAGCTCCCGGCTCGTCGCCGGATCAAGCGCGCGACCCTCGCGGTAGGCCCCCATCAGCTCCGCCATCTCGCGCAGCGCATCGAGCGCCCCGCCGGCGAGCCGCGACGCCCGCGGATCGTCGCCGTCGCAGCGCTGCACGGCGGTGTCCAGCCGCGACAGCGCGCGATCGAGCTCCCCGAGCGACGCCCGCCCCGCCGGGGTGATCGCGTCGCGGTCCTCGAGCCAGTGGTCCATGGCGTGCTCGAACGCCTGCACCGCGCGGTCCAGGGCGCGCAGCGCCGCCACGCCGTTGTAGCCGTGCTCGCCCCGCTGAACGGGCTCGGCGGAGCCGGGGACGTCGCGCTCCTCGGCGAACGGCGGCTCGGACGGGCCGACCGGCGGCTCGTCCAGCACCGGCCCCTCCAGGGGCGGCGGCTCCACCGGGGCGACCGGGTCGTCGGCGGTGCCGGGCACCCCGTCGGGACCGTCGAGCTCGCTCTCGCGCCGCGATCCGTTGGCGACCCAGCCGGCGACGAACGCGGCCACGAGGAGGACGAGGACAACGATCTGCTCCGCGCTCACGGGCGGGGATGCTCGCACGGGCGCCGGATCGGCGCGCTCAGCGGCTGTAGACCCGGACCGGCGGCGAGGTCTCGCCGCTCCAGCGCAGCCGGAACCGCTCGCCCTTAGCGAACGACGTCGTCAATCGCAGGACGCCGCGGGAGTCCGTCGTGACGGTCTTGAAGGTCCGGTACCGCTTGCCCTTGCGGCCGCGTCGCTGCACCTCGACGCCGGTGCGCGCGGTCGCCGTGCGGACGACGCCCCACAGCGAGACGCGCGACCCGCTGCGCTGCGCGCTGAGGGTCAGCTTGAACGCCTCGAGCGACGGCTTCGCCCGCCCGTTCGCGAACCGCAGGCCGGTCTCGAACCCGCCGTAGCGAGCGCTGGCGCGGACGCCCTCGATCGGCGGGTCGTCGCGCAGCAGGTACTGGGAGAACGCCTTGACGCGCGGGTTGAACCAGGCCATCCGCTCGGCGGTGGCGCGGAACTCGTACTGCTTCATGAGCGACACGCCGAAGTAGCGGTCGGGCGACGACTGCACGCCGAACTCCGTCAGCCACAGCGGCATCCCCTTGCGGATCCGGCCGGCGGCGGCGGAGCGATCCAACGCGCGGGTCAGGCGCGACAGCACCGCCAGCGTGGCGTCGTTCGACGACGGCGGCACGAACGTCGGGCCCTGCTTGGTCGTGTACGGGTGGTGCGCCCAGCCGTCGGCGTCGAGCCTGGAGCACTTGCCGCTGCGCCGGTACGCGGAGTTGAGGCAGAGCACGCCGCGCAGGAACGTCAGCGGCGCGACGACCTTGCCCGTGCCGCGCGGCGCCGTCTCGCCGATCAGCAGCGTGTCGCTCCCGTTGCCGGTCGCCTTCAGCGCCTTGTCGGCGGCGAGGAACATCGAGCGGTAGATGCGCGGCGACAGCGGCCGCTTGCCCTTCGCGTACTGCGGCTTGAGGAAGTCGGGGTGGTTCGGCTCGTTGCCGATCGACCAGATCCGCACCTGCTCGCCGTAGCGGCGGCCCAGCGCGGTGACGAACTTGCCGAACAGCGACGCGCTCGGCCGGGTGACGAAGTCCTTGCGGCCCTTCATCGCCCACTTCGGGCCGGGCGTCGCAGGGGTCATGACGACGGGCCAGCCACGCTCGCCGGCGGCGGCCATGATCGCGTCGTACTTGCTCCAGTCGTAGGAGGCCGGATCGCTCAGGTCGCCGCTCGGCCGCGACCGCGACGTGGCGTTCGGCGCGACGTCCTTCCAGTAGACGACGAGGCGCAGGGAGCGGACGCCGAGGCCGCTCAGCTCGTCCAGCGCGCTCGCGCGGATGTCGTCGCGCAGCAGGTCGCGCGGGGCGTCGAAGAGGAGCATCTGGCTGCGCGACGCCAGCGCAGGGGCGGCCATGCCGGACACGAGTCCGGCCACGAGCGCGCAGATGAGCGTGCAACGGCGAAGCATGAGAACGACGCGGGGGCGAAACGACGGGGATGCGCGTTAGGCGCTCTCTCCAACCCCCCAGACACGGTACTGCGCTCCGAGTTGCGACACTGCCCCGTCACATGGCGCTGCACCAGATCGCTCCCGACGACATCGTCCGCACCCACGAGGAAGCCGAGGCTCACGAGCGTCCACCGCTGCTCGTCACCGAGCCGCTCGAGGCGTTCCTCGACACGCATGGGCTGGGCTCGGGCCCGATCGAGGCGGTTCCGGTCGGCGAGGGCCACTCGAACGTGACGTACATCGTCAGCCGCGGCGACTGGGAGGCCGTCATCCGCCGTCCGCCGCGGCCGCCGCTGCCGCCGAGCGCCCACGACGTGCTGCGCGAAGCGCGCGTCATCAACGCCCTGCAGGGGCAGGCGCGCGTCCCGCGGATCCTCGCCGTCGGCGACGACGAGAGCATCATCGGCGCGCCGTTCTACGTCATGGAGAAGGTCGACGGGCACGTCATCACCTCCGAGGTGCCGGCCGACCTCGACAGCGTCGAGGACCGCCGCCGGATGGGCGAGGAGCTCGTCGACGCGCTCGTCGAGGTCCACGCGGTCGACTGGGAGCGCGCGGGGCTCGAGGGCTTCGGGAAGCCGACCGGCTACCTCGAGCGCCAGGTCCGCCGCTTCTCGGGCCTGTGGGAGCACAACCGGACACGCGAGGTCGAGGCGGTCGAGCGCGTCGCGACGTGGCTGCGTGACAACCTGCCCGAATCGCCCATCTGCACGATCGTGCACGGCGACTTCCGCCTGGGCAACGTGATGATGGCGCCGCAGTCGCCGGCGCGCGTCGTCGCGATCTTCGACTGGGAGATGGCGACGATCGGCGATCCGCTGGCCGACCTCGGCTACCTCTCGACGCTGTGGACCGACGCGGACGATCCGCCGCTCGGGATGTTCGAGCTGAGCGCCGTCACGCGCGAGCCCGGCTTCCCCACGCGGGGCGAGCTCATCGCTCGCTACGAGGAGCGCAGCGGCCGGTCGATGACCAACATCCGCTGGTACCAGACGCTGGCGCTGTGGAAGTCGGTGGTCTTCATGGAGGGCAACTACAAGCGCGCCGTGAGCGGCACGACGGACGACCCCTTCCTCAAGCAGTTCGGCGACGGCGTGCTGGAGCTGGCGCGGCGCGCCGAGGAGGTCGCGCTCGGCGCCTAGGCGCTCAGCGCGGCTTGCCGCCGCGCGAAGAGGCCAGGCGGGCGCGGACGTGCTCGATCTGGCGGCGGGTCTTCGGATCACGGGCGGCGCGGACGGCCTGGCCGGCCAGCCGCTTCCCCTGCGGGCTGCGCGCGAACTGCGCGACCTTGGTGAACAGGCTCATGACCCTGGGCCTGCCCGCCGGTGACCGGGAGTCAAACGTCCGCCTCCAATCGCCGGCGCAGCTCCGCCCCGCGGCCCGCCGCGACCGCACGCGCTGCCCTGCGCTCGGACAGCTCGACGCCGCGCGCCTCGGCGAGCTCCAGCAGCTCCTGGCGCTCCTCCCCCTCCTTCGCAGCCTGCAGGAACAGCCAGCCGAAGAGCACGAGCGTCAGCAGCGAGCCCTCGACCATCATGATCGCCGCCGCCGCGGCCTGGTCGGCCTCGAGGTCGGACGCCGTGTAGACGTCGTAGAGCGGGTGGCCGGTCCACAGCAGGACGTTGGCGAGCACCGCCCCGAGCAGCCGGACGGCAACGATGTAGCCAAGCTTCGCGAGGTTGCCGAACCACGCCGGCTTGGGCAGCGGGCCGAAGAGCGGCATCCACACGTTCACGCCGAGCGTCACGAAGAGCGCGTGCTGCAGCGCGTGGACCGCCTCGTGCTCGACCGCCGCCTCGTGCAGGAACGCAAGGTGCCAGGCCAGCAGGTTGAGCGCCCACAGCAGCAGCGCCGGGACCGGGTGCGTGAGCGCCCGCAGCCAGCCGAGCCAGCGGATGCGCAGCGCCGGCGCGAGCACCGGGCCGGTGAGCCCGAGGACGAGCAGCAGCGCCGCGAGATCGCCGAGCAGCAGGTGCTCGGCCATGTGCGCCGAGAACCGCTCCCCGGCCAGGTGGCCGAGCGCGACGAGCCCGACGACGCCGAGCAGCAGCCCGCTCGCGAAGCAGAGCTGGCGCCACGTGGGCACCGGCCGGCCCTCGCGCGCGAGCATCGAGGCACGGCGGCCGTAGAGGACCCCCGCGACGATGGCGGGGGCCCATTGCAGCGGCTCGGCCGCGGCGGCCAGGTGGGCGAGGACCACGCCCTGCATCCTCGCGCGCTGACGGCTGCGCTGCTACTTGCTAGCTGCGCTTGCCGCGCCCGTACAGCAGCCGCACGAGGCCGCCGACGATCTTGCCCTGGCGCTTGTACGGGAACATGTGGACGTCCTTCTTCGGCGCGAAGCGCGTCACGAGGATCGTCTGCATCGCGCAGTACTTGCGGATGCCGCCCGCGCCGTGGCGCGAGCCGAGGCCCGACGCCTTCCAGCCGCCCATCGGCAGCTCGAGCGCCGAGTAGTTGAGCATCGCGTCGTTGACGTCGACCGCGCCCGACTGCACGCGCCGGGCGATCGCCTCGCCGCGGGCCAGGTCCTTCGTGTAGACCGAGCCCGAGAGGCCGTACGGCGAGTCGTTCGCCAGCCGGATGGCCTCCTCGGCGTCGCGCACCTTCATGATCGGCAGGGTCGGCCCGAAGGTCTCCTCGGTCATGGCCTTCATCGAGTGGTCGACGCCGGTGATGACGGTCGGCTCGTAGAAGGTGCCGCCCTCGCGGCGGCCCTTGCCGCCGGTGACGATCGTCGCGCCCTTCGCCTCGGCGTCGCGGACGTGGTCGTCGATGATGTCGTACTGCGGCGGCGACGTGACGGCGCCGATGTCGACCGAGCCGAACCCGGTCGGCACGCCCTGGCGCAGCGCCTTGACCTTCTCGGTGACCTTGGCGACGAACTCGTCGTGCACGGGCTCCTCGACGTAGACACGCTCGACCGAGATGCAGGTCTGGCCGCCGTTCTGCATCGAGTAGTAGACCGCCGAGTTCGCAGCGCGCTCGAGGTCGGCGTCGGAGAGGACGATCATCGGGTCCTTGCCGCCGAGCTCCAGCGAGACCGGCGTGAGCGTCTCGGCGGCGCGCGCCATGACCTTCTTGCCGGTCGCCGTCGAGCCGGTGAACATGATCATGTCCGCCTCGTCGACGAGCGTCTGCGCGGTCTCGCCGCGGCCGTTGGCGACCTGGTAGACGCCCTCGGGCAGGCCGCACTCGCGCAGCGCCTCGGCCATGAGCATCGAGGTCATGGGCGTGACCTCGGACGGCTTGAGGATCACCGCGTTGCCGGCCATGAGCGCCGGGATGCAGTCGCCGAACGAGTTCGTCAGCGGGTAGTTCCACGGCCCGATCACGCCGATGAGCCCGAGCGGCTGGTAGCGCACGACGAGCTTGCGTCCCATGACGAGCGGCGAGCTCGTCTTGACGCGCTCGTCGGCCAGGTACTTCGACGCGTTCTTCGCCCAGAAGCCGAACGCCGACGCGGCGTAGTTCACCTCGGCGATCAGCGCGTCCTCGTACGTCTTGCCGGTCTCGGCGACGATCGTCTCGACGATCCGGTCGCGGTTGTCGACGACCCACTTCTGGGCGCGCAGCATGACGCGCGCGCGGCCCTCGAAGCCGAGGGCGTTCCACCCCGGCTGGGCGGCGCGCGCCTTGCGCGCGAGCTCCTTGACCTCGTCGGCGGAGAGCTCCTCGACCCGCGCGATCTCCTGCCCCGTCGCGGGGTTCTCGACGATGATCTCGCCGCGCTCCGGCTGCTTGACCGGAGCGGCGACGTCCTGATCCCGCTCGTCCTTCTCGATGACGCGCTCTTCGACGCCTGCCATGTTCGCTCCCTCCAACCGCTCTGGCTGCGCGGCCAACCCTAGCCCAATCGGGCCGGAGGGAGGGGCCGCTAGGCGAGGTCGATGCCCTCGATGACGACGTCGTCGTGCGGCTTGTCGCGGCCGTCGGTGGAGGTGCCCTCGATCGAGTCGACGGCCTCCATGCCCTCGGTCACCTGGCCGAAGACGGTGTGCTTGCCGTCGAGCCAGGGGGCCTCGGGCGTCGTGACGATGAAGAACTGCGAGCCGTTGGTGTTCGGGCCGGCGTTGGCCATGGCGAGCGCGCCGCGGACGACCTTGTGCTGGTTGAACTCGTCCTCGAACGTGTAGCCGGGGCCGCCCGTTCCGGTGCCCGTCGGGTCGCCGCCCTGGATCATGAAGTCCTTGATGACGCGGTGGAAGATCACCCCGTTGTAGAACCCCTCCTCCGCCAGCCTGCGGAAGTTCGCGACGGTCTTCGGGGCATCCTCATCGAACAGCTCGATGGTGATCGGCCCGTGGTTCGTGCGGAGCGTGGCGGTGGAAGGCATCAGGTCAGTTCCTCACTGGAGCAGGTCGACTTCGGGGATCGCGACCTTCGTGTCGGCGGGCTGCTTGGTGATCCAGAGCAGCACGTGCCGGAAGGGCCGCTGACCGACCTTGACGGTCGATTCGAGCCCGACGTCCTTCAGCGTGTCGATCTTCGCCCAGCGGGCGTCGAGGGCGTCGGGCGGGAGCGACTTGGCGTTCGACGCGTAGACCTCGACGGTGAAGCCGGGCGTGTCGGCGCCGAAGCGCAGCTTCTTGATGAGCTTGGCCTCGTCGAGGGTGATCGCCAGGCCGATGCCGACGTTCCCCTGCGGATCGACGGGCGCCTCCCAGGCGGTCGAGGCCTTGCCGTCGATCGCGTCGGCCGGGTCGCCGACGAGGTCGCCGCCGCACTGGTCCGGGTCGTACGTCGAGGCGGCGCCGGCCGAGAGCGGGATCGACTGCAGGCCGGAGCCGTTCTGCTCCGCCGTCGTCGTCGTGCCGTCGCCGGAGGAGCCGGACGAGCCGGAAGAGGTGTCGCCGGACGACGTGTCGCCGGATGTGTCGGTGGCTCCGCCGGAGCCCGTGTCCGCGGGCGTGTCGTCGGCCGGCGGCGGCGTGTCGGCGGTCTCGCTCTCGGGCGCCTTGACGGGCGGGACGTCGGCGCTGTCGGACTTCGGGGCCTCGACGGGCGGCGTCGTCTCCTGCGTCGTGGCGGGGGGCGCGGTCTGGGCGGGCGGCGTCGAGACGACGGGCGCGGCGGCGGGCGGCGGCGGGCTCGAGGCCTCGCGCTCGGCGTCGCTGGCCAGCGCGGCGTACGCGGCGGCGCCGGCGCCGAGCGCGAGCACGGCGACCGAGCCCATCACCGTGACCGCGGCGCGCCAGCCGGCACGGTCGCCGAGGCGGCCGGGCTGCGCGCTGCCGCACTCCAGACACCAGTCCTGGCCCGCGGCGAGCGGGGCGGCGCAGCTCGCGCAGAGGCGGGCGGCCTCGACCGGCGGCTCGGCGGCCTCGGGCGGCTGCCCCGCGCCGGGCGCGGGCTCCTCCGTAACGGGGGGCTGTTCGATCGTCGCGGACATGCGGCGTTCGCCGAGGGGAACCCTCAGCCTACGCGTTAGTTCCGGGCCAGCTCGACTTCCAAACGCCGGTCCTTCAGCGCGCCGACCACACGGTCGGCCTCGCCGGCCGGCACCCCGAGCAGCGAGAACCGCTCGAGGACGCGCACGTCGCGCACGGCTTCGCCGTCGAGCCCGGTCGCCCCGGTGACGGCATGGACCAGGTCCGCCACTTCGACGCCCTCGGCGCGTCCTCCTGCGGCGATGAGCGTCACGAAGGGCTCGTCGCCGTCGCGGGCGACGTGCGGCTTGGAGTGGCGGCGCGGGCGCTCGCGGACCGGCGCCGGCGCGACGTGCGCGCCCTCGATCCACTGCGCGATCGACGTGCCGATGTGGTCCTCGATCGCGGCGAGCTCCTTCTTCTGCCGCGGCTCGACGAAGGTGATCGCGCGGCCGGACCGCCCGACGCGACCGGTGCGCCCGATGCGGTGCACGTACACGTCCGGCGACGTCGGCACGTCGAAGTTGACGACGTGGGTCACGGTCGAGATGTCGAGCCCGCGCGCGGCGACGTCGGTCGCGACGAGGATGGGGACGCGGCCGCCCTTGAAGGCGAGCATCACCCCGTCGCGCGAGCCCTGCGACATGTCGCCGTGCAGCGCCTTGACGTTCATCCCCTTGTCGCGCAGGCGCTTGTAGAGCTGGTCGGTGCGGATCTTCGTGCGCGCGAAGACGATCGCCTGGTCCGGCTTCTCCGCCGCGAGGACGTCGACGAGCTTCTCCGCCTTGTCGGGACCCTTCACCTCGAGCTGGAACTGCTCGACCGTGTCGACGGTGAGGAACTCCGACTTCACCTTGATGTGCTCGGGGTCGTACAGGTACCGGTCGGCGAGCTTGCGGATCGGCGGGGGCATGGTCGCGCTGAAGAGCGCGGTCTGCCGGCTGTTGGGCGTCAGCGAGAGGATCCGCTCGACGTCCTCCATGAACCCGAGGTCGAGCATCTCGTCGGCCTCGTCGAGCACGACGAAGCGGCACTCGGTGAGGATGAGCGAGGCGCGCGAGATGAGGTCGAGCACACGGCCGACGGTGCCCACGACGACGTGGCCGCCGGCGTTGAGCTGCGCCTGCTGCGAGCGGATCGGCGCGCCGCCGAACGTGGCGACGACGTCGACGCCCTTGCGCTGGCCGTACGCGCGGATCGCCTGCGTGACCTGGATGCACAGCTCGCGCGTCGGGGTGAGGACGAGCGCCTGGACGTCCTTCACCTCCGGATCGACGTACTCGATGATGGGGAGGCCGAAGGCCGCGGTCTTGCCCGACCCGGTCTGCGCCTGGCCGATCACATCCCTGCCCTCGAGCATCGGCGGGATCGCCTGCTCCTGGATCGGGCTTGGTTTCTCGTAGCCGACATCGCGCAGCGCTTCGAGGGTCTGCGCGGACAGGCCGAGATCGGCGAAGGTCGTCACGGCGTGTCACTGTAGGACCGACTGGGGGTCAGGGGGAACGTCTACCCTGCCCCGCTCGATGATCTACGGACGCACGCGCGAGCGCAGCGAGCTGGAAGCTCTCCTGGAGGCCGCTCGCGAGGGACGCAGCCAGGCCCTCGTCATCCACGGCGAGGCCGGCATCGGCAAGAGCACGCTCCTCAACGCCGCCGCGGAGGCCGCCGAGGGCTTCCGCGTGCTCCGGGCCCGCGGCTACGAGTCGGAGTCGGAGATCCCGTTCGCCGGGCTGCTCGACCTGCTGACGCCGCTGCTCGACGTCGTCGACCGCATCCCGCCGGCGCAGGCCACCGCGCTGCGCGGCGCGCTGGCGATCGAGGCGCCGTCGCCGCACGACCGGTACGCGGTCCCCGCCGCGGTGCTGAGCATCCTCGCGGTCGCCGCGGAGGACGAGCCGGTGCTAGTGGTCGTCGACGACGCGCACTGGCTCGACGACGCGTCGCGCGAGGCGCTCGTGTTCGCCGCGCGGCGACTCGAGGCCGAGGGCGTCGTGATGCTGCTGTGCGTGCGGACCGGCGAGGGCGTCGCCGTCGAGGCGCTCGGGCTGCCCGCGATGCGCATCGCCGGGCTGGAGCCCGACGCGGCCGCCGAGCTGCTCGACGCGAAGCTCTCCGGCGTGCCGTCCGCGGTCCGGGGGCGGCTCCTCGAGACCGCGGAGGGGAACCCGCTGGCGCTCGTGGAGATCCCGTCGACGCTGACGAGCGAGCAGCTGATGGGCCGCGAGGCGCTGCCCGCGCCGCTGCCGCCGAGCACGACCGTGCGGACCGCCTTCGAGCGCCAGGTCGCCGGGCTGCCCTCCGAGACGCAGCGCGCGCTCGTCGTGCTGTCGGCGATGCAGACCGGGCGGGCCGACGTGCTCAAGCAGGCGTTCGAGCTGCTCGAGCTGCCCGCCGACGCGCTCGACCCCGCCGAGGCCGCGGACCTCGTCCGCATCGACGGCGCCCGGCTCGAGTTCCGCCATCCGCTGCTGCGCGCCTCCGTCTACCACGGCGCGTCGGCGCCCGAGCGGCGCGCCGCGCACGAGGCGCTCGCCGCCGTCGCCCCCGACGCGCGCCGCCGCGCCTGGCACATGGCGTCGGCCGCGGTCGCGCCGGACGAGCGCATCGCCGCCGCCCTGGAGGAGGCCGCGATCGACGCGCGCGAGCGCGGCGGGTCCGCCGCCGCGGCGTCGTCGTTCGCCCGCGCCGCCGAGCTGACCGTCGACGACGAGCCGCGCGCCCGGCGCCAGCTCGAGGCCGCGCGCGACTACACCGTCTCGGGCGGGTTCGACCGCGCGCTCGCGCTCATCGAGGACGCGCTGCTGCGCACGCGCGACGAGGTGCTCAAGGCCGACCTGCGCCGCGCCCGCGGGCACGTCGAGCTGCGGCGCGGCGCGCCGGTCGCGGCGTACGAGCTGCTCGAGGCCGAGGCGATGCGCCTCAAGGACACCGATCCCGCGCGCGCGGCGATGACGCTCATCGAGGGCAGCGTCGCGCACATGATGACCGGCGACATGCACGCGCTCGAGGCGGCGGGGCGGCGTGCGCTCGAGCTGGCGAAGGACCACGACCCGGTCACCACCGCTGTCGCGCAGATCATCATCGGCGAGACGCTCATGGCGCTGGGGCGGACCGCCGAGGCCGGCGAGCTGCTCGACCCGATCGTCCCGATGATCCTGGGCGGCGATGTGCTCGCGATGAACCCCGAGGTCGTCGGCATGATCGGCCACTCGGCGATCTGGGCCGAGCAGTGGGACCGCGCGCAGGAGATCCTCGACCGCATCGTCGAGGCCGCGCGCGAGGCGGCGGCGGTCGGCGTGCTCATCTACCCCCTGTCCGCCCGGTCGCACCTGCACTTCCGCCGCGGCCGCTGGCAGGCCGCCTACGCCGACGCCGGCGAGTCGGTCGAGCTCGCGCGCGAGACCGGGCAGATCGGCCTGCTCGCGCACAGCCTCACGGCGCTGGCGCGCGTCGAGTCGGGGCTGGGCCACACGCTCGACGCCCAGCGCAACGCGCGCGAGGCGCTCGAGATCACGCGGACGCTCGGCAGCGACGCGATCAAGGTCTACGCGCTCTCGGCGCTGGCGTTCGACCACCTCGCGCACGGGCGGATCGAGCCGATGATCGAGCTGCTCGACGAGGCGACCGACACGTCGGACCGGCTGTCGATGAACGAGCCGTCGCTGGTCCAGTGGGCGCCCGACCACGTCGAGGCGCTCGCCCGCCACGGCGACGCCGAGGGCGCCGAGCGCGCGCTCGAGCGATTCGCCGCGCAGGCCGAGGCGACGCAGCGGCGCTGGGCGCTCGCCGCGACCGAGCGCTGCCGCGGCATCATCGCGCGCCAGTCCGAGTTCGCCGCCCACTTCGAGCGCGCGCTGCACCTCCACGACGGCGACGGCCAGCCGTTCGAGAAGGCGCGCACGCACCTCGCGTACGCCGAGCGCCTGCGCCGCGTCAAGCAGCGCGCCGAGGCGCGGCCGCACCTGAACGCCGCGCTGGCGACGTTCGAGCGGCTCGCGGCGAAGCCGTGGATCGAGCGCGCGAAGGAGGAGATGACGGCGACGGGCGGGCCCTCCGGCTCGCGCGCCGACTCCGCCTCCGCGACCGACGAGCTGACGCCGTCGGAGACGAAGATCGCGCTGCTCGTGGCGCAGGGCATGACGAACCGCGAGGTCGCCGCCGCGCTGTTCCTCAGCCCGAAGACGATCGAGCACCACCTCAGCGCGATCTACCGCAAGCTCGACGTGCGGTCGCGCACGCAGCTCGCCCGGCTGTTCGCCGAGGAACGCGCGCCGCTCGCGGCCTAGTCGGCTCCCACCACCCGCCCCCTACCGACCCGGGTCCAGCAGCAGCTTGCCGCTCGTGCGGCGGCCGGCGAGGTCCTCCTGGGCCTCGCGGGCCTCGGACAGCCCGTAGGTCCTCCCGACGGTGACCTTCAGATCGCCGCGGGAGGCGCGGGCGAAGAGGTCGTCGAGGGCCTCGCGGTACATCGCCGGGCGTTCGATGACGTGGTTGATCCACAGGCCGATGACCGCCTGCGAGCGGCGCAGCAGGCGGCCCGTGCGAACCTCGTTCTGCTCCTTCGTCGCGATGCCGTAGGCGATCATCCGGCCGAACGGCGCGAGCGCGTCCATCGACTCGTCGAAGACCCGGCCGCCGGCCATCTCGAGGACGACATCGACCGGCTCGCCGCCGTTGGCGTCGCGCAGGCGGTCGGCGAGCTCGTCGGGCTCGGCGCCGATGGCGACGTCGGCTCCCAGCTCGAGCGCGAGGTCCCGCTTCTCCTCGGTCGACGCCGTCGCGATGACGCGGCCCGCGCCGAACGCCTTGGCGAGCTGGACGCACAGCGAGCCGGTGCCGCCGGCGGCGCCGTGCACGACGACGCTCTCCCCCTCCGCCAGCCGCGCGGCGGTGCGCAGGAGGTGCCAGGCGGTCGTGCCCTGGATGAGCAGCGACAGCGCGGTGCCCTCGTCGAGCCCCTCGGGCAGCGGCACGGCGTGCTCGGCGCGCACGGCCGCGACCTCGGCGTAGGCGCCCTTGCCGCCGGTGAGCGCGACGACGCGCTCACCCGTGTCCTCGCGGACGCCCGCGACCTCGCTGCCGGGGATGAGCGGGAGGTCGGCCTTCTGGATGTACTTGTTCTCGCGCTGGTGCGTGTCGGCGAAGTTCATGCCGACGCGGGAGACGCGCACGAGGACCTCGCCGTCGCCGGGGACGGGCTCCGGGACGTCGACGAGCTCGAGCACCTCGGGGCCGCCGAACGCGGTCTGCTGGATCGCCTTCATCGAGCGGCGGAGGCTATCTTCGCTCCGCGATGAGCCTCACCGTGGTCGGATCCATCGCCTTCGACGCCGTCAAGACGCCCTTCGGCGAACGCGAGCGCATGCTCGGCGGCGCCGCGACGCACTTCGCCCTTGCCGCCTCGTTCTTCGACGAGGTCCACGTCGTGGGCGTGGTCGGCGGCGACTTCGAGCCCGAGCACGAGGCCGTGCTCACCGATCGCGGCGTGGTCACGCGCGACATCGAGCGCATCGAGGACGGGCGCACGTTCTTCTGGGCCGGCGAGTACGGGTTCGACCTGAACTCGCGCGAGACGCTCGACACGCAGCTCAACGTCTTCGAGACGTTCGAGCCGAAGCTGTCCGAGCAGTCGCGCTCGTCGGACGTCCTGTTCCTCGCGAACATCCAGCCGGACCTGCAGCGGCAGGTGCGCGAGCAGTGCGCGAACGCCCGCTTCGTCGCGATGGACTCCATGGACCTGTGGATCACGATCGCGCGCGACTCGCTGCAGAAGACGATCGAGTCGGTCGACGGGCTGCTGCTCAACGACGCCGAGCTGAAGATGCTCACCGGCAAGCCCAACCTCATGCAGGCCGCCCGCGAGGTCATGGGCTGGGGCCCGAGCGTCGTCGTCGCCAAGCAGGGCGAGTACGGCGCGGCGCTCTTCACCGAGAGCGGCTTCTTCGCGCTGCCCGCCTACCCGCTCGAGACCGTGCTCGACCCGACCGGCGCGGGCGACTCGTTCGCCGGCGGCTTCATGGGCTACCTCGCCGCGCACCGCGACGCCCCGCTCGACGACGGCGTCCTGCGGCGCGCGATGGCGTACGGCACGGCGGTCGCGTCGTTCAACGTCGAGGACTTCGGCACCGACCGCGTCAGCCGCCTCACCGCGCCCGAGATCACCGACCGGGTGACCGAGCTCGCGCGCGTGACGCACTTCGAGGACGCCCCGATCGAGCTGCGCGCCTAGACGCCTCTTGCCATGCCAAGAGGTCTTTGCAAAGATCTCTTGGCATGGAGGTCGATCCCACCCGGCTGCGCGCGCTGTCGCATCCGCTGCGGCTGCGGATCCTCGGCGAGCTGCGGCTGAACGGCGCGGCGACCGCGAGCGCGCTCGGGCGGCGCCTTGGTGAATCCTCGGGGTCGATCAGCTACCACGTCCGGCAGCTCGCGCAGCACGGCTTCGTCGAGGACGCGCCGGGCCACGAGGGCGGCCGCGAGCGCTGGTGGCGGGCGGTCGAGCAGTCGACGAGCTGGTCGCTGCGCGACGCCGATCCCGCCGCCGTCGAGCTGTCGGGGAACGTCGCCGCGATCCACGCCGGCTGGGCGCGCGACTGGCTCGCCGAGGTCGAGCAGTGGCCCGCCGAGTGGCGCGACGTCGGCGGCTTCAGCGACTGGCTCCTGCACCTCGACCCGGAGAGCCTCGAGGCGTTGAACGCTGAGGTCGCCGAGGTGGTCGAGCGCTACCGCGGCCGGCCCGCCGAAGAGGGGACCGAGGCGATCGCCGTCGTCTGGCACGCGCTGCCGAGGAAGGCGCCGTGACGGCGCGTAGGAGGCCTCGTCGTCGCATGACCCTCGAGCGGCGGTTCGTCTTGCTGCGGGCGCTTCGGTGGGCGCCGCTGGGCGTGCTGATGCCGATCATGGTCCTCGTGCCGCTGGATCGCGGCCTCGACCTCCCCGCGGTCGGCGTCGCCTTCGCGGTGCACAGCGCGGTCGCGATGGTGCTGGAGGTCCCGAGCGGGTGGCTGGCGGACACGGTCGGGCGCAAGCGCGTGCTGCTCGCCGGCGGTGCGCTCATGGCCGCGTCGCTCGCCGCGTTCGCCGCGGCGTCGAGCGTGCTCGCGTTCGCCGGGACGCTCGCGGCGCTGGCGGCCGGGCGGGCGCTGATCTCCGGCTCGCTCGAGGCGTGGTTCGTCGACGCGCTGCGCGAGCGCGATCCGGACGCGGCGCTGCACGGCGGGATGGCCGCGGGCACCGCGGCGGAGGGGCTGGCGATGGCGGCCGGCGCGATCGCCGGCGGCGCGCTGCCGGCGCTGACGGGCTCGTTCACGCCGGCGATCGTCGTCAGCGCGGGCGTCGCCGTCGTCTACGTCCTCGCCGTCGCGGCGCTCATCGACGAGGTCCGCCCGCGGGAACGAACGCAACCCGCGCCCGACGCGCGCACGCTCGCCGTGCTCCGCGCCCGGCCGCAGGTGCGTCTCTTGCTGCTCCTCATCGCGCTCTTCGGGATCGCGCAGTCCGGCATCGAGCTGCTCTGGCAGCCGCGCACCACCGACCTCCTCGGCGGCGACGCGATCGACGGGACGCTGCTGCTCGGCGGCCTGACCGCGGCGTCGATGGTCGCCGTCGCCGCCGGCGCGATGGCGTCGCGGCTGACCTACGCGGCGGCGATGGCCGCGGCGGCGGTCGCGGTGGCGGGGCTCGCGCTCGCGGGCGGCGTGGTCGTCTTCGCGATCGCCTACCTCGCCTGGTACGCGGCGCTCGGCGCCGTCGACCCGGTCCACGCCGCCGCGCTGCACGACGCGGTGCCCTCGGAGACGCGCGCGACGCTCGCCTCCGTCGACGGCCTCGCCCACCAGTCCGGCGGCCTGGCGGGCAACCTCGGCCTGCCCACCCTCGCGGCCGCCGCGGGCGCGCCGTGGGGCTTCGCGGCCGCCGCCGGGTTCCTCGCACTCGGCGCGCTGCTTGCCCGGAAGGTGACACCCGCGGCTTCACGCACCGAGATCGCGGGCATCGCTTCACCATGTCCGACCGGATCGCCAACCCCTGGGGCACCAGGACCCCCTACGGTCGCGGCACCGAGTGGCCGCGCCGCGTCGACCAGTTCCTGACCGAGGGCCTCGCGCCCGAGGACGTCGACGCGTGGGTACCGACGGCCTCGATCCTGCACTCGAACGGCGACGCGCTCGACATCGCCGTCAAGGACGGGCGCATCGCCGGCGTCCGCGGCCGCGCCGACAGCCGCGTCAACCACGGCCGGCTCGGCCCGAAGGACCTCTTCGGCTGGCAGGCCAACAACGCGAAGGACCGACTCACCAGGCCGCTGCTGCGCGTCGACGGCGAGCTGGTCGAGACCGACTGGGACACCGCGATGGACGCGATCGCCGAGCGGTCGCGCACGCTGCTCGACGAGCAGGGGCCGGGAGCGTTCGGGTTCTACACCTCCGGCCAGCTCTTCCTGGAGGACTACTACACGCTCGCGGTCATCGCGCGGGCCGGCCTGAAGACGAACCACCTCGACGGGAACACGCGCCTGTGCACCGCCACCGCGGGCGAGGCGCTGAAGGAGACGTTCGGCTGCGACGGCCAGCCGGGCTCCTACACGGACGTCGACCACTGCGAGGTGCTGCTGCTCGTCGGCCACAACGTCGCCGAGACGCAGCCGACGCTGTGGGAGCGGATGCTCGACCGGCTCGACGGCCCGCAGCCGCCGCGCCTGATCGTCGTGGACCCGCGCACCACGCTGCCCGCGCAGCGCGCCGACGTGCACCTCGCGCCGAAGCTCGGCACGAACCTCGCGCTGCTCAACGCGCTGCTGCACGAGCTCATCACGATCGGCGCGGTCGATCGGGACTTCGTCGACCGGCACACCGTCGGGTTCGACGACCTCGAGCAGCAGGTCCGCGGCTGCCCGCCGGAGTGGGCGGCCGGCATCTGCGACGTCCCCGCCGACGACATCCGCGCCGCCGCGCGGATCCTCGCCTCGACCGACCGCATCCTGTCGACCTGCCTGCAGGGCGTGTACCAGTCGCACCAGGCGACGGCCGCCGCGGTCCAGGTCAACAACGTCAACCTGCTGCGCGGCGCGCTCGGCAAGCCGGGCGGCGGCATCCTGCAGATGAACGGCCAGCCGACGGCGCAGAACACGCGCGAGACCGGCGCGAACGGCGACCTGCCGGGGTTCCGCAACTGGGCGAACGACGCGCACGTCGAGGAGCTGGCCGAGCTGTGGGACGTCGACCCCTCCGACATCCCGCACTACGGCCCGCCGACGCACGCGATGGAGATCTTCCGGTACGCGGAGGAAGGCTCGATCCGGTTCCTGTGGATCAGCGCGACGAACCCGGCGGTGTCGCTGCCGGAGCTCGCCAGGGTCCGCTCGATCCTCGCGCAGGAGCGGCTCTTCGTGATCGTGCAGGACCTGTTCCTGACGGAGACCGCCGGGCTCGCCGACGTCGTTCTCCCCGCCGCGACGTGGGGCGAGAAGGAGGGCACGTTCACGAACGCCGACCGCACCGTCCACCACTCGGACAAGGCGGTCGACCCACCGGGCGAGGCGCGCGCCGACCTCGACGTCTTCCTCGACTACGCGCGCCGGATGGACTTCCGCAACCGCAGCGGCGGCCCGCTGATCACCTGGCACGACCCCGCGTCGGCCTTCCGCGCGTGGCAGGCCTGCAGCGCGGGCCGGCCGTGCGACTACACCGGCCTCTCCTACGAGCGGCTGCGCGAGGGCGGCGAGACGCAGTGGCCGTGCAACGAGCGCTTCCCGGACGGCCGCGAGCGCCTCTACACGGACGGCGACTTCTTCGCCGCACCGGACACGGCCGAGACGTACGGGCGCGACCTGATGACCGGGACGGCGGTCGAGCCCGACGAGTACAAGGCGGCCAACCCCGACGGCAAGGCGATGCTCAAGGGAGCGGAGTGGACGCCGCCCGTCGAGGTGCCCGGCGAGGAGCACCCGCTGCAGCTGACGACCGGCCGCACGCTCTACCACTTCCACACCCGCACGAAGACGGGGCGCGCGCCGCAGCTCGCGCGAGCGGCGCCCGACGTCTGGGCGGAGCTGTCGGCCGCCGACGCCGAGGAGCTCGGGATCGGAGAGGGCGACGTGGTCGACGTCGTCACGCCGCGCGGCCGCGTGCGGGCGCGGGCGCGCGTGACGGCGATGCGCGCCGGGATCGTGTTCCTCCCGTTCCACTACGGCAGCTGGGACCTGACGGACCTCAAGGACGAGCACGACCGCGCCGCGAACGAGCTGACGATCACGGCGTGGGACCCCGTGTCGAAGCAGCCGCTCTTCAAGACGGGTGCGTGCCGGGTCGAGAAGCGCGCCGACGCCGGGGGCGAGCCGGCTCCCGCGCCGACCACGACCGCGTCCGCCCCGGTGCACGCCGGCGTCCCACCCACGACGGGCGGCGCCGACGCGGAGGTCAGCGAGGAGGTGGCGGCATGAAGATCGACGTCGCGCTGCGCGAGGCGCACGCGGCCGAGGCGGCGCTGGCCGACGAGCTCGAGCGCGTCGGCGCGCAGCACAAGGCCGACCACGACGTCTTCCACCTCACGAAGACGCTGCGCTCGTGGTGCGACCGCCATGCGCGCCGCCTCTCCGAGCAGGCGCCGCGCTACGGGATCGAGCTCGACATGACGGCCGGCGACGGCGAAGGCCATCACGGGGTCCTCGACCGCGCGCGCGAGAAGAGCTCCGAGCTGCTCGGCCGGAGGCCGGAGCCCGGCCTGCTGCTGCTGAAGGACCTCCGCGAGCTGCACCTCGCCGCGGCACGAGCGTCGTTCGCCTGGACCGTCCTCGGCCAGGGCGCGCAGGCGGCGCGCGACGCAGAGCTCCTGGAGGTCGTCACCGAGTCGCATCCGGAGACGATCCGGACGCTCAAGTGGACGGTCCAGAGGGTGAAGGAGGCCGCGCCGCAGGTGCTCACGAGCTGACGCACGTTGGGTTCGTGCGTCAGGTCACGAACCTCCCGTGCCGATCGGGGCCGACAGGGGTAGGCTTCGGCCCGTGGAGGCGTGGGGCTTCATCTGGATCATGCTGGTCCTGAAGATCCCGCTCGTGATGCTGCTGTACACGGTCTGGTGGGCGATCAAGCAGACGCCCGAGCCCGTGGACGACGGCTCGGGCGAGGGCGGCAGCGGCGATCGGGAGCCGCCGCGGCCCGAGCTGCCGCGCTGGCCGCGCCGTCGCGGCCCGCACGGCGAGCCGACGCTTCCCTCGCCGCCGCGCACGCGCACGTCCGTGCAGTCGCGCGACCGCGTCGGGCAGTAGCTTCCCCGGCGTGAGCGCTCCGACCTCCGTCCTCTCCGACGGCACGATCCGCCGCCTCATCGAGGACGGCCGCATCCGGATCGACCCGTGGGACGCCGGCATGGTGCAGCCCGCGTCGATCGACCTGCGGCTCGGCGCCTCGTTCCGCGTCTTCCACAACCACCGCGCGGCGGCGATCGACCTCGACGATCCGCCGGAGAACCTCACCGAGTCGGTCGTCGTCGACGACGACGAGCCGTTCGTCATCCACCCCGGCGAGTTCGTCCTCGGCCGGACGCTCGAGTGGGTGTCGATCCCCGATGACATCGTGGCCCGCATCGAGGGCAAGTCGAGCCTCGGCCGGCTCGGGCTCATCGTGCACGCCACCGCGGGCTTCGTGGACCCGGGCTTCGAGGGGACGCTGACGCTCGAGATCACGAACCTGACCCGTGTCCCGATCAAGCTCTACGCCGGCCGCCCGATCGCGCAGCTGTCGTTCATGACGCTCGATCGGGCCGCGGAGCGGCCGTACGGGCACCCGGACCTCGGCAGCCACTACCAGGGTCAGATCGAGGCGACCGAGAGCCGATACGGCGCGCAGACGTAGCTGCGCGAGGGTCAGCCGCGGCTGAGTTGGGGTACTGTCGCCCGCATGGACCTGGTGACCATCTTCGCCGAGGCGGCGGCGCACGAGTCCAAGGACTCGACCGCCTTCTACGTCATCGGCGGACTGCTCGCGGTGTTCGCGGTGATCGTCGGCCTGCTCGGCATCACCCGCCCGTCGTGGGGCGAGGGCCCCTCCCGCGCTGTGATGGGGATCGGCGCGATCCTCGTCGTCGCCACCGTAGCCTCGGCGATCATCGCCACCTGAGCCCTGGAGACCGTCATGAGCGCCGACACGCAGCAGGACGAGCAGCAGTCGGGCGGCAACGGCCAGCCCGGCAACAACACGCTCACCGTCACGGACAACCGGACGGGCAAGACCTACGAGGTCGAGATCACGGACGGCACCGTCCGTGCCATGGACTTCCGCCAGATGAAGGTCGACGAGGACGACTTCGGCCTCATGACCTACGACCCCGCGTACACCAACACGGCGTCGACGCGCAGCGCGATCACCTTCATCGACGGCGACAAGGGGATCCTCGAGTACCGCGGCTATCCCATCGAGCAGCTCGCGGAGCAGTCGACGTACCTCGAGGTCGCCTACCTGCTGGTGAACGGGGAGCTCCCGAACCGGCAGCAGCTCGACGACTGGGTCGGCGAGATCACCATCCACACGTTCGTGCACGAGAACGTGAAGAAGTTCATGGAGGGCTTCCGCTACGACGCCCACCCGATGGGGATGCTCTGCGGCGGCGTCGGCGCGCTGTCGACGTTCTACCCGGACGCCAACGACATCAAGGACCCGGCGAACCGCCACATCCAGACGATCCGGCTCATCGCGAAGATGCCGACGCTGGCCGCGTTCGCCTACCGGCACTCGATGGGGCAGCCGTACGTCTACCCGGACAACGACCTGTCCTACAGCGGCAACTTCCTGAACATGATGTACAAGATGACGGAGCTCAAGTACGAGCCCGATCCGCGGATCGAGCGAGCTCTGGACGTCCTGTTCATCCTGCATGCCGACCACGAGCAGAACGCGTCGACGAGCGCGGTCCGCAACATCGGCTCGACGCAGGTCGACCCGTACTCGTCGCTGGCCGGCGGCGTCGCGGCGCTCTACGGCCCGCTGCACGGCGGCGCGAACGAGGCCGTGCTCCGCATGCTCCGCCGCATCGAGTCGACGGACAACATCCCCGACTTCATCAAGGGCGTGAAGGACGGCAACGAGCGCCTGATGGGCTTCGGGCACCGGGTCTACAAGAACTACGACCCGCGCGCGAAGATCATCAAGAAGTCGGCCGAGGAGGTGTTCGAGGTCACGGGCAAGAACCCGCTCCTCGACATCGCCACCGAGCTCGAGAAGATCGCGCTCGAGGACGACTACTTCATCGGGCGCAAGCTGTACCCGAACGTCGACTTCTACTCGGGTCTCATCTACGAGGCGCTCGGCCTGCCGGTCGCGATGTTCCCCGTGATGTTCGCCATCGGGCGGACGAGCGGCTGGATCGCCCAGTGGCTCGAGCTGGTCGAGGACAAGGAGCAGAAGATCGCCCGCCCGCGTCAGATCTACACGGGCGAGCGAACTCGCGACTACGTCCCGCTGGACCAGCGCTCCAGCTAGGGCTGCAGCGGGCCGTCGACGACCTTCAGGTCGGTGACGATCCCGACCACCTTGTTGAACGAGTAGGCCGGGTTGAACGCGGTCGGCACGGGATCGGCGTTGCCGTAGCCCTTCTGGTTGACGAGCTGCGCGACGTAGGCGGCGTGGTTGGCCTCGACCGAGTGGATCGAGAGCGCCGCCTTCGTCACCGCGGCGTTCGAGAGGTACGGCGCGGCGCCGGCGTACGCGGCGGTGCCGACCGGCTCGATCGACGCGGCGGTCAGCAAGAACGTCTGCTGGTCCTTCAGCAGCGCGTTGACCGTGTCGGCGTTGAACGCCGGCTCCTTCACCGCGGCGCTGCCGAGCACCTTCTTGAGCGCGTTGACGTGCGCACGCTCGTGGACCGCCAGGATCTTCGCGGCCTGGTTGACGTCGGCGTCCGGGAAGTCCTTCTTCACGGCTGCCTCGTAGAACGCGGCCTCGATGTACTCGAGCGTCAGCGCGTAGTTCGCGATGACGACGTCGTTCTTCGTCGGCTTCTTCGCCGTGCGGCGGACGGACGCGAGCTTCGTCGAGTACGCGCCCTTCTGCTTGGCCGTCGCGGCGGCGTAGGCCTCGAGCGGTGAGAGCAGCCCGAGCGCGGCGGAGCCGGCCGCGATGCCGCCCGCGCCGACGATGCCCTTGCGCATCAGCTCGCGCCGGGTGTCGCCCGTCGGGTCCAGCGCGCCGGCGTCCTCGGCCAGCGTCCGGATGTCGCCGGAGGTGTCGAGGGCGTCCAGATCGATGCGGGTCATGTGGCCTCCTGTCGTGGTTGACGCACGCCGAGGCGGTAGCGCGACGGGGGCGGAGGCGGATCACGCGCTCGAGGCGTGTGGCGCGCAGGCGTTCCCGTGAGCGGACGCACAGTGCCGCCGGTTGCTCGGTTGCATCATGCGACCTTGAACCATGTCCCGTCCGCTCCCCCCGATCCTCTTCCGCCACATCCGAGCGGACGACAAGGGCCGGCTGGCGGCGGGGCTGCAGCGGTTGTCGCCCGAGTCGCGGCAGCGGCGGTTCCTCATGCCGAAGCCGCGCTTCAGCTCGAGCGAGCTGCGCTACTTGACGGAGATCGACGGGTTCGACCACGTCGCGATCGTCGCGGTGTCCGCGTCGGACCCCGACGTCTTCTACGGCGTCGGGCGGTTCGTTCGGCTGGCCGAGGATCCGCAGACGGCGGAGGTGGCGGTCGTCGTGGGCGACAGCCTGCAGGGGCGTGGTCTCGGGCGCGAGCTCGGCAGGCGGCTGGCCGACGAGGCGCGCGAGCGGGGCGTGCTGCGCTTCCGGGCGACGCTGCTCGGCGACAACGAGGCTGCGCACCGGCTGTTCGCGTCGATCACCCGTCGGCTCGACCGCAGCAACGGGTGGGGCGCCGCCGAGGTCGTCGGCGAGATCGCGGCCTAGCCGAGCGCGCGCCGGAGCGCGTCGACGGCGCTCTCGCCGTCCTGCTGCTCGACGAGCTTCTTGCGGATCCAGCCGGTGTAGGCCTCGGCGGATCCGTCGCCACGGACGTCCACGCCGCCGCGGAGCCCGTCGGGCCCCTTGATGTCGAAGCGGCCGGCGACCTGCTGGATCGGCTCGTACGAGCGGGCGATCCCCTTCGTGTGCCCGCGCTGCCCCACGCCGCCGATCCTCGCCTCGAGAGCATCGAGCAGCTCCCCGAGCGAGGCGAACCGCTCCTTGCGGATCTCCGGCCCGACCCGGGCGGTGAGCTTGTAGGGGGTGCGCGCCACGAGCCGGCGAGTCTAGGGGTCGAGGCAGGGCACGTCGTGGCCGTACGGGCCGCGACCGGCGAGGCACCAGGCGCCGCAGGTCGCGGCGAAGCGCAGCGCGTCGTCGAGCGGTTGCCCGGCGCCGAGGGCGGCGGTGAGCGCTGCGGCGAACGTGTCGCCGCAGCCGTACGTGTCGACGGGCGGGCCGGGCGGGGCGACGGTCTCCCAGCGCCCCGACGTCCCGTCGGCGGCCTGCCAGCGCCCGCCGCGCTCGCCCTCCGTGCGCACGACGAGGCGCGGCGGCGGGTCGAGCTCGTCCGGCTCCATCGCCTCCCCGGCGTCGCTGCCGCTGCCGACGAGGACGTCGACCTCGACGCCGGCGGTGACGAGCGCGTCGCGGCCGCGCGGCGTCGCGACGAGGACGCCAGCCGCCCGCGCCGCCTCGAGCGCCCCGGCGTCGCCGCCGGTGAAGTAGACGCCGCCGCAGTCCGCGAGCCGCTCCCACGGCAAGTCGTCCTCGCGGTGCGGGACGAGGCGCTCGCCGATCACCGTGATCGTCCGCTCCGACGCCTCGTCGAGGTGCGTGAACGCGCGTCTCTGCGGCGCGTCGCGAACCGCGGCGTGGACGTCGACGTGCCAGTGGTCGCGCAGGCGCTTCTCGGCCTCCCGGCCGAGCGCGTCGTCGCCGACCGCCGTGAGGAACAGCGCGTCGCCCACCATCCGCGCGAGCTGCACCGCGGCCACGGCACCGCCGCCGCCGGGCTCCGCGAACCCCGACGACGCCTCCACGATCTCCCCCGCGCGCGGCAGGTGGTCGACGAGCGCGAAGTCGACCCACTCGACGTGGCCCACCACTCCGACCGTCATCGCCCGCCTCCTCCCATCACGCCGGCCGCCGCGCCGGAGGGCGCGGGTTCACAGGACGAGGGTTCCCCCGTGGCGGCGAAGCCAACGCCGCGGGCGCTGGTACTGCGGCAGGTGGCGCTCGACGAGGGCCCAGAAGCGGGGCGAGTGGTCCATGACGAGCAGGTGGCAGGCCTCGTGCCAGACCACGTAGTCGAGGACCTCCTCGTCGGGCGCCAGCAGCAGGCGCCAGTTGAAGCTCATCGCGCCGGTGCTGGAGCAGGAGCCCCAGCGCGTCTTCTGGTTGCGGATCGTCAGCGTCGTGTACGAGGTTCCGAGCGCCGCGACCGCCTCGTCCAGGCGGGGTGCGATCTCCGCGCGCGCCATCCGCCGGTACCAGCGCTCGACCGCCGGCCGGTGGTCGCCCTCCGGGACGAGCAGCGTGTCGCCGCGCCGGTGCGCCCGCGTGCGCCCGGCCTCGGGGACGAGCACCAGGCTCGTGCCGAGGTACGGGAGCGTGCCGTCGCGCGCCCCGACCGCCTCCCGGACCGCCTCGGCCTCGCGCAGCCGCCGCTCGATCCACGGGCGCAGCTCGCGCACCGCCTCGGCGGCCGCGCGCTCCGGTGCGCGGCGCGGGAGGATGACCTCCACGCCCCGCTCCGGGTCGACGGAGACGCGGACCCGGCGGGCGCGGGGGGACCGGCGGATGGAGTAGTCGATGACGCTCACGGAGGGCGGGAAGGGTACGCCGCCCTCCGGTCGCTCAGACCTTGCTGTTCGTCTTCAGGTCCCAGCCGAACTTGACGGGCGCGCCGACCGTGCCGTCCGCCTTGACCGCCCAGAAGCTCATCTCGATCCGGCCGAACGAGAGCGAGCCGCGATCCTTCGTCACCGCGAGCCCGTTCGCCCAGGACGACACGAGCACGTCGGTCAGCTTGTACGCGAGGATCCGCACCGGCTTCGGGCCGGTCTTCATGACCTCGATCTGCACGGCCGGCAGATGGGTGCCCTGGACGGCCGCGGCGAAGAGCTTCGGCGACGACGAGTCGACCTTCTTGACGACGTCGAACGTCGAGAACGACGGCTTGCCGCCGGCGCCCTGCGTGACCTTCAGCGAGAAGCCGCTCAGCTGGATCCAGTCCTTGTGCTTCGCATCCGTCGCATCGCCCTTGATCCCGTCGACCTTCATGAAGAGGTCGACCGAGGCGTTGTCCTTGACCGTCCCGCCCTTGAACGCGTCGGTCGGGCTCTGCGGCACCGCGGGCCCGGCGAACGTCGTGACGCGGCTCGCCGTCGTGCCGGTCGGCCCGGCGGGACCGGCGGGGCCTGCGGGGCCTGCCGGTCCGGCGGGGCCGGTCGCGCCGGTCGCCCCCGGCACGCCCTGCTGGTTCCAGCTCAGCGCGAGCTCGCCCGCGGAGCAGGTCGCCGTGTCCTCGATCACGCGCAGGTCGCCGGTCTTGCCCGTGGTGTTCGTGCCGGTCATGTAGCAGCCCTTGATCGCGCCGTCGCCACCGGGGATGGCCGCGATCGCAAGCGCGCTGGCCACCCCGGCGAGCGCAACGGCGAGGACGAGGACGGAGAGGGAGCGCCTGGACATGGCGCGACACTACGGACCCGGGGCGCCGCGGTCCACGAGCTGCGAGAGGACGACCTGCGAGCGCGTCCGCACCACCGTGCCGTCGCGCTGGAGGTCGCTGATGAGCCGTTCGAGGTCGGCGTTGTCCTTCGTGCGCACGCGCGCGATGGCGTCGGGCTCCCCCGTGACGCTCCACGCCTCGACGACCTCGGGGATCCGCCGCAGCGTCGCGGCGACCGCGTCGAGCAGCGTTCCGGGCGCGTAGAACAGCTCGACGAGCGCCTCGGTCGCGTCGCCGAGCGCCGCGTGGTCGACGACCGCGGTGAAGCCGCGGATGGCTCCGGAGGCGCGCAGGCGGTCGACCCGGCGCTTGACGGCGGGCGCGCTCAGCGCGACGTGCTCTCCGATGTCGCCGTACGAACGACGCGCGTCTTCGCGCAACAACGCAACGATCTTGCGGTCAACCTGGTCCAAGAGACACATCGTTGCAGGTAGACGCAGCCACGTCCGCCGTTCCGTGCCGCACACTGAAGGGCATGCGCAAGCTCGCCCGCGTCCTCTTCGACGAATCGCACTCCGAGGCGTGGACGATCCGCCCGGACGTCGCGCGCCAGATCCAGCCGAGCCACCCGGCCGACTCCTCGTACGCCCGCGCGGCCGAGGTGCTCGCCGGCCGTGACTTCACCGTCGCCGCCCACACCGACGGCCCGCTCACCGCGAGCACGCTGGCGGTCGCCGACGTGCTCGTCATCGCCCACCCGAGCGACCCGAAGTGGGAGCGCACGGTGCCGGGCGGCTCCCCGCTCTTCTCCGATGCCGAGCTCGACGCGATCGAGGCGTTCGTCCGCGACGGCGGCGGCCTCGTGCTGCTCGGCGAGGAGGAGCAGGACAAGTACGGCACGAACCTCGGCGACCTCGCGACCCGGTTCGGCGTGACGATCGAGAACACCGTCGTCTCGGACTACGAGCGCCACGACAAGGCGCCCCATTGGGTGGTCGCCGACCTCGCCCCCGGCGGGCTGACTGCACGCGTCGGCGCGGCGACGTTCTACCGCGCGACGACGCTCGACGCGAGCACCGGCACCGTCCTCGCCCGCGCCGGCGCGTCATCGTCCGCGCCCGGAGGCGCGCTCGCCACGGTCGTCGAGCACGGCCGCGGCCGCGTCGCCGTCCTCGCCGACTCCGACCTCTTCGGCGACGACTGCATCGACGAGCACGGCCACGCAGCGCTGTGGCAGAACCTCGTCTACTGGGCGGCACGCGGCGCCTTCGCCGCCGACATGCCGAAGCCCGCCTCGCCGGCGAAGGCCGACGCGCACTGGAGCAGGCTCAAGGCCGAGACGGACGCGCTGCGCCTCAAGCAGAACCCGGACGGGTCGTGCGACGAGGACGTCGCGCACCACGTCACCGCGATGGCGCAGGCGATCGCCGGGCTGAAGGGCCACTTCCCCCACCAGGACGCCTACCTCGCGGCCGTCATCGACGACCTCCTCGCCTGGCGCGAGGGCGGGTTCGCGCGGCCGGACTTCACGCGCTCGCTTGAGCTCTTCCGCCCCGAGCAGCAGCGCGTCGACGGCATCGAGCACCTCGTCGTGTTCCCGATGTACCTCCAGAACGCCTCGCGCGACACGCGGTTCGAGGCGCTCATCATCCGCGTGCCGTGGCCCGAGTGGCTCGCGCAGCTCGAGCGCACGCGCTACGACAACCCGAAGTTCGTGCCAGTGACGTTCGTCGACAACACGGCGGGCTACGACAGCGAGTGCGCCGTGCTCTTCCCGGAGACCGTCGCCGTCGCCGGCCGCCCGGTCAACAACTTCGGCGGGATCTTCTGCGACCGCGAGGCCGCGCGGTTCCGCCGCGTCATCTCGCAGGCCGCCGACCTGCTGCACCTCAACCTGCCGCCGGACGCCGGCGCGATGCTCGTCTCCGAGCAGCTGTCGCGCGACGCGTACCTGCTGTGGGACCTCGTGCACGACCGCGCGCACTCGCACGGCGACCTGCCGTTCGACCCGTTCATGATCCGCCAGCGCTCGCCCTACTGGATGTACTCGCTGGAGGAGCTGCGCTGCGACCTCACCGCGTTCGGCGAGGCGGTCAAGCTCGAGGCGGAGGGCTTCGCGTTCGCGCGCTACGTGCAGTACGCGATCCTCTTCGACCGCCTCTTCCGCTTCCCCATCACGGGGTCGCGGGTGCGCAACTACGACGGGCTCGGCGGTCAGCTGCTGTTCGCCTACCTGCACAAGCACGGCTTCGTCCACTGGACCGACAACCGGCTCACGATCGAGTGGGACACGGTGGCCGACGGCGTGCAGGCGCTGCGCGCGATGGTCCAGGAGCTCTACCGTGCGGGGATCGACCGCTCGAAGGTGAACCACTGGATCGCCGCGCACGACCTCGTGGCGACGTACGTGCCGCCGGCCACCGCCTCGAAGTGGGCGGCGGGCGCGCGCGCGACGGAGCTGCCCGCCGACGAGTCCGAGCCGAAGGCCTGGATCGACCTCGTCTGCGACGACGAGTTCCCGCTCTCGATGTTCTACCTGCAGCTGCAGGGCAAGCTCGCGGTGGCCGCCCCGGAGAAGGCCGCCGCGTGATCGTCGTCACCGGAGCGGGCGGGTCGCTCGGGCCGTACGTCGCCCGGCGGCTCGCCGCGGACGGCATCGACGTCGCGCTCGTCGACACCGACGTGTCGCGGCTGGACGGCCTGCCCGGCGAGCACCACGCGGTCGACCTGCTCGACGACGACGCGGCGCGCGCGTTCGCGGAGAGCCTCGACGGGGTCACCGGCGTGGCGCACCTCGTCGGCGGCTGGCGCGGCGGCACGCCCGTGCACGAGCAGCCGCTCGAGGAGTGGGCGCTGCTGCACGACCTCCTCATCCGCACGGTCCAGCACGTCACGCGCGCGTTCACGCCGGCGCTGAAGGCGGCGGGCGACAAGGGCCGCTTCGTCCTGGTCTCCAGCAGGACCGCGCAGGCCCCCACGAGCACGAACGCCAACTACGCCGCGGCGAAGGCCGCGGCCGAGGCGTGGACGCTCGCGCTGGCGGATGAGCTCGGTGAGACGCGCGGGACTGCCAACATCCTGGTGGTGAACGCGATCGTCACCCCCGAGATGCGCGAGAGCAACCCCGACAAGGCGTACAGGACGTTCACCGACGCCCGGCACATGGCGGACGCGATCGCGTTCCTGTGCTCGGACGCGTCAGGCGCCATGAACGGGCAGCGGCTCTCGCTGCACGGATGAGCCCGCACCCTCGCGGCTTCGGCTCCGACAACCACGCGGGCGTGCTGCCGGAGGTCGTCGCGGCCATCACGGCCGCGAACGACGGCACCCATGCCCACTCGTACGGTCACGACGCGTGGACCGAGCGCGTCGAGGCGCTGTTCCAGCGCGAGCTCGGCGACGACGCCCGCGCCTTCCTCGTCTTCAACGGCACCGGCGGGAACGTCGTCGCGCTGCGCGCGCTGTGCCGTCCGTGGGAGGGCGTCGTCTGCGCCGAGACCGCGCACCTCAACGTCGACGAGGGCGGTGCGCCCGAGCGGATGGGCGGCCTCAAGCTGCTGACCGTCCCCACGCCCGACGGCAAGCTGACGCCGGACCTCGTGGCCCGGCGCCTGGTGCGCTTCGGCGACGAGCACGCGATCCAGCCCCGCGTCGTCTCGATCACGCAGTCGACGGAGCTCGGCACGCTCTACACGCGCGAGGAGCTGCGCGCGCTCGCCGACCAGGCGCACGAGCAGGGCCTCCTCCTGCACGTCGACGGCGCGCGGATCACGAACGCGGCCGCAGCGCTCGGCTGCTCGCTGCGCGAGGCGCTCGACGGCGCGGACGCCGTGACGTTCGGCGGCACGAAGGCCGGCCTGCTCTTCGGCGAGGCGGTCGTGTTCCTCACCCCCGGGCTCGGCGACGGCGCGCTCTACCTGCGCAAGCAGTCGATGCAGCTGGCGTCGAAGATGCGCTTCGCCGCCGCGCAGTTCGAGGCGCTGCTCGGCGACGGCGAGCCGTGGCGCCGCGCGGCGGAGCACGCCAACGGCATGGCCCGGCGGCTCGCGGACGCGCTCGACGACGTCGTCGAGATCACGCAGCCCGTCCAGGCCAACGCGGTCTTCGCGATCCTCCCGCCCGGCGCCGCCGAGGCGCTGCAGGGCGAGTTCTTCTTCTACACGTGGGACGAGCACCGCGGCGAGGTCCGCTGGATGTGCTCGTGGGACACGACCGAGGAGGACGTCGACGCGTTCGCCGCGGCCGTGAAGGAGGTGGCGTGCCGCACGCCGTCGTGAAGCTGCCGCCCCACGTCCCGTCCGAGGGGATCGAGGTCTTCGTCAACGGCGTGCCGCAGCGCGCGGGCGCGGACTACCGCGTCGAGGGCCGCACGCTCGTCTTCGACCGCGAGCTCAAGCAGGAGGGCAAGCTCGGCTTCTGGCGCTGGTTCCTCGGCGCGTGGGGCATCGGGACGTACCGCCAGAACGACTCGGTCGACGTGCGGTACGAGGCGCGCGGGATGCCGCAGGTCGCCGAGCGGCTCGAGATCGTCGCTCCGTCTACGGAGCAACCGCCGGAGCGCCAGACGAGTTAGCGCCGGGGGCGCCGTGGGCAGACTGGTCGTGCCATGAGCTTCGACTCCTCCTCCGAGGACCTGGCCCGCCGGGGCCGCGCCCACACCCGTCTGCGCGAGCTCCTCGACGCTCGCGGTCCCGCGCTCCTGCACAGCTACGAGCGCGAGCAGCTGGTCGACGCCGCCGACGCCCTCCTGTTCGGCGAGCCCGACGCGATCGAACGCCGTGACGCCTCGCTGGACCTGCTCGACGACCTCGTCGAGTTCGGCCGGTGGGAGCCGAGCGCCGCGAACGCCGCCGCCCAGGCGCTGCGCGCCTGCGGCCCCGTCACCGTCGGCCGCTAGCTCCTAGCCCAGAGCGAGGGAGGCCTCGCCGAGGCCCGAGCCCTCTTCCCACGGCCGCATGAGCCTGAGCGCGGCGAGGATCGCGCGCGTGGCCGGGGAGCGGTTCAGCGTGTAGAAGTGGATGCCCGGTGCGCCGCCGCGCAGCAGCTCGGCGCACTGGAGCGTGGCGAACGCGACGCCGAGGTCGCGGACGGCCTGCGGGTCCTCGCCGCGGACGTCGAGCGCGTGCTGCAGCCCGGCGGGGATCGCCGAGCCGGACAGCGTCGCCATCCGGCGGATGCCGTCGACGCTCTGGATCGGCATGACGCCGGGGATGATCGGCACGTCGATGCCGAGCTCGCGGGCCCGCTCGACGAACGCGAAGTAGACGCTGTTGTCGAAGAAGAGCTGCGTGATGAGGAACCGCGCGCCCGCGTCGACCTTCTCCTTGAGGTAGCGCAGGTCGTCCTCGGGCGAGGTGGCGTGGATGTGCGTCTCCGGGAACGCCGCGCCGCCGATCGCGAGGTCGGGGTACTCGGCGCCGATCAGCTCGACGAGCTCGCGCGAGTACTCGAGGCCGCCCTCGGTCTTGCTCCAGTGCTCCTGGCCGGGCGGCGGGTCGCCGCGCAGCGCGAGCACGTTCGCGATCCCGGCGGTGCGCATGCGGTCGAGCACCTGGCGCAGCTCGTCGACCGTCGCGCCCACGCACGTGAAGTGCGCCATCGCGTCGAGGCGGAACTCGGTCTGGATGCGCTCGACGATCTCGATCGTCTTGTCGCGCGTCGAGCCCCCCGCGCCGTAGGTGACGCTGACGAACGCCGGCTCGAGCCGCTTGAGCTCGCCGAGCGCCGCGAACAGGTTCTGCTCGCCCTCGTCGGTCTTCGGCGGGAAGAACTCGAAGGAGAAGACGGGCTCGTCGCTGGCCGCCAGCAGCTCGTCGATCCGCATCGTCAAGAGGGTAGGGCGCTCCAGCGCTCTGGCTCGCCGGGGATGCGCTCGGCCCGGCCGGTCACCTCGAGGTGGCGCAGGTAGCAGAGCGTCTCGGACAGCCACCAGTTCGCGTTCAGCTGCGTCACGGGCGCGTCGTAGACGAGCGGGATCGTCTCGAACGCGGTCTTCGGGCCACTGCCGTCGCCGATGGCGGCGCGGACCTTCTCCACCCGCTCGCCGACGAGCGCGCGGTTGGCGTCGATGTGCGCCCGGATGTCGGTGAACGTGCGGCCGTGCCCGGACAGCGCCAGCCGCGCGTCGAGCTTCTCCACCACGTCGAGCGAGCTGAGGAACTCGCCGGCGGGGTCGGGCGTGTAGCCGTAGTCGTAGTAGAGCGAGACGCGGCCGAGCAGGTGGTCGCCGGAGATGAGCAGCCGCCGCTCCTTCTGGAAGAGGCAGACGTGCGACGGCGCGTGGCCGGGCGTCTCGTGGACCGTCCACGTCCCCAGGTCGGTCTCGATCTCGACGCCGGGCAGCAGCGGGCGGTCGGGCGGGATGAGCTCGGCGATGCCGATCTTCTGGCCCTTGCGCTCCTCCATGATCCGCCGCAGCGGCTCCTCGGGCACGCCGCTCTGCAGCGCCACCTCGATGCGCCGCTCGAGCGCGGCGTCGGGGTCGCTCGCGGCGAGCTTCACGTGGTCGTAGTTGGGGTGCATCCACAGCTCGCACCCCGAGCGCTGGACGACGGTCGCCGCCTCGCCGTAGTGGTCGGAGTGCGCGTGCGTGCACACGAGCAGACGCACGTGCTCGAGGCGCAGGCCGACCTGGTCGAGCGCCCGCTCGAGGTGCGCGAGCGAGCCGGGCTCGTGGATGCCGCAGTCGACGAGGACGATCCCGTCGCCGGCCGCGAGCGCCCACGCGTTGCAGTGCGGCACGCCGGGCCACGGCAGCGGCAGGCGCAGTCGCCAGATGCCCGGCAGCACCCGCTCGCCCCGCCCGACCTCACGCCGTCTCGTCGCCATCGAGCGGCCGACTCTACAAGCGCGGGAGTAGCCTCCGGCCATGGCCGCCACCGACGTGACGACGACGCGCGACGCCGGAGCGGTCGCGCGCGACTACTTCCCCTCGATCACCGCCGGCAGCGCGCAGCCACAGCGCGACAACTACGCGGCGGACGCGGTGATCAACGTGCCCGGCATCCTCGGCGATGCCTCCCCTCGCGACCTGATCGCGTACTTCGAGGAGCTGTGGGGCGCCGTCCCCGACTTCAAGTTCGAGGTGCTCGACATCGTCGCCGAGGGCGATCAGGCGGCCTGCCACTGGCGCGTCACCGGCACGTTCGCCGGGCCGGGGCTGCTGCAGGGCCTCGAGCCGACCGGCGCGCGCGTTGACGTCCGCGGCGTCGACTTCATCACGGTGCGCGACGGGCGGATCGTGCGCAACGACGCGTACACGGACGGCATGACGCTCGCCGAGCAGCTCGGCGTGATGCCGCCGAAGGGCTCCAAGCAGCAGCAGCGCATGCAGGGGCTGATCAACGGCAAGACGAAGCTGGCGCGCCGCTTCCAGGCGGGCGACGCCGAGCAGATCGCCGAGGGCGTCCGGCGCGTCCAGGGGCACGACCCCGCGAAGTGCAACGTCTACTTCGTGCGCGACGGCGACGGCGTGCTCATGTTCGACGCGGGCGCGCGCGTCATGGCGCCCGCGGTCGCGCGGGCGGCGGCGCAGCTCGGCGGGCTGACGCGGATCGTCCTCGGCCACGGGCACACCGACCACCGCGGCACCGCGCCGTCGTTCCACGTGCCCGTCCTCTGCCACGCCGACGACGTGCAGGACGCGGAGGGCAGCGGCGGCTGGCGCTACTGGGATCCGAAGCTGAGCTTCCTGCCGGCGTGGCAGCGGCCGGCCCACAAGTTCCTCCACAAGCGCGTGTGGGACGGCGGGCCGGTGAAGATCGCCGGCACGGTGGCCGAGGGCGACGACGTCGCGGGCTTCCGGGTGGTGCACCTCCCCGGCCACGCGCCCGGGCTGATCGCCCTGTGGCGGGAGAGCGACCGCGTGGCGCTCACCTCCGACGCGTTCTACACGCTCGACCTGCGGGGCAAGGACGTCCCGCCGCAGGTGCCGATCGCCGGCTACAACCTCGACACCGAGCAGGCGCGCGCGTCGCTGCGCAAGCTCGCCGCGCTGGAGCCGGCCGCCGCGTGGCCCGGGCACGCGGGTGCGGTGACCGGCGACGTACGGGCGCAGCTCGAGCGCGCCGCCGCGGCGACCTGATGGGCCGTCGATCTCGCGATCGCGCCCGGCGGGCCGAAGGCGCCGGCGACCTGCAGGCGCCGACCTCGTCCTACTCCGACCCCGCCGGCAACGTCCTCGTGCTGCGGGGGTCGATGACGCCCGCGACGCGGCGGGAGTACGCCGAGCTGCGCCCGCAGGTGCGCGAGGACCTGTGGCAGCGGCAGGTCGAGTTCCTCTTCGAGCGCCTCGCGGTCTCGTGGACCGTGTCGGGTGTGGAATGGACGAAGCAGAAGGAGCTGCTGCAGCGCTACCGGCTCGCCTCGGCCGACGAGCGGTCCGGGGTGCGCGATGCGCTCCGTTCTCATCTTCTTGAGTGGTTCCCCGACGTGGAGGCGCCGTGATCCCCGATCGTCTGCTCCTGGGCTCCGGCCCGTCGCCCGTGCCGCCGCGGGTGCTGGACGCGCTCGCGCAGCACACCATCGGCCATCTCGATCCCGCCTTCGCCGCGGTGATGGAGGAGACGGCCGACCTGCTCCGCCGCACGTTCGGCACCGCGAACCGCGCGACGTTCCCCGTCAGCGGCACCGGCAGCGCGGGGATGGACGCGATGGTCGCGAACCTGATCGAGCCGGGCGACCGCGTCGTCTGCGGCGTGAACGGCCTGTTCGGCGAGCGCATGGCCGACGCGCTCGGCCGTGCCGGGGCCGAGGTGATCCAGGTCTTCGCGCCGTGGGGCCGCGCGATCCCTGTCGAGGACCTCGCTCGCGCGCTGTCGGACGGCGCCGACGCGCTGTTCGTCGTGCACGGCGAGACGTCGACGGGCGTCTGCCAGCCGCTCGACGGGCTCGGCGAGGCGTGCCGGTCGCACGACGCGCTCTTCCTCGTCGACTGTGTCACGTCGCTGAGCGGTCAGCGGCTGCTGCTGGACGAGGCCGGCGTCGACGCGGCGTTCAGCGGAACGCAGAAGTGCCTCAACTGCCCGCCGGGCCTCGCCCCGTTCACCATCGGCGAGCGCGCGATCGCCAAGGTGCAGCGACGGCAGACGCCGGTGCGGTCGTGGTACTTCGACTTCGGCCTCGTGCTGTCCTACTGGCTCGAGGGCTCCGGCGGCCGCGCGTACCACCACACCGCCCCGATCAACCTGGTCTACGCGCTGCGCGAGGCGCTCGTTATCGTCCAGGAGGAGGGCCTCGAGGCGCGGTGGGAGCGCCACGCCGTCGCCCACCAGCGGCTGCACGCGGCGCTGCGCGTCCTCGGCTGCGAGCGCCTCGCCCCGGAGGGCGAGCAGCTGCACCCGCTCCTCGCCGTCCACCCGCCCGAGGGCGTCGACGGGGAGGCGGTTCGGAAGCGGTTGCTGACCGAGCACGACATCGAGATCAGCGGCGGGCTCGGCGACCTCAAGGGCCGCCTCTGGCGAGTCGGCGTGATGGGCGTCGGCGCCGAGCTCGAACCCCAGCAGCGCCTCGTCCGCGCCCTCGCCACCGAGCTCGGGAGAGACGTGGAGGAGCCGCTCGCCGCGCTCGAAGCGACGGCGAAGGCATGACGCTCGACCCGGCGCTCTTCGCGCGTCTTCTGACGGGCTACTGCCTGGAGGTCCAACCCGATCAACAGGTGGTGGTGCGTTCGACGACCCTGGCGGCGCCGCTCCTCCTCGAGCTGCAACGGGAGATCCTCGAGGCCGGCGCGTGGCCTCTCCTCCGGACGGAGCTGCCCGGCCAGACGGCGGGCTACTACGAGCATGCGCGCGACGTGCACCTCGACGGCTACAGCGGCCTCGCGATGGACGAGGCGAAGAAGGCGGACGCGTCGCTGGCGATCCAGGCGCCGGAGAACACGCGCGCGCTGGTGGGGATCGACCCCGAGAAGCTCTCCCGAGCGGCGATCGGACGGCAGCCGATCCGGCAGCAGGCGCTCAAGCGGCGGTGGTGCATCACGGTGTGGCCAACGGAGGCGCTCGCGCAGGAGGCGGGCATGTCGCTGCGCGCGTTCACCGATCTCGTCCGCAGCGCGCTCTTCCTCGACCGCCCCGACCCCGTCGCCGCGTGGGGCGGCCTGCGCCACTTCCAGGAGGGCCTGATCGGCAAGCTCGAGAAGGCGGACACCGTTCGCATCGAGGCCGAGGGCACCGACCTGACGCTGAAGGTCAAGGGCCGCACCTGGGTCAACAGCGACGGCCGCCGCAACATGCCGAGCGGCGAGGTCTTCACCGGCCCCCACGAGACGTCGGCCAGCGGCCGCATCCGCTTCGACATCCCGTCCTCGCCGGCCGGCGTCCACGTCCAGGGCGTCGAGCTCGAGTTCCGCGACGGCGTCGTGGTCAACGCCCGCGCCGACCACGGCGACGACTACCTCCAGCGCACGCTCGAGACCGACGAGGGCGCCCGCCGCCTAGGTGAGCTCGGCATCGGCACGAACTTCGGCATCACCCGCCCCGTCGGCACGATCCTCTTCGACGAGAAGATCGGCGGAACGGTCCACCTCGCGCTCGGCCGCTCGTACCCCGAGACCGGCGGCAAGAACGAGTCCGCGGTCCACTGGGACCTGATCTGCGATCTTCGCCGAGGCGGCCGCCTCAGCGCCGATGGCGAGGTCATCCAGGAGAACGGCCGCTTCGCCACCTGAGGCGCCGCGGTTCGGTCATCCGTCCACGTTCCTCAACTCGGCCGCTCAGCCGCCGATCCAAGACCTCGAGTCCGGGCGCTTCGTCTCACACCGAGGACCCGAGGCCGACTGCTGTACGTGCGCCCCGCCGGGCCCCCCTGTCTCGGCGGGGCGCACGTGCAAGGTGAACCGCCCTATCGTGCCCCCGGTGCGACGCACGAAGATCGTGGCGACGATCGGGCCCGCCTCCCGCGATCCGGAGGTGCTGGTTCAGCTGATCGAGGCGGGCATGGACGTCGTCCGCCTGAACTTCTCGCACGGGACGCACGAGCAGCACGCCGAGACGGCGCAGTGGGTTCGTGCCGCCGCCGGCCGTGCCGGCCGTCCCGTCGCGATCCTCCAGGACCTCCCGGGACCGAAGCTGCGGATCGGCAAGCTCGTCAACGGCGTGGCCGAGCTGAAGCCCGGCGACGTCGTGACCTTCCGCTGCGGCGTCGAGGACGGCGAGGGCGACGCCCGCCACATGACGATCTCGTGGGACGGGCTCGCCGACTCGGTCGAGACCGGCGAGGTGCTGTACCTCGCCGACGGCGCCGTCCGGCTGCGCACGCAGGCCGTCCGGGCGCCGGAACGCGAGCTCGACGCGCGCGTCGAGATCGGCGGCACCGTCGCGTCGCGGCAGGGCGTGAACCTGCCCGGCGAGACGTCCGCGCTGCCCGCCGTGCCCGAGGAGGACATCGAGCACCTGCAGGCCGGCATGCAGATGGGCGTCGACATGGTCGCGCTGTCGTTCGTCCGCTCGCCCGACGACGTCACGACGGTTCGCGAGCACACGCGCGTCCCGCTCATCGCGAAGTTCGAGAAGCCGCAGGCGATCGAGCGCGCGGAGGAGATCCTCAAGGTCTCCGACTGCATCATGGTCGCCCGCGGCGACCTGGGGATCGAGCTGCCGATCGAGGAGGTGCCGATCGTGCAGAAGCGGCTGCTCGCGCTCGCGGGCGCCTACGCGCGCCCGGCGATCACCGCGACGCAGATGCTGGACTCGATGGTGACCTCGTCACGGCCGACGCGCGCGGAGGTCGCCGACGTCGCGAACGCGATCCTCGACGGCACCGACGCCGTGATGCTCTCGCAGGAGACCGCCGTCGGCGCGCACCCGGTCGGCGCCGTCGAGATGATGGCCGCGATCGCGCGGCAGACCGAGAAGGTCGCGCCGTACGACCGATGGATCGACCACCGCGTCCGCCGCGACGAGCGTGACCCCGGCTACACCGTCGCCTACAACGCCTGCCGCGCCGCGCGGGAGCTCGACCTCGCCGCGCTCGTCATCCCGACGCTCTCGGGCCGCTCCGCGCGCCTCGTCTCCGCGCACCGCCCCGACGTCCCGATCTTCGTGCTCTCCCCCGGCCGCGAGACCGTCCGCCGCTGCCAGCTCATGTGGGGCGTGCGCGCCGCGTCGATCCCCCGCTTCGACATCACCGAGGAGCTCATCGCCGCGTCGGCCCAGCGCGTCGTCGAGCTCGGCTGGTGCAAGCGCGGCACGCGCGTCGGCATCACCGCGGGCCTGCCGAGCGGCCGCCCCGGGACGACGTCGCTGCTGCAGATCCAGCAGCTCTAGGCGGCGCGGCTAGCGTAGAAGTCGGCCTCGAGGCGGCCGAGCTCCGTCACCGGCGGGTCGTCGTAGACCCACTCGCGGGCGATGCGATGCCAGTTGTTCGACGCGCGCAGCTGGGAGAGGACGGCGAGCGTCAGCGTCTCGAGGCGGCGGCCGAAGAGATGGTCGGGCGGGACGGTCTCGTGGCGCATCTGGGCGTACCACGTCGACCGCGGGTCGCTCATGTCGATCATGACCTGCGTCGCGATCTCCGGCGTGAGGACGAGCTCCTCGTCCTCCGTGTACCACCACGTCAGGTCGCGGAACTGGGCGAGCAGCTTGCCGGCGTTCGCGCCGGCGCGGTCGCGGATGAAGCCCGAGTCGACGAGCGCGTCGAGCAGCGCGTCGGCGTCCTGCTCGATCCCGGCCCTCCCGATGCGGATCTCGGCGTCGCGCACCGACTGCGGGATCCGCTTGAACAGGCCGAAGTCGAGGAACGCCATCCGGCCGTCGTCGAGCAGCAGCGAGTTGCCGGGATGCGGGTCGCCGGAGAACTGGCGGTGGCGGTACATGCAGCCGAAGTAGAAGCGGAAGATGATCTCGCCGATCCGGTCCCGCTCGTCCTGCGGCAGCTGCTTGAGCTCCTCGAACCCGCGGCCGGAGACGAACTCGCTGACGACGACCTTCTCGTGCGACAGCGACGTGACGACGTCCGGGACGACGATGAACGGGTGCTCGCGGAAGATGCGCGCGAGCGTCTTCTGGTTCGACGCCTCGAGCTCGTAGTCGAGCTCCTCGTGGATCCGCTCGCGGATCTCCTGCGTCAGCGACTGCACGTCCAGCCCCGGGAACACCTGACGCAGCAGGCGCATGATCACCCCGAGGTTCTGCATGTCCGCGCGGACCGCGGCGGCGACGCCGGGGTACTGGACCTTGACCGCGACGTGGCGCCCGTCGTTGAGCGTCGCCTTGTAGACCTGACCGATCGACGCGGCCGCGATCGGCACCGGGTCGAACGTCTCGAAGACCTCGTCGAGCGGCTCGTCGTACTCGCTCTCGAGGACCTTCTTCATGTCCTTGAACGAGACCTTCGGCGCGGCGTCGCGCAGCTCGGCGAGCTTGCGCTGGAACTCCTCGCGGTAGTCCTCGGGGACCAGGCCGACATCGAGGAACGACAGGACCTGGCCGAGCTTCATGGCCGCGCCCTTCATCGTCCCGAGCACGGCGACGATCTGCTCGGCCGCCTCGATCTGGCGCTTCTCGAGCGCGGCCTGCTTGCCGTCGTCGTCGCGCACGACGTTCGCCGCGCGCGTGCCGGCCTGCTTGGCGGCCTGGCCGGCGGCGAGCCGCCCGATGGTGCTCAGCCGCCGCAGGCGGGAAGTCGGGATCGGGTCCTTCTCGCGCGCCATGACGGGCGGGGGCTACCCCTGCCGCTTGACCTGCGAACCCGGCACGATGTCGTCGCTGCCGTCCTCCCAGCGGATCCACGCCTTGTAGCCGCCGTCGTAGTCGGGCCCGAGGAGCACGAGCTGCGCCTTCTGGTCCCACACGGTGACGGTCTCGGATCCCTCGGAGTCCAGGCCGCGCCACAGGCGGATGAAGGGGTTCGACTCCCACTCCTCGCCGACCGTGGTGGGATCGGTGTGCCCGGGCCGGATGACCGTCTGCGGGTCGAGCTCCATGAGCTTGCCCATGATCGAGTCGCGCAGGTCCTCGTACGTCGTGTGCTCGGGCGCGCGCACGCCGCCGACCGAGCCCTTGAACAGCGTGTCGCCGGTGAAGACCTCGTTGCCGGCGACGAAGTTGAGCATCCCCTTCGTGTGACCGGGCGTGTGGACGACCATGATCGGCAGGCCGCCGGCCTCGAGCTCCTCGCCCTCGGAGATCGTCCCGGTCGTCCCCTCCACGAGGTCCTCCTCGAGCGGGTGGATCAGCACCTCCGCGTCGGGGAACGCCTCCTTGAGCTTCGGCAGCTCCGAGACGTGGTCGTGGTGGTGGTGCGTGAGCAGGACGTGCGTGACCTCGAGGCCGCGCTCGCGCGCGCGATCGATGAGCGGCTCCACCGGACCGCCGGCGTCGACGAAGAACGCCTTGCCGCCGTCCCCTTCCACGAGGTAGGTGCACGACACGAAGTCGTCGTTCATCGAGCGCATGGTCTCCATGGCTTGCGATGCTACGACGCGATGCCTGCTCAGCTCATCCACACCTGCTACCGCATCGGCGACATCGACCGCTCCGTCGCCTTCTACGAGGCGCTCGGCTTCGAGGAGATGGCCCGCATGCCGATCCGCGACGAGGCGATCAACGTCTTCATGGGCCTGCCCGGCGACGGCGCGCGGCTCGAGCTGACGTACAACCACGGCGTCGACTCGTACGAGCTCGGCACGGGCTACAACCACATCGCGATCACCGCCGAGGACCTCGACGCGACGCTCGGCCGGCTCGCCGAGCAGGGCATCGAGCCCGAGAAGCCGCCGTACACGGTGCGCGAGGGCGGCAGCCGGCTGTGCTTCGTGCGCGATCCGGATGGCTACCGCATCGAGCTCATCGAAGTCGCGGCTTGACGCCTACGGCGGCTGCGTGTCGCGCGCAAGCGCTCTAGCCGGCGATCAACGCCTTCCCAGCGGGCGCGCAGAGGGCGACGACGGTGATCTTGGCGGTCTCGCTCGTCACACCGGCGGAGATGTTCACCGGGGGTGTGAACGCGTAGACGATGTAGCGGTTCTCCCGCCGAGCCGGGCCCGCGACGTTGATCCTCGCGTGCTGGCCGGTGCTGGCGAAGCCGCCGCTGATGACCTTCGTGCCCTTGGGGCACTGCGCGTAGCCGTCGGCCGCGTTGCCGTTGCTGACGGTGAACGTCGACTTCACGACCTCCACGTTCCCTGCGGCGGCGGCGGACGGGCGCGGGTCGCTCCGCGCGTTGCCGCCGAGGGCGATGACCAGAGCAACGGAAGCGATCACCAGAGCGGCCGACGAACGGTGACCAGGGTCGATGCGGCGAGATCGCGTCATCTCACGCCTCCCGATGTGAACTGCAGGGTCGAGCTCCGAGGCTCCAGTCCGACGCTAGGCCGCGTCCCGCGCGCCGTCAACATCTGGGCGAGAACGGCTCGTCGGAACGCGCCAACTGAGGGAATAGGCGCGGGCACAAGGCGTTCTCTCGAGATGGGACCGCCATGACCGACCGCCACCTGCCACCCGACGACGAAGCCGATCTCGCCGCTCTTGCGGACGATCGGCTGGATCCGGAGCGCCGGGCGCGGCTGGAGGAGCGGCTTCGCTCCGACCCCGCGCTGGCCGCGCGCCTCGAGCGCCAGCGCGAGGCGGTCTCGGTCATCGCGAGCGCGGTCGGCGACACGAGCGCGCCGTTCGCGCTGCGGGAGCGCCTGTCCCGGGGAGAGCAGGCGGCGCCGGCCCGGCGGCGCCGCCTGCGCCGGTGGCTCGCGCCCGCCGCGGCGGTGCTCGCCGCGACCGTTGCCGCGGTCGCGATCACGGTCTCCGACGGGCTGACGGTGGAGGAGACCCTGGCCGCGGCACGGCGGCCGCCCGCCTTCGCCGCGACGCCGGATCCCACGGAGCCCGCGCTGCTGCGCGACCGCGTCGACGGCGTGCGCTTCCCGAACTTCGCCGCCAAGTTCGGCTGGCGGCCGGCCGGCGTACGCACCGACGAGATCGGCGGCCGCAAGACGCGCACGGTCTTCTACCGCAAGGGCGAACGGACCGTGGCGTACACGGTCGTGGACGGCGACCCGCTCGACGAGTCGGGCCGCGCGGGGCAGTACGAGGGCATCGACGTGCGGACGTTCGCCGCGGACGGACGCCGCGTCGTGACGTGGGAGCGCAACGGGCGCACGTGCATCCTGTCCGGGACCGGCGTCGGCACCGAGACGCTGCTCGACCTCGCCACCTGGAAGGGCAAGGGCTCGGTCGAGTTCTGATCAGTCGCGGACCGCGCGGGCGACCCGGTCGCGCCCGCGGTACAGCCGGCTCATGATCGTGCCGACGGGCACCTCGAGTGCGGTGGCGGCCTCGCCGTACGCGAGCCCCATCACGTCGACGGCGACGACCGCGTCGCGGTAGTCCGGCGGCAGCGCGGCGATCGCGGCGAACACCTCCTTGGCTTCGAGCACGCCCGTCGGCGAGAGGGAGGCCGGCGCGGCCAGCCGGTGCTCGGTGTCCTCGAGCGGGGCCGTCCGCGGCCGGCGCGAACGCTTGCGCAGCGTCGAGACGTACGTGTTGCGTAGCGCGGCGAGCAGGTACGGGAGCGTGTCCTCGTCGGCGGCGATCTGCCGCGGCTTGCTCAGAACGCGCGCGTAAGTCTCCTGCACGAGGTCCTCGGCGTCTTCGCGGGATCCCGAGAGCGCCCAGGCCGCCCGGTACAGGCGGTCGAGGTGGTCTCCGAGCGTGGCGGTGCGCAGCTGCGGGTTCACCCGGGCCCAAGCATGGCCGAATCCGCGAGCGCCCGCGAACTTCTCGCGGGCCGGGAATAGCCGGCGCCCGTCGGCGTTCGGTGTGTCGTACCCCAAGCCACCGCAGGAGCTCCAAGACCCATGACACGCCCCGTTCCCAAGCTGACCCGCGCCACGGCGCTGGCCGCAGCGACCGCCGCCGCCGCGCTGGCCCTCCCGGCGGGCGCGAACGCCGCGCTCCCCGCGTCCATCACCGGCACGAGCGTCACCTTCCGCGGCGACGAAGCGCCGGACGTCCTCATCATCGGCGACGACGGCACGCACCTCACCCACAACCGCGATGGCCTCGACCAGTTCGCCTCGCCGACGGACTTCGACAGCGGCACGCCCGGCGTCCAGGCGCTGCCGGCCGACGGCACGATCTCGCTGACCGTCAACGCGGGCGACGGCAACGATCAGGTCACCATCGCGACCAACTTGCTCGCCTCCGTGACCGTCGACGGCCAGGGCGGCAACGACGTGATCACCGGCGCGGCGAACGACGACGACCTCCGCGGCGGCGATGGCAACGACCAGCTGCGCGGCGGCGCCGGCAACGACCAGCTCACCGGCGGCCCCGGCACCGACGACGTCGAGGGCGGCGCCGGCAACGACGTCGCGACGTGGAACAACCGCGACGGCAACGACGTCGTGGACGGAGACGCCGGTGCGGACGAGACGGTCGTGAACGGCGCGTCCACCGCGGGCGACGTCTTCACCATCAAGCCGGATCCCGCCGTCGCCGGGCGCGTGCGCTTCGACCGGACGAACCTCGTGCCGTTCTTCATCGACCTCACGAGCGAGAAGCTGACGGTCAACGGGCTCAGCGGCGACGACGTGGTCACCTCGCAGAACGGGCTCGCGCCGCTGACCACGCTGGCGCTGTCCGGCGATCAGGGCAACGACGAGCTGTCCGGCGCCGACGGTCCCGACGTCATCCGCGGCGGCGACGGCTCGGACGTCCTGACCGGCGCCGGCGGCGACGACAGCCTGACCGGCGACCGCGGCGGCGACGTCGCGATCGGCGGGTCCGGCGATGATGTGATGGTCTGGAACAACGGCGACGGCACCGACGTCAACGAGGGCGACGACGGCTTCGACACCGTCGAGGTCAACGGCGCCCCGACGGCGGGTGACGGCTTCGGGGTGGCGCCCGACTTCACGCACGCGCAGCAGGTCCGGTTCACGCGCGGGAACCTCGTTCCGTTCTCGATCGGCATCTCGACGAGCGAGGTGCTCGCCGTCAACGGCCTCGGCGGCGATGACACGTTCGCCGCGGCGGACGGCACCGGGCTCGACATGGTCGTCGCGGGCGGGTCGGGCAACGACACGCTGCGCGGCAGCGAGCGCGGCGACACGCTCGCCGGCGGCTCGGGCAACGACACGCTCGTGGGCAACGCGGGCGCCGACGCGCTCGACGGCCAGGACGGCGACGACATGCTGCTCGCGCGCGACGGCGAGTCGGACCTCGTCCGCGGCGGCGCCGGGACCGACGCGGCCGAGACCGACCAGCCGCGTGTCGACGTCCTCGACGGCGTCGAGCAGGTCAGCGCGCTGCCGGTGCAGTCCAACCGGCCGCCCGACGCCGGCCCGCCGGCGCCGCCCGCCGCCCCGCCGGTCTCACCCGCCCCGCAGGGCAGCAAGACGGCCACGGGCGTCGCGACGCTCGTCTCGAAGCGCGTCGTCTTCAAGCGCGCCCGGCACGGCTTCGTGGCCACCGTCCGCGTCCGCGCCCCGCGGGGCACCCGCGTGCGCGGTGACGTCGAGCTGCTGACGGCCCGCCGGGTCCGGCTCGCCGGCATCGCCGCGCAGCTCGCGCTCGGCATCGGCCGCTTCGACCTCCCCGCGGGCACGACCGCGTCCGTCCGGGTCCGGGTCTCCGCCATCCCCCGGCGGGTCCTGCGGCACGGCGTGATCGCTGCGCGCGTCCGTACGGCGTCTACGGACGCCGGCACCGCGGTGCCGCGCCTCGCGCGCCTCACCGTCGTGCGCCGCTGAGGGGGGGACGCCCGCCGTGTCCCGCGATCACCGGAGGGATCGCGGGACGGCGGCCGTCCGCATCACCAGCCCGCGGCGCGGGCGAGGCCGAGCGCGTAGTCCGGCCACCAGGCCCCGGCGACGGGGCCGCCGTTGCATGTCCCGTCGCTCTCGCCCGGCCGCTTGATCCACAGCGTCGCGTCGAGCCGGCTCTCCGCCGACCACGTCGACGGGACGGCGCCGAGCGCGCGGCCGCCCGGGTTGCACCACTGGCCGTCGGGCGCCGGGCCGAGTCCGTTGCGGCTCGTGTCGAGCACGTAGTGCTTGCCGCCCGCGGCCTCGGCGAGCGCGCGGGCGTAGGGCAGGAGCTCCGCGGTGGAGCGGAAGTTCGAGACGTTCAGCGAGAAGCCCTGGGCGTTCTCCGCACCGGCCTTGACGAGGCGCGCGGCGGCCTCGCTCGTAGTCAGCCAGGCGGAGTGGCCGGCGTCGAGGTAGACGCTCGCGCCGGGCTTCGCGGCGAGGACGGAGACGGCGTCGCGCAGCAGCGCGAAGCGGGTGTCGCGATCGGCGGCCGAGAGGCAGCCGGTGAGCGCGAGCGCGTCGGGCTCGATGACCACGATCGCGCGGCGGGTCCCGATGCCGCTCGCGAACGCGCGGATCCACACGCGGTACGCGTCGGCCGAGCCGCTGCCTCCCGCCGACAGCCCGCCGCAGTCGCGCTGCGGGATGTCGTAGGCCACGAGCGTCGGCACGGCGCCGGCGGCGGTGGCGGCGGTGACCTCCGCGTCGACGGCGGCGCGGACGTCGCCCGACCACGCGCCGAGCCACTTCGCGGCGGGCTGGGCGGCGAGGCGGTCCATCACCGCGGCGTCGGCGGGGCGCGAGAGGCGCCACGCGGCGGCCTGCTTCGCGGCGTCCGAACCGGGCGCGACGTAGAGCTTGCTCCAGCGCAGCGGCGTGGCCGCGGTCGACGTGAAGGCGAGCCGGTCGACGTGCAGGTTGCGGTCGCAGCCGGTGCCCGTCGCGTCGTTGGTGAAGCGCACGACGACGGAGTGCGCGCCGTCGGCGAGCGACACGTCGGCGGCCACGGTGGTCCAGGTCGTGCTGGGCACGGACGCGGTCAGGACGCGGCGGCTGTCGACGTCGACGGCCACCTCGGGCGCCCCGTTGCACTGGTCGCCGCGCACGCGCACCGACAGCCGGCGGGCCGCCGCGGTCGTGACCGAGCCGCCGGCGCTCGCGGTGCTCCAGAGCATGAGCGCCTTGCCGCCGCTCGCGGAGGCATCGGTGCGGATCATGCCCGCGGACGAGGCGAACGCGAGCGTCTCGGCCTCGCGGTTGACGGTCGCGGCGGCGGCGACGACGGGCAGGGCGAGGGTGAGGAGCGCGGCGCCCGGGAGGGCGGCGCGCAGGCGGCGGTGAAGGGACATGCGGCCGGGTCATCGACCGCCCGGCGCGGCCCTTCACCCGCCGGCGCCTCACCCTGGACGGTCAACGCCTAGCCTCTTGACGGTGAGCGATCGCCTCGCCGTCATCGACCTCGGGTCGAACTCGTTCCGCCTCGTGGTGTTCGCGGTCGAGGGCGAGGCGTGGAAGCGGTCGGACGAGATCTACGAGCCCGTCCGCATCGGCGAGGGCCAGCCGGTCGACGGCCCGCTCGGCGACGAGCCGCAGCGCCGGGCGCTCAACACGCTCGAGCTGTTCGCCCACTTCTGCCGCGCGACCGGGCTGAGCGGCGACCACGTCGACCCGGTGGCGACCAGCGCGATCCGCAGCGCGTCCAACCGCGACGCGTTCCTCGACGAGGCGCGCAAGCGGACGGGCCTGCAGATCCGGGTGCTCAGCGAGGAGGACGAGGCCCGCTACGGCTACCTCGCCGCGGTCAACTCGACGTCGCTGAAGGACGGGGCCGTGCTCGACATCGGCGGCGGCTCGCTGCAGATCGTGCGCGTGAAGGACCGGCGGGCGAAGCATCTCCGCTCGTGGCCGCTCGGCGCCGTCCGGATGACCGAGCGCTTCCTGCCGGACGACGGGCCGGCGAAGCCGAAGCACCTCAAGGCGCTGCGCGCGCACGTCGCCGAGCAGCTCGCCGACTCGCCGTGGATCCAGAAGACCGGCGACCGGCTCGTGGCGATCGGCGGCACGGTGCGCAACCTCGCCGTCGCCGCGCAGATCGCGGCCGACGTCCCGACGTTCGGCGTCCAGGGGTTCGTGCTCACCCGCGAGGCGCTGGACGACCTCGTGACGCGGCTGGCCGAGCTGCCGCCCTCCAAGCGCAACGAGGTCGCCGGCATCAAGGCCTCGCGCGCCGACGTCATCCTCGGCGGCGCGGCGGCGATCCAGGCCGTGCTCGAGGCCGGTGACTGGAACGGGCTTGAGGCCACGGAGGCCGGGCTGCGCGAGGGCGTCTTCTTCGAGCGCCACCTCGCTCCCGACGGGATCTTCGACGACGTCCGCCGCGCCTCGGTCTGCAACCTCCACGCCCAGTACGACGCCGTCGACAGCGTGCACGTCGAGCACGTGGCGCGGCTGGCGCTCGGCATGTTCGACGAGCTCGCCAACGCCGGTGTGCATCCCGGGGACGCGGGCGAGCGGGAGCTGCTGTGGGCCGCGGCGATGCTGCACGACATCGGCGTGAGCGTCGACTACGACGACCACCACAAGCACTCGCGGTACCTGATCCTGAACGCGGGCCTGCCGGGCTACACGCAGCGCGAGATCGCGCTGATCGCGCAGATCGCGCGGTACCACCGCAAGGGCACGCCCGGCCTCGACGACCTCGCGCCGCTCGGCGAGAAGGGCGACCGCGAGCTCGTCACCCGCTGCTCGGCGCTGCTGCGGCTCGCCGAGCAGATGGAGCGCAGCCGCGACCAGCTCGTCTCCGCCGCGCACGTCAGCGTCGCCAACGGCGCGGTCGAGCTGCGCCTCGAGGGCGAGGACACGGCGCTCGCGCGCTGGGCGACGAACCGCGAGACGTCCGTCTTCCAGCGCGCCTTCGACAAGCAGCTGACGGTCGTCTGAGCCGCGCGGAGGGCGCGGGCTTCAGGGTCGCCCGGGTCTAGCGCTCGTCCTGCCGCATCGGCAGGGCCACCGGCGTCGTCGCGACCGCCTCGACGACCTCGGTCTCCTCGACGCTCTCCTCGTCCTCCTGGTGCGAGCCGTCGCACAGGACGCGGAAGTTGCCGGAGACGCCGCCGTCGTTGTGGATCGTGATGCCGGGCAGGATCGTCTCGCCCTCGTCGAAGCCGAGCCGCTCCATGTCGAAGTGGGCGAGGCCGATGCCCCACGCGGTGTGGTCGGGGTTCTCGCGGTCGTGGACGTTGACCGCGATCTGGAACGCCTGGAGGTTCTTGGCGATCTTCGACGTGTCCGTCATGCCGTTGCGGTCAGCGTACCCGCTGCCCGACGGCCTCCACCAGCTCCGCCACCGACGGCGCCGCCAAGCCGTGACGAGCGGCGGCGCGCAGCACGGCGCCGCCGATCGCGTCAAGCTCGTCGGGCTCGCCGTTCAGCACGTCGCGGGCGAGCGAGCTCGTCTGCCCGGGGTCGAGGTCGAGCAGCTCGCGAAGCGTCTTGTCGGCGTCCGCGCCGGCGCCCTCGGCGCGCGCCACCGCCGCCGTCTCGTCGACCGCGCCCTGCAGCAGCGTCCGCCAGCGCGGGTGGTCGAGCACCGCGCCGATCGGCAGCCCGGAGGCGGCGGTGGCGAGCGCGAGCGCGTTCAGCCGCGCGAGCTTCGACCACAGCACCTCCGCCTCGTCGTCGAGGACCTTCGCCGGGATCTCCGCCGCACGCAGCACGTGCGCGAACGCGCGGACCGGCAGCTCGTCCGGCGCCAGCTCGATCCGGAACACCGCGCTCGTGTGCACGACGTGGCCCGGCTCCACGCGCTCCGCGGCGATGCGGATCGAGCCGGCGACCGCGCGGTCGCCGAAGCGCGCCCGCAGCACCGCGAGGTGCTCGACGCCGTTCAGCAGCGGGACGACGAGCTTCGGATCGGCGTGCACGCGCTCGAGCGCTCCCTCCAGCGCCGGCGCCTTCACCGCGATGACGCAGACGTCGACCGGCACCTCGAGCGCCGTCGCGACGCGCGGGGACGCGGTGAACGAGCCGAGCCGCACGCTGTCCACCTGCAACCCGTCGCGCGCGAGCACCGCGGCGGTCTCCTCGCGCGCGACCACCGTCACGTCGTTGCCGGCGCGCGCCAGCGCGCCCGCCACGAAGCCCCCGACGCCGCCCGGCCCGACGACGGCGACGGTGGCCCTCACCTCACCTCCCGACGTCCGCCGTGGTGGTGACCCGGGTGTAGTGCGAGATGTAGTCCTTGGCCTCGAGCTGGAGCTCGTAGGTGCCGCGGCGCGACGGCGTCCACGTGTACTGCTGCGTGCCGCGCCCCAGCAGCAGCGTCGGAAGCACGGCGACGACGCTGCCGTTGCGGCGGACGACGAGGTTCACGGACGAGACCTTGGACAAGCTGAAGCGGATCTTCGCGGGCTTGCCGGCGCGCAGCTTCGGCAGCGCGAGGAACCGGACGCGCGTGCGCTCGTGCATGTACTCGGTGAAGCGCTCGGCCATCGAGCAGTAGAGGTCGCGCTCGGTCCGCGCGCACATCGCCTCGAGGAAGTCGCGCACGAGGCGGTGGTAGCCGAGGTCGGACTCGCGGCCGCCCTGGCTGTAGAGCGACCACGCGCCGGTGTCGGCGGAGGGCAGCACGGCGTACGCCTCGGCCTCGCCGGCGGCGAAGAGGTCGCGCGCCTGCTGGTCCTGCGCGGCCTCGGCGTAGTCGTACAGCCCGACGAGCGCCTGGAGGAACCCGTTGTACACGCGCAGCGACGGGTCGAACGAGTAGAGGAGGTAGTGGTTGCCCCGGCTCGTCGCGACGCGGACGCCGGTCGGCGCCTTGACCTGGAACGCGCCGAGCGCCGTCTTCGCCGCGTCGAGGTACGCGGGCGCCTGGAGGTACTGCGCGCCACGCGCGAGCGCCTGCATCGCGGTCGCGGTCGCCATCCCGCTGATCCAGGGCGGCGTGCCGCGGCCGAAGGCGAAGTAGTACTCCCAGGCGCGGAACCCGCCGCGGTCGACCATGAGGCCGACGAGCGCGTCGAGCGACTGGCGGAGCTTGTTCGGGCGGCAGCGGCTCTTGCCGGCGTCCGGCTCGGTGCACGCCTTCGCGTAGCCGTTCGCGCGCCCCGCCGTCGCGAGCTGCTGGATCTGCAGGCCCTGGCCGGGGTACCACTGGTAGACGACGTCGTCGAAGGTGACGCGGTTGCTCGCCGACGCCGCCGTCGCGCAGGGACCGCCGCCCGCGGCCGCCGCGCGCGCCGTCGCCGCCGGCGGGCCGGACCGGCTCCACCAGTTCGTGTTCACGTCGAGCTGCCGGAAGAGCACCGGCATGCGCGAGACCGACAGCAGCTTCTTGCGCGCGATCGTCTCGAGCGTCGTGATGACCGACGAGAGCTCGGTCTTCTGCGAGCCGTACAGCCGCTTGCGCGCCGCGATCGCGTCGGTGTACGACGTCTCGTAGCCCTGCGCCACCTCCGGCGTGATGACGCCCGCGTCGGCGGCGGCGCGGATCACCGCCTTGACGCTCGGGCCCTTCTTCGCCGCGGCGGCGGTCGCGACGGGCGTCGACGGTGCGGTGGGCAGGCAGCCGGGGCCCGAGGCCGCCAGGGCGGACGCGGGCGTGACGATCAGGACGATCAACGCGGTGAAGAGGGCTCTCACGGGGGACCGGAACACGGGACTTGCCAGAACGGCGCGCTGTGCAGAGGATCGTGCGATGAGGTTCGCTTCGCCGCTCGCCGCCGTCTTCCTCGCCCTCTTCGCCGCTTCCGCCGCCGCAGCGGAACGCTCGATCACCGTCACCCGCGGTGGCGTGACCGCCACGATCCGCGGCGACGCCGAGTCGCGTGAGCCGCGCTTCGGGATCCTGCGGCGCGTCAAGGACCTCACCGTACGGGTGGAGAGCGCGGGCGCGGTGGCCTTCGACGGCGCGCTGCCCGCGTGCCGGCCGGACTGCGGCGAGAGCTTCACGGGCACAGCCGCCGAGCTGCGCATCCGCGACCTCGACGGCGACGGGACGCCCGAGGTGCTCGTCGACCGGTTCATCAGCGGGGACATCTGCTGCAGCGACTCGACCACGGTGCTCGACGTCCTCGGCGGCGCGTGGACGGCGCTGCGGCCCGTGCGCTTCGGATCGGCCGTGGCGCTGAAGGACATGGACGGCGACGGCGATCCCGACCTCGCCGGGGACGACCCGCGATTCTTCACCCGCTTCGCCCCGCGTGTCCTCGGCGTCTTCCTCCCGCTGCGGGTCCACCGCTACGAGGGCGACGGCGTCTTCGTCGACATCACGATGGCGCTGCGGCCGCGGCTGCGCGCCCAGCGCAAGGAGTTCCTCTCGTACCTCGCGGGCGCGCCGAAGGGCGTCACGCGCGCGGCGCTCCCGTCGATCGCGGCCCTCGACCACCTGCTGGGCGAGCACTGGAGAGCGGACCGGAGGTTCGCCGCGGCGGTGAAGGCCAAGCGGATCTCGTCCGCCCTCGCGGCGCGGATGAAGCGCTTCCTCAAGCGCAGCGGCTACTGCGCCGGATGTCCGGCGCCGAGCCCGATCGACGCGAAGATCCCTTAGGGGACCGGATCGACGAGGACGCCGGGGTTGAGGATCCCGGCGGGGTCGAGCTCCTTCTTCGCGGCGCGCAGCGCGGCGGCGAACGGGTCGGGACGCTGGCGGTCGTACCAGGGACGGTGGTCGCGGCCGACGGCGTGGTGGTGGGTGATCGTGCCGCCGGCGGCGATGACCGCGTCGGAGGCGGCGGCCTTGATCGCGGCCCACTGGTCGACTTCCTCGCCGCGCCGCGCGGTCGTGAGGACCGTGTAGTACGGCGCCGGGCCGTTCGGGTAGACGTGGGTGAAGCGGCAGGAGACGAGCGCGCCGTCGCCCGCGGCCTCACGGGTCGCGGCGAGCACCTGCTCGTGGAAGGCCGGGAAGCGCTCCCACGTGATCGCGGTCTCGAAGGTGTCGCTCATGACGCCGATCGCGACGAAGGTGTCGCGCAGGTACGGCGCGCGGAGGAACGCGTTGCGCCACTGGCCCTCGGCGCCGCTGCGGTCCTCGCGGATCTCGACGTCGCCGCCGTGCTCCTTCACGAGCGCGACGGCTTGGTCGAAGGCGGGCCCGACGTCGTGGCCGGCGGACTCGAAGCCGAGCACGAGCACCGCCGCGCTGCCGTCGGCCGCGCCCGTGTACTGCGCCTCGAGCGGGTCGATGAGGCGGCAGTTGCTCGGCCGCAGGCCGGACTGCGCCACCGCGCGCACCGCCTCGGCGCCCTCCAGGAAGGTGGGGAACCGCACCGCCGCCGAGCGGCGGGACGTCGGCCGCGGGCGCACGCGCACCCACGCCTCGGTGACGACGCCGAGCGTCCCCTCGCTGCCGACGAGCAGGCGGTCGGGCGACGGGCCCGCGCCCGAGCCGGGCAGCCGCCGCGAGTGCCACGTGCCCGACGGCGTGATCGCGCGGACCGACTCGACGAGGTCGTCGATGTGCGTCTCGACCATCGCGAAGTGGCCGCCGGCGCGCGTCACGACCCAGCCGCCGAGCGTCGAGAACTCGAAGGACTGCGGGAAGTGGCGCAGCGTGAAGCCGCGCTCGCCGAGCTGCGCCTCGAGCGCGGGGCCGAACGTGCCGGCCTGGATCCGCGCGCTCCACGCGACGTCGTCGAGCTCGAGGACCCGGTCCAGGTGCGAGAGGTCGAGCGAGATCCGCGGTCCGTCGACCATCGGCGTCACGCCGCCGACGACGCTCGTGCCGCCGCCGAACGGGATCACGGCGACGCCTTCGGCCGCCGCCCACTCCAGCGCCGCCTCGATCCCCGCCTCGTCGCGCGGCCGCACGACCGCGTCCGGCGCGTACGGGAACTGGCCCCGGAAGCCGCGCACGACGTCGCTGTACGACTTCCCCCACGCGTGCGAGGCGCGCGCGTGGACCGAGTCGTCCCACGCGTCCTTCAGCGCAGGCGGCGCCGCGACGCGCGGGTCCGGCAGCGACACCCGCTCGAGCGGCACCGGCGTCTCCACGGTCCCATCGCCGAGACCCAGGACGTCCTTGATCCCACCGGCCGCCGCCCGCAGCTCGCTCTCCGTCGGCTGGTCGTCCTCGAACCCCCAGCCCCAGTGCTTGCGGCGGCGAGAGCCGGTGGGGGTGCCCCCGCCCGGGAGATCTCCGGAGGGGGCGGTCCCTCCACGACGATCTCCGGCGGAGGCGCCGCCGTCCGGGGTCTCCGCGGCAGTGGTGTCTTGCGACGTCTGGTCGGCCACGCTCGTACCTTCTCACGTGATGCCGGACGCACCCGCGCTCCTCGCCCGCGGCCCGTGGGACCTCGATCGGGTCGCGGTGACGTGGCGCGACGAGACCTTCGAGGCCGCCGACGAGCACGTCGCGCAGGCCGACGCGGCGATCGCGTCGCTGCGCGACCGGGGCTCGCCGAGCCACGACGGCGTCGCCGCGCGGCTCGTCGCGTTCGAGCAGGACGAGGACGAGCTGCGCCTCGAGCTGCAGCCGCTGCGCTGGGCGCTGAGGCTCGTGCCCGGCGATGCGTCGGACTCGCTCGCCGCGCTGTGCGTCATCCGCGACGCCGAGGGGCGCTGGCTCGCGGGGCGGCGCGCGATGTGGCTCGCGTCCTGGCCCGGCCGCTGGGCGCTCGGCGCCGGCGGGTCGGTCGAGGTCGGCGAGAGCCCCGCCGAGACGCTGCTGCGCGAGCTCGACGAGGAGTGGTCGGTCCGGCCGGAGCGCGCCCGCGCCGAGGCGCTCATCCGCCTGCCCCACGGCCTCGTGATGCTCGTCGGCCAGGCCTGGCTCGCCGCCGGCGCGGAGGTCACGCCCGACGACGAGCACGACACCTACGCCTGGTGGCCGGCCGATCCAGCGGCCTGGCCCGCCGAGGCCGACGAGCCCCTGCGCCGCATGGGCACCATGCTCGCCGCGTCGTCGTGAAGCTCACCTACACCTTCATCAAGCGCTGCTCGTTCGCGCACTCGGCGATCTACGCCTGCCTGCTCGCCGCCTGGGCGATCCCCGGAGCGCAGACCGCCGAGACCGTGTTCGGCTTCGCCCACGGCATCGGCTGGTTCTGCATGGTCGGCCTGAGCTTCGCCGGCGTCCACCGGCGCGTCCTGCCGTTCTGGCTCGGGTTCCTCGTGGCCGTCGGCGGAGCGGTCGGCCCCTTCATCGGCTCGGCCGCCTTCGTGTGGCGAGACCGCAAGGGCGCGCCGCGGACGACCGCGCTCAGCCGGCCCTGATCTTCTTGTACGGCGTGTAGAAGGAGGCCAGGACCGGGTTGCCGCTCCAGCGGATCCGGACCTTCAGCCGCCCGTTGCCGAGCCGCTTCTTCGACTTGAAGGTCACGGAGATGCCCCAGGAGCAGTTCGTCCGGATCTTCACGCGGCGGCTCGAGAACGTCGTGCCGCGGGCGCTCTTCGTCTGCGCCTGCATCGTCCCCGACCGGCACGCCTGCCGCGCGGTCACGCCCGCCGGCAGCGGGATCTTCCCCGCGAACCGGTAGGAGAACGGCGCACGCCGGTCGCGCTTCGGGGTCGGGAGGAACGTCGGCGCGACGACGCGGAACTTGTTGACGCCCACGGACCGGAAGTCCGACCCGCTCTGCTCCGACGTGTCGATCGCGACCGCGATCAGCGTGTTGCGCCCGACGTCGCTGCCGAGCGGCTTGTAGAGGAACTCGTACGGCGCGGTGGTGTCGACGGCGACCTGCTTGCCGTCGTCGAGCAGCCGCACCTCCTTGACCCCGCGGTCGTCGGAGGCGTTGACCACGACGGGCACGCCGAGCCCGGCGTCGACCCGCGCCGCGGCGAGCGGCGTGACGATCGACACCACCGGCTGGGCGTCCTGCAGCGCCGGCGCGACGGCGAGCCGGTCGACCAGCTCGCAGTCGGCCCGCACGCGGTCGAGCTGGTCGACCGTCGCCTTGTCCGTGCCGCGGCCGCAGATGACGTCGTCCGCGTAGCCGTCGCGCGCGCTGATCGCATCGTCGCGGTCGCCCGCGTCGATGACGTCGCTGCCGCCCAGCGCGTCGATGACGTCGTCGCCCGGCCCCGCGCTGATCGTGTTGAACGCGTCGCTGCCGCGGATCGTGTCGTTGCCCGATCCCGTCGTGACGTTCTCGACGTCCGCGGCGACGTCGTCGGACTGGCCCTCCGGCCCGTCATCGGCCGCGCCGTCGAGCGACACGCGCACCGGAAGCGACGTGTACGCCGTCGTGACGGGGTCGACGTACTCGGCGTGCAGCTCGGCGACGTCGACGCCGTCGCCGCCGTTGAACATGTCGCTGCCGTCGCGCTTGACGTCGTCCGGCGCCGGGCCGAAGAACCCGGAGCCCAGCAGGTAGTCGTCGCCCGCCCCGCCGTTGAGCTGGTCGGAGCCGACGCCGCCGCCGAGGTAGTCGTCGCCGTCCTCGCCGTTGAGCACGTCGTCGCCTCCGCCGGCGCCGCCGAAGTCGCCGATGAGCGCGTCGTCGCCCGCCCCCCCAACGAGCGTGTCGTTGCCCGCGTACCCGTAGAGCCGGTTGATGCCCGCGTCGCCGATGAGCAGGTCGGCGCCGCTGCCGCCGTCGACGTTCTCGATGTTCTTGAGCACGTCCCCGTCCGGCCCGGACCCCGTCGCGAGGTTCACGGTGAGCGCGGCGGTACGCGCGCTGTAGTCGGCGGTGTCCGCGCGATCGGGTCCCGGCGTCACGCCGCTGCCCGGCGCGGGCGTGCTCGTCACGTTCGCTCCGCCATCGAGCTCGTCCGCGCCCGGCGAGCCGATGAGCCGGTCCTCGCCCGCGCCCGCGTTGACGATCGCCTTCCCGTTGGTCAGCCCGCTGAAGCTGGCCTTGTCGTCGAGGTCGTCCAGCGACGCCGTGAAGGTCACGGCGGTCGCCGAGAGCACCGCGCACTCCACCGTGTTCGGCGTCGCCGGGCCGTCGGGGTTCGTGCAGCCGCCGCCGGTCGTGATGGCGGCGGCGCCCGTGTCGCTCAGGTTCACCGAGTCCGAGTCGCGCGTGACGACGAGGTCGTTCGTCTCGCCGGCCGCCGCCGTGAAGGTGATCGATCCGCCGCTGCGCGTCACCGTCGCCGCCTGCGCCGAGAGCGCGCCGAGGAGGAGCAGGGCGAGGGCGAGCGCGGCGGCGAGCGCCGTTCTCCGGGTGGTCATGGCAGCGCATGGAACACCCTGTGCGTAGGTAGTGCCAACAGGGGTACGTTCGGCCACGGCGAACAACCGTTCCGACGCGCTAGTCTCAGCGAAGGCCACATGGCGGTCACGACGACCATCCAAGTAACGCTCCCCGCAATGGGGGAATCGGTGTCAGAGGGCACGGTCCTCGAATGGCACAAGCAGGAGGGCGACACCGTCGAGGCCGACGAGACGATCGTCGAGATCTCGACGGACAAGGTCGACGCCGAGGTGCCCGCCCCGGCATCGGGCACCGTCACCAAGATCCACTTCGCCGAGGGCGACACCGTCGAGGTCGGCGCCGTGCTGGCGGAGATCTCCACGAACGGCGCCGGCGGCAACGGCGCCGGGCCCGCCGCGGAGGCCGAGGCTGAGGCCGCGCCCGCCGAGAGCGCCGCGCCCGAGGCCGCCGAGGGCAACGGCGGCGGGGCGACCGCCACCGGCCAGATCATCGACATCGTCACGCCGCAGGCCGGCGAGTCCGTCGCCGAGGGCACGATCCTCGAGTGGACCAAGCAGATCGGCGACGCCGTCGAGGCCGACGAGACGATCGTCGAGATCTCCACGGACAAGGTCGACATGGAGCTGCCCGCCCCCGCGGCCGGGACGCTCACGGAGATCCTCGCCGAGGAGGGCGAGACCGTCGGCGTCGGCCAGGTCATCGCGCGCATGGAGGTCGGCGCGGGCGCCGGCGCTCCGAAGCCGGCCGCCGAGCCGAGCGCCGGCAACGGCGCCGCCGCGGCTCCCTCCGCCCCCGCCGTCGTCCCCGACGACGCCAAGATCTCCCCCGTCGCCCGCCGCGTCGCCGCCGCCGAGGGCGTCGACCTCACCGGGGTCACGGGCACCGGCCCGAAGGGCCGCATCACCAAGGACGACGTGCTGGCCGCCAAGAACGGCACGTCGGCCGCTCCGGCCCCCGCGGCCGCCGGCGAGAAGGCCGCAAGCTCGACGCTCATCAAGGGCGGCGCGGCGATGCTCGCGCGCTACATGGACGAGAGCCGGTCGATCCCGACCGCGACCTCGTTCCGCACGATCACCGTCACGGTGATGGACGGCCGCCGCAAGGAGCTCAAGAACGCCGGGCTCAAGGTCTCCTTCACCCACCTCATCGCCTACGCGATCGCGCTGGCCGTCCAGCAGGACATGCCGGTCATGTCGCACACGTTCGAGGAGGTCGACGGCAAGCCGCATCGCGTCGACGCCGGCGCCGTCAACCTCGGCATCGCGGTCGACGTCACGAACAAGAAGGGCGAGCGGACCCTCATGGTCCCGGTCATCCGCGACGCGGGCCGCATGTCGTTCGCCGACTTCAAGGCCGCCTTCGACGATCTCATCGCGCGCTCGCGCGAGAACAAGCTCACCGCCGACGACCTCACGGGCGGGAACATCTCGCTCACGAACCCCGGCGGCATCGGCACGATCGCGTCGGTCCCGCGGCTCATGGTCGGCCAGGGCACGATCGTCGCGACGGGCTCGATCGCCTACCCGGTCGGCCTCGGGAACATCGGCGCGATGATCGGCGCCGAGAAGGTCATGACGATGACCTCGACCTACGACCACCGCATCATCCAGGGTGCGGAGTCGGGTCAGTTCCTGCAGGTCGTCGAGTCCTACCTGCAGGGCGAGAACGGCTTCTACGACGGCGTCTTCGGCTCGCTCGGCGTGGAGCTCGGCGCGCCGCCCGCACCGCCCGCCCCGGCCGCCGCGGCCGCCGCCGCGCGCGAGCCGGCCAAGGCCCCGGTCCGCGAGGGCGCCATCGACGAGGAGCTGCTGCAGGCCGTCCAGGCCGCGACGTCGCTCGTCAAGGCGCACCGCACGCACGGCCACCTCGCCGCGAAGCTCGACCCGCTCGGCGCCGAGCCCGAGGGCGATCCCGCGCTCGACCCGAACCAGGTCGGCCTGACGCCCGAGCTGATGGCGCGGATCCCGTCGTCGATCCTGCGCGTGTACGTCCCGGGCGCGACGCTCGCCGATGCGCTGCCGCACCTCAAGGAGACCTACTGCGGCACGATCGCCTACGAGATCGAGCACATCTCGTCGCATCGCCAGCGCGTCTGGCTGCGCGAGAAGATCGAGTCCGGCGAGTACCGCAAGCCGCTGACGACCGACGAGCAGAAGTGGCTGCTCGGCCGGCTCGTCAAGGTCGACGCGTTCGAGCGCTTCATCCACAAGGCCTACCTCGGCCAGAAGCAGTTCTCGATCGAGGGCCTCGACCTGACGGTGCCGATGCTCGACGAGCTCATCCAGCTCGCCGCCGCGCACGGCGCCCGCGAGGTCGTCGTCGGCATGGCGCACCGCGGCCGGCTCAACGTGCTCGCGCACAACCTCGGCCGCCCGTACGACACGATCTTCGCGGAGTTCGAGGGCGCCAACACGCTCGAGGCGGTCACCACGATCCCCCAGGGCGGCACCGGCGACGTCAAGTACCACCACGGCGCCCAGGGCTCCTACCAGCTGCAGAGCGGCGAGGCGATCCTCGTCAACCTCGAGTCGAACCCGTCCCACCTCGAGTTCGTCGACCCGGTCGTGGTCGGCGCGACCCGCGCGGCGCAGACGACCCGACAGGGCCCGCACGCCCACCAGGACGCAAGCTCGGCGGTGCCGGTGCTGCTGCACGGCGACGCCGCGTTCCCCGGCCAAGGCGTCGTCGCGGAGACGCTCAACCTCCAGGCGCTCGACGGCTACCAGGTCGGCGGCACGGTCCACCTCATCACGAACAACCAGGTCGGCTTCACGACCGAGCCCGACGACTCGCGCTCGACGCGGTGGGCGTCCGATCTGGCGAAGGGCTTCGACGTCCCGATCATCCACGTCAACGCCGACGACCCGGCCGCGTGCATCTCCGCCGTGCGCCTCGCGTTCGCGTTCCGCCAGGAGTTCGGCCACGACGTCGTCATCGACCTCATCGGCTACCGCCGCTACGGCCACAACGAGGCCGACGAGCCGGCGTACACGCAGCCCGAGATGTACGGCCGGATCAAGGGCCACAAGCGCGTGCCGGACCTCTTCGCCGAGCGCCTCGTCGACCAGGGCGTCATCACGCAGGACGAGGTCGACGAGCGCAAGAACGCGATCTGGGACGAGCTGACCTCGCTGCACCAGGACCTCAAGCAGCAGATCGCCGCCGCGGCGGCCGAGGGCGAGCACGAGCAGCCGACGGGCGAGTACCAGCTCGACCGCTCCCCGTCGCCCGAGGTCAAGACCGCGGTGTCGGCCGAGCGGCTCCTGCAGCTCAACGACGAGCTGCTGCGCGTCCCCGAGGGCTTCACCGTCCACCCGAAGCTCGTCCGCCAGCTCGACCGGCGCCGCAACGCGCTCGGCGAGGACGGCGGGATCGACTGGGCGCACGCCGAGGCGCTCGCGTTCGCGTCGCTGCTGACGGAGGGCACGCCGGTCCGCCTGACCGGCCAGGACGCCGAGCGCGGCACGTTCTCGCAGCGCCACCTCGTCCTGCACGACGCGAAGAACGGCCAGAGCGTCTGCCCGATCCAGAACCTCCCCGGCGCGCTGGCCCCGTTCGAGCTGCACAACTCGCCGCTCAGCGAGATGGCGTGCGTCGGCTTCGAGTACGGCTACTCGCAGGAGGCGCCGGAGACGCTCGTCATCTGGGAGGCCCAGTTCGGCGACTTCGCCAACGGCGCGCAGGTCATCATCGACCAGTTCATCGTGAGCGGCCTCGCGAAGTGGGGCCAGACCTCGCGGCTGACCCTGCTGCTGCCGCACGGCTACGAGGGCTCCGGCCCCGAGCACTCCTCCGGCCGCCTCGAGCGCTGGCTGCAGCTCGCCGCCGAGGGCAACATCCGCGTCGCGAACGTCTCGACGCCGGCCCAGTACTTCCACCTGCTGCGCCGCCAGGCGCGCATCGCCAAGCAGCGGCCGCTGATCATCATGAGCCCGAAGTCGCTGCTGCGCCTGCCGCAGGCGACGAACCGGATCGAGCACCTCTCCGAGACGAAGTTCTTCCCCGTCCTCGGCGAGCCGCGCGTCCCGGTCGAGAAGGTCAACCGGCTCATCCTCTGCACCGGCAAGATCTACTACGACCTCGTGCACGCGCCGCAGCGCGAGGGCAACGAGGGCGTCGCGATCGGCCGCGTCGAGCTGCTCTACCCGTTCCCGCAGAGCGAGGTGCTGGAGCTCATCAACACCTACCCGAACCTCCGCGAGGTCGTGTGGGTGCAGGAGGAGCCGCGCAACATGGGCGCCCGCGCGCACATGTCGCCGCGCCTCATGCAGATCATGCCCGAGCACCTCTCCTTCGGGTACATCGGGCGGCCCGAGCGCGCCTCACCGGGCGAGGGCTACCCGGTCGCCCACTCCGAGGAGCAGGCCCGCATCATCGGCACCGCGCTGGACCTCTCGATCCCGGTGTCGCTCTACCCGCGCAAGGAGCCGGGCCAGCGCTAGGGGCGCGGCTCGGCGAGGCCCTCGATCACGACCATCGCCTCGCGCGCGTTCGCCGCGTAGCGGACGCGCGGGTCCTCGCGCACGTCGTCCGGCACGCCCATGCCGCCGACGAGGATGCCGCTCGGTGCGTGACCGGAGGCGAGGATCTCGTCGAGGGCGCTCGCCAGGTTCGATGCCGACGCCGCCATCGTGACCGACAGGCCGACGATCTCGGGGGCGTGCTTGGCGACGATCGGGGCGATCGACTCGACGGGCACGGCGGCGCCGAGGTAGTGGACGTCGAACCCGGCGCCCTCGGCGAGGTCGCCGATCATCCGCAGGCCGGTGACGTGGCCCTCGGAGCCGACCGCGGCGAGCAGGATGCGCTCGCGCGAGCGGCGCGGGTGCCGCGTCGCCTGCCGGCTCGTGAGCTTCATGACGTCGTAGGCGATGCCGGTCGCGAGGTGCTCGTCGGCGATCGACATCCGCCCGTGCTCCCACTGGTGGCCGACGTGCGCCAGCGCGGGGCCGATGACGTCGACGTAGAGGTCCGCGACGCTGAGGCCCTCCTGCGCGATCGCGTCGAGGGCGATGACCTCCGCGAGGTTCGCGTCCCCCTTCTCCAGCGCGCGCGTGAACTCGTTGCGGAGCGCCACTGCCTCCGTGCTGCTGCTCGCCATCCCCGACTGGTTGTACCCGATCAGCCGTCAGGAGAGAGCGGCTGAGCGCCGAGCGCGTCCCGCACGGCCCCGGCGCCGGGTGCGATGTCGTCGCCGAGGCGCGGCAGCAGGTCCGCGAGGCGGGGCTCGAGCTCGTAGGCGCGGCGGACCCGTTCGACGCCCGTCGCGAAGTCGCCCGTCGCGGCGGCGAAGAGCCCCGACCAGAAGAGCAGCTCGCCGCTCTCGGGTGCGAGCTCGCCCGCCTCCTCGTAGCGCCGCGCGGCCTCCTCGGGGCGCCCCTCGGCCATGAGCTCGTCGGCCTCGCCGGCCAGCGAGAACGCGCGGTTGAGGCGGAGCAGGCGCCGGAGCTCCGCGTGCGGGTCCGGGTGGTCCTCGACTCGCAGCTCGACCACCCTGCCCCACGGGTCGCCGAAGGCCGGGATGACGACGAGCGCGGCGGACTGCCGGCCGCGGACGTCGCCGCCGACGGCCTCGCCGGCGTCGAGCGCGGTGAGCAGCCGGTCGGCGAGCGGCAGCGCCGGGTCGGCGGCCGCGAACGCCTCCGCCATCGCCGGCCACACCTCGGCCGAGCTCATCATGTTCCCCTGCGACGACCAGCCGTCGGCGAGGTGGTGGCCGGCGTCGCCGACGCAGCCGTCGCCGGTGTGGACGGCGATGCGTCCCTGCACGTCGACGACGGCGGTCTGGCGGTACGACGCCGCCTCGTCACCGGCGAGCACCGCCTCGAGCGCCTCGTCGGGCGTCGCGCCGCGCTCGAGCAGATCGAGGATGCGCGGGCCGTGCGACGGCTCGGGCACCGACTGCGTCGCGACTGCGCCCACGCCGGGGCGCACGTGCGGCACGACCGAGCCGACGCTGAACCAGTGCGACTGGACCGCCACGCCGAGCTGGCCGGCGTCGCGATCGAAGGCGATGAGGCTGTAGGTCACGCTCGGAACCTTGCCATCTGCACGCGGTCGCCATCGAAGCGGACGCCCTCGGCGATGAGGAGCTCCTTCTGGCGCTGCCCCTTCGCCAGCGAGCCGTCGGCGCGGACGACGCGGTGCCACGGCAGATCGGGCTCGTGCGTCTCTGAGAGCACGCGGCCGGCCATCCGCGGCGCGTGCGGCGTGATGTCCGAGTAGGCGGCGACGCGGCCGTGCGGGATCGCGCGGACGCGCGCGAGGACCTCGGCGACTTCCATGCCCGTAGTGTGATGGCGCGTGTGGGCGCAGCGGGACATCACCCTCCGGGCGCGATCGCGAGGCTTCCACCTCGTGACCGGCGAGATCGAGGACGCGATGCCGGAGCTGCGCGAGCTGCGCGTCGGCCTCGCGCACCTCTTCATCCGCCACACCAGCGCCGGGCTGACCCTGAACGAGAACGCCTCGCCGGACGTGCGCCGCGACTTCGCCGCGTGGTTCGACCGCGCCGTCCCCGAGAACGCGCCGTGGTGGACGCACACGCTCGAGGGGCCGGACGACATGCCCGCGCACATCAAGGCGTCGCTGCTCGGCCCGTCGCTGCAGCTGCCGGTCAGGGACGGCCGCCTCCACCTGGGTACGTGGCAGGGCGTCTACCTCTGCGAGCTGCGTGACCGCGGCGGCGCCCGCACCGTCACCGTGACGCTGCAGGGCGAGTGACGGTCTACGGCACGCTCGTCGAGCGGCACGGCCTCGCCGCGAGCCACGCGCTCCTCCTCGAGGAGGTCCCGCCCGCGAGCCGCGTGCTCGACGTCGGCTGCGCCGAGGGCTACCTCGCCGCGCTGCTGAAGGAGAAGGGGTGCGAGGTCGTCGGCATGGAAGCCGACGCGCGCGCGGCGGAGATCGCGCGGTCGCGCGGCGTCGTCGTGATCGAGGGAGACGTCGAGGACGCGGAGAACCGCGATCGCGCGGCCGCCGCCGGAGGCACCTGCGGCGCCGCCGCCTCCGGCGGGGACTCGTCGCTGCCGTACGACCGCGTGCTGTTCGGCGACGTCCTCGAGCACCTCCGCGATCCCGCGGCGCTCCTGCGGTGGGCGCTCGGCGTGGCGCCGGTCGCCGTGGTCTCGCTGCCGAACATCGGCCACTGGACCGCGCGCCGGGAGGTCCTGCGTGGCCGCTTCCCGCAGGCCGATCACGGGTTGTTCGACCGCACGCACCTGCGGTTCTTCACGCGCGAGACCGCGCGCGACCTCGTCGAGGACGCCGGGTGGCGCGTGACGCGCGAGCAGTTCGCCGGTGCGCCGTTGCCGCTGGAGAGCCGGGTGCCCGCGCTGGGCCGCCTGCGCCCCGCGCTCGTCAGCCGCCGCCCTGAGCTCTTCGCGCTCCAGGTCGTGCTGACGTGCGCAGCCGGCGCAGCTCCATGACGGCGAACGGCGCGCGGCGCTCGAGGCGCCGGCGCGACTGCAGCTCCTCCACCTCGAGCTCGGTCACCGAGTCCCGCGACGCGTAGATCGCGCGGCGGCCCGGCCGCGAGGACACGACGCGCACGAGCCGCCGGTCGCGGAAGAGCAGCCCCACACCGTCGTCGGCGGCCCAGCCCGGCGGGATGTCGCCGCGGGCGACGGCGTCGAGGAAGACGGGCTCGCGCTCGGGCTCGCCGTCCAGGTGCACGCTCAGCGACCCCGGCAGCAGCCCGAGGCCGAGCGCCGGATCCGGCCGCCCGCTCGACGTCGTGATGCCGGCCTCGAACCAGCACATCGCGCCCGCGCTCAGCCCCGCGAGGGTCACGCCGGCGTTCCAGCAGTCGACGAGGATCCCGTCGAGCCCGTGCTCGCGCCAGATGGCGAGCATGTTGCGCATCGAGCCGCCGCCGACGTAGATGACGTCCTGCGCCAGCAGGTGCTCGCGCACGTCGATCTTGGTCGAGCCGAGCCGGAACAGCGAGAGGTGGGACGGCTCGCACTGCATGTCGCCGAACGTCGCCTGGAAGCGGCGGACCTGCTCGTCCGCGTCGCCGCTCGCCGTGGGCAGGAAGCAGACCTTCGGCGTCGCGGCGCTGCAGAGGTCGAGGATGTACTCGTCGAGCGCGGGCTCGTCCGGCTCCATCGTGAAGCCGCCACCGCCCATCGCGAAGATGGTGCGCACTCAGGCGGCCGCGCTCAACGCGCCCAGGTACCTGCTCTCGAGCGGGACCACCCCGTCCGCGTCGACCCGGTAGGCCCGCGCGTCCGGGCGCGAGGTCACGACCCCGGCGAGCTCCGTGCCGGTGAAGTGCAGCGCCGCCCCGTCCTCGGCGGCATAGCCCGCGCGCATCCCGTCGCCGACGAGCGCGGTGAACGCGTCGAGGCGCTCGGGCTCTGCGTCGACGTGCACGCAGTTCGAGTGCGGCAGCAGCCCGAGGCCGCTCACGGCGCCGGGCCGGCCGCGGAACGCGGTCAGCGCGTCGGCGAACCAGCACAGCGAGCCGGCGCTGACCCCGCACAGCACGACGCCGCGCTCCCACGCCTCGCGCAGCGCCTCGTCGATCCCGTGCGCGCGCCAGACGCCGAGCAGGCTGCGCACGCACCCTCCCCCGACGTAGATGACGTCCTGCTCGAGCAGGTGCTCGGCCGGCTCCGGCGCGGTCCGGTCGCGACGGAACAGCGAGACGTGGCTCGGCTCGCACCGCGCGGGCGAGAACGCGCGGTAGAAGCGCACGACGTAGTGGTCCGCGTCGCCGCTCGCGGTCGGCATGAAGCACACGCGCGGGCGGTCGGTCGCCGCGAGGGACAGCACGTAGTCGTCGAGCAGCGGGTTGCCTGCCTCCATGCTGAACCCGCCACCGCCGAAGGCGACGATCTGCGACACGCGGCGGAGGCTAGGTGCGTGCCCGGGCCCACGTCTTCGGACCGGCGGTCGGAACCCGGTTCGACCTCAGGTCCCGGTCCAGACCGGGTCGCGCTTCTCGGCGAACGCGATCGAGCCCTCGCGGGCGTCGTTCGACACGAACACGGGGCCGATGACCTCGCCCTGCTTCTGCCAGAAGTCCGCCTCCGCCCAGTCGCGCTGGGCCTGCAGCACCTGCTTGGTCGCGATGAGCGCGAGCGGCGCGTTGCGCGCGATGGTCGCCGCCAGCTCGAGCGCGGCGTCGACCGCGCCGCCCGGCTCGGCCAGCCGGTCGACGAGCCCGATCGCGTGGGCCTCCTCGGCGCCGATCGGCTCGCCGGTCAGCGCCAGCTCCATCGCCCTGCCGTACGGCACGCGCTGCGGCAAGCGCAGCAGCGCGCCGCCGCCCGCGACGAGCGACCGCTTGACCTCGGGCAGCGCGAACCGCGCGTCGCGCGCGGAGACGATGAGATCGCACGACAGCGCGACCTCCAGCCCGCCCGCCATCGCGAACCCCTCGATCGCGGCGATGAGCGGCTTGCGCGACGCCCGCTGCGTGATCCCCGCGAAGCCGCGGCCGTCGACGTACGGCCGCTCGCCCGCGACGAACGCCTTCAGGTCCATCCCGGCGCTGAACCCCTTCCCCGCGCCGGTCAGCACGCCGACCGCGAGGTCGTTCGCATCGTCGAGCTCGTCGAGCGCGGCGCCGACCCCCTCGGCCAGCGCCTTGTTCACCGCGTTGCGCGCGTCGGGACGGTTCAGCGTGATGAGCAGGACGCCGTCGCGCCGCTCGGTGAGGACCTCGTCGGACATGTCGCGGGACGCTACGGGACGCTACGGGAGGCAGGTCCGGAAGCGCCGCACGGCGCGGAGCTTGTGGCCCTTCGTGGTCGTCGCGGTGATCGTCACCGTGTACTGGCCCTTGCCGAGCCCCTGGAGGTTCACGGGCACGCGCGTGCGCCGGTGCTTGTTGATGATCCGGGAGCGCAGCTTGCCGCCCTTGAACGACTGGGCCTTCTTCCCGGTCACCTTCACGCGCGCGGTGCGGATCCTCTCCTTGCGCGCGGTCCGCAGGCTCACGCGGATGATGCGCCGGCTGAAGCACGGCACGCGCTGGCCGTTGGAGGTGATAGTGGTCGACGAGCTCGTCGGCGCCGGCACGGTGACCGGGTTCGCCGCCGAGGACTGGCCGCTGCAGTCGCCGTCGCCGCGCAGCGCCGGCCCGGACGTCTGGCGCACGAAGAGCGGCAACGCGACCGGCCGCTGCCCGCCGCTGACCGGATCGGGCGAGTACGTGTCGCCGGTCGCGATGAGCACGCATCCGACGGAGTCGACGCTGTTGGTGAAGAAGTCGCCGAGCCGCCGGTCCTCGCCGGTGGCGACGCACGTCGTGCCGGACTGGCAGATGTTCGAGTTGACGCTGATCGGCCGGCCGACCGGGTCGATCGTCTCGCCCTTCGGGCTGTCGGTGTCGGCGCCGAGCAGCGTCGCCGTGCGCACCGAGATGTCGGCGTTCTCGCACGCGAGGTCGACGACCTCGTTCGTCTCGTACCAGACGACGTTGACCTTGCCGCGGTCGCCCGCCGTGATCCACGGCCAGAACACGCGCTTGCCCTGCGGCGCCGCGATCGTGACGGGCGCGTTCCAGTGCTCGCCGAAGTCCGGGGAGTACGCCATCCGGATGCTGTTCGCGACCGGCGTGGGATCGCCGCCGCAGCCGCCGCTCGTGCCCTCCGCGCGCGGGTCGTCGTCCCACACGAGGTAGACGCCGCCCTCGTCGTCGAGCGCGATCGACGGCCAGTGCGCGTACATCGTGCTCTTCACCGCGACGTGGTTCTTCAGCTCCGTGTCCGTCGGCTTGCCGGTCGCGACGCCGATGCCGCCGTCGCCGGTGTTGATCGGCTCGATCAGCCGGCCGCTCGCGTGGTCGTAGAAGAGCTTGCCGTTGCCGTCCGGGCTGGAGATGCCCGTCTGCTCGCAGCTGTTGCCGCCGTCCGACGAGCGGAAGATGCGGTGCCCGAGCGCGCCCGACGCCGTGTTGGTGGCGAGGAACACCTCGTCCTTCTTGCCGCCCGCGAGCCACGGGCGGTCGCCGTCGTGGCACTGCGCGGTGCCCTGGTCCCAGGTGACGCCGCCGTCGGTCGACGAGAACAGCGCGTCGTTGGCGAGGTTGATGCCGGTGTTGTAGAGCCGGCCGCCCTCGTCGGTCGTCAGGTCCGGATCGGAGAAGCCGTTGTTCTGGCTCGGGTCCTGCGTGAAGCCGGCGAACGCGTTGACGTGGTTCCAGCTGCGCCCGTCGTCCTTGGACCACCACATGTTCACCTGGTTGCGGTAGCTGCCCAGGAACGTGAACGTCGTCAGCGCGGGCAGGCCCTGGCGGTAGATGTGCGTCGTGCCCTCGTGGCTCGTGTAGAGCAGGATGTGGCGGGTCGGATCCTCGGTGACGAGCGGCTCGCCGCCCGCGAGCTGCTGGTCGACGTAGGACGGCCTGGTGAACTCCAGCGGCGCGGCATCGGCGGTGACGACGGCGAGCAGCGAGGCGGCGAGCGCCATGCAAGGAGCGAGGATCCGGCGCATCATCGGCGCGACGCTACTCCTGGGCGAACGTGGATGCGTCACCGCCGGTCCGGGAAGTGGTGCGCTGTAGCTTCGCGCCGTGATGAACCAGGTCGCAACGAACGTCTGGCAGCTCCCGCTCACGCCCCGCAACGGGGTCAACGCGTACGTCGTCGGCGATGTCCTCGTCGACGCCGGGACGGCCGGTCAGGGCAAGGGCATCCCGGCCAAGCTCGCGGGCCGTGCGATCACCGCGCACATGATCACCCACGCGCATCCCGACCACGTCGGCGGCTCGCGCGCCGTGATCGACGCGCTGGACGTGCCGTTCTGGGCGCCGGCGGGCGACGCCGTCGCCTGCGAGGCGGGCGCATCGGTCGTCGGGCCGTCGCGGATCGAGGGGCTCATGAAGCGGGGGAACAAGTTCCCCGCCGTGCCGGTGGCGCGGCAGCTGCGCGAGGGCGACGTCGTCGCGGGCTTCATCGTGCTCGACACGCCGGGCCACTCGCCGGGCCACGTCTCGCTGTGGCGCGAGGCCGACCGCGTGCTCATCTGCGGCGACGTCTTCTTCAACCTGCACCTGCTGACGTTCCGGTACGGGCTGCGCCAGCCGCCGGGCCCGTTCACCGTCGACCCCGCGCGGAACCGGGCGTCGGAGAAGCGGCTCGCGGAACTCGAGCCGTCGATCGTCTGCTTCGGCCACGGCCAGGTGCTGCGCGACGCGGCGCCGAAGCTCCGCGCGTTCGTCGACCGGCTCTAGACGAAGAGCGTCAGCTCGGGCTCGCGCTCGCCGCGCAGGACCGCGAGGTCCACGTCGACGCAGTCGATGCCCCGAGCCTCGGCGAGCACGCGCGCCTGCGGCTTGAAGACCTGGGCGGCCAGGACGCCGCGGCAGTCCTGCATCGCCGGGTCGAGCTGGATGCGCTCGAGGTAGCGGTGCAGCTGCTCGACCGCGTCGATCGTCGCCACCCGTTTGATCTCGACGGCGATCCAGCCGTCGTCGTCGTCGCGGCACATCAGGTCGACGGGCCCGATGTCGGTCGGCCACTCGCGGCGAACGAGGCGGAACCCCTCGCCGCACCAATGCGGCTGCTCGGCCAGCAGCAGCTGCAGGTCGCGCTCCACGCCGTCCTTCACGAGCATGGCGCCGGCCTCCGGCTCCCCCATCTCGTGGCTGACGTCCGAGAGCACCTCATGGAGGCGGATGTCGAGAGCGTCATCGCCCTTGAGCTTCCGCACGACGATCCGTTCCCCTTCCTCCTCGATGACCGTGGGCGGCGTCATCCAGTTCAGGGGCTTGTAGCCGCCGGCGTCGGCGTGCACCATGACCGACCCGTCCGCCTTGATCATGATCAGGCGCAGGGCCTCGGGCAGGTACGCGGTCAGGCGGCCGGAGTAACCGACCTCGCAGCGGGCGACGATCAACCTCATGCGGCCGCCGAGGCTAGCCCGGCGCACGGACGGCGCCGGGCTCGACCCCGGAACTTGCGGGGAACGCCGGATCAGGCCTCCGGCTGCTTGTAGAAGGCGTAGTCCGCCTCGTACGGGATCTCCGCGCGCGCCCCGGCCGTCATCGCGGTGCACGTCGATGCCGCGGGGGCGAGGCCGCCGACCGTGTGGATGCGCTGGATCGCGTTCGTGTGGGCGAACCGGTCGCCGTCGGGCCCGGCCGTCGCCGACGTCGCGGCGAGCAGCAGCCAGTCGACCGCGGTCGGGTCGACCTTCGCGCCGGCGGCGCGGGCGGCCTTCACGGTGCTGCCGTCGGCGGCCTGCCAGGTCGGGCCGCCGGAGTGCGTGCCGATCTTGCCGCCGCTCGGGCCGTAGAGGTCGGCGCGCGGTGCGACCAGCCGCCACTCGTGAGCGGTCCCTGTGGCGGTGCAGTCGTAGATCTGCACGCCGACGGCGTGGGCGATCAGGAAGAGCTTGCTGCCCTCGGGCGGCGCGAGCGTGCCGGGAACGCCGTCGGGCGCGGCCGGGCCGGCCTGGGCGGCCTGCGCGAGGGCAAGCGCGGCGAGGGTGGTGAGGAGCGCGGTCTTGAACATGGCGCGCACCGTCGCTCGCGGACCCTGCACGAACCCTTCGCAGACCCTGCACCGGGCACGAACCGGCGCACGGAACGGGCTCCCTGCGGTACTTCATCGCCCGTGCTCTCCCGTCTCGTGGTCCCGCTCGTCGTCGTCTTCACGCTCGTCGCGGCCGCCCCCTTGCACGCGCAGGCCGTCACCGACCAGGTCGTCGATCCCGACGGCCCGCTCGTCTACGTCGTCTCCTTCGACGCGCTCGACGGCGATCGCGTCGACGCCGGCAAGGCGCCGTACCTGAGCCAGCTGCTCTCCGGCGCGAACGGCAACCGCGCGACGTACTACAAGGAGTCGCGCTCGATCATGGTCGCCGAGACCAACCCGAACCACGTCGCGATGGCGACCGGCGCGTTCGGCGCGACGTCGGGCATCCCCGGCAACGCGTTCGCGGTCTACGGCGACCAGGCGCGCAAGGACTGCAACGCCGGCGCGGACGGGACGACGGACGGCGAGGTCGCGACGTGCCTGCTCGCCGAGACGTTCTTCGCCGCGGCCAAGCGCCAGGACCCGGGCCGGATCACGACCGCGGGCATCTTCGGCAAGCCCAAGCTCGCCGATCTGTTCGCCACCAAGCGCGTCGACCCGAACGCCTACGACGCCGACTTCCTCTGGTCTCCGTGCAACCCGTCGACGCCGACGCCGTACTGCGACCCGTCGGCGCCGGCGCGCCCGAACGACGGCTACGCGGTGCAGGACAGCGAGGTCATGGACGTCGTCCTGCGCACGATCGACCAGGGCGTCACGAAGGACGGGAAGCAGCGGCGCCCGAACCTGACGTTCGTCAACCTGCCGACCATCGACTCCGCCGGCCACGCGTTCGGCACGGAGTCCGGCGCCTACGACCAGGCGATCGCGCTGGCGGACGCCGAGCTCAAGCGATTGGTCGACACCCTGCAGCGACGCGGCCTGTGGGCGCGGTCCGTGCTCTTCGTCGTCTCGGACCACAGCATGGACACGACGATGGGCAAGACGTCGATGGCCGATGCCTTCGGATCCGACGCGGACGGCACGACCATCGTGCAGAACGGGTCCGTCGACATGGTCTACCTCGCCAACCGCTCCGACCCGAACCGGTTCGCGAAGCTCAAGACGCTGCGCGAGAAGGCGCTCGCGTCCCCGGGCGTCGACGAGGCGCTGTACCGCGAGCCGAACCCGCTCGACGGCGGCACCGCGAACACGCTCGACGGCGCGCATCCCGGCTGGCGGATCGGCGGCGAGCGGACCGGCGACCTCTTCATCACCCACGCGGTCGGCGGCGCGTTCTCCGATCCGGCGAACCCGCTGACCGGCAACCACGGCTCGCCGTACACGTCCGACAACATGTTCGCCGTCATCTCCGGCGGCACGCTCGCGCGGCAGCAGACGGTCGGCGGCATCGTCGGCCCGCGCTTCGATGACACGCTCCTGAACCCGGACGAGGCGCAGAACGTCGACGTCGCGCCGACGGCGCTGGCGCTCCTCGGCCTCTCCCCCACGGCGAACAACGAGGGCCGCGTGCTGAGCGAGGCCTTCGAGGCCGGCGTCATCCCGCAGTCCCTCGGCGGCACCGGGCCGCCGACGACGCCCGTCGCGTCGTGCCGCGCGCCGTCGCCGCTCGTGAGCGTGGGGATCAAGCTGCAGCGCTCGCGGTTCGCGGTGACCGGCCGCAAGGACCTCGGCCGGCTGCGCATCGACGTGCTCCGCAACGGCAAGCGCATCGCGCGCTTCCGCCGCGCCGCGGGCTTCCGCGCGAAGGCGGCGTTCGGGCGGCGCGGGTCGTACGTCGTCGAGGTCCGCGGCCGGGGAGCGGTCCGCCGCTTCGCGCTGCGCCGCCGCGGCGGCTGGTTCATCTCCTCTGCGGCCGCCGACGCCCAGCCGGCCTGCGGCCCGCTCGTGTCCGCGCGGTTGACCGCACCGGTCGCGCGTCGGTCGACGACGCTCGTCGTCCGCACCACGACGCAGGGCAAGTTCACCGCGCAGCTCATCCGCGGCCGGCGCGTCCTGCGGCGCTACACCGGAACCGGCGCCGGGTCGTCCCAGCGCGTCCGCATCGCAACCGCGGGGCTGAAGCCCGGCAAGTACCGCGTCCGCGTCGTCGGCACGGGCGGCCCGACCGGCGCCGAGAACGGCCGCGCCACGATCGGCTTCATCCGCGGCTAGCGCATCAACCGAGGACGAGCTCGGCCGCGGTCCGGAGCGTCGCCGGATCGTGCGCCTGGACGAGCAGCGTGGTGACGAGCGAGTCGCGCCACGCCTCGAGGTCGTGGCGCACCTTGTCCTTCGGCCCGACGAGGGCGAGCTGCTCGACCAGCCGCGTCGGCACCTTCGCGGCCGCGTCGTCCTTGCGCCCGGAGAGGAAGAGCTCCTTGATCTCCGCCACCTCGGCCTCGTAGCCCATGCGGATCGCGACGTCGGCGTGGAAGTTCTTGTCCTTCGCGCCCATGCCCCCGAAGTAGAGGGCGTACATCGGCCGCAGCATGTCGGCGGCGCGCTCGACGTCGTCGTCGATGACGATCGGCACGCCGGCCGCGACCTCGAAGTCGTCGAACGACCGCCGCGCGCCGTCGCGGCCGAAGCCCTCGGCGAGGGCGTCCCGGTAGAAGTCCTCGTAGCCCGGCGAGAAGAACAGCGCGAGCCAGCCGTCGCACAGCTCGGCCGCCAGCGCGATGTTCTTCGGGCCCTCCGCGCCGAGGAAGATCGGGATGTCCTCGCGCAGCGGATGGATCGTCGTCTTGAGGGGCTTGCCGAGCCCGGTGCCCCGCCCCTCCGGCAGCGGCAGCGGGTAGTGCGGTCCGTCGCTCGTCACGCGCTCGCGCGCCCAGACCGACCGCATGATCCCGATGTACTCGCGGGTGCGGGCGAGCGGCTTGGCGAACGGCTGCCCGTACCAGCCCTCGACGACCTGCGGCCCGGACACGCCGATGCCGCAGATGAACCGCCCGCCGCTCAGGAAGTCGAGCGTCTGCGCCGCCATCGCGGTCGCCGTCGGCTGCCGCGCCGACAGCTGGAACAGCGCGGTCCCGAGCCGGATCCGCTCCGTCCGCGACCCCCACCACGCCAGCGGCGTCAGCACGTCCGATCCGTACGCCTCCGCGGTCCACACGGAGTCGAACCCGAGCCGCTCGGCCTCCAGCACCAGCTCCTGCGCGTTCGGCGGCGGGCCCGCTCCCCAGTACCCGACGTTGAGTCCCAGGGAGAGGTCGCGCGTCATGGAGGGGACCTTGTCATGCTCCGCGCGTGCGACTCGCAGTCATCGTGCTCGTGCTCCTCGCGCTCGGCGCCGCGCCGGCCGGGGCGCGCAAGGGGCCGCCGCTGCGCCCGTTCGCGCTGTCGAGCACGCGGGCGTGGGCCGACGGCTGGCAGGTCGCGTGGTTCGACCGCAGCGGCCGGCCGGTCGTCCTCGATGCGCGCACCGGCCAGCGCCGGACGCTGGCGCGGCCGCTCTGCGACCAGCAAGTCCCGTTCGACTTCCGCGTCGGCGTGTTCGCGGTCGAGTGCATCGACGGCGACCACCTCTTCTCCGCCGCCAGCGGGCGCTCCCTGGTCGCGGGGCGCGACATCACGCGCTTCGGGCGGCGGTGGGTCCTCGTCGACGGGCGCTGGGTGAACCGCCGGACCGGCGAGACGCGCACGCCGTCCGACTCAGCGACGACGTGGGAGGACCCCGATGCGCGCGGGCTCGTCCGCCGGGTCTGCTCGCCGTTCGTGCGCAGGCCGCTCGACACCGGCGGCTTCATCAGCTTCGAGCAGCACAGCGGCTGGGCGATGCGCAACGCGATGGAGCTGCTGCGCTGCGGGCGCCGCGGCACGCGCCTCGAACAGCCCGGCTGCCGGCTCGAGACGCGCCTGCTCCCGCGGCTCACCGGCTGCATCCCGTTCGCGTTCGCGGCGTTCGGCGACACCGTGCACGAGGCGGTCGAGGTCTGGCGGCTGCCGTCGCTGCGGCGCTTCACCTGGCCGTTCGCCGACATGCCGGACGAGGCGCGCACGCAGGTGCCCGCGTTCACGCCGCGCTGGCTCTTCGTCGCCTACGACGTCCGCTATCTCGAGTGGAAGGTGCTCCGCGCGCGGATCCCGCGCTAGCCCGCGGCTAGCGCTGGGGGCTCACGACCGCGGTGCTCGTCGCGGACTTCGTGCCGTCGGTCTCCGAGGTCGCGACGAGGTCGAGCGTCGTCGGCTCGAGCCGCTTGGCGTCCGTGATCGTCACGTAGACCGGGACGTCGACGGTGTCGCCGGCCGGGACGTCGATGACCTCGGATAGTCCGACCAGGTCATGTCCTCGGGGAGCACCCACGACTTCGGATCGATGGGAGCGGGCGGCGTGGCGAGGCCGGCGGTGCGCTTCGCGGCGCGCCCCACCGCTTTCTTGCGCGTCAGGCCGCGGGTAGGACGCGCGGGGCGATCTCGCGCAGCCGGTCGAGGAGGTCGGTGACCTCTCCGTCGGCGCCGAGGATCATCGCGCGCTCGGCCGCCTCGATGCCCTCCGTCACGCGATCGGTGCGGGCGAGCGCGAAGGCGTGGCGGGTCCAGGCGTTCACGGACTCCGGGTCGAGCGCGGTCGCCTGCTCGGTCGCGGTGACCTCGGCTCCGACGTCGCCGGCGAGGTGGTAGGCGAGCGCGAGGTCGAGCAGGCCGTCGACGCTGGGGCCGAGGCGGCGGGCCTGCTCGAGCGCGCGCAGCGCGGCGTCGCGCTGCATGAGCCGCAGGCGCAGACGGCCGACGCGCTCGTGGGCGTCGGCGTCGGAGGGCGCCCGGTCGACGGCGCGGTCGGCGGCCTCGGCGGCGAGGTCGATCGCTCCCATGTCCTCGTAGATGCGCGCGGCGTAGCGGTGGGGAGCGGGGCGCTCGCGGTCGGCGCGCGCCCAGTCGCGCACCGCCCGGCCGGCCGCGGCGAGGTCGCCCGCCTGCCAGAACGCGAGCGTCAGAAGCCGCAGGACGGCGACGTTGCCCGGTTCCGCGTCGCGCGCGTACACGAGGCGCTGCGCGGCGAGCTTGAAGTCGCCCTCGGCGAGCGCATGCTGCGCGGCGGTCATGAACCGCTGCACGCGGTCGGCGCCCGGGTCCGGCTTCGAGAAGTCGACGAACTGCAGCGAGCCCGCGGGCACGGTCCGGACGCCCTCGCTGAAGCGCATCCGCGCCCACTGCTTGACGTCGTCGCCGTCGCCGGTGAAGTAGATGCCCTCCACCGTCCCGACGCCCCATTCGGGGTACGAGAGGCAGCGCGCGTACTTGTGCACGACCGAGTGGTCCGGCACGCGGGAGCCGAACGGGTCGTGCTTCTGCCGGTCGGCCGCCTCGGCGCGCATCCTCTGCTCGGCCTCGTAGGCGCGGCGGCCCTCCTCGGCGCGCGCGGCGCGGGCGGCCGCGGCGCTCACCTTCACCGCGTTCTTCGTGACGCGGCCGCCGCGCGAGGTCTCCGCCAGCGACTCGAGCTGGTCGGCGGCCTCGTTGATCGCCTTGAGGTGCCGCTCGTGCTCGTGCTGCTTGCCCGGCGGCGCGATGTCGGGGTGCCAGAGCTTCGCCTGCCGGCGCCTCGCGAGCTGGACTTCGCGCTTCCCGAACGGCGGCTCGAGCTCCAGCAGGAGGAGGGCTTGTTCGAGGTCCAGCACCTGAGGCATGAACCCCTCATTCTAGACTCGGCCCTGTGTCGAGCCAGTACGTCTTCACGATGAACCGCGTCTCCAAGCGGTACCCGCCGGACAAGGTCGTGTTCGACGACCTGACGCTGGCGTTCTACCCCGGCGCGAAGATCGGCGTGCTCGGCTACAACGGCGCCGGCAAGTCGTCGCTGCTGAAGATCATGGCCGGCATCGACGAGGACTACCGCGGCGAGGCGCAGCTCGGCACCAACCGCACCGTCGGGATGCTCCAGCAGGAGCCGCAGCTCAACGAGTCCAAGGACGTCAAGGGCAACGTCGAGGAGGGCGTCGCCGAGACGAAGGCGCTGATCGACCGGTTCAACGAGCTCTCGATGAACTACTCCGAGGAGACCGCCGACGAGATGGCGCGGCTCCAGGACCAGATCGACGCCGCGGACGCGTGGAACCTCGACACGCAGCTCGAGTACGCGATGGACGCCCTGCGGCTGCCGCCGGCCGACGCCGACGTCACGAAGCTCTCCGGCGGCGAGCGGCGCCGCGTCGCGCTCTGCCGCCTGCTGCTCCAGCAGCCGGATCTGCTGCTTCTCGACGAGCCCACGAACCACCTCGACGCCGAGTCCGTCGCTTGGCTCGAGCGCTACCTCGCCGAGTACGCCGGCGCCGTCGTCGCCGTCACCCACGATCGCTACTTCCTCGACAACGTCGCGGGCTGGATCCTCGAGCTCGACCGCGCCAAGGGCTACCCCTTCGAGGGCAACTACTCGGCGTGGCTCGAGATGAAGGCCAAGCGCCTCGCGATGGCCGAGCGCCAGGACAAGGCGCGCGAGCGCGTCATCTCCGCCGAGCTCGAGTGGGTGCGCACCAACCCGAAGGGCCGGCGCACGAAGAGCAAGGCGCGTCTGCAGCGCTACGAGGAGCTCGTCAACGCCGAGAAGCAGGTCCGGCTCGACGAGGTCCAGATCCACATCCCGCCGGGGCCGCGGCTGGGCTCGACCGTCATCCGCGTCGACCACCTCAAGAAGGGCTTCGGCGACCGCCTGCTCATCGAGGACCTCTCGTTCGACCTCCCGCGCGCCGGGATCGTCGGCATCATCGGCGCGAACGGCGCCGGCAAGACGACGCTCTTCCGGATGCTCACCGGCAACGAGCAGCCGGACGCCGGCACGATCGAGATCGGCGACTCCGTCGAGTTCGCGTACGTCGACCAGTCGCGCGACGCGCTCGACCCGGACAAGACGGTCTGGGAGGAGATCTCCGGCGGCTACGACCACGTCAAGGTCGGCGACCAGGAGATGAACTCGCGGCAGTACGTGTCCGGGTTCAACTTCAAGAAGGGCGACCAGCAGAAGAAGGTCGGCAAGCTCTCCGGCGGCGAGCGCAACCGCGTCCACCTCGCGAAGCTGCTCAAGACCGGCGGCAACGTCCTCCTGCTCGACGAGCCGACGAACGACCTCGACGTCGAGACGCTCCGCGCGCTCGAGCAGGCGCTGCTCGACTTCCCCGGCTGCGCGGTGATCATCTCCCACGACCGCTGGTTCCTCGACCGCATCTGCACGCACGTCCTCGCGTTCGAGGGCGACTCGCAGGTCGTCTGGTTCGAGGGGAACTTCGAGGCCTACGAGGAGCACCGCCGCGAGCGCCTCGGAGCCGAGGCCGACCGCCCGCACCGCATCTCGTACAAGCGCCTCACGCGCGCCTAGCCGCCCCGCCCGTCGGGCGGGTCTGGGAGAGTCCGCGCCGGTGGACGAGCCGACCCCCGCTCCCATCATCAGGCCCCGCCTGCGGATCGCGCTCGTCACCGTCGAGATCGGCGCCGTCGCCCTGACCCTCGGGATCCAGGCCGTCAATCCGGACCTGATCCTCCGCGACCGCCCGAGCATCGGCGCGGGCGTCGAGACCGCCGCCGGCCTCATCGCGTTGCTCACGGCGTACCTCTCGGCGGGCCGCTTCACCCGGACCGCGCGGCGCACGGACCTCGCGCTGGCGACGGCGCTGGCCGTGCTCGCGCTCACGAACCTCCTCTACAGCACGTTCCCGTCGCTCGCCGACAAGCTCGAGGAGAGCCAGATCTGGAGCGCGGTGATCGGGCACGTCATCGCCGCCGCGATGTTCACCTACGCGGGCTGGACGAGGTCGCGGCTCGAGCCCAACCCCCGGCGCGCGTACTACCGGTCGGGGGGCCTTCTGCTGGGCGCGCTGCTCATCTCGGCGTTCGGCGGCGCAGCCCTCGCGGCGATCGCGTCGCGGCCCACCCGCGTCGATCCCTCGGGCGTCCACGCGAGCGGCGTCCTGCTCGCCGCGCTGATCACGGGAGGCGTCCTCTACGCGATCGCCGCCTTCGGGTTCCTGCGCCGGTACGAGCGGACGAGCGACGAGCTGATGGCCTGGCTCGCGGGCGGCACCGCGCTGGCCGCGGCGTCCCGCCTGGCGTACTGCTTCACGCCGTCGATCGAGGCCACCGACGTGGCGCTCGGCGACTTCCTGCGGCTCGGCTTCTTCGGGATGATGCTCGTCGGGGCGGCGCGCGAGATCCTCCAGTACCAGCGGTCGGTCGCCCGCCTGGCGTTGTCGGAGGAGCGAAGGCGCGTCGCGCGCGACCTCCACGACGGCCTTCAGCAGGACCTGGCGTTCCTGGCGTCGCAGACGGCGTGGCTCGAGAGCCGTCAGCCGGACGATCCGGTCACGCGACGCATCGCGGCGGCGGCGCGTCAGGCGCTCGACGACTCGCGCGCGACGGTCACCGCGCTCAACGCGGACATCGACGCGCCGCTGGCCGAGGTGGTCGCCGGCGTCGCGCGCGAGCTGACGAGCCGCGAGGACGTCGGGCTCGAGCTCGCGATCGACCGCGGGGTCGACGTCACGCCGGAGCAGCGGCAGACCATCGCGCGCATCGTCCGCGAGGCGGTGGCGAACGGGATCCGCCACGGCGGCGCGACGACGATCCGGGTAGAGCTCGCGCCCGATCCGCCGCGCGTGGTCGTGCGGGACGACGGGCGCGGCTTCGACCCCGACGCTCCGCGGACGCACGGCTTCGGCCTGCTGGGCATGCGCGAGCGCGCGGCGGGCATGGGCGCCGCCTTCCAGCTCATCTCGGACCCCGGCCACGGGACCACGATCGAGGTGCGGTTGAACGGCGCCGGAGGCGGCGTTCAACATTGAACGGTAGGTATGGCCGCTCAGCTTTCGAGCCGATGGCAACCTTCGTCGCGTCAGCATGGGTGTCGAGAGAACGGGCCAGTCGTCCCCCTAGTTCCGGGTGGGGACGCCGAGCTGAGCTTCTGGCGGCAACCTGGCACAGCGAGCTCGTCGACATCGACCCCTTCCATGCGTGACACAGTCGCGCCGGCGCCCGACTTGAGTCCCCGGGCGCCGGCGCGACGGGTGCTTCCCGGGGCCGCGGCTACGGCCGCGGCATCGGGTGCCTAGACGAGCCGGCGGTCCGTCGCGACGACGGCGGCCTGGACGCGGTTCTCGACGCCGAGCTTCGTGAGGATCGCCGAGACGTTCGCCTTGACGGTGCCGGCGCTGAGGTGCAGCTCGCTCGCGATCGTCGCGTTGTCGAGCCCGCGGACGAGGAGGCGGAGGACCTCGGTCTCGCGCTCGGTCAGCGCGGCGGCTCCGGCGGGGGCGGGCGCGGGAGCCATGACGGACCGCATCTGCTCGAGGATCCCCGGCGAGAGCCAGGTCGCGCGCTGCGCGGCGGCGCGGACGGACGCGGCGATCTCGTCGGGCGGCGCGTCCTTGATGACGTAGCCGACCGCGCCCGCGTCGACGGCCTCGGCGACGTCCTGGATCGCGGTGGAGACGGTCATGGCGAGCACGGGAGGGCTGGTCTCGCCCGCGCTCAGGCGGCGGATCGCCTCGACGCCGCCGATGCCCGGCATGTGGATGTCCATGACGACGACGTCGGGCCGGACCTCCCCGGCAACCCGGATGCCCGCCTCGCCGCAGTCGGCCATGCCGACGACGTCGAAGCCGAGCTCGCGCAGGACGTCGGCCAGGCCATGCCGGAAGAGGCCGTGGTCGTCGACGATGACGACCCGGCGGGGACGCTCGGCGATCATGACCACCGCGCTTCCTCCAGCAGCGCGGCGGCCTCGCGGCGGTCGGCCGCGCCGAGCTTGTGGACGAGCGACGAGATGTGCCGCCGGACCGTCACGGTGCTGACGCCGAGCGTCTGCGCGGTGTCCTTCGTCGAGCGGTGCGCGCGCAGCGCCTCGGCGGTGCTGCGCTCGCGCGCGGTGAGGCGCACCTCGCGCCCATCGGGCAGCGCGACGCGGGCGGGCCCGCGCGGCCGGCGGACCTCGTCGAGCAGGTCGACGAGCAACGCCCGCGGGAACGCGGTCTCGCCCCGGACGACGGCCTCGACGACGACCGGCAGGCGCGACGGATCGACGCCCGTGTCGAGGTACCCGACCGCACCGGCGCGCACGGCGTCCAGCAGCTCGCGGCCGTCACAGGAGTCGCTCAGCACGATGACGCGCGCCCCCGGGGCGACGCCGTGCACCTTGCTGACGACGCCGATGCCGCCGCCGGGCAGGCGACTCGACATGACGACGACATCCGGCCGTGACGTGGCCGCGGCGAAGACGACGTCCGGCCCGTCGGATGCGTCCTCGCAGATCCGGAAGCCGGCCGGCTCGAGTGCAGCCCTCAGTCCGGCGCGCAGGCCGACGCCCGTGACACCGATCAGCACCACCGCACCGGTCGGTGGCGGCGCCTCGGGCCATGCAGTCGTCTCCAGCGCCGTCACGGGAGCAAGCCAAGCCGCTCGAAAGCAGTCGTTCAAGTTCTGAACGGGATTCTGGACGAATTGACGAGGTGAAGATCATCCCCACCCCCGAGCCGACGGAGGGCAGTGGAGGTCCGCGGAGGCCACAGACGCCATTCCGGTGCATAAGCGCGGCGCCTGCGATGTCGAGCGTTCTTGACGCTGCACGAAGGCTGATCACTCAACCGGTGGACCGCCGCTGGCGCGAGGTTGACTCTCGTGTCGCGGTTCTGGTTGGGTCGAACCCAGGCACACGGTTCGGTGCCGCGCATAGAACGGAAGCGCGAACCCCACCCGCGAAGGACGCAGGGACGCTCCGGACAAGTCGAAGGCTCACGAGACCGTGAGCCGTGGTCGGAGGTTGTTCTGATGCGGACTTCGCCGTGCTCAGACACGCTGCTGTCGTCGTCTTCAGTCCGCGCATCGCGCGATCGCCTCACCCGGTTCACCGTCGTCCGTGCGATGTGCGCCGTGCTCGTCGTCGCCGTCTGCGCACTCGGCTTCGTCGCCGCGTCGGCGTCCGCCGTGACGATCCCGTCGAACTACTTCAAGGTCAAGGACCAGCAGGGCGCGAACGACCAGCCGTCTCAGGTCGACCTGACGCAGATGGGCCGGGACGAGTCCGACCTCAACACGTACAAGCTGTTCTGGAGCTGGGACTCCACGGACGACTGGACCGGGGGCGGGCAGACGGGCGACGCGTGCGCGCTCTTCGACAGCGACGGCGACGGCAACATCAACACCGTCGTGTGCGTTCGGGTCTCGAACCCGACCACGGCCCCGTCGACGGTGACGCAGAACGCCGGCTCGCCCTACCTCTTCAGCTGCTCCGACGCCCGCACGGACCGCTGCTCCCAGCCGAACGGCCCGCTGCCGTTCACGAGCACCGACATCAAGACGGGAGCGCTGTCCGCCACCGGGCCGGTCTCCGGAGCGAACCTCATCACGGACACCGATCCGTTCGCGAACCTCCTGCCGGACCAGAACTGGCCCAACGACTCGACGATCGAGGTCTGGATCAACAAGCTGGTGCTTCCGGCGAACTCGGTCCTGGTGAACGTCTGCTCGTACCCGTCGGCGGGCGCCGGCGGCAACAACGCCCCGTTCGACTGCATCGTCTCGCCTGGCGGCGGCTTGCTCCTGATCAAGAAGATCGCCCCGAACGGCGCGACGCAGACCTTCACGTTCGCGGCGAACAGCACGGCCACCGGCAACGACCCCATCAACGCCTCGGCGACCGTGCCGGCGAACGGTCAGTCGGACCCGATCGGCCTCTACATCGGCACGAACAACACCGTCACCGAGACCGTCCCCTCCGGCTGGGCCCTCAGCAGCGCGACCTGCAAGACCTCGAGCGGCGCGTCGACGGGAACGCTGAACGTCGCCACGGTGAGCGGGATCCTCATCGAGTCCGGCAAGGTCACGACGTGCGAGTTCACGAACCTCGCCAAGCCCGCCCTGACGGTGGTGAAGGACAACGACGCCGACCACGACCTGGCGTACAACGACACGGAGACCGTCCCGTCCAGCGCGAGCTACCCGTGGACGGTGACCTACAAGGCGACCATCAGCAACGCCTCGACGAGCTCGTCGGCCACCATCACGGCGATCTCGGACAACAAGGTCTCGGGGACGCTGCGCTCCGCGTCCACGACCGACACGGACTGCGCTGACGTGATCGGCACGTCGATCGCCGGCGGCGCCTCGGTGACCTGCTACTTCGACGCACCCGCGTTCGCCAACGCGAACACGTCGCAGGTGCAGAACACGCTGAGCGTGACGGCGACCAACAGCGCCGGCTCGGACACCAAGACCGACACGTCGACGGTGAACTTCACGCCGGCGCCGAGCATCGATCTGGTCAAGTCGGCGACACCGAACTTCAGCAGCCCGCCGAAGGCCGGCGACAAGATCGACTACTCGTTCACGATCAAGAACACCGGCAACGTGACGCTCACCGGCGTGAAGCTGACCGACGCGCTCGTGGGCCTCAGCGGCGCGACGTGCGGCAGCGTCACCTCGCTCGCGCCGGGCGCATCGACGACGTGCACGGCGAGCTACACGCTCACGCAGGCCGACATCAACGCGGGCAAGGTCGACAACTCGGCGACCGCCAAGGGCACCCCGCCAGCCGGGTCCGATGTCTCGGACACCGACGGCACGTCCACGCCCATAACGCGGGCAGCGAGCATCGAGCTGACCAAGTCGGCCACGCCGAGCTTCAGCAGCCCGGCGAAGGCCGGCGACACGATCGACTACTCGTTCACGATCAAGAACACCGGCAACGTGACGCTCGGCAGCGTGCAGCTGACCGATGCGCTCGTCGGTCTGAGCAACGCGACGTGCGGTGGGATCGGCGCCCTGTCGCCCGGCGGGTCGACGACCTGCACCGCCACCTACACGCTCACGCAGGCCGACATCAACGCCGGCAAGGTCGAGAACTCGGCGACCGCCAAGGGGACTCCGCCGAGCGGTTCCGACGTCGCAGACACGGATGGCACCACGACGCCGATCACTGGGACGCCGCGCATCGAGCTGACCAAGACCGCCACTCCGGACTTCAGCAGCCCGCCGAAGGCCGGCGACACGATCGGCTACTCCTTCACGATCAAGAACACCGGCAACGTGACGCTCAGCAGCGTGCAGCTGAGCGACGCGCTCGTCGCTTTCAACGGCGCGACCTGCGGCAGCGTCACCTCGCTCACTCCGGGCGCGTCGACGACGTGCACGGCGAGCTACACGCTGAAGCAGTCCGACATCGACGCGGGGAAGGTCGACAACGAAGCGACCGCCAAGGGGACTGCGCCGGCGGGCGACGACGTGACCGACAAGGACGGCACGTCGACGCCGATCACCCGCGCCGCGAGCATCGCACTGACCAAGTCCGCCACGCCCGACTTCAGCAGCCCGCCGAAGGCTGGCGACGAGATCGACTACTCGTTCAAGCTCGAGAACACCGGCAACGTCACGCTCACGGGCGTCGAGCTGACCGACGCGCTCGTCGCGTTCAACGGAGCGACCTGCGAGAAGACCAGCCTCGCCCCGGGTGAGACCGCGACGTGCACGGCGAGCTACACGCTCAAGCAGTCCGACGTCAACGCGGGCAAGGTCGACAACGAGGCGACCGCCAAGGGCACCCCGCCGGCCGGTGACGACGTGACCGACAAGGACGGCACGACGACGCCGATCACCCGGGCGCCGAAGATCGATCTGACCAAGTCCGCGACGCCGAAGTTCGGTGCCGACAACACCGCGCAGGCGGGCGAGAAGGTCGAGTACTCGTTCCTCATCGAGAACACCGGCAACGTGACGCTGACGGGCGTGCAGCTGAGCGACGCGCTTGTCAGCCTCAACGGGGCCACCTGCGGCAGCGTCACGTCGCTTGCGCCGGGCGCGTCGACGACGTGCACGGCGACGTACACGCTCACGCAGGCCGACATCGATGCCGGCAAGGTCGACAACGAGGCGACCGCCAAGGGCACCCCGCCGGCGGGCGATGACGTGACCGACAAGGACGCCGCCACGGTCCCGCTCGACGAGGCGCCGCTGGTGGTCCTCGTCAAGGCGGCGACGCCGGACTTCGGCGCCGATGGCGTTCCGCAGTCGGGGGAGAAGATCTCCTACAAGTTCACGATCACCAACACCGGCAACGTCACGCTCACGAGCGTCGACCTGACCGACGCGCTGGTCGGCTACACCGACGCCACCTGCGAGAAGACCAGCCTCGCCCCCGGCGAGATCGCGACCTGCACGGCGAGCTACCCCCTCACGCAGGGCGACATCGACGCCGGCAAGGTCGACAACAAGGCGACCGCATGTGGTCTGTCGCCGACCAGCAGCGAGGTGTGTGACGAGGCCACCACGAGCACGACGCTGACCGCGGCGCCGAAGATCGATCTGACCAAGTCCGCGACGCCGCAGTTCGGTGCCGACATCACGGCGCAGGCCGGGGAGAAGGTCGAGTACTCGTTCCTCATCGAGAACACCGGCAACGTGACGCTCACCGGCGTACAGCTGACCGACGCCCTGGTGGGTCTGAGCGGCGCGACGTGCGAGAAGACGAGCCTGGCTCCCGGCGAGACCGCCACCTGCACGGCGAGCTACACGCTCAAGCAGTCCGACATCGACGCCGGCAAGGTCGACAACGAAGCGACCGCCAAGGGCACCCCGCCGACCGGTGACGACGTGACCGACAAGGACGCCGCTTCGGTGCCGCTCGACGAGGCCCCGCTGGTGGTGCTCGTCAAGGCAGCGACGCCCGACTTCGGCGCCGATGGCGTTCCGCAGGCCGGGGAGAAGATCTCCTACAAGTTCACGATCACCAACACCGGCAACGTCACGCTCACGAGCGTCGACCTGACCGACGCGCTGGTCGGCTACACCGACGCCACCTGCGAGAAGACGAGCCTCGCCCCCGGCGAGATCGCCACCTGCACGGCGAGCTACACGCTGACCCAGGCCGACATCGACGCCGGCAAGGTCGACAACAAGGCGACCGCGTGCGGTCTGTCGCCCACCAGCAGCGAGGTGTGTGACGAGGCCACCACGAGCACGACCCTGACTGCGGCGCCGAAGATCGATCTGACCAAGTCGGCGACGCCGCAGTTCGGCACCGACGACACGGCGCAGGCCGGCGAGAAGATCGACTACTCGTTCACGATCGAGAACACGGGCAACGTGACGCTCACCGGCGTGCAGCTGACCGATGCGCTCGTGAGCCTCAGCGGGGCGACGTGCGAGAAGACGAGCCTCGCTCCCGGCGAGACGGCGACCTGCACGGCGAGCTACACGCTCAAGCAGTCCGACATCGACGCCGGCAAGGTCGACAACGAAGCGACCGCGAAGGGCACCCCGCCGACGGGTGACGACGTGACCGACAAGGACGGCACGTCGACGCCGATCACCCGGGCGCCGAAGATCGATCTGACGAAGTCCGCGACGCCGAAGTTCGGTGCCGACAACACCGCGCAGGCCGGCGAGAAGATCGACTACTCGTTCCTCATCGAGAACACCGGCAACGTGTCGCTGTCGGGCGTGCAGCTGACCGACGCGCTCGTGAGCCTCAACGGGGCGACGTGCGAGAAGACCAGCCTGGCTCCCGGCGAGACGGCGACCTGCACGGCGAGCTACACGCTCAAGCAGTCCGACATCGACGCCGGCAAGGTCGATAACGAGGCGACGGCCAAGGGCACCCCGCCCGCCGGCGATGACGTGACCGACAAGGACAGCGCCAGCGTTCCGCTCGCGTCGGGGCCGAGCATCGACCTGACCAAGTCGGCGACGCCGCAGTTCGGTGCCGACAACACCGCGCAGGCCGGCGAGAAGGTCGAGTACTCGTTCCTGATCGAGAACACGGGCAACGTGACGCTCACCGGCGTGCAGCTGACTGACGCCCTGGTGGGTCTGAGCGGCGCGACGTGCGAGAAGACGAGCCTCGCCCCCGGCGAGACGGCGACCTGCACGGCGAGCTACACGCTCAAGCAGTCCGACATCGACGCCGGCAAGGTCGACAACGAGGCGACCGCCAAGGGCACCCCGCCCACGGGCGACGACGTGACCGACAAGGACGCCGCCACGGTGCCGCTCGATGAGGCGCCGCTGGTGGTCCTCGTCAAGGCGGCGACGCCGGACTTCGGCGCCGACGGGATCCCGCAGGCCGGGGAGAAGATCTCCTACAAGTTCACGATCACCAACACCGGCAACGTGACGTTGTCGGGCGTGGACTTGGACGACAGCCTGCTGGGCTACACCGACAAGGAGTGCGAGAAGAGCACCCTGGCGCCGGGTGAGAGCGCCACCTGCACGGCGAGCTACACGCTGACGCAGGGCGACGTCGACGCCGGCAAGGTCACCAACAAGGCGACCGCGTGCGGCCTGTCGCCGACCAGCAGCGAGGTCTGCGACGACGACACCACGACCACCACGCTGACCGCCGCGCCGAAGATCGACCTGACCAAGTCGGCGACGCCGCAGTTCGGTGCCGACAACACCGCGCAGGCGGGCGAGAAGATCGAGTACTCGTTCCTCATCGAGAACACGGGCAACGTGACGCTCACCGGCGTGCAGCTGACCGACGCACTCGTGAGCCTCAACGGGGCGACGTGCGAGAAGACGAGCTTGGCTCCCGGCGAGACGGCCACCTGCACGGCGAGCTACACGCTCAAGCAGTCCGACATCGACGCCGGCAAGGTCGACAACGAGGCGACCGCCAAGGGCACCCCGCCCGCCGGCGATGACGTGACCGACAAGGACAGCGCCTCGGTTCCGCTCGCGTCGGGGCCGAGCATCGACCTGACGAAGTCCGCAACGCCGAACTTCAGCAGCCCGCCGAAGGCCGGCGACAAGATCGACTACTCGTTCACGATCAAGAACAGCGGCAACGTCACGTTGACCGGCGTGCAGCTGACCGACGCGCTCGTCGCGTTCAACGGGGCGACCTGCGAGAAGACCAGCCTCGCCCCGAGCGAGAGCGCCACCTGCACGGCGAGCTACACGCTCAAGCAGTCCGACATCGACGCGGGCAAGGTCGACAACGAGGCGACCGCGAAGGGCACCCCGCCGACCGGTGACGACGTGACCGACAAGGACGGCACGACGACGCCGATCACCCGCGCGCCGAAGATCGATCTGACGAAGTCCGCGACGCCGAAGTTCGGTGCCGACAACACCGCCCAGGCCGGCGAGAAGATCGAGTACTCGTTCCTCATCGAGAACACCGGCAACGTGACGCTCAGCAGCGTGCAGCTGACCGACGCGCTCGTCAGCCTCAGTGGCGCGACGTGCGAGAAGACCAGCCTGGCGCCGGGCGAGACGGCGACCTGCACGGCGAGCTACACGCTCAAGCAGTCCGACATCGACGCCGGCAAGGTCGACAACGAGGCGACCGCGAAGGGCACGCCGCCCGCCGGCGATGACGTGACCGACAAGGACGCCGCCACGGTGCCGCTCGACGAGGCGCCGCTGGTGGTGCTCGTCAAGGCGGCGACGCCGGACTTCGGCGCCGACGGCGTCCCGCAGGCCGGCGAGAAGGTCTCTTACAAGTTCACGATCACCAACACCGGCAACGTGACGCTGTCCGGGGTCGACCTGACCGATGCGCTGGTCGGCTACTCCGACGCGACCTGCGAGAAGACCAGCCTGGCGCCGGGTGAGACCGCCACGTGCATGGCGAACTACACCCTGACGCAGGGCGACATCGACGCCGGCAAGGTCACGAACAAGGCGACCGCCTGCGGCCTGTCGCCGACCAGCGGCGAGGTGTGCGACGAGGACACGACGACGACCACGCTGACGGCCGCGGCGAAGATCGATCTGACCAAGTCCGCCACGCCGAGCTTCAGCAGCCCGCCGAAGGCCGGCGACAAGATCGACTACTCGTTCACGATCAAGAACACTGGCAACGTCACGCTCAGCAGCGTGCAGCTGACCGACGCCCTCGTGGCGCTCAACGGGGCGACCTGCGGTGGCTCGTCGTCGCTCGCGCCGGGCGCGTCGACGACGTGCACGGCGAGCTACACGCTCAAGCAGTCCGACATCGACGCCGGCAAGGTCACCAACGAGGCGACCGCCAAGGGCACCCCGCCGACCGGTGCCGACGTGACCGACAAGGACGGTACGACGACGTCGATCACGGGCGGTGCGGCGCTGCAGCTGACGAAGCAGGCCAGCCCGGCGACGTACTCGGCGGCCGGTCAGGTGATCACCTACACCTACGGCCTCAAGAACACCGGCAACGTGACCCTGACCGGGCCGTTCGTGGTCACCGATGACAAGATCACGGGACCGGTCACCTGCGGTACCTCGAGCTCGACGCTGGCACCGGGCGCCACGTTCGGGGGCACCTGCACGGCGAACTACACGATCCAGTCCGGCGATCTGAACGCCACCGGCACCGGCTCGGTCACCAACAAGGCGACCGCGACGGCGAAGGACCCGCAGGGGTCGACGGTGACATCGAACCAGGCCACGGCCACCGTCAACCAGATCGTGATCGAGAAGGTCGCCCGGATCACGCCGACGCAGACGACGTGCGCGACGTTCGCCGATGGCACGTCGCCGGACCTGAACACGCTGTCGTACAACGTCCAGCGGAACAAGGTGAACAACGTGGCGCCGGGCGTGATGTTCTACTACGTGAAGATCACGGCTCCGTCCTCGTCGTTCACCATCGGCGTCCCGCAGTCGAACGACGGCGGCTGGAAGCTGATGCCCATCCAGGACGTCGGCCAGATCGTGCTCTACAACAGCAACTGCACGAAGAGCGCAAGCCAGGGCACGACGAGGTTCGACAACCGGACCGGGCTCTCGACGATCCAGGTCGGCGCAGCCACGACGGGCGCCGTCTACTACGTCGGGATCAAGTACAGCCCGAGCGGTCTCTCCGGGCAGGCGGTCAAGGCGCCGTTCCCGACGGTGACCTACTCGTTCTCGACCACGCTCGACGGGACGGCCGTCGGCGGGAGCCAGGACTCGATCACCGTGGTCCCCAAGTAGGCGCGATCAGCCCGTGACGAGGAAGCTCGTGGTTGCCAGCACCGTGCGCCGGCTGTAATCGGCGCTGAACTTCACGAGGCTCAGGCGGCAGGTGGCGCCACCTCCCAGCCAGAGCTGCCGGATGGGATCGAGGAGCTGGAAGACGCCCGGCGTCGGCCCGCTCGGGTAGATGCTGCGGTACTGCGACCAGATGACATCGCCGGGCGTGTACGACCCATCCCCCGGATCGCCGAGCACGGTGTCGGGACCCGCCCAGCACTCGGCGAGTCCCCATGGCTGGGTCGTCTTCGACGTGTACCCGGCGGTGAAGGTCGAGCCGTACGCAAGCGCGCCATCCGTGGCGCGGGCGGTGGCGGACTCGACCCAGATGGCATCGCCTTTCGGGGCGGCCGCGGTCGCACTTGCGGCTGGGACGACCGCGGCGACGGCTGCTGCCGCCGCGCCGGCGTGCAGCAGCTTCCGCATCCAGTTCGTCGAGCGCATGACGGTACCTCCGTGGACAGGCGGTTGAGGACGGTGCTCGTCCGACCGCAACATCGGCCCGCCTCTCCGTTGCCACGACGGAACGTGCGTGCTGCTGGACGCAAATGGCGCGACGCCAGGCCGTCCATGTGGCGCCGGTGGACGCCGATCAGTGGGTACGACCGGACGCACATGGCTCTTCCGACACCGACTTCCGACACCTTCGTCCTCGTCTCCGGCGCCTCCGGCGGGATCGGCGAGGCCCTCGCCCGTGAGCTCGCGCGCCGCGGCTACGGCCTGACCCTCGTCGCCCGGCGGCGCAAGCTGCTGGCCGCGCTGGCCGAGGAACTGCGATCCGAGCACGACGTGACCGTGAAGGTGCACGTCGCCGACGTCTCGCGCGACGAGGAGCGCGCGCGGCTGATCGCCGCCGTCCGCGATGACGAACGCAGCTTCGTCGGGCTGTGCAACAACGCCGGGACCGGGCAGTTCGGCCGCGTGGTCGACCACGAGCCCGCCGACGACGAGGCGGTCTTCCGGACGAACGCGCTCGCGCTCTTCGACCTGACGAACCAGCTCGTCCACGACCTCGCCGCCCGCGGCGAGGGCGCGATCCTCAACACCGCCTCGATCCTCGCGTTCGCGCCGCAGCCGCAGAACGCGACCTACGCGGCGACGAAGGCGTTCGTGCAGTCGTTCTCCGAGGCGCTGCACGCCGAGCTGGGCGGCACCGGCGTCTCGTGCACCGTCGTCAACCCCGGGCCGACGCGCACGGAGATCTTCGACCGCTCGGGCGCGCCCGGCGCGGCCGGCTTCGGCCCCGGCGTGCTGTGGCAGGACCCGGACGACGTCGCGCGCGACGCCGTGGAGGGCATGGTGCGCGGCAAGCGGTCCGTGACGCCCGGCCTCACGAACAAGCTCGCGGTGCTCGGCTACCGGTTCACGCCGCGTACGGCGCTGCTGCCGCTCACGCGCGTCGCGCAGTCCGGGCCGGTCCGGAAGGCGCTGCTGGGCGACGAAGCCAACTAGAGCGCGTCGTCACCGGCCGCCCACGCGGCGCGCCTTCGAGCGCGCCGCGGTGAGGCGGTCGTTGCCCACGAAGCGCGCCTTCGCGCGCAGGACGCCGCGGCGGTCAACGTGGAGGCGGGCGGCGAACGTGCAGTCCGGCCTGAGACCCGCCACGCGGCGGGCGACCGTCCGGCCCGCCCTCGTCGCCACGCTCACGACCACACGTCCGGCGCACGCCGAGATGCCGTTGGGGGCGAGGACCTCTCCCGCGACCCGCACGGTCCTCTCGCGACGCGTCGCACGGTCGATGACGACGCGCGGCCGCTCCCGGCGCGCGGTGCCGAAGGTCGCGACGAGGTCGCGGAAGCGGGCGAACGCGGGCTTCGGCACGTAGTCGTCGCGCAGCAGGCCAACGGCGGAGAAGAGGTCGGTCCCGTCGGAGACGTTGTCGCGGAGGTTGAACCAGCGGTAGTCGGTGACGCCGAGCTCGCCGGACCACTTCGCGACCGCGCGCACCGTCGAGTCGAGCGCGGTGTCCTGCGCCGCCTCGCTCCGGCCGAGGTTCGTGGCGTAGCCGTTCTCGCTCACCCACAGCGCGACGCCGTCGCCGAGACCGGCCTTCGGGAAGTAGCACCGCCGCACGAGCGTCAGCGCCTCGATCGCCTCGTCGCCCGCCGACACGTCCGGCCGCGGCACGGGCGGCCACACGAGGCCGGGGTAGACCTGCAGCCCGACCTCGGTCAGCGCGGCGCGGAACGCCGGCGTCGCCTTCGCGGCGACCTCCTCCCAGAACTTCCGGTCGCTGTCCGGCGACCAGCGCCACATGACGTTGAAGCCGAGGTCGACGCCGCGCCGGCCGAGCCCGTCGAGCTCCTCCCGCGCGGCCACGACCCCGCGGACGAGCGCGTCGACGACCCCGTCGTACGCGCCGTCGGACGTGTTCGGCGAGATCGGGAGGTTCGCCTCGTTGGTGATCGTGAAGCCGGTGACCGACGGCCGCGCGCCGAGCGTCCGCACCGCCTCGCGCACGAACGCGACGAACCCGTCGACGTCGCCCTCGTGCCCGTCGGGCGGGTGGTAGCGGACCTGCAGCTCGGTGCGCAGGCCGGCGCGCGCGTAGCGATCGACATCCGCGGCGGCGCGGCGGATCCCCTCGGCGCCGTCGGACCAGAAGAGGCGGTTGATACGCAGGACCAGCTCGCGCCCCGGCGGGCGCAGCGACTGCAGCGCGGCGACCGTGCGCGCGGGATCGATCGGCGCGGGCGTCTCCTGCGCCGCGCCCGCCGTTCCCGCCATCCCCGGCGTGATGCCGAACCGCAGCGGCGTCGCCGGCTTCGTCACCGGCGGGAGGTCCGCCATGAGGCAGTCCCCGCCGTCCTGCGCGCGCGCCGGAGCCGCCACGACGCACGTGATGAGGACCGCCGCGAGACCCACGCGCCGTCGCATGCGGCGGATCGTAGGCGCACGGACGACTGGGCACCGCCAGTTCGAGCGAACGAGCGCGTTCAAGGCCGCATGTCCCGCCTCGCGCCCGCGCTTGTCGCCGGCCTGCTGCTCGCCCTCCTGTCCACCGGCGTGGCGCCCGCCGGCACGCTGCGCGCCGGCGTCGCCACGGTCGACGCGACGTACCACGTCGGCTCGAGCGCCGGCCAGTACGCCTCGACGCGCGACGGCGGCTACGGCGACTTCGACCCGCACCTGCAGCAGGGCAAGAACCAGGCGTCGTACGGCGTGCAGTCGCGGCTGTCGATCCGGGCGCTCGTCGTGCAGGCCGACGGCGGCGACAAGCTCGCGCTCGTCAAGGTCGACAACTACATCCCGCAGGACATGCTGTGGCGCCGCGCCGCGCAGCTGCTCGAGGCGAAGGGCATCGGCATCGGCAAGCGGAACCTGAGCATGACGGTCACGCACGACCACTCGTCGCCCTACTACACCTCGACGGCGTGGGGCGCCTGGGCGTTTCAGGACGTGCTCGACGTGCGGTTCTTCGACTACCAGGCGCGGCGGATCGTCTCCGCCGTCGAGAAGGCGAACGCGTCGCTCGCGCGCGTGCGGGTCAGCGCGTCGACGGGCGAGATCGACCAGCTCCACAAGCACTCGTTCGGGCCGGCGACCGCGGACGACGGCACGCCCGCCGGCTACCCGGAGTCCGACGCCGAGCACGTGTTCTCGCTCGTGCGCTTCGACCGGCTCGACGGCCGGAAGGCGACGCCGCTCGCCAACCTCCTCACCTACTCGGGTCACCCCGAGATGCTCGAGGGCAACGACCTCATCTCGGCCGACTACGTCGGCGCGCTCGAGCGCATGCTCGACCGCCGGACCGGCGCCACGACGATCTTCACGCAGAACGCCGTCGGGACCGCCGAGCCCGAGCGCTCCCGCTACCACGACGTGCATCAGCGCCTCGAGTTCGATCACCGCCAGTACGGGCAGATGGAGGTCGCTGCCAGCCTGCTCGCCGATGCCGTGATGGGGACGTGGAACGCGATCGGCGCGCAGAAGGCGGGTGGCCGGACGCTCGTTCCGTGGATGACCGACGCGCCGCTGAAGGTGAGCGACCGCTGGTTCCCCGGCCCGCTCTCGCACCCGTACCCCGGCGTGTCGAACTGCCGCACCGACCAGGCGCTCTCGGGCAACCCGGGCATCCCGGTCGTCGGGCTGCCGGACTGCAACCGCGACGCCGACGGGCGCGGCGTCTTCGAGGCGGCCAAGCCCGTGTTCGAGCAGACGCCGTTCGGGCCCGGGCTCGACACCGACGACGCGGAGGCGCTGGGCGTGCCGATCCCGGAGAACTACTCCGCTCCCTCGTACGCGGCGCTCCAGGAGACGGTCGGGATCCACCTGCAGGCGTTCCGGCTCGGCGACGTGCTCTTCACGCTGTGCTCCTGCGAGCAGTGGAAGGACCAGGCGCGCAACATCCAGACGCGCACGGATCGCGTGCCGGACAACGAGTGGCTCGGCTACGACTGGAGCGAGTCGTGCACGCCGCGCGACTCGCTCGCGTGCCGGCGGATGTGGGCGCAGGTCCACAACGACGCGGCCGGATGGAACGACGTCGCCTACCTGCCGTACGCGGAGAGCGAGCCGGCCGAGCCGTCGGAGATCAAGGGCAACTACACGCACGACGACCTCGACGACTTCGGCGGCCGGGCGCAGACGGAGGCGTACGCCCGGTCGCACGGCTACGCGCTGACGGTGCCGATCTCGATGGCGAACGACTACAACGGCTACATCGCGACGTACCGCGAGTACCAGCGCGGCGACCACTACCGCAAGGCGCTGACGGGGTACGGCCCGCACTCGAGCGACTACCTCGCGACACGGCTCGTACGGATGGGGCAGGAGCTGAGCGGCGACACGGCCGCGGCGACGGAGCTCGACGGCGAGCCGCTCGGCCCCAAGGAGATCGCGAACCAGGCGCACGCCGACGCGAAGGCGCGGGCGATCGGCGAGGTCGCGAGCGGCGTCGCGTCGGCGTACGCGGCGACCCTCGGCGACGACGCCGGGGCGCCGGGCGCGGTCTCGGAGCCCGCGGACGTGGAGCGCTTCGGCGCCGCGCTGTTCCGCTGGCGCGGCGGCGACAACTACGTCGACAACCCGGCCGTCCGGGTGGAGCGCCGCGCCGGATCGCGCTGGGTGCCGTACGCCGACCAGTCCGGCGAGGTCGTCACGCACGTGACCTACCCGTCGCTGCCGGACGGCGCGGTGAACGCGTACACCGGGCGGCACGAATGGGAGTGGACGGCGACGTGGGAGGCGTTCGTCTCGGGCGTGCCGCTGGTCGATGCGTCCGGCGTGAAGCGGCGCGCGACGCCGGCCGGCACCTACCGCTTCGTCGTGTCCGGGCAGCGGCGGACGGGCGGCAGGACCGTGCCGTACTCGGTGACGTCGCGGGCGTTCGCGGTCCGTCCGTGGGATGGCGTGAGCGTCGCGCCGGCCGGCCTCGTCGACGGCCGCCCCGCGTTCATGGCCGGCCCGGGCGGCGACCGCGACGGCGTGCTCATGAAGGAGGACGACAAGCCCGTCCGTGGCCCCGTCGCCGGCATCGACTTCCCCGACACGTACACGTCGCCCCTGCGTCCCCGCTTCATCCGCGACGGCCGCGCCGCCGTCCGCGACCCCGCCGCGCCGGACGACATGACGCGCCTCGAGTGGTACCGCCTCGACTGCTCCTTCCGGCCGTGGCTCGACCGCGCCGACCCCGCGACCGTCGTCATCACGATCCGCGACGCGGCCGGCGACGAGACGCGCGTGAAGGCGTCGCGCATCGGAGACACGTGGGTCGCCCCGCGCGCGCTCGCGAAAGGCGAGACGGCGTACGTCGCCCGCGGCGACGCCCGCGACGCCTGGGGGAACTTCAACGGCTCCCCCTCCGCGCGCATCGAGGGGGTCTGACCCCCTCCATGCGCATGCATGGGGTCAGACCCCATGCATGCGCATGGTGCCTGACCCGTCGTTGCGTGTGCAGTACCTTCGGGCGGGTGCTTCACCTGGTCCTGCGCTGCGCGCTCGCGGCCGTCCTCCTCGCCGCCGCCGCGGCGAAGCTCCGCCGGCCCGCGGAGAGCCGCGCCGCACTCAGGACGCTCGCCGGGCCTCTTCCCCTCGCCGTCCTCGTCGGCCTCGAGCTCGCGCTCTCGGCCGGCGTCGTCGCGGGACTCGACGTCGCGGCGTTCGCGGCGGCCGCGTTCCTCGCCGCCTCGGCCGGGCTGCTCGCCGGCGCGCTGCGGCGCGGGAAGGCCGGGGCGCCGTGCGGGTGCTTCGGCGCTCGGTCGAGGATCAGCCGCGTCGCGGTCGCCCGCGCCGGGATCCTCGCGGCCGCGTTCGCCGTGCTGCCGCTCGTTCCGCGTGACGATCCGTCGCACGACACGCTGCTGACGATCGGCCTCGTGGTCGCGCTGCTCGCGGTCGCCGGGCTCGGCGTCGCCGTGCTCGCGCTGGCGCGGGAGGTCGGGATGCTGCGGCTCGCGATCGGGCCGCAGGCCGCGCTGGAGATCCCCGAGGAGGGCCCGCCGCTCGGCGGCGACAGCGGGCTCGCCGCCGCGCTGGATCCGCGGCCCGGCGCCGACCTCGCGCTCGCCGTCTTCACCTCGGAGGGCTGCCGGATGTGCCAGGCGCTGCAGCCGGCGATCGCGTCGCTCGCCCGGCACCCGCACCTCTCCGTCATCGCGCTCGACGAGGTCCGCGACGCCGAGCACTGGCGCCGCCTCGAGATCCCCGGCAGCCCGTACGCGATCGCCCTCGACCGCACCGGGACCGTGCTCGCGAAGGGCACCTTCAACTCGCTCGCCCAGCTCGAGTCCGTGCTCGGCACCGCGGAGCGCCGGAGGGCGCCCGCCCATGCGTGACCTCGGCCGGCGTCGCCGGCGCGAAGACGATCAGGGGCCTCCGGCGCCGAGCCTCACGGAGGATCTCGCCCTCTCCACCTCGCGGCGTGGGCTGCTCGCGAAGGTCGGTGCGGGGCTGCTCGGCGCGACCGCGGGGTCGGCGGTGAAGGCGGTCATCGATCCCGGCGAGGCCGACGCGTACCACTTCTGCGGCCACATCTACACGACCGACTCGTGCCCGCACCCGACCGGTCTTCCGCGCATCGACGCGCGCGGGCTGCCGCTGCGCGCGAAGGACGGCCAGCCGATCGACAACACCGGGCGGGTCGTGAACAAGAAGGGCCAGCCGGTCGACGCCAGCGGTCGCGTCCTCACCGATCCGGACGGCAAGCCGCTCCCCTCCGCCCCGCGCACGCCCGTCTGCGACCAGGTCGCCGAGCGCTATGGCTTCGCCACGAAGGTCGACGGCGCCTGGTACCGCTGCTGCGGCGGGCACGTGCGCAAGCTCGTCGACTGCTGCTCGAAGTCGAAGAAGCGCATCAACGGCGACGCCTCCCTGACCGGCTACTGCTACGCCGGCCGCCGGGTGTTCTGCGTCATGTACTACGACACGAAGGTGCCCTGCTGAGAGCTGCGCCGCTCGGCGTCGCGGCGATCGTCGTCGCGCTCCTGCTCCCCGGTGCCGCGAGCGCCCGCACGCTGAGCGCGGTCTCCGCGGCCGACGGGCGCATCACGGTCGCCGACGGCTCGAAGGCGATCCTGCACGAGGCGGCGGCCGGGACGCCGGGGCGCTTCGGCGTCCGCGTCGGCGGCCGCTGGTACCCCGCGACCACGCCCACCGCGGGCGGCGCGACTGCGGCGGGCGGCTTGGACGTCACGTACGCGACCGCCGACCCGGCGGGCCATGGCATCCACCTGACGGCCGCGCGCGACGGAGAGGGCGCGCTGCGGCTCACCGCGCAGGCCACCGGCGACCTCCCGAGCGTCGAGGCCGTCGGCGTGTCGTTCGAGGCGGTCGCGGGCGAGCGGTACCTCGGCTTCGGCGAGCGCTCCGACGTCGTCGACCAGCGCGGCAACGAGGTCCTCAACCGCGTCGAGGAGGGCCCCTACCTGCCCGACGACTACGCGGCGGTGCGCGGCTCGATCCCGCCGTGGGCGCTGCGCGAGTCGCGTGACGCCTCCTCGTACCCGATCCCGTGGCTGCTGTCGACGCGCGGCGTGGGCGTCCTCGTCGACGAGGACCGCGACACCCGCTTCCGGCTCGCCCGCGGCGGGACCGGCAGCTGGGACGTCGACACCGACGGACCGCGCCTGCGGCTGCTCGTCCTCGCCGGGCTGCGGCCGGCCGACGCGCTGCGGCGCCTGACCGACCGGATCGGCCGCCAGCCCGCTCCCGCCGCGCCGTGGCAGTGGGGCGCGTGGTTCCAGACCGGCCACGAGAACACCGAGCCGGACGAGCTCGCCCACGTCGACGAGCTGCGGCGCGCGGACGTCCCGGTGAGCGCCGTCGAGACGCACATGCGCTACATGCCGTGCGGCGCCGATCGCGGCCACGAGGCGGAGGAGCGCGCGCGGACCGCGGCCTTCCACGCCCGCGGCCTCGCGGCGCTCACCTACGTCCGCGAGGCCATCTGCTCCGACGACGCCGCCGCGTTCGCCGACGGCGAGCGACGCGGGGCCTTCACGCGCGGCCCGGACGGCCGGACGCGGAGCTACGAGGCGTTCGTCGGCGGCCGGACCACGCAGGTCGCCCAGATCGACTTCAGCTCGGCCGCGGGCGACGCGTTCCACGCCGACCAGCTCGGCCGCGCGGTCGCCAACGGCTACGACGGCTGGATGGAGGACTACGGCGAGTACACGCCGCCGGACGCGGTGAGCGCGGACGGCACCCCGGCCGCCGAGATGCACAACCGCTACCCCGTCCTCTACCACCGGTCCGGCTACCGGTTCGCCACGAGCCGGGCGCGGGAGATCATCCGCTTCCAGCGCTCCGGGTGGACCGGCGCCGCGCCCTACGCGCAGGTCGTCTGGGGCGGTGACCCGAGCACCGGCTGGGGCTTCGACGGCCTGCGCTCCGTCGTGACGCAGGCGCTGAGCATGGGGCTCTCGGGCATCTCGACGTGGGGCTCGGACATCGGCGGGTTCTTCACGATCGGCGAGCCCCGCCTCACGCCCGAGCTGCTCAAGCGCTGGATCGAGGTCGGCGCCGTGTCGGGCGTCATGCGCACGAAGGCGGCGGGCATCGGCGTCGCCAAGTCCGGCCGGCCGCAGATCTGGGACCGCGACGTCCTCCCCGTCTGGCGCCGCTACACGAAGATCCGCACGCAGCTGCTGCCCTACCTCCAGGCGGCCGATGCCGAGTACCGCCGGACCGGCATGCCGATCATGCGGCACTTCGCGCTCGCCTTCCCCGGCGACGCAGGCGCCGCCGGCGTGGAGGACGCCTTCGCGTTCGGCCCCGATCTCGTCGCTGCGCCGATCCTCGATCCCGGCAAGCGGCGGCGGACGGTGCGCGTGCCGCGCGGCCGGTGGGTCGAGCTGTGGCGGGCGTTCAGGTACGCGGGGCGGACCGGCGCGCTGAGCCTCGGCACCCGCCCCGCGCGGGTGATGAGCGGCGGGCGCGTGCGCACGCTGCGCGGCGCGCTCGAGGAGCTGCCGCTGCTCGTCCGCGCCGGCGCCCTGCTGCCTCTCCTGCCCGCCGACGTCGACACGCTCGCCGACCGCTACGACACCCGCGCGCTCACCTCGCTGCGTGAACGCGCCGGACGGCTGCGGATCCTCGCGCTGCCGCGCGGCCGGTCGAGCGCACGCGCGGGAACGGACGTCCGGATGAGCTCACGCGAGGGTGCCCGCGGCTGGTCGCTCACGGTCCGCGCGAGCCGGCCGCGCTCGATCACCGTCGAAGCGTCGCTGGCGACGCTGCGCCGCCCCTTCCGGCCGCGGTCGGTATGGGCCGGAGGACGCGCCGTCCCGAGGACCCGCTGGTCCTACGACCGGCGCTCGCGCGTGCTGCGCGTCCGCGGCCTGCGCGGCCGGTCGATCGGCCTGACCGCGCTCAGAGGTCCGGCAGGGTGATCGCGCCGCGGTCGACGCAGGTCTTGTAGGTGCGCTTCGCCTTGATGAGCTTGCCGGTCTTCGTCCGCGCCGTGATGCGCAGGACGTAGGACCCCGGGGCGCGGCCGCGGAGGTCGACGCGGGCGGTCCAGCGGCCGGCGCGGCGGGTGACCTCGAGCTTCTTCGAGCCGAGCGTCATCACCACGTGGCGGAAGGTCCGGCCGATGTTCCGGCGCAGGTGGACGGTGAAGACGCGCTCGCTCGCGCACGGCTCCAGCGCGGGGGCGACCACGGCGGACGTGGGCAGCACGCCGATCGCCGCGGGCGGGAGCGCGAGCGGCCGGGCGTTGTCCTCCGGCGCCGGGTCGGTCTCGTTGCCGGCTGCGCTGGCGACGGTCGCGATCGACGCCGGGTCGGTGCCGGGGTCGAGCGAGAGCACGATCGCCACGCGGACGTCGGCGCCGACCGGCATGTCGCCGATCACGCAGCGCACGCGCCCGGAGGCGTCGACGGTGCACGAGCCGCCCTCGACGGTCGCGCTCGCGACCCGCGCGCCCGGGAACGGCCCGTCGGTGAGCACGACGCCGGTCGCCGGCGCCGGCCCCTCGTTGTGGACCGTGAGCCCGTAGCGGTACTCGCTGCCGCCCGTGCTGCGCGGCGCATCGGTCACACGGACCTGGACGTCGGCGACGGCGGGCGGAGCGGGAGGCGCCGGAGGCGTGGGCGCCGGCGCCGGAGCGACGGGATCCTCGGCGAGGCCGAAATCGGGCACCGCCGGCGCCGACCCGCTCGTCACCGTCACCGCCGACCAGCACGGCGCCGGCCGCTTGCACGACCAGCCCGCCGGCACGACGATCCGCACGCGGTACGCGCCCGGCGCGACGCCGGTGAACGAGAAGCTGCCGTCGGCCGCGGTCGAGAGCTGCGGCTCGCCGCCGTTGCGGATGCCATCGGCGTTCACGTCGAGGAACACGCTGCGCCCGGCGGCCCCCGGCTCGCCGGCCTCGCGCGCCGCGCCATTGGCATCGCTGTCGACGAACACGGTCCCGGCGACGGTCGAGTCCTGCCACGTCGCGACGTCCCGGACGGCGCTCTGCCCCGCGGCCAGCGTCAGGGCCGAGCCGCAGCCGCCGGTGCAGTGCCGGTCGGCCGGCAGATCGACGCGCAGCCTGTAGGTGCCCGCCGCGAGGCCGGTGATCGCGTACGTGCCGCCCGCGGTCGTGACGGCCTGCGCCTCGCCCGCGTCGGCCACGCCGTCATCGTCGTCGTCGAGGAACACGGTCACGCCGGGCAGCGCCGGCTCGCCCGCATCGACGGCGCCATCGCCGTCGAGGTCGTCGACGACCGTGCCGCTGACGTCGGCCGGCGGCACCACGACCGGCACGGTCGAGTTGCCGAAGTCCACGCCGCTCGCGTTGCCGCGCGAGACGACGGCGACCGTCTGCGCGCACGCGCCGGTCGTGCAGCTCCAGCCGGCGTCGACCACCTGGCGGAAGCGGTGCGAGCCGGGCGCGAGGGTCATCGACCACGCGCCGCCCGCACCGGTGGCCACCCCGGGCTCGCTCGCGTCCTTGTTGCCGTCGCGGTCGACGTCGTCGAACACCGTCACGCCGGCGCGACCGGTCTCACCCGCGTCGCGCACGCCGTCGCCGTCGGCGTCGTCGAACACCACGCCCGAGGCGTCGCCGTCGGTGTACGCGCCGAAGTTCACGTCCTGCGCCTGCTCGCCGGCCTCGAGCGAGATGTCGGTCCGGCAGGGGCTCGGGTAGGAGCACGTCCAGTCCGCCGGCTGGTCCTCGGAGCGCACGACGTACGAGCGTGGGGCGAGCCCGGTGAAGGAGAAGTCGCCGTCGGCGTCCGTCTGCGTCGACGGCTCGCCGCCGTCCAGCGCGCCGTTGCCGTTCGCGTCGAGGTAGACGGTGCGGCCGGCGAGCGCGGCGTCGGTCGGCTCGGGGTAGTCGCCGGCGCCGTCGGCGTCCTCGAAGTACGTGCCGGTGAACGACGCCGGCGTCCACGACGAGAACGTCCGGCCGGTCACGGCGTCGCCGCTCGACAGCGTCACGCCGTGCACGCACGGCGACGGGATCGAGCACGTCCACCCGGCGGGCAGCACCTGCCGCACGCGGTACGCGCCCGGCTGCAGGTCGTCGAAGCGGAAGTTGCCGAGGTCGTCGGTCGTCTCCGTCGGCTCGCCCGCGTCGACGGAGCCGTCGTCGTCGAGGTCCAGCCACACGGTCCGCTCGGGCTGGTCGTTCTCGCCGAACACCTGCGCGCCGCCGTCGGCGTCACGGTCGGTGAAGAGGTGGCCGGCGATCGAGCCGGTCGCGTGCACGCCGATGGCGGGCGCGACCGCGTGCTGGCCGGACACCAGGGAGAGCGTGACGGCGCAGGGCACCGGCGAGTCGCACGGCGCGCCCGCCGGGAGATCGAGCCGCAGCTTCCACGTCCGGGCGACCAGCCCGCTGAACGCGTACGAGCCGTCGGCGGCGGTGAGCGTCGTCGGCTCATCGGCATCGCGCGTCCCGTCGTCGTCGCGGTCGAGGTAGACGCGGCGCGCCGAGGCGCCCGGCTCGCCGGCCTCGCGGGCGGCGCCATCGGCGTCGAGGTCAACGAACACCGTGCCCGCGACGTCGGCGCCCTCGTACGAGCCGAAGTCCCCGCCGCCGACCGTCGCGCCCGACACCACGTCCGCGGCGAACGAGCAGGACGATGGGTACGAGCACGCCCAGCCTGCGGGCAGGACCGGCCGGACCACGTAGTGGCCGGGGCGCAGTCCGGACAGCGTGTACGCACCGCCGCCGGTCGTCGTTGCGCGCGGCTCAGCGGCGTCCCAAGCGCCATCGTCGTCGAGATCGGCGTAGACGTCGCGGCCGTCGAGCAGCGGATCGCCGCCGACGCGCGCCGAGCCGTCGAAGTCGGCGTCCTCGTACGCCGTGCCCGCGATCGCGCCCGGCGTGTAGGAGGCGAACGCACGAGTCGCGGACGAGCGCGACGTGACCGTCACGGAGAACGCCGGCGTCGCCGGAGCGCTCTGCGTCCAGCCGCCCGGCAGCACCTGCCGCACGGCGTACGTGCCCGGCGCCAGCGCCGGGAAGCTCCACGAGCCGTCGCCCGCGGTGGTCGTCGAGGTGTCGCCGCCGTCGAGCGAGCCGTTGCCGTTCGCGTCGAGGAAGATCGTGCGGCCGGAGATCGCGGTGTCGCCGCCCTCGAGCGCGGCGCCGTCGGCGTCCGCGTCGGCGTACGCCGAGCCACCGATCGAGCCGGTCGTGGACGTGCCGAAGTCACGGCCGCTCAGCCCGCCGGCCGACGTCGTGATCGTGTGGGCGCACGTCGGGGCGGGACGCGTGCACGTCCAGCCCGCGCTCGAAGCGAGCCGGACGGTGTACGTGCCGGGGTTGAGGCCCGCGATCGACCACGCGCCCGCCGCGTCGGTCGTCGCCGACGCCTCGCCCGCGTCCTTGACGCCGTTGGCCGGGTTGTTGTCGACGTACACCGTGCGGCCCGAGACCCCGCCCTCGCCGGCCTCGCGCGCGGCGCCGTCGGCGTCCAGGTCCTCGAAGACCGTGCCCGACAGCGTGACCGGCCCGTAGACGCCGAAGTTGCGCCCGGTGTCCGACTGGCCCGAGCCGATCGAACCCGTCTGGATGCACCCGGCGGGCGTCGAGCACGTCCAGCCGCCCTGCACGACGACGCGCACCTTGTAGTTGCCGTTCGGCAGCCCGGTCAGCGAGTAGACGCCGAGCGAGTTCGTGAGCGAGGTGGGCTCGCCCGCCTGGTAGGCGTTGTCGCTGTTGGCGTCGTAGTAGACGCGCCAGCCCTCGAGCCCGGCCTCGCCGGCCTCGGGGCCGGTCGCGTTCGCGTTCAAGTCGTTGAAGACGGTGCCCGAGATCGAGCGCGACACGAAGTCGCGGAAGTTGCGCGCCGTGACGGTCGCGTTGGTGCCGATCGCCAGCGCGTAGGTGCACGGCGACGGCGAGGTGCACGCGTAGGCCCCGTTCGGCGCCTGGCGCAGCGTCCACGTGCCGGCGGCGACGCCGGTGATCGTGTAGGCCCCGCTGCTGCCGGAGACGGCCGATGGCTCGTTCGCGTCGAGCGTGTTGTCGCCGTCGTAGTCGACCCACTGCGTGAAGCCCGCGAGGCCAGTGCTCGAGGTGTCGTCGACGACCGTGCCCGAGACGGTCGAGAAGCGCGACGCGCCGAAGTCGCGACCGGCCGCCGTCAGCCCGGAGGTGGCGGTCACGCTGTGCTCGCAGGCGGCCGGCGTCGCCGCGGGGCGAGTGCAGTACCAGCTCGCCGAGGCCGGGACGAGACGCACGACGTACGTGCCCGGGATCAGGCCGGAGAGGCTGTAGAGGCCGGAGGCCGAAGTCGTCGAGGCCGGCTCGCCGAGGTCGAACGCGTCGTTGCCGTTCGTGTCGGCGTAGACCTGCCAGCCCGATAGCGCCGCGTCGGCCCCGTTCATCGCCGCGCCGTCGCCGTCGGCGTCCTCGAAGACGCGCCCGCCGATCGTCGCCGCCGCGTACGCGCCGAAGACCATGCCCGACGCGGCCGAGCCCGACGTGAACGTGCGCTGCGCGGAGCACGGCGACGGCGTCGAGCAGGTCCAGCCCGCACCGAGCGCCGGGCGCAGCTTCGTGGTTCCCGCCGGGACGTCGGAGACGGTCCAGGAACCGTCGCCGGCGCTCGTGCCGGCCGGCTCGCCCGCGTCGCGGACGCCGTCGTCGTCGAGGTCGGCGAACACGTCGACGCCGCCGAGGCCCGGCTCGCCCGCGTCGAGGACGCCGTCGCCGTCGAGGTCGTCGAAGAGCGAGCCCGACGCGGTCGACGGGCCGACGTCGCCGAAGTCGTTGCCGGTCGAGTTGCCGCCGACCGGGATCGAGCGCTGGTAGGAGCAGGGGCTCGGCGCCGAGCACGACCAGCCGGCGCGCGGCGCCTGGCGGATGCGGACGGTGCCCGACGGGACGTCCAGGATGCGGTAGAAGCCGGTCGCGTCCGAGACGCCCGACGGCTCGCCCGCGTCCCAGGTGCCGTCGTCGTCGGCGTCCGCGTACATGCGGAAGCCGGACAGCGGCACCTCGCCGCCGTCGCGCGTGCCGTTGCCGTTGGAGTCCTGGAAGACCGACCCGGTCGCCGCGCACGACTGCAGGTTGACCGGCACCGGCGTCGTGTAGTCGATCATCGCGGACGAGATCGAGGACGACGAGCGCGAGTGGATCTGCATCTGGACGAAGCCGAAGCAGGGGCTCTCGCCCATCGACCGCAGCACGGCCGGGAGGTCGACCGCCGCCTCGCCGAAGGCGTTCGCCGGGAAGAGCGCGCCGTAGGCCGACGGGTCGACGAAGTTCTGGATGCCGGCCGCACCGTTCATCGCGCCCTGGAAGCTCGTGCCCGGGGCGATCGGGCCGGAGCCGCTGAACGTGCCGGTGCCGCCGTACGGGCACGGGTGGCCGGGCGCCGGGGTGAGGTCGCCGCGCCACTTGTAGAGCGCAGACGTGACGGTCGAGCCGCCGACCTCGAAGGAGAGCAGCAGGTCGCCGTTGGACCGGCACGGGATCGTGGTGCCCGTCGCGTTCGTCCACGACGTGCCCGCCTGGTTGAGCTCGAACGTCAGGAACGAGTTGCCCGTCGTGTCGTTGCGGAAGAACGCGAAGTGGCCGAAGCTGGTCAACGCCGTCGTCTCGGAGTTCACGTAGCCGACGCGGAGGTTCGACTTGCCCGGCGTGCAGCCGCCGGCCGAGCGGTTGAACGCCCAGTCCTTCGGCGCGAGCTCCTTCACGCCGCCGACGAAGCAGTCGTCGTTGGCGTCGGGCGACACCTTCACGCGGCCGGCGGTCGAGGCGCCCTGCCAGTCGAGGGCGACGGCGTCCTCCTGGTTGCCGTCGCCGGTGTCGAAGGCCGAGCCGGACAGCGGCGCCGCGTGCGCGGGCGCGGCGGCGAGCAGGAGGGCGAGGAGCGTGAGGAGGAGGAGGACCGGTCCGCGGGCGGGCATGCGGCGGCGTCCGCGAACGGAGTGGGGCACGGCCACTTCAGTCGCCCGGCTTCCGGTGCGCTTGAGCCCGGTGGCGCGCCGGCGTTCGCGCATCGGCCGATCGGCCGGGGGTGCAACGCGGCCGCTAGCCTGCCGCGGCGTGCTGACCGCGCTGCTCTGCGCCGCCGCGTTCGTCGCCGGGCTGACCGGCGCCTGGTCGCCGTGCGGCTTCTCGATGGTGGCGACGATCGGCGAGCACGGCGGGTCGCGCGGGCTCAAGCTCGCCGCCTGCCTCGCGTTCCTGCCGGGCGCGCTGCTCGGCGGCGCGATCACCTTCGGCGCCGCGGCCGCGCTCGGATCCCTCGCCGGCGGGGGAACGGTCGCGATCGCGCTGGCCGTCGTGATCGCGACGGCGGGCGCGCTGGCCGAGGCGGCGGGCCTCCGCATCGCGCCGCAGATCCGCCGCCAGGTGCCCGAGCACTGGCGCCGCACGTGGCCGCTGCCGCTGGCCGTCGGCGCCTACGGCGTCCTGCTCGGGCTCGGGTTCACCACGTTCGTCCTCACCTTCGCCGTCCCGGCGCTGACCGGCGTCGCGCTGGCCGTCGGATCGCTCGAGACCGGCCTCGCCATGGGTGTCGCGTTCGGCCTCGGCCGCGCGCTGCCGGTCGTCGCGCTCGCGCCCTTCGCCACGGCGCCGCTGGGCCTGCGCGCCACCGAGCTGATGGCCGAGCGGCCCGCGATCCTGCGCGGCTTCCGGCTCGCCGACGGCGTTGCGCTCGCCGCGTGCGCGCTCGCGCTCGGCCTCTCCGGCGCGCCCGCGCAGGCCGCCACCGTCGCGGCGCCCGTGACGCTTGCCGCGCCGGCGACCGACCCGTCCGCCGCCGGGACGGAGCTCGCCTACGGCTTCCCGGGCGGGACCGCCGGGGCGCTCCTGCGCGACGGCGCCACGACGCCGCTCGACGTCGCCCGCCCCGCGATCGGCGGGTCGCTGCTCGCGGTCATGGCCGGCACGGAGCTCCGCGTCGCGCGCCGCGCCACCGGCGAGCCGGTCAAGGCGTTCCAGGCACCCGGCGCCGACGCGCTCGCGGTCTCGGACCGCTGGGTCGTCTACCGGCTGCCCGGCCCGCCGCAGCAGCTCATCGCCGTGCCGTTCGACGGCCGCCCGTGGGTCATCGCCGCGTCCGTCGGCGGCTCGTCGACGCTCGGGCGCCCGGCGCTCGACGGCGACCGGCTCGTCTTCCACGTCGCCGGCGCGACGTCGAGCCGCATCACCGAGTTCGACCTCGCCGCCGGCACGCGCCGCACCGTGCGCCGCAGCTCGCGCGTGCTGCTGACGAACCCGTCGATCCGCGGCGCATGGATGCTCTACGTCGAGACCACGCCGTACAGCCAGTCGCTGCGCCTCGCGCCCCGGACCGGCAGGGGCAGCCGGACGCTGCTGCGCATCGCACCCGCGATCCGCGCGGACGCCGGGCACGAGCCGGGCCTGAAGCCGCACCGTCCGTCGCAGGCGCCGGAGCGCCCGGCGAAGGACGGGCCGGCGGGCTCGACGACGACGCTGTGGACGACCGCGCTCGCCAACGACGCCGCCTACGTCACGCGGCTGCGCGAGCTCGCCGACGGCACGCTCGACACCGCGCTGCTGAAGCTCGCGCGCTAGAGCACGGAGAGCAGCTCGCGCGCCGACGAGACGACCGCGTCCGCGTCGCCGAGGTCCTCGCGCCGGAACGGCCCCGTCGTCACGCCGATCACGCGGACGCCGTCGGCCCGCGCGCACGCGATGTCGAGCGGCGTGTCGCCGATGACGACCGTCTTCTCGCGCGGATACGGCTCGTCGCGCGTGCCCGCACGGGCGCGGGCGATGCCCGGCAGCATCGTGCGGTCCTCGTCGTCGGACCCGAAGCCGCCCTGGCCGCGCGCGAAGAAGCGCCCGATGCCGGCGCACGCGAGCTTGTGGTGCGCGATGCGCTCGAGGTTGCCGGTGACGAGGCTGAGCGTCACGTCCTTGCGGCCGTGCAGCTCGGCCAGCACGTCGAGCACGCCCGGCGCGACGTGCGGCGAGAGGTCCGGGCGGCAGCGCCGCCGGTACTCCTCGACGGCGATCTGCCGGAAGGCGGGCATCCGCTCGTCGATGCGTTCAGCCGAGACGCCGTGGCGCAGCAGCAGCGCCCGCGCGATCCACGGGTCGGTCCGCCCGGCGGTCTGCACCTTCGCCTCGCGGACGTCGTCGACGCGCCACACGCGCCGGATCGCCGCGAGGATCGCCTCCCGGTGGTCGTCGGCCGCCTTGATGAGGAGCGTGCCGTCGATGTCGAAGAGCAGCAGCACCTGCCCCGCACCGTACTCTTCCCGCCTTGTCCGAGGACCTCGCACCGGTCGCGACCGGCACCTTCGATCACGACACCCGCCTCGCGCCGCTCGGCGACGGCGCCTACGAGGGCGTCATCGGCGACACCTGGTGGACGCCGCGCGGGCCGCTCGGCGGCTACGTCATGGCGATCGTCCTGCGCGGGCTGCAGCTCGCAGTCGGCGACGACGCGCGCCAGCCGCGCTCGTTCACGATGCACTTCCTGCGCCCGCCGAAGGCCGGCCCGGTCGTCGTGCGGCCGGTGGTCGAGCGCGCGGGCCGGTCGCTGACGAGCGCGAGCGCGCGGCTCGAGCAGGACGGCGAGCTGCTCGGCCTCGCGATCGCCGCCTTCTCGGGCGCGTGGCCGGGGCCGCTGCTGACCGAGGAGGCGATCGCCGCGCCCGAGGTCGCGCCGCCCGACGGCCGGATCGCGCCGCCGCCGCTGCCGGGCAGCGACGCGCCGTCGTTCCTCGGCCAGCTCTCGATGCAGCCGCGCTTCGGCGCGCCGCCGTTCACCGGCGCCGACCACGGCGAGGTCGGCGGCTGGCTCGGGCTGCGCGAGGAGCGCCCGCTCGACGCCCTCGCCGTCGCGCTGCTCGCCGACGCGTGGTTCCCGGCGCCGTGGCCGCGCCTGCGCCGCCTCGCCCCCGCGCCGACGATCGACCTCACCGTCCACTTCCGCGCGCCGCTGCCGCTGCCCGACGGGCTCCTGCTCGCCCGCTTCCGCTCGCGCCTCGTCCGCGACGGGTTCTTCGAGGAGGACGGCGAGCTGTGGGCCGCCGACGGCACGCTCGTCGCGCAGTCCCGGCAGCTCGGCCTCCTCATCGGCGCGGACGGCTGAGTGCGCGCGGCGACGGTCACCGTCAGCACGCTCCTGCCGGCCGCCGACCCCCGCGCGCTGTGGGCGCGAGCGCGGACGATGGCCGGTGTCAACGACGAGCTGCGCCCGCTCGCCCGCATGACCGTCCCGCGCCGCGCCCGCGGGCTGACGATCGACAACGCGCCCATCGGCGAGCGGGCGTTCACGAGCGTCGTGCTCGCCTTCGGCGTCGTCCCGTTCGACCTCCACCGGCTGACGATCGCCGAGCACCGCGAGCGCGGCTTCCTCGAGCGCTCCTCGTCGCTGCTCCAGCGGACGTGGGAGCACGAGCGCTCGATCTCGGGCGAGGCCGGCGGGGCGCGCGTGACCGACCGCGTCACCTTCGCGCCGCGCCTGCCGTTCCTCGCGCCGGTCGCGCGATGGGCGGTGGGTCGCGTCTTCGCCCACCGCCATCGCCGTCTCGCGCGCTAGCTCACGTCGAGCGTGACGCGCTTGCTGAACCCGTTGACGTGCTCGAGGTCGCCGGGCACCTTCACCCGGTAGACGCCGTCGCGGGAGACGCGGACGCGCATCGAGTACGTCGACAGCTCGGTGCCCGCGTCCTGGAGCACCGTGCGCGCGACCGTCGTGAACCTCCCGGTCGACGACCGGCGCTGGATCAGCACCGCGCGGCCGTCCTTCGCGGGCCGGACGGAGCCACGGAAGCGCACTCGCGTCCCGGCCTTCGGCGTCGTGTCGGAGACGATGACGCCGACCTTCGTCCGCACGGTCACGAGGCGCCCGGCGCTCGCGAGCCGCGGCGAGAGCTCGGCGATCGCCCGCTACTGCGTGTTGAGCGCCGGCTTGACGGTGAACGAGAACTTCCCGGACGGGTCGCTCGTCACGGTGGTGACGTCGTCGTACTTGTCGCCGTACGGCCGGGTCGTGTCGGCCTGCAGCCGCACGACCGTGCCGGCCGCGGCCGATCCGATCAGCCGGCCCGAGACGGCGGTGGCGGCGCCGAACACGACGGGGTTCGGCTTGGCGTCGAGCTTCGAGATCGCCGTGTTCCCGGCCTTGGGACGCTTCTTGCTCTGGGCGATCGCGCCGGGCGTCAGCGCTGCGAGCGCGACGGCGGCGACCACCGGCATGGTCTTGCGGTGCACCGATCCTCCGGATGTCGGGTTGACCCTGTGCAGGTGGAACGCCGCAGCGGTCCGGAAGTTGGCGTCAGTGCGCCGTACGGACGTGCTCGCGGAACGAGCGCCAGCGCAGCGTCTCGTAGACCGTGAGCAGGATCCAGATCGCGGCGAGCAGCGCGAGCGCGGCGCCGCCCGAGACCTCGGTCGCGACGGGGATGACGGCGAGGCAGGCGAGCGCGGTGACGATGCGGGCCCGCGCGACGGTCTGCGTGTTGCGCAGGCGGAACGCGACGTGGGCGAGCGCGTACAGCGCGAGCCCGGCGCACAGCGCGACCGCCGGCATGTCCTTCATCGCGTCGCCGGTGTGCTCGAGCACCTTCTTCGTCCCGAGTGCGAACAGCACGATGCCCGCGACCATCGGGAAGTGCAGCAGCGCGTAGGAGTGCAGCGCGATCTTCAGCTGCGCGACGCCGACCGCCTCGCGGAACTTGCGCTCGGCGACGAGCGCGTAGAGGTCGAAGTACGCCCACCACAGCATCGCGACGACCACCATCCCGGCGACCGCGGCGAAGATCTCGCCCGCGCCCAGCTCCGTCCCCTCGACGCCGACGCCGATCGCGACGATCGACTCGCCGAGGGCGATGATGATCACAAGCCCGAACCGCTCGGCGAAGTGCGCCGCCTGCACGTGCCAGCCCTCGACGCCGTAGGCGAGGACGATGCCGTAGTCGAGCACCACGGCGGCGAGCCACAGCAGGTCGCGCGCCGTCCCGTCGAACGCGATGCCGGACAGGATGATGAGGCCGGCGCCGGGGATGATCGAGAACACGAGCGACGTCACCTGGTGGGCGAGCTCGCGGTCGCCCACGCCCCGCGCCGCCAGCGCGAAGAGCGCGGCGTGCAGCAACCGGACGAGCGCGTACGAGACGCCCCACAGGACCGTGTCGTCGCCGAACGCGTGCGGCGTGGCGAGCGCGATGAGCAGCATCGCCGCCATCGCCGCGAACATCACGACGCGCGTGAGGACCTGCTCGGGGTCGACGGTCGACGTCAGCCACGCGTAGCCCGACCACGCCCACCAGATGATCGCCAGCACGATCATCGCCCGCCCCATCGACGCGAACGTCGGGTCGGCGGCCATGAACGCCGTGACCTGCGTCAGCGCGAAGACGAAGACCAGGTCGAAGAAGAGCTCGAGCGGCGACACGTGCGCGTCGGACTCGGCGCGCATGAGCCGCCGCGCGCGGACCGCCTCGACCTCGGCCCCGCCGGCCATCAGCGCAGGAAGGACGTCTCCGCGGTCAGCCGCTGGGCGAACGCCGCGATCAGCCGCGCCGCGTCCTCGACGTCCGACAGCTGCACGACCTCGACCGGGGAGTGCATGTAGCGCAGCGGCACGGAGACGATGCCCGTCGGGATGCCGCCGCGCGAGAGGTGGAACGCGTCGGCGTCGGTGTACGAGCCGCGCGGCGTCGCCTCGTCGGAGTGGCGGATGCCCTCCGCGTCCGCGGTCTCGCGCAGCAGCCCGACGACCGCCGGATGCAGGATCGAGCCGGCGTTGATCACCGCGCCGCCGCCGAGGCCGTGGTCGCCCTCGGTCCTCTTCTCGACGCCGGGAGCGTCCGTCGCGTGCGTCACGTCGACCACGATCGCGACGTCCGGGCGCAGCGAGTGCGCCGTGGTGGTCGAGCCCCCGAACGACGTCTCCTCCTGCGCGACCGCGCACGCGACCACGTCGCCCGGCGCGCCGCCGGCCTCGGAGACCAGGCGCGCCGCCTCGAGCGCGACCCAGCAGCCGAGCCGGTTGTCCATCGACCGCGACGCGAACCGCCCGCCGCGCAGCTCGACCGGCTCGCCGGCGATGACCGCCCAGTCCCCCACGCGCACGGCCGACCGCGCCTCGTCGCGAGTCGACGCGCCGATGTCGATGTGGAGGTCCTTGAGCTTGGGCGCCTTCTCGCGCTCCTCGTTCTCGAGCAGGTGGATCGGCTTCTTGCCCACCACGCCGGTCACGGTCCCGTTCGCCGTGTGCAGCTCGACGCGCTGGCCGACCAGGTTCACCGGGTCCCAGCCGCCGACGCCGCCGAACCAGAGGTAGCCGTCGTCGTCGATGTGCTTGACCATCAAGCCGATCTCGTCGATGTGCCCGACGACCGCCAGCGTCGGCCCGCCGGCGGTGCCTTCCACCCGCGCCGTCGACGACCCCACGACGTCCGTCTGGACGTCGTCGGTGAACGCGCGGGCGGCGGCCTGCCAGGCGGCGGCCGCCGCTCGCTCGCGCCCGGAGGGCCCGGGCGCGGTGAGCAGGGAGCGGAGGTGATCGGGAAGCGCGGCCATGAGCGCCCCGACCCTATCCGCTATCCGGCGTCTCGAAGCGAGCGCAGCACGTACTGGAGGATCCCGCCGTGGCGGAAGTACTCCGCCTCCTTCGGGGTGTCGATGCGGACCCGCGCCTTCAGCTCCCTGCCGTCGGCGGTGACCGTCACCTCCTTCGGCAACTCCCCGTTGTTGAGCGGCTCGGCGAGCCCGGTGATGGTGATCTGCTCCTCACCGGTCAGATCGACCCCGCCTTCCACCTGCAGGGGCAGCACGCCCATGCCGACGAGGTTCGACCGGTGGATGCGCTCGAACGACTCGGCGATGACTGCGCGGACGCCGAGGAGCTTGGTCCCCTTCGCCGCCCAGTCGCGCGAGGAGCCCGACCCGTACTCCTTGCCGCCGAGCACGACGAGCGGCACGCCCTCCTCGGCGTACTTCATCGCGGCGTCGTAGATCGACATCTCCTCGCCGTCCGGAAGGTGGCGCGTCACCCCGCCCTCCGTGCCCGGCGCGAGCTGGTTGCGCAGGCGGATGTTCGCGAACGTGCCGCGGATCATCACCTCGTGGTTGCCGCGCCGCGAGCCGTACGAGTTGAAGTCGCGCGGCTCGACGCCGTGCTCCTGGAGGTACCTGCCCGCGGGCGAGTCCTTCTTGATGGAGCCGGCCGGCGAGATGTGGTCGGTCGTGACCGAGTCGCCGAGCTTGGCGAGCACGCGCGCGTTCTCGACGTCCTGGACGGGCTCGGGCTCGGCGGGCAGGCCGTCGAAGTACGGCGCGTGGCGCACGTACGTCGAGTCGTCCGCCCAGGCGAACCGGTCGCCGGTCGGGACGTCGAGCGAGTTCCAGCGCTCGTCGCCCGAGAACACCTCGGCGTACGAGGACCGGAACATGTCGGACTGCACGGCCCGCTCGATCGTCTCGGCGACCTCCTGCTCGGACGGCCAGATGTCACGCAGGTAGACGTCCGAGCCCGGGAACGGGTCGTTGAACGGGTCCCAGTCCATCGTCCCGGCGAGCGCGTAGGCCACGACGAGCGGCGGCGACGCGAGGTAGTTCATCTTCACGTCGGGGTTGATGCGCCCCTCGAAGTTGCGGTTGCCCGACAGGACCGACACGACGGCGAGGTCGTGCTCGTTGACCGCCTCGGAGATCTCCTCCGGCAGCGGGCCGGAGTTGCCGATGCACGTCGTGCAGCCGTAGCCGACGAGGTTGAAGCCGAGCTGCTCGAGCGGCTCCGTCAGGCCCGCCTTCTCGTAGTACTCGGTGACGACGAGCGAGCCCGGCGCCAGCGACGTCTTGACCCAGGGCTTGCGCTCGAGGCCCTTCTCCACCGCGTTGCGGGCGAGGATGCCCGCGCCGAGCATGACCGACGGGTTCGAGGTGTTCGTGCACGACGTGATCGCCGCGATCACGACGTGGCCGTGGTCGAGGTCGGTCTCGGTGCCGTCGGCGAGCGTGACGGGCGCCGTCGTGCGGACGCGCTCGGCGACGCTCGAGTGGTCGTGGGACCGCGCCGGCGACGGGTGCGGGTCGCGGGCGCCGTCGCCGTTGACCGGCTCGACGGACGAGGGCGGGTCGCTCGCGGGGAACGACTCGGCGTTGTCGTCCTCGGCCGCGGAGCGGTGCGGCGGCACGCCCGCCTTGTCGCCCTCGTTGTCCTTGTCCGGCGTCCCGGCGAACTCCTGCAGCGCCTCGCGGAACTCGACCTGCGCGTCGGACAGCGACACGCGGTCCTGCGGGCGGCGCGGGCCGGCGATCGACGGGACGACGTCCCCGAGGTCGAGCTCGATGAGGTCCGAGTACGTCGGGTCCTCGCTGTTCTCGTCGTGCCAGAGGCCCTGCTCGCGCGCGTACGCCTCGACGAGCTCGATGTGGTCCTTCGGCCGGCCGGTGAACTCCAGGTAGCGCAGGGTCTCGGCGTCGATCGGGAAGATCGCGCACGTCGACCCGAACTCCGGGCTCATGTTGCCGATCGTCGCCCGGTCGGCGAGCGGGAGGTTCGCCAGGCCGTGGCCGTAGAACTCGACGAACTTCCCGACGACGCCGCGCTCGCGCAGCATCTCGGTGACGGTGAGCACGAGGTCGGTGGCCGTCGCGCCCTCCGGCAGCTCGCCCGAGAGCTTGAAGCCGAGCACCTGCGGGATGAGCATCGACATCGGCTGGCCGAGCATCGCCGCCTCGGCCTCGATGCCGCCGACGCCCCAGCCGAGGACGCCGAGGCCGTTGACCATCGTGGTGTGCGAGTCCGTGCCGACGAGGGTGTCGGGGTACGCCTGCCCGGTCTTGTCGTTCGGGAAGACGACGCGGGCGAGGTACTCGATGTTGACCTGGTGGACGATCCCGGTGTCCGGCGGGACGACCGAGAAGTCGGCGAAGGCGCCCTGGCCCCAGCGCAGGAACGCGTAGCGCTCCTGGTTGCGCTCGAACTCGCGCTCCGCGTTGCGTTCGAAGGCGTCGCGGGTGCCGAAGAAGTCGACCTGCACGCTGTGGTCGATGACGAGCTCGGCGGGGACGAGCGGGTTGATCTTCGACGGGTCGCCGCCGATCTCGTCGGCCATCGCGTCGCGCATCGCGGCGAGGTCGACGACGGCGGGGACGCCGGTGAAGTCCTGCATGAGCACGCGGGCGGGCGAGAAGGCGATCTCCTTGCTCGGGTCGGCCTTCGCGTCCCAGGTCGCGAGCGCCTCGATGTCAGCCGCGTCGACCGAGCCGTTGCCCTCGGTGCGCAGGAGGTTCTCGAGGAGGATCTTGAGCGAGTAGGGCAGGCGCGCCACGTCGTACTTCGCCTGCAGGGCATCCAGCCGGAAGATCTCGTAGGACTTGCCCCCGACCTCGAGCGAGGCGCGGGCGTCGTAGCTGTTCGGGTTCGGCATCGTGATCTCCAATTGAGGAAGCTTCCATCTTCGCACCGTGCCCGCTCGCGCTGCCCTCATCACCCTCGCCGCCTTCCTGCTCGTGGCGGCACCGGCCGCGGCGGCGCCGATCCCGGGCTGCCCGATCGACGCGGGCGCGCTCTGCACGCGCGTGACGGTGCCGCTCGACCGCGCCAACCCATCGCTCGGGACCGTGCGGCTGCTCGTCGCGCGGCGCCCCGCGGACGGGCGGCGGCAGCGGACGCTGCTGGTGCTGGCCGGCGGCCCCGGGGAGAGCGCCACCACGACGTTCGGCTCGACGCTCGACGCCGTCGGCGACGCGGTCCTGCGCCGGACCGACGTCGTGTCGTTCGACGCCCGCGGCACCGGCTACTCCGGCCTCGTCGTCTGCGCCGGCATGCAGCGCGACCCGAAGCAGCGGTCCACGGGTGCGGCGGCGGCGTGCGCGCGCAAGCTCGGCGCCCGGCGCGGGGCGTACACCGCCGCGGACCAGGTGGAGGACATCGAGGCGGTCCGCAGCGCGCTCGGGATCCGCAGGCTCGACCTCTACGGGACGTCGTTCGGCACGAAGATCGCGCTGCAGTACGCGCAGGCCCACCCGGACCGCGTCGGGCGCCTGCTGCTCGACTCGGTGCTGAAGCCGAGCGGCCCGTCGGCGATCGGCACCGAGGTGCTCGGAGCGCTGCCGCGCGTGCTGCGCGCGTCGTGCCGGCCGCCGCGCTGCCGGTTCACGAAGGACCTCATCGGCGACCTCGCCGCCGTGGTCCGTCGCGTGCGCGCGCGCGAGACGCGCGGGACGGCGTACGACCGCTTCGGCCGCGCGCACCGCGACGTGCTCGGGCCGGTGGCGATCCTCGACCTCCTGCTGGAGGGCGACTTCGCGCCCGCGCTGCGCGATGCGATGCCGGCGGCCATCGTGGCGGCGCGCCGCGGCGACCCGGCGCCGCTGCTGCGCCTCGCCCGGATCGACGCGCTCGCCCAGACCGAGTTCCGCACGCGCGACTTCTCCTCGGGCGCGTACGCGGCCGGCAGCTGCGAGGACCTCGTCGCGCCATGGGATCCGGCGGCCGACCCGGCGACCCGCCGCGAGCAGGCGCGCTCGTACCTGACGGGCCTCGGGCCGCAAGCGCTGTTCCCGTTCGACGCCGAGACGATCCTGCGCGCCGACTACCTCGCGCTGTGCCTGCGGTGGCCCGCGCCGATCCACCCGCCGCACCGGCCGGCCGACGATCTCCCGGACGTCCCGATGCTGCTCGTCGAGGGACGCCAGGACCTGCGCACGCCGCTCGAGGACTCGCTCGAGCTCGCCCGCCGCGCGCCGAACGCGCAGGTGCTGTCGGTGCCCGGCGTCGGCCATGCCGTGCTCGTCTCGGATCCGGGGTCCTGCTCGCGCCGCGTCGCGCGGCGCTTCCTGCTGCGGCTGCCGACCCGCGGCGCGCGCTGCCGCGGGCCGGCGCCCGAGGGGAGCCAGCCCGCCGTGCCGCCCCGGTCGCTGCGCCGGCTCGGGACCGTCCGCGGGCTCCCCGCGCGGGTCGGCCGCACGCTGCGCGCCGTCGACCGGACGCTCGACGACGTCGTCGTCTCGCTGCAGATCGGGGCACCGTACGGCGGCGGCCTGCGCGGCGGCTCGTACCGCCTCGCCGACTCGGGCGTCGTCCTCAGGCGCTACGCGTACGTCCCCGGCGTCGCCGTCACCACGATCACCAACCGCGGCGACGGCGTCCTGCTGCGCATCGGCGGGGCGGCGGCCGCGCGCGGCCGCCTCCGCCTGCGTTCGAGCGGGGCCTACCGAGGCGTGCTCGGTGGCCGCGCGATCACCGGGCGTCTGAGCGCGGGACCGCCGGGGGGAGCCTGAGCGACACCTCGCCGAAGTCGAGGCGCACGGGCTGCTTGCCGCCCTCCGGCACGCGCCACGAGATGGTCAGCGGGACGGTCTGCCCCGGCTTGATCGTCGCGATCTGCCCGAGCCGCCTGCGCTCGAAGTCGCCGACCCGGTCGGGCATCTGCGACCACGCGTAGAGCCCGTGCGCGAACACCGGCAGGAACCGTGCCGCGGTCCGCACCGCGTGCCCGTCGGGATCGAGCGCCCGGATGTCGTCCGCGGTGAGCTTGACGTCGCGCAGCGAGTCGTTGCGCAGCTGGGCCTGGAAGACGCGGTCGGTGGGCTTGCCGGACTGCATCAGCAGCGGCTTGCCCTGCCACGCCAGCGACGAGCGCTCGTCCTCCCCGCCGCCGAGCAGCACGACGGCGGCGATCGCCACGGCGAGCACAAGGCCGGCCGCGGCCGCCAACCGCGTGCGCGTCGCGGTCGTCATGGCTTCGCCGGCTTCGGCGGCGTGTTGAACCAGGTGCAGCCGGGCGGATCCTGGTTGTCCTTCGGGTTCCACGTGGCGCAGGGCACCTCGGGCGCGATCTTGTCCGGCCGCGACACCAGCCCGGCCGAGCCGCCCGACTTGCAGTCCGGCAGCGGGTCCGGATCGCTGACGATCGCCCCGCCGGGGCCGACGCCCTTGTTGCCCTCCCAGCAGTTGCCGTCGCCCTGCTCGTCCCAGAAGACGTCGTTGCCGTTCGGGAGCACCTCGCCGTTCGGCGCGATCCCGAACGTGTTGTTCGTGATCTGGTTGTTGTGCGAGGTGTCGCGCTGCGCCTCCGGGCTGTTGTCGCCGCGGATCGACCCCGGCACCCAGAAGAGCCGGTAGCCGGACCGCCAGTTGTCCCAGATGCGGTTGTTGCGGATCACGTTCCCGTTCGCGCCGTAGAACGCGAAGCCGGTGCCGACCGGGCTCTGGAACTGCGGGCACACGTGCTCGCGCGGGCGCTTCTCGAACGGGGTCGCCGCGCAGTACTGCTGGTTGCTCTGCTCGAAGAAGTTCTGGTTGTTCGAGTAGACGAGGTTGTCCTCCCACTTCGAGCAGTCCTGCGGCATGCCCGGGTGGCCCGAGGCGAACGAGTCGTTGACGATCCCGACGCCGTTGTCGAACCACTTCGAGTCGTGCACCCACGTGCCGTTGCCGGCGGTGCCCGACTGGCCGAGCACGTTGTCGTGCGAGCTGGAGTTCTTGATCTCGATCCCGAACCGCAGGCAGTGGCCCTCGGGGCCCGAGCCCGGGTAGATGCCCGAGTCGCCGTTGCGGTAGCCCTCGACGCGGTTGTAGAGGCCGTTGTCCGAGGTGAAGGTCAGGACGCCGTAGTTCTGGTTGTACCGGCCGACGACGTCCTCGATCAGGAACCCGTTCGTCTCGACGACGTCGAGGCCGTTGAACGACGCCTGCTCGGCCGCGACGTTCTTGATGACGAACCCGTCGGCGCGGTCGGCGCGGATGACGTCGCGCTTCAGGCGGTCGCCGACGAAGAGCACGTCGGTGGGCTTGCGGCCCATGCCCTCGATCTGGAGGTTGCAGCGCTGGTCGCACTCGCGGTCGGGGTCGTTCGGGTCGTCGCCGAGGATCTGGACGAGGTTGCGGGAGTTCTTGCAGTCCCACTGGAACTGGTAGGTCGGGACCTTGCCGTCCTCGCCGTGGCTGTCGTTCGTCGGCTCCCAGTACTTCGTGTCGTCGCGCGAGCACTTGGGGTCGTTGTAGGGGACCTTGCGGCTCGGCTCCTCGCGGTAGGTGCCGGGGAAGATGCGGATCCGGTCGTTGCTGCGCGCCGCGTCGACGGCGGCCTGGAGGTTGCGGAACTTGCAGGTCTTGAGCTGCTTCAGGCGGAGCCGCCGGGTGCGGGCGGTCTGCTTGCCCTTGCCCTTCCAGAGCTGGTTGACGAGCCGCTTGGACTCGGGCCGGCAGACGGTCAGCAGCTTGCCCCCGGTGGCGCGGTACGTCGGGACCTTGCCCTTGCGCCAGTCGGGGAAGAAGGTCGTCCGCTCGGGGTGTGCGTGCGCGGCGGCGATCGGGACGAGCAGCGCCGCCAGCGCGAGAAGGGGAATCCATTTCCGCATAGGGACCGGTTTCTAGCCGAGGACCCGCACAGATGTCTCAGTTCATGTGGTACAAGCCGGTTGTGCCGCCGGTCCGGGTCCCCCAGCAGGCGCGAGGAGAGGAACGCAGGGAGCGCATCCTGCGGGCCACCCTCGCGGTCATCAGCCGTCAGGGCATCGGCGCGGTGACCCATCGCGGCGTGGCGGGCGAGGCCGGCGTGCCGCTGGGAACGCTCACCTACTGGTTCGCCGCCAAGGACGACCTCCTGCGCGAGGCGCTCCTGCTCTTCGTCGAGGAGGAGACGTCGCGGCTGCGGCGCGTCGAGAGCACGCTCGAGGAGGGGCTGCCGGTCGAGGAGATCGCCGAGCGGTTCGCGGCCGCGCTCGCCGGCGGCCAGGCCGACTCCGTCGCGCAGTTCGAGCTCTACCTCGAGGCGTCGCGCAACCCCGCGCTGCGCGAGGCGGCCGAGCAGTGCTTCGCCGCGTACGACGACGTCGTCCGCGCGGCGCTCCGGGCCGCCGGCGTGGGCGACTTGGGCGACGAGGCCGCGCTCTTCGTGTCGCTGGCCGACGGGATCGGGCTGCGGCGGATGGCGACCGTCGACGCCCCGGCGCTGCGGGAAGGCCTGCTCGCGCTGTTCGCTGGCCTCGCCGCGCGACAGCGCGCCTAGCCGCGCTGGAACCGCCGGCGCCGGCGGTCGACTTCGAACCAGACGCGCGTGCCGTTCTCGTCGTGGTCGACGCCCCACCGGGCGGCGAGCGCGTCGAGCATGCGCAGGCCGAAACCGGACGCGTCGTGGCGGACGTCGGGGTCGAAGCCGGGGCCCTGGTCGCGGACCTCGATCCGCGCGAAGTCGGGCTTCAGCCGCGCGGCGAGCACGATCTTCGCGCCGCCGCCGGTCTCGCTGTGACGGATCGCGTTCGTGACCAGCTCCGACACGAGCAGGCACACGGTGTGGTCGAGGTCGGGGTCGAGCCCCTCGCCGATGAGCAGGCGCCGCGCAGCGCCGGCCGCCTTCGGATCGACCGGCAGCGCGACCACCACGTCGTTCGTCTGCTGGGTGAGGGTCACGTCATGCACTGTTGCCGCTACAACGCACCAACATGCACCATCTTGCGGTGTCAAGAGCTCTTGGCGCCCCGAGCCTAGGCGTGTCAGCGTTCGTTGAACCGGGGACAACGATGGCATGAGCGACCGCTTCCGGCGCGAAGGCGACCCCGAGGACGGCGCCGTCTCCGCCACGACCACGACGACCCACGAGCCTCCGACCGAGGCGACCCGGGTCCACGAGACCGACCGCGAGCCCGTGCGGGAGCGCATCGCCGGTGCGCCGCTGGACCGCGAGACCATGCGGACCGTGCGTGCCCGCCAGCGCGAGGAGTTCGGCGGCATCAACTGGGGCGCGTCGTTCTTCGGCTGGCTGTCGGCCATGGGCCTCGCCGCGATCCTCGTGGCGATCCTCAGCGCCGCCGGCACCGCGCTCGCCATCTCCAACGACGCCGACAACGGCGACGCGGGGACCATCGGCATCGCGGGCGGCATCGCCGTCCTCGTCGTGCTCGCAGTCGCGTACTTCGCGGGCGGCTACGTCGCCGGCCGGATGTCGCGCTTCGACGGTGCTCGCCAGGGCCTCGGCGTGTGGATCATCGCGCTCGTCGTCGCGGTCGTGCTCGCGGTCGCCGGCGTCCTGCTCGGCGGCGAGTACAACGTGCTCTCCAAGCTCGACCTCCCGCGCATCCCCGTCGACGAGGGCGACGTCACCACCGGCGGGATCATCGCACTGGCCATCGGGCTCGTCGTCACGATCCTCGCCGCGATGGCGGGCGGCAAGGCCGGCGAGCGCTACCACCGGCGCGTCGACCGCGCCGTCGTCGCCGACTGAGCCGAGCAGGTTGAGACCAGCCTGACACTGACCTCATGGGCGGCCGTGCTTACGGTCCGCCCATGGGATTCTTCAAGGACGTCCGGCAGCTGCAGAAGCAGGCGAAGGAGATGACGCCGCCCGAGCATCGCGGGGTGATGGGCGGCTTCCGCGCGATGAAGGACCTGACGGCGCAGGGCGCGGCCGTCATGGGCGACATGGCCGCGGACGGCAAGAAGGCCCAGCACCTGATGGCGAACGGCCGCGTCGGCTCGGCGACGATCACCGCGGTCCGCCAGACGGGCATGTTCGTCAACGAGAACCCGCAGGTCGAGATGGACCTCCAGGTCTCGCTCGACGGCAGCGCGCCCTACGCCGCGACGCACCGCCAGGTCGTCGCGATGATCGCCATCCCGAGCTTCCAGCCCGGCGCGACCGTCCCCGTGCGCGTCGACCCGCAGGATCCGCAGTCGCTCATCGTCGCCTGACCTCCCGACCCGGAGCACCCGACCTCCGGCCGCTCAGACGTGGCGAGGCGGCCGAAGGCGCCCGCGCGGCGCCGTGCCCCGATCAACCGGAGATCGTCAGGGGTGCGGCGCCGTCGGGATGCGGTCCTCGCTGCGCGGCTTGCGCTTGCCGAACAGCCGCTGGTACGTGAGCTTGGCGAGCTTGGTCGCGCCCCGGCGCCGCTCGGCGTCGGTCGAGCCGCGGACCGTGAACCCGACGATCAGCATCGTGCCGTCGCGGTAGGCGACGAGGCGGTTCAGCGACGGGGTCCAGAACGCGCCGGCGCCGCCGTACGTGCGGTCCTGACCGACGCCGCGGACGAGCCGCGGCCGCCGCGTCTCGTCCGGAGCGTGGAACTCCTGCTGCTCCTCGATCCGGTACCAGTAGCGGCGCGCCGCGTCGACGGCGCGGTCGACCGTCACCCACGTCGCGGCGCCGCGCACGTGGAAGCGGCAGTCCGAGAGCTCCTCGGACGCGTGGCCCGTGCGTTCGATCTTCGCGACGCGCGCGCCCGCCGCGCTGAGGATGGGGCGCACGTCGGCTTGGGAGATCGCCCGGCAGGCGGTCTTGCCCTTCGGTCCCCGCGTGTGCGCGGGCGGGGCGTCGGACCCGTCGGCCTGCGCGTCCGCCGCGGTCTCGGCCGCGGCGTCCTCGGCCATGGCGCCGACCGTCACGATCGGGTCGGGTCGGTCATCGGAACGCTCCCCTCCGTCGCCGCACGCCGCGGGGAACACGGCGGCGGCGGCGAGGAGGGCGACGAGTGGACGTGGAGGCATCGCCCACATCGTGGCGCATCGACGATCGCCGTTCATCGTCCATCAGGAGGATGTGACGCCCGTCGAAGGACTGAGGGAGCGGGCTAGCGGCGTATGCCCCGGGGCGGCGGCCTTCCCCGTCGCGGCGGCGCCGCGCGCTCCGTCAGCGCGCGAAGACCACGCGCACCGGGTCTCCTGAGGACCGGCCCTACTGCGGTTCGTTCCATGCGGAGATGGTGCTCGCGGGGCCGGTTCGCCACCACCGACCGGCGGTCCCGATCTGCCTCGACCAGCGGTCCCCGGCGGGGTAGCTTGGCGGAGAACCGAACCCCCCTCTGCGGGATTCCCCCGGTGTCGGGTGCATCGGTTGCGGGCACACTGGATCCCGTGCGCGTCCTGATCGTCGACGACCACTCCGGTTTCCGTGCCATGGCACGGCGGATGCTCGAGGCCGAGGGCCACGACGTGGTCGGCGAGGCCGCCGACGGCGCGGAGGCGATCGCCGAGGCGGGGCGCTGCTCCCCCGACGTCGTGCTGCTCGACCTCCACCTCCCGGACACGAGCGGGCTGCAGGTCGCCGAGGCGCTGACGGCGTCGGCGAACGCGCCCGCGGTGGTGCTCACCTCGACGCACGACGAGGCGGAGCTCGCCGAGCTCGCGCGGCAGCGTGGCGCGCGCGGCTTCGTGCCCAAGACGCAGCTCAGCGGCGCGGCACTGGCAGCGGTCAGCGGCGCCGGTTAGGGTCGGCCCTCCGGAGGAGGGATGACCACGCAACCGCCGACAACGGCCCCGCTCCGCGAGCGGCTCCACAGCGACATGGACGCCGTGCTGGACGCGGCGCTCGACTGCGTGGTCGCGATGGATTCGTTCGGCCGCGTCGTCGCGTTCAACCGCGCCGCGGAGAGGACGTTCGGCCACGCCGCCGCGGATGCGGTCGGCCGCGACATGGCGGAGCTGATCATCCCCGCGCGGCTGCGCAGCGCGCACCGCGCCGGGCTCATGAAGCACCTGCACGGCGGCCCGACGACCGTGCTCGACCGGCGCATCGAGATCGAGGCGCTGCGCAGCGACGGCACCGAGTTCCCCGTCGAGCTGACGGTCACGCGCGTCGCCGGCGAGGGCGAGCCGCTCTTCGTCGGCTACCTGCGCGACATCAGCGAACGCCGCGCGCACGAGTCCGAGCTGCGCGCCTCGCGGGTGCGCATCGTCGAGGCGGCCGACGCGGCGCGCAAGCGGATCGAGCGCGACCTCCACGACGGGGCGCAGCAGCGGCTCGTGATGCTGTCGTACCTGCTGCGCACCGCGCAGTCCAAGGCGGGCTCCGGCGACGACGCGTCGGGGCTGCTGGACGAGGCGGTCGCCGAGCTCGAGACCGCGATCGCGGAGCTGCGCGAGCTCGCCCGCGGCATCCACCCTGCGGTGCTGAGCGAGGGCGGCCTCGCTCCCGCGCTGAAGTCGCTCGCGTCGCGCGCGCCGCTGCCCGTCTCGCTGACCGTGCCCGCCGACTGGGGGCGGCGGTACCCGGAGTCCGTCGAGGCGACCGCCTACTTCTTCGTCGCCGAGGCCCTGACGAACGTCGCGAGGCACGCGGGCGCCTCGGAGGCCTGGATCGTGATCACCGAGCAGCGGTCGTGCCTCGAGGTCGCCGTCCGGGACGACGGCGCCGGCGGCGCCTCGCCCGACGGCGGCAGCGGTTTGAACGGGCTGCTCGACCGCGTCGTCGCGCTCGGCGGGACGCTGCGGGTCGACAGCCCAACCGGAGAGGGGACCACCGTGACCGCAGAGCTGCCATGCGAGTTCTGATCGCCGACGACTCGTTCCTCGTGCGCGAGGGCGCCGCGCGGATCCTGCGCGACGCGGGGATGGAGGTGGTCGCTCAGGCGGCGGACGCCGAGGACCTCATGCGCAAGGTCCGCGCGCACAAGCCCGACGTGGCCATCGTCGACGTGCGGATGCCGCCGGGCGACGGGCCCGAGGGGCTGCGCGCCGCCCGTGTGATCCGGCGCGAGCTGCCCGACACCGGCGTGCTCATGCTGTCGCAGTACGTCGAGGAGCACTACGTGCAGGAGCTGCTGGCCGACGGCGCCGAGGGCGTCGGCTACCTGCTCAAGGACCGCGTCGCCGACGTCGACCGCTTCGCCGACGCGATCCGCCGCGTCGCGCAGGGCGGGTCGGTGCTCGACCCCGAGGTCGTCGCGATGATCATGGGCGGCTCCAAGGGCTCCGCCGACGACGGCCTGACCGCGCGCGAGCGCGAGGTGCTCGCGCTGATGGCCGAGGGCCGGACGAACAGGGGCATCGCCGAGGAGCTCGTCGTCACCGAGCGCGCCGTCGAGCGCCACGTCACGAGCATCTTCTCCAAGCTCGGCCTCACCACCGACGACCACGCCCACCGGAGAGTGCTCGCGGTCCTCCGGCACCTCGGGCACGTCTGAGCGCCGCAGGGTTGTCACCCGCGGGGTCGCGGTGAGACGATCTCCCTGCAACGAGCGGATCGGAGGATCCACATGGAAACCGCTCCCATCGACCCCGAGGAGACCGTCTTCCACCTCGGCCTCACGCGGGCGCAGATGAAGCTCACACACACCGCGCTCCACACGCTGCTCGACGGCTTCGGGCACGAGGAGCGCGACGTCGCGGCGATCGTGCGGGAGGTGCTCGCGAAGCTCCCGTCCGATCAGGACATGCGGGCGATCGACCTGACGACGGAGCTGAGCCGCCGGCGGACTGCTGCGTAGGGCCGGCTCGGCGAGGGTCCCTTCGAGCGGGAGCGACGGGACTCGAACCCGCGACCTCCGGCGTGACAGGCCGTTGCGGTGAGGGCGACGCAGGACGACGACACAGTCGAAGCGGCTGCAAACCTGACAGTTCTGACGGTGCGCCGGGCGAACCCCTCCCGCGAGCGCTGGCCGAGCCGCCAGGTCGTCTGGGCCACAACTGGGCCACGCCCGACCGGCTCACCGCGATCCGCTGATGTCGGGCGGGACCGGACCGCTGACGCCCGCGGAGCGCGCGGAGCTCGTGAGGCACGAGGCCACGATCGAGCGGGGCTTGCGGGCCTTCGCAGAGACCGCTGAGGCGCTCTGGGCCATCCGCGAGCGCCGGCTCTACCGCGAGTCGCACTCGTCGTTCAAGGCGTACACCCGCGAGCGCTGGGACTTCGACGACAGCCGCGGCCGGCAGCTCGCCGACGCGTGGCCGACCGTTACCGCGGTAACGGCCGCGGGGCTGCCCGCGCCGGCCAACGAGCGCGTCGCGCGGGTGCTCGTCGCGCTCGACGGCGACGACGAGAGGCTCCGCGTGTGGGCCGAGGCGGTCGAGCGCCACGGCGCGCCGGACAGCACTGACGTCGCGGCCGTCGTCGCCGACGTCGGCGAGGTGGCCCTACGGGAGCGCGCCGCCCGCGCGCGCCGCGACGCGGCGCTGCGGCGGCTGCGCGGAGACTTCAACGGCGGGTTCGTCACCGCCAGCGCGAGGCTCGATGCGCTCGCCTGCGCCGAGGGCGGCTGGGAGGCGCTGAGCGACGAGCGCGCCGACGCGCTGGCCGCAGAGCTTGGGGCGCGGCTCGCGGCACACGACCGGCTGCGCCGCCGGTCGGGGTCGTCGACGGCGAGCGAGGAGCTGGAGCGGCGGGCCGTTGACGCGGGCGGCTGGGCCGCGCTCGCCGACGACGCGCACCGCGACGCGCTCGTCGACGGGGTAGCCGACTGGGCCGCGGCGCGCGACGCGGAGCACGACCGGCGTGCGATCGAGCGGCTCGGACGCGACGCCGCGGGACTGCCAGGCGGTCCGGACCGGTGGCCGTCGTCATCGCCGCCCGGCGCCCCGCGCTGGGGCCGGTTCGCCCCGTGGCACGAGCCGACGCCGGAGACGCAGAAGCGCCGCTCCCTGCTGCTCGACGCGCTCGCCGACGTGACGGTGACCGCCATCATCGACCGCGCGCTCGACGCGACCGCGCCGACGCTGCGGCGAGAGCTCGAGGCCGACCGCGCATCGCTCGTCGTCGAGACGCAGGCGCTCATCGAGGCCTTTATGAGCCGCCTGCTCGGGTTTAGGCCGGTCGCGCTTCCGGCGCCTTCCATCGCGACCGGTGCGAGGTCGGCTGGGCTCGCGGAGCACTGCGTCACCGACGCGCCCACCAACGACACGATCGTTGCACCGACCCGCTGGACGGAGGACGTCGCATGACCGGCGCTAATAAGCCGGAGCGCTGCGAGTCGTGCGGCGCGTCCGGAGTCGAAGTTCATCGCTGTGACGCACATGGCCTCACCGTCTGCTCGGACTGCCGCCCCCCGCTTCTCGACACCACCGGCAGTTGCACGAACACAAGCCCTTGCACTAACACAGCAAAGATCCCTTGCTCCGTAGCCGAGGGTGTTCGTGCGTGTGTTGGTGCAACCGATGGTGTTCGTGCAACGGGCCCCGACCGGCTGCAGTCCCAGGACCTGCTCGACCTGAGGGACCGCGGCGAGCTCGCGGCGCGACCGGTCTGGCTCGGAGATTGGCCGGAGGGAGCCCTGCGCGACTCGGCCGCGTTTGTGGCGATGCTGTTCGGCCTGCAGGCCGCGGCGGGCGAGAGCTGGCCTCTTCCGATCGGGTGCGAATGGGCCTCGCGCTACGTGGGGCGGAGCAAGCGGGCCGTCGCCTACGCGCTTCGCGTCCTCTGCGAAGCGAAGTTCCTCACCGTTCGGCCGGGCGCTCGGCCGGCGCGGCGCTACGTCCTCGGGCCGCGGGCGCTGCTAGGTGAGCCCGCGCAAGTTCGTTCGGCCCTCAGCCCAGTCGCGCCGGGCAACGTCGAAGGACGCGAACGGGCTGCCCTCGGGCCAGCCCGGCCGCTCCGGCCCGGTCCCGTCGAGCCACTCGGCGAAGCCGACGACCAGCGCAGTGTGCGGCGCGCAGTACGGACTCGGCCCGCGAAGGGCCTGGACGGGCTCAGCGCAGCCGCGGGCGGCGCAGCGGGGGAACGCTCGATCGGGCGGCATGCCGCCGATGCTAGGCCGACGGTCGGCGGAGAGGAATACGTGCACGACCCCGCCGACCCCGACGTCGAGCGGGCTGAGCGCCTCGCGCAGCGCCACGCGGATGACCTGTGGCGGCGTACTTAGGCGTCGGGCCGCTTGCGAGCCGACCGGAGCTTCACGACTGTCCCGGGAGGCACGATGAGTCGGTCGTCATCTGTGTGAAGCTGAGCGTGCTGCGGCGATCCGAACCCGTCTCTACGCAATACGCCGTCGCCGTCGACGACCGCCCAGCCGCGCGTCGGACCTGTCGGAGGCTCCACCGTAGGAATCGCATCCTTTGGACGCCAGTCCTGCGGATCTCGCGCATCGCTGCTTGGGCCGCGGTGACCGTCGCGGGGAGTGAGCGGGCTCGTCCGCTCGGTGAAGATCCCGGTGCGAGGCGAACGTGGTCGGGCGCCGCGGCTCGGCATGCTCGCAACCTAAGCGACCAGGCAGGTGGCGGGAAGCCCTAACGGCACACGGGACCGCTAGGACGTTGATGAGGACGCATACAGCGGCGCAGGATTGCGTCGGACAGCCGGACGCAGGGGCGACGCAGGGCGCGCTCGTTCGCGGCTTTCTAAGGCCTCAAGAACCGCGGCTCGTCCGGCAGCGGGCCGACCTCCACAGCAATCCCGCCGACCGCGAGGCTCAGCGTGTCGCCGCTCACCCGCGCCCACCGCAGCGCCGCGGCGTCGACGAGCAGGCTCGACGAGTCGCCGACTCCCGCCTCGATACCGCCGCCCACGACGGTCGGGGCGGAGAGCTCGCCCTCAAGGATCGCTGCCAGCGGCGGCTCGGCGTCGGCGGCGCCGACGCTCACGACGACCGTGCGGCCGGTCCGGCGGCGAAGGAAGTCGAGCGCGAGGTCGAACGACTCATCCGGCATCGGCTGCGGACCTACCCGCGATCATCGCGACGATGCGCCGTCCGCGCGTCGTACTGCGTGTCGACGATCGAGTGTGATCGCTCGATCAACGCCGTGCGGTCCGCGGCCTGTCGGGCTTGGTGCCGTACCAGTCGACGATCAGCCGTTTGCTGTCGGGGTCAAGCGCGAAGTACACGCGGCCGACCTCGTTAGACGACTTGGCGTCGTCGATCTTCACGTGCGGCAGGCGGGAGTACCAGGTGCCGTCGTACTCGAAGTGGCAATCGTTCTCGTAGGTGGAGTCTTGAAGTGCAACCTCGAGGCCGCCCTCCTGGAGAGCGAAATCTTCGAAGCGCATGTTGAGGCGGGCACCTAGCTCGTTGTAGGCGCGCCCGACCCGCTCAAGGCGGCGAAGCGCGTCCCAGATCCGATCGGGATGTGGGTAGCGACCGTCTCCCGTCGCACACTGCAGCGCCTGATCGGTCAGCCGGAAGCCCGGCCCATCGAGCGTCGGCAGGTGCTCCGCGAGCTCCTCCCAGGAACCCACGTCGATCGTCGCCGGGTCGGCATCTTCCTCGGCCGTAGCGTCGTCGCCCGCACCCTCCTTGAACCGCGTGAGCGTTTCAAGGTTCGTCCGCAGGCTCGCGCTCTCGGCCTCCAGGGTGGCGATGCGCTTCCCTTGGTCCTCGGCGCGAGCCGCCAGCTCGAGCGATTCCTCGATCACGCGCAGTTCGGCCTCCGCAGCCTGCTCCGCGTCGCGTTGAGCGGCATCCCGCTCCGCCTCGGCCTCGTGGACCTCCTCCTCCAACGCGGCGATCCGCGTCTTCAGATCGTCGACGACGTCGGCCGCGACGCGCCCTTGATCCTGCTCCTGCCGCTCCCGCTCGAGCTCCCTCCGCCGGTCTCGCTCACGTCGCGCACGCTCACGCTGAGCCTGCTCTCGTTCGCGACGCTCGCGCGACACGCGCAGGACGAACTCGCGGCGAGCACGCAACAGACCTGGGTCCGTAGGCACCCGGCCGGTGGAGATCGGAGCCAGCAGCGCTACGAGCTGAGCGACTACTGAGCGCCCTCCTCGACGGCCCGCTTGCAGCTGAGCCGCTGTCCAGTACGGATGTCGCAACGTGTCGTCCGGCGAACCAAAGCCGGGCCAGAACAGCCGCAGGCCGCCGCGAGGCACCTCGTACCCCTCGCGGCTCAGGGCCGCGCGCACCGCCTGGTCCGCCTCGCTGTCGCTCGCACGGACGACCTGCGCGAGTCCCGCGAGAGCTCGCGAGAGCGTGTCGACCAAACCGCCGTAGACGTCACACGCTGCCATCAGAACCGGCAGCGCGCGACCGGGCGCCCGAAGGACGTCCGCGATGAAGGCCTCTTCGTCGGCCGCTGCGACGGTGCGTGATCCGGGCGCCAGCTCAAGGGTCCCTGCGTAGGCCAACAGCGGCGGCCGCATTAGGTCCTGCACAACCCCCGGTGCCCGCAGCTCGATGCGCCAAGGCTGGAGGACGTGCACGCTCGCTCCCCGCTCGAGCCGGACGGTCGCGCGCACCGTGTCGTCGACGTCGCTGATGGTGACCGTCGCCTGCCAAGTCAACGAGCTGTCTTTCGCGTCCGGGTGCCTCAGCCGGAGCTCGACGGCGCGCGCCGGGCCTTCTAGGAGCGTCCACCACTCCACCACGGCATCGGTCGGACGAGGAGCGGCTGGCCACCTCCCGGTAGACGCCTCGCGGAAGTCAGGCGGGTCGCCGGCAACGCGCTGCCACGCCCAAGCGGCCGCGCGCTCCGTGGCGATGTCGAAAGCGTTGGCGCCGCCGATGTCGACGAGCTGCATCGTGGTCGCGTACAAGTCGCGCATGGGGTCGCGCATTGTCGGCACCGCCGGGGTTTGCAGTCAAGTCTCTGAGTGGTTTACGGCTTCGTCGACCGCGGCGGAGGTCGTCCCGTTGGCCACGACCCTGCACTCTGCGGGATCTGAGCACTTGTACGGCCTAGACAACGACCGCCGCGGTTGGTACGGTCGGCGGGCAATCGACCCTGTGGCCATCACGATGGCGCAGGAGGAAGGGGACAGAGACATGTCCACGCAGGTGCATCAGTTCCAGCAGATCCTCGAGCAGCTGGACGAGGAGGTCGAGCGCGGCATCGCGAACGTCCTCAGCGCGGACGGCTACGTCGACGAGTACGGCGAGCCCTCCGACGACGCGATGCGCGACGCGGCGTTCAAGGTCATCGTCGACAACGCGGTCGCGAACTCGAAGGCGGAGCGCTCGAAGCGGGCGCTCACGAAGGGCGACCTCTACGCGGCGGTGTTCCCGTCCGGCCCCAAGGACGAGGACGCCAACGGAGACCCGGTCCAGCAGCGCATCCTCGACAAGCTGTCGTCCGCGGTGTGGGGGCTGACGCAGACGGCCCGGTCCGGCTACGTCCAGCGGCGCTTCGACGAGGAGGAGTCGACGCTCGTGCTGTGCCGGACGAAGGTCTACCGGAACGCGGAGCAGAAGCAGGCGGTCTACGCCACGGACTCCGAGGTCCTCATCAAGGAGGACGCGGTCGACAAGGAGATCAAGGCGCTCGCGAAGCGGGTCAGCGCGGTCCGCCGCGACTTCAGCATGCTGATCGAGCGGCACCCGAAGCTGAGGAAGGCGATCTCCGACCAGCTCGGGGTCGAGGTTCGCAAGATGACCTCGGAGCTCGACTTCAGCGCGGACCCGGCGGCGAACGGCTCGCGGAAGCAGCTGAACGCCTAGCAGCGCCGGAATCGAGTCGCCGGCTGCGCTAGTCGCAGCCGGCGGTTCGGCCGGCAAATGCCTCGGAGCGATGAACAGTTGAGCGAGAAGAGCAACCGCGAGATCGTCCTTGACCTCCTGCTCGACGGAGTCGAGCGGACTGATGCGGAGATCGCGGACGAGACGGGCGTGCCCGTCAACAAGGCCTCCGGCGCGCGAGCGACGCTGTGGGAGCAGGGCCTCGTCGAGCGCGTCGAGAAGGACGAGAACAACCGTAGGTACCGGTGGCGCATCTGCCCGCCCGAGCGACAGGAGCAGGCGCGGCGCGCCTTCAGGGACAGCTCTGAGCGGCGCACTGTTGGGCGTCTACGACAGCTGAGCACCGGCGAGCGCGCGAACATTGTCGCCGAGCTGCTGTCCGACGATCAGGTGAACGACGCCGTCGTCGCACAGCTCGAGCGGGGCAAGGAGTGGCGTCGTGCGCGCGCGAAGGCCAACGAGATCCGGGCGGAGCGTGCTGCGGCGCGGCGGGTCCGGCGGAGCGAGCTGCGCCGAGCCGCCCTTGAGGGAGATCCGAAGCTCCAGTTCATGACGCAGCTCAGCTACTTGCGCGACACGATCGATGGCCTCTTCGCGATGCGCCGCTGCGTCGAGGACGAGCAGGCGCGGCTCGGCGCCGGGGACGATCCGCAGATCCAGACCTCGGACTGGCTCTCGCTCGCTCGCAATGTCCGCGAGGTTCTCGAGCTCGGCCAAGTTCTGTTCGCCGACGTTGCCGAGCTCGTCGGGGAGCCGATCAGTAGTTGCCCACTCTGCGGCGAGCGGCTGCATAGCGCCGCCGTTCACATCGGCGAGGGCTACATCGACGTCGAGATCCTCGAGGACGAGGAGACCGTCAACACCTGACCAGCGGCGGCCCCGGCCGTCCGCACGGTCGCCGGAGGAGCGGGCACCCGAGCTGCGTCATCACGATGCCGCAGCGATGATGCGCCCGTGAAGCGGCAGGGACGTCAGCGTCCCTGCCGTCCCTCCGCGCCGACAGCCCTGGCCGGCGAAAGGCGCTCGCCGCGAACCGCTGTCTCCACGCGGTCCGCCGCGTCCGCCGGGGGCTCATGCTCCCAGACCCGCACGACGGTCCAGCCGGCCTCGAGCAGCGCGGCGTCGTCTGCCCGATCGCGCGAAACGTTGCGGCTGAACTTCTCCCGCCAGAAGTCGGCATTGGCGCGTGGCTCGGTGGAGTGCTCGGGACAGCGGTGCCAGAAGCAGCCATCCACGAAGACGGCGACCCTCGGGCCGGCGAAGACGAGGTCCGGACGGACGCGGCGGTCCGCCGCCTCCACGCGCGAGTCCTTGCGGAAGCGCAGGCCGCGACGGTGGAGCTCGGAGCGCAGCAGCCGCTCGGGCTTCGTGTTCGCCCGCCGGTTCGCCTCCATGGTCCGGCGCGCGACGTAGCTACTCGGCGGCGGCGAATCGCCCACCGCGCAGACGCTAGCTCGCCGGGCCGAATCCGAGCGCACGCGCGACGGCGAGCGCGACGTGGTAGCCGACGGGCGGCGCCACGGAGTTACCGATCTGGCCGAGCGACATGTACACCGCGCCGTGGAACGTCCACCACGACGGGAACCCCTGTAGCAGGGCGACCTCCGGAACTGACAGGCGGTGGTGACCGTTCTCGGTCGGAAACCGGCGCGCCGCGAGACGGCTCCTGGCGACGCCGTTCGGCCACACGTGAATCGCCGCCCAGGCGCGCTGCGCAGCCGTGCTGCTCAGCACGGACGTCGTGTGCCGCGGCCCCGTGAGCGTGCTGCGCACCGTCGGCGCGAGTGAGTCGACGCCGACCGGATGCAGGCCGAGCGCCTCCCGGACGCCCATCGTCCGCTTCAATCCCGTCTCGTCGACGGGCGCGGCCGGCCCGCGATGGAGGTGGTCGGCCCGATGCGTCGGTCCGGGCACTCGGAACCGGCTCAGGTGGTCGGCGCGGCGAAAGCCGACGAAGAACACCCGGTGGCGGACCTGTGGGACGCCGAACTCATGCGCGCTGAGCTGGAACCGCGCGATCTTGTACTGGCGGCCAAGCGGGCCGAAGAACGCCTTCTCGAGGTATGGCGCGAACTTCGGACCGCCGAGCGCTCTCACGTTCTCGCACACGAACGCGAGCGGTCGCGCCTGCCGCACGGCCCTGACGAACTCGGGGATCATGTTGCGCTCGTCCTCGTGGCCGCGCTGCCTGCCTGCCGAGCTGAACGGCTGGCACGGGGGGCCGCCGTGGAGGACGGCGAGTTCGCCCCGGTAGGCCGTCCAGTCGACGCCGCGGACGTCGCCCTCATCCCCCGACCGCACGGTCCAGCTCGGGCGGTTCTCGCGGAGCGTCTCGCCGGCGGCGTCGAGGGTGTCGAAGGAAGCGACGTGCGCGAAGCCCGCACGCTCGAATCCGAGGTCGAGTCCGCCGCCGCCCGAGAACAGCGACAGCGCTGGAAGCAGATGCGGCGCGACCCGGGGCATGAGCGCCGCGGGGTCGAGCGACGGTCGGTGCATCGGCTCGGAGGCGTCGTGCTCCTTCTCCAGTGCCGCGATCTTGGCGAGGCGGGACCTGACCGCCTTGTCGCGGAAGAAGGCGCGCTGCTCTTCCGTCAGGTCGCGCGGTTGGTACCACGGAGCGGCGGTGCCGCCTTGGTGGTCGAACAGGGTCGCGGGTACGTCGGCCATGCGCCGCGCACCCTATGAGGAGTTCCGGATCGACCGCGCTCGGGCCCCTTAAGGGGCCCTAGGCGAGGTCGGCAGATGCTACGCGGCCAGCTCGACGCCGTGGGCGTCGCTGAGCGACTCCACGACGAGCTCGCGGAGGCGCGCCGCGTGATCGTCGGTGATCCGCTCCCAGCCTGCGAAGTAGCTCGGCGGGATGTGCGGGTTGTTCAGCGTCGACCCGCGGTGGATCACGTAGGCCAGCCGCCGGCGCAGCATGTCCAGCATGGCCGCGCGGGAGAACATGCCGCCCGGCAGATCGGCCGCCGCCCGGTAGTCCGCAGCCTTGAAGTGGTTCTTCATGAGCCTCTTGGCGTCCTCGGGCGTGAACTGCTCCGCGTCGCCGAGCACCGAGCTCAGTGTCTCGTCGGTGAGCAGCGCTGGCACGCACGTCTCGAGCGCGACGTCCGGGGCGATGTACTCGGCCTTCTGGTTGAACCACGCCGCCATGGCTTGCGGGCTCCCGTATAGGCAGTACTGCAGCTCCTGATCGCCGCTCGAGTTGCGGTCGTAGACGCCGATGATCCAGTGAAGCCGGCGCCACTTCTCGATGTGGTGTAGCCCCATGTCGCGCACCGTCGAGACGTCCGGCAGGCCGCCGGTCGACGACTTCAACTCGAAGTCGATCGTCATCCCGCGGAACTCCTCGGGGATGGCCGCTCCCTTGAGCTCGAGTAGGGCGTCCTCGTCGGAGCGCCCGGCGCCGTCCTTGCGCTTGAGGTTGAAGAGGGTGCGCATCTCCCTCTCGCGTGCGTCGTCCTGTGCAGGCATGGACGACATGACAGCAGTCGCCAACATCTGTGTCAAGAACATCTGTTGCCAGCTTTCCGTCTGAATACCGCTTAGCTTCGCGGCTTCTCTTCGACATCTGTCGTTGCGAGATGGGTTGCGAAGGGTCGGACAGTGACGCATGCTGATGACATGCAGAGCACCGGCAGATCTCGCGAAGCACGCTCGGACTCCGACACCATCCAGCGCCGGCTCCATGGGAGCACTTCGACGGCTGGGCCCATTGCCGTCGCTAACGCGTATCGCGCTCTCATCGCGGCCGAAGCCACCGTCGAGGAAGCTCGCTGCCACGCGGAGACCGCTCGCGAAGCGCTGGACGCTGCGCTCGCCGCGCTCGGCTGGCATCGTCGACCCGTCGTTGCAGAGGGCGCCTACTACGCAGACCCAGCCCGGCCGGACGAACTCGCGACGCTCGACACAGTCCTTCGAACGATGGGCGTCAGTTCAGCCGGTGGATCGCAGGTGCAGCAGCACATCGAAGGCGCGGCATGAGCGCGTTGATGCAGGAGATGCAGGCGAGGCTGGACGCCGTGCTGAGCGCTCCAACGGGGCGGCACCGCGTCGCGGAGCTCGCTCGTGAGCGTGCGAAAGACGGCAGACCCAACGGCGTGCTCGTCAAGCAGGCGGCCGTGACGGAGGCGACAGCGAAGGCGACCGACGAGACGACCGGCGCGTTCGTTGCGCTCGTCGCGACCTGGTGCGTCGACCGCCAGGGCGAGCGATTCGTCGTAGGCGCTTGGGACCGCGCCCTCGCGACGCTTCGCGAGAACGGCCGGCCGCTCCCAGTGCTCTACAGCCACGCCGTAGACCACCCGGACAGCGTCATCGGGCTCGCCATGCCGAACGACCTCTGGGTCGACGCGGAGGGCCTCTGGCTCCGCGGGCAGATCGACACCGGCGACCAGACCGGCCGCCGCATCTGGCGGATGGTCCAGCGCGGCGCGCTCGCGTGGAGCGTCGGCTTCCGGGGACCCAAGAAGCGGCGCCGCGCCGACGGGGTAGTCGAGATCTCCGAGGTTGCGGAGTTGCTCGAGGTGAGCGCCACGCCGTGCCCCGCGAATCCCAAGACGAGGACGACGGGTGCCAAGTCCGTGCACCAGGCGCCGACGATGGCGGACCTGCGTGACAGGGAACACGCGATGGGGCTCTTCGATCGGCGCTCAAGGGACCCCGCCTCGAGCCCTTGGCCGGCGACGGAGGATCCCGACACCCGACGCATCCCCTCGCACTTGGAGCGGATCAGACAAGGCATGCACGACGAGATGGTGAAGGCCCTCGGCGGTCCGATCGACCCGCTGCTCGGCCGGGCGCGCCGGGTCGAGCGCGAGTTCGAAGATCAGCTGGCTCTTGAGCGACTTGCAGAGCGAGCGCGACTCATCGAGGCCGAGTTCGGCGAAGGACCCTGAGGCGTGACTCGGGCTGCATAGAGCCCACCCCCAGGCTCAAGGAGAGCTTGGGGCGACGCTGCATAGATCGATCGCCATCTAGGGGTCGCGGGGGCTGTCCATTCGCGTAGGCTGCGCTCAGTTGGACGCTGCGCACCGCGCATTGCTCGCTGAGATCCGCCGCCGCCTGGAGGCGGCGCGTGACGATCCGCGCGTGACAAACGCCGACGGCTCCAACTACTGGGGTCCGTACGTGACGCGCGCCGTCAACGAGCGCGCGGACGACGGTCCTGCGCTCGTCCAGTACATCCAGGCCGTCCTTCGCAAGCCCGGTGACTCCGAGGGCTGGAGCGCGCTGCTCGAGGCCGACCGGCTGGACATCTCGTTCGAGGAGATGGTCGCGAACGCGGTGGACCCGATCCGCGGCCTGTTCACGGACGCGGACCGAGCGATCGCGCAGCGGTCCCTGGGAGGACAGCAGCAAGAGCTCGACCGCCGGCGAGAAGCTGCCGAGGCAGCCGAGGTCGAGCGCGACCACCGGATCGTGGCCGACGTCGCGGCGCGTCGCCGGGCGGCGGGGAAGCCGTGGACGGCCGAGATGGAAGAGCGAATGCTCGCCGAACGCGCAGCGCGAAGGCGCGGTGACTAAGGAGAGAGGCCGCCGAGCGGAGTTCGGGACGGATCCCGCCCCTCCGGGCTGAAGAGGCGGGATCGTGAGCCTTGCCGAAGCCTTGCCCCAGGGAGCCCAGCGGAGCCCAGCCGTGACCAGCGAGGTCCAGTCCATGACTCTGCCAGTGTGCTTCAGGGTCCGGTGCGGCAGGGACGATTCTCCGCGACCGTGGCAGCTCTCGTCAAGGCGTCGTGTTAACGAATCAACCTCACCCCGTCAGGCCCGGTGTCGGTCTCGATTCGACGTGCCAACGTGGCGAGTGCCGTCGTGCCACAGCAGCCAGAGCGACGGCATGCCTCGGACGTGCCACGAGGAAGGAAGGGGGGGAGGGTTCAGGTGGATAACGGCGTTATGCAGGACCGCGGCGTGGGTCAGCGGGAAGAAGACGATCGCGATTCCGACCCCCCTGGCGGCGCGGCCGGCGTCCTCGACGAGCGGACGCTGCGCGAGCTGGAGCGGCTGGCGCGCAGCCGCCCGCGGTCGAGCCGCGGGGTGGCGGTGAAGATCTCAGCGATCCGAACGCTTGAGCGCGTCGGGCGTCGCCGCCTCAAGCGCGAGATTCCCCCGATGCCGGACGGCTGGCACCCGCACCCGCAGGACCGCTGGGGCGAGCTCGACGCCGACGACTCGGAGGCGACGCGCGAGCGCTGGTGGGCGGCGCTGAACCGGTGAGCGATTGGCGGCCCCTGCACGCAGACCATCCACAAACGGTGGACGAACGGTCAGTTGTGTTGGTGTGCACGCGATGCTTACGGTCCTCGGCATGCGCCCACGGATTTGGCTCTCGATGTTGACCCTCGCGCTCGTCGCTCTCACGCCAGCAGCCGCCGCGGCGCAGGACTACAACGAACCGCTTCCGATGGGTTCCTTCAGCCCTCAGGACGGCGCTAGCTTCGACGTCCGGAACGGAGTTCCGATCGCGTGGGAGATCACCGACAGCATTAGGGCGAGAGGGGCCTTCAGCCCCAACATTGAGGTTGCGACGCAGAACGTCGCAGGGCAGGACGGCACGCTGGCGGACGACTTCGTGGTGGACTTCTTCGGCCTGTATGAGAGCGACGCAACGCCGGGGATCTACCGCGGCCAATCGAACCGGGGCGGCACCCGCGGCGGACAGTGGCTCGACGCTCCGGGCACGTACTACTGGCAGGCGCACGGCCATTACAGCGACTACTCCACGCCTGTGATGACGCTGCGTTACTACAAGTCGCCGGTCTTCACGATCGTCATCAAGGCGAGGTCGACGCCCACGCCCGCGCCCGCGCCCGCGCCCGCGCCGAGCATGGTCAGCGACACGGCGGCTCAGTGCGATTACTGGGCCGCGCAAGAGAACAAGCGATGGAGCGCCTATCGCAAAGCAAAGCGGCTGTACGGCAAGCGGAAGACGCCTGCGCGTCGCCGGGCCATGAAGGCTGCCCTCAGGCGGCTGAAGACCGCGCAGACCAAAGCGAAGCTTGCGTGCGACGTGTGAGCCGGAGGGCGAGCACGTCTAGTAACAGTTGAGCTTGCGCACCCTCTCGTCCGCGGCTTCGGCGTAGCCCTCGCTCCACGTGCGCTGCTCGGAGCCGGGCTCGCGGGCCTCGGCATTGTCCATCGCCTGGTCGAACTCCGCCTGAAGCTTCGCGCAGGACTTCGGACTCCTACCTCACACGCGACCGCGAAGGGGGGCGGACTCCTACCTCACACGCGACCAATCTTCCGGATGCGCTTGTAGGCGGCCGGGTTGCCAGGTCGGTCGTCGGCGCGGCTTGGCTTCGACGCCTCGCCGCTGTGGTCGCTTTCGCCGCCGGCCGTCTCGCCGCATCCCGGCAGCACCGCTGCCGTCACCACCACCACACCGAATGTCCGTAACACGGCGCGGCACCCTACGCGAGGAAGTGCACAGTCGCCCGCGCTGGGACGTCTTCCGGGGCGACGGGTCGAGCTGTGGGCCCGTCCGGTGAGCGGCGGCCGCGAATGCTCGCCCATCGCGTGGGCGATGGGCGGTGCACTACGGACGCGCGGTCGCGAACGGGCCCCTAATGTCGTGGCATGCCAAAGCTGAACCCGCAGCAGAAGGCGCAGGCGGGCGAGCACCTCGTGGCCGCGGAGATCCACCGGCGGGGCGGCTACGCCGTGACGTTCAGCGGCAACATGCCGCAGATCGACCTGCTCGCGAGCGACGTCGAGCAGGAGCGCACCGTCACGATCCAGGTGAAGACGATGTCCGGCGTGAAGTGGCAGGCGTCGACGGCCATCGGAAAACCGCGGACGGAGCAGCCGGCCGAGAGCCACTTCTGGGTCCTCGTGGACATCGGGACGGAGCCCGGGCGGGCCGCGGACTTCTGGATCATCCCCCAGTGGTGGCTGGAGAACCACGTCCATGAGGAATTCGAGGCGTACAAGGCGCGCCACGGCGGCGCGCGGCCGAAGAACCCGGCGTCGACGCACTGGGCGATCGAACCGGACGAGGTCGCCGAGTGGCGGGACAGGTGGGAGGTGCTGGGCATCACGCCGGAGTGGCTTTGACGCCTGCGACGTCATCGTCCACCGAGCGCTCGATCGCACCGGCCATGCTGATGCCGTGATCACGGGGGCTCATCGCGATCTCTGGACTGCGACGGGTGGGTGTCCAGTCCTGCCCGAGGACCCCGTCGAGCGCGAGCAGCGCATCGCGCGCGACATCGCCGAGTTCCTGTACCTCTGCCGGTTCGAGGGTCTGCATGTGCCCTCGTCCGAAGAGGTCCGGAGCGAGCTGATCACCGAGTAGCTCGCTCCCCGGCGCCGGATCGGGGGACGACACCCTGCGAGCGGATGCCTGAGACCGCGACCCGGCCACCCAACGGGCTCAAGAAGCGCCGCCGGGGCGGGCCGCGCCTGCTGCTGCGCCACCTGCTCCAAGGGGGCCTCTCCGACGAGGCCGTTCCCTTCGCAGCGGGCCTGTGCGTCGAACTCGACGCACAGGCGCGGCGCGCGCGAGAGTCACGAGGCGATCCAAACTCGGCGGCGGACGCGAGCCCGCGAACCTCTCCCTGACGACGGCGCGCCGTCCGCTTGCGGCCGCCGGATCGAGGGCTCCCGTCGAGCTTCTCGCGGACGTCGCGACATCCGCATTCCGCGAGCCGCGCTCCAGTCGGCGAGTTCGACGAGTTCCCGAGCTGACCGCCAGCCCTCATGAGGGTGTCGAGTCCAACGAGGAGCATTCGATGGAGATGGACTTCCACGAAGTCGACGCGCTCGTCGGCGCCGACGGGACACTCACTTCCATCCAAACCTCTCTCGCGCGGGCGGCAAGACGTGGGGCGAGAGGCCCTGCAAACCAAGCACATCTTGGTCGCGCCGACGTAGCATCGGCACGGCCGAAGCGCATTCCCGGCAACCCGACGGCCGCCAACCGTCCCGAACGCCCGCCCGCAACACGGCGGGCGTTCGCGCTTGTACGGCCCCGATTTCGACACGACCGGCACTTACGGTGCTTCGCGCCCCGGCTGGCACCGGGGCGGACGGACACCGGGAATGCACTGGATCTCCACAGCCCCCGACCGACTCGGCGCGGAATGACCGGCCGGCTGCTCACGACCCGCGAGGTCGCGGACCGGCTCGCCGTCAGCAGCGAGACGGTGCTGCGCTGGAGGCGCCAGGGCACGGGGCCGCCGTCGCTCACGCTTCCCGGCCGGGCGGTGCGCTTCCCCGAGGACTCGCTCGAGGCGTGGCTCGTAGAGCGGGGCGACGCCCAGTCGAGGAGTGTCACCAACCCCGGAGGACGCCGCCCGCACGCCACCATAGGGCTCGTCACCAACCCCTGAAGTCGAGGAGGCATCATGCCGCCCATCCAGCGAGGCCACGCGTACCGGCTCGGTCCAAACCGCTGGGGCCTGCGCTACCGCGAGGCCGACGGAGCGCAGCGCCGCAAGAGCCCCTTCCGGTCGAAGTCGGCAGCGCTTGCTCACTACCGGGACGTGATCGAGCCGCGGCTCCGCGGCGACGCACCGAGTGCGCCGGACATCAATCTCGCCGAGTTCGTCGAGCGCTACCTGGAGCGTCGCAAGGCATCGGTGCGGCCGCGCACGATCGACACGCTTCGCGAGCGGCTGGGGTACGCGGGCACCGCGTTCGGCGACGTGCCCCTTCGGGACCTTGAGCGCATGGCGGGCGAGATCGCGACGTGGCAGGCGAGGCTGCCCGACCGCAGCCGCTACGGCATCGTGCAGGCCCTTCGGCAGACCCTCGAGGCAGCGGTGCGGTGGGACCACATAAGCCGCAACCCCGCGAAGCTGGCGGGTCAGAATCGTCAGCCGTCCCCGCGCGAAGTTCGGGTCTTCGCCCCCGACGAGCTCGAGGCGATCGAGGCCGAACTGTCGCCCGCGTACGCACCGCTGCCGATGTTCGTCTCGGCGACCGGGTTGCGGCCCGAGGAGTGGCAGGCGCTCGATCGTCGGGACGTTGACCGCCGAGGCCGCGTGCTGCGCATCGAGCGAACCGTGAGCGGCGGAGAGGTCGTGCCGCTCGGCAAGACCGACGGAGCGCGTCGCGAGGTCCCGCTGTCCCGGCGAGCCATCGCGGCGCTCGACGCGCTGCCGACCCGGCTCGACACGCCGTTGCTCTTCCCCGCGCCGAAGGGCTCTGTCCTCAATCTGAACAACTGGCGCCGCCGCGAGTGGGCCCCGGCGATCGAGGCGTCCGCGACGCGCAGGCCCGCGCGCGTCTACGACCTCCGCAGCACCTTCGCGAGCGACGCGCTCGCCGCGGGAGTCTCAGTGTTCGAGCTCGCGCGCATCATGGGCACGAGCGTCCGGATGATCGAACGGCACTACGGGAGGCTGCTCGACGGGGCCGGAGCCGCGATCGCTCACCGCCTAGACACCTTCGACGCTGAGCGTCGGCACGGTGGGCACCGAGAGGCCGGCGATGCCTGACGCGTCTGGGCCGCTTCTGGGCCAGGGGTCCGGACCGCGCACCGAGGGTCTCTGGACGAACTCGCCGCGTTTGCTGGGGGTCCGCGAGGCGGGAGCGACGGGACTCGAACCCGCGACCTCCGGCGTGACAGGCCGGCGCTCTAACCAACTGAGCTACGCCCCCTCGACGGGAGGCCTGAGGATAGCGCCTGGATCGCGGCGCAACCCGCCCGCGGTTGGCGTGTTCTGCTTGCTGCGGATGCGAAGCCCTCGACCCGTCACCCTGCTGCCCTTCACGGGTGGCGTGATCGCTCTCTCCCTGGCCGCGGCCACGCTCGCGTTCGGCGCCGCGGTGACGGGCGACGACCGCCCGGAGCGGATCGTCGGAACGGCCGAGGTCGACGTGGTGTCGGCGGGCGGCGGCGCGGACTTCGTCGACGCGCTCGGCGGCAAGGACCTCGTCTACGGCGACGAGGGGCGCGACACGCTGCTCGGCGGCTCGGGCGACGACGCGGTCTTCGGCGGGCCCGGCGACGATCGCGTCTTCGGCGGCTTCGGCGACGACCCGACGCTCGACGGCGGTCCGGGCGACGACGTCGTGGTCGGCGGTCCCGGCGACGACGCGCTCGACGGCGGTCCGGGCGCGGACGTCGGCGACGGCGGGATGGGCGACGACCGGATCGACGGCGGACTGAGCGGCCTGGTCGCCGGCGACCGGCTGCGCGGCGGCGCGGGCCACGACGTGATCGACGGCCATGATGGGCGCGACCGGATCGAGGGCGGCGATGGCGACGACCGGCTCTCCGGCGGAGACGGCGACGACCGTCTCGACGGCAACCGCGGCGCGGACGTGCTCTTCGGCGGAAACGGCGCCGACGTCCTGCAGGCGCGAGCGGCCGACGACGCGCGCGACACGGACGGTCGCGGCGACGAGCTGCACGGCGAGGCCGGCGACGACGTCCTGCGCGCCCGCGACGGCGAGGCGGACCGCATCGACTGCGGCGACGGGAACGACGTCGCGGTCCTGGACTTGGACGACGTGATCGTGGACGCCACGGCGGCCGAGCCGAACGGCTCCTGCGAGCGGGTCGACCGGCTCGCCGCGAAGGCGGGACGGCGTGGCGGCGACGAGACGGAGGGCGCCCGGCGGTAGGGGACGGGATCAACGCCCGAACGCCGGTCGCCCAACCGCCTCACGGGCGACCGGTGGACCGCCCGGCCGCATGACGCGGCGGGTGTCCGACAGAACGGCCCGCGCCCCGGACGCGGGCCGTTCCCGTTCCCCGGCCCTGCCTCTTCCGCCCCGAGGTGCCTGGTACCGCGGTGTCATGATCCGGCGCGGATGGCTCTGTCCCCGCCTCCTCCCGTCTCGACGAACCCGTTCAAGCGGCTTGCCGCGGACTGGCGGATGGAGCGCGACGCGGATGGGCCGTGGCCGCCCGGCGACACGAAGCCGAGCCTGAAGCGCACGCAGCAGGCCGCGCGCAACCCGCTGCCGATGCTGCTCGACGCCTACGAGCGCTACGGGCCCGTCTTCACGCTGCGGATCTTCCACGGGCGGATCGTGTTCATGCTCGGCCCGGCGGCGAACCACTACGTGCTCGTCTCGCACGCCGACAACTTCCGCTGGCGCGACGGGCACTTCGGCGACCTCATCCCGCTGCTCGGCGACGGGCTCCTGACGATCGACGGCGACTTCCACCGTCGCTCGCGCAAGGCGATGCTCCCCGCGTTCCACCGCGAGCGGATCGCCGCCGCCAGCCGGACGATCCTCGACGAGGCGACCGCCGGCGTGGGGCAGCTGCAGCCGCACGAGACCGTCGACCTCTTCGGCTGGACCCGCCGCCTCGCGCTGCGGATCGCCATTCGCGCGCTCTTCGGGCTCGACCCCGACCGGGCGACGCGCGGCGTCGACATGGCGCACGCGTTCGAGGAGGGGCTCGGGTTCTACAGCCGCGACTACTTCCTCCAGACGATGCGTGGGCCGGGCACGCCGTTCTGGCGGATGCAACGCGCGCGGCGGCTGCTCGACCGCGTGATCTTCGCCGAGATCGCCGACCGCAGGCGGACGGGCGAGCGCGGCGACGACCTGCTGTCGCTGCTGCTCGACGCCCGCGACGAGGACGGCCGCGCGCTCGACGACCGGCACGTGCGCGACGAGGTCATGACGCTGCTCTTCGCCGGGCACGACACGACGACCTCGACCGTCGCGTTCCTCTTCTACGAGCTCGCCCGCAACCCGGAGGCCGCCGAGGTCGTGGAGCGTGAGCTCGACGACGTGCTCGGGGGCGATCCGCCCGCGGTCGAGCACCTCTCCGGCACCGCGCTGCCGCAGCTCGAGATGGCGATCGACGAGACGCTGCGCCTGTACCCGCCCGCGTGGATCGGCCCGCGCCGGTCGGTCGAGCCGTTCGAGTTCGCCGGCCACCGGGTGCCCGGCGACGTCTTCGTCGAGTACTGCTCGTGGGCGAGCCATCACCTCCCCGACGTCTTCGAGGACCCGGAGGCGTTCCGGCCCGAGCGCATGGCGCCCGAGCGGAAGGCCGCGCTGCCGAAGGGCGCGTACGTCCCGTTCGGCGGCGGGTCGCGGACGTGCATCGGGATGCGGTTCGGGCAGGCGGAGGTCCGCGCGCTCGCGATCCTCCTGCTGCAGGCCGGGCGGTTCGAGCTGCAGCCGGGCTACGCGCTGAAGATCCGCCAGGCGCCGACGATCGGGCCGCGCGGTGGGCTGCCGATGACGCTGCGCCCGCGCCGCTAGAACGGGTCGCGGCGGCCCATCGCCGCGCGCGCGAGGGGAACGGAGAGGAGCGCGCGGCGGAGGCGGGCGGAGGCATCTTCGAGGGCGGCGGCTCGGTCGAGCTCTTCCCGGGCGGCGGACCAGCGGCGCTCGCGGATGAGGCCGGCGGCGAGGGCGCGGCGGTCGGCGGCTTCGACGCGGCGGCGAGTGGCGGGGTCGACGAGGGCGGCGTGGGTCTCGTGGAGCGCGAGCTGCTCGCGTGCGAGCGCGGCGATGTCGCCGCTCATCGCTCCGGGGTGCCGGCGGTAGGCGACGACGGCGCCGGGCGCGACCGTCAGCGTCTCCCCCGCCCCGAGCAGCCGCAGCCAGAGGTCCCAGTCCGCGACCGCCGGCGTTCCGCGGGCGATGCCGCCGGCGCGCTGCACGGTGTCGGCGCGGAGCAGCGCGCCCGACACCGCGTACGGGTTGCGTTCGAAGAGCTGCGGCAGGCGGGCGGGCGGCAGCGGCCACTTCTCCCCGGTGGGGCGTCCGTCGGGGCCGATGATCTCCGCGCGGGCGAGGACGGCCGCCGCCGAGGGCCGGCGCCGCAGCGCGGTGAGCTGCGCGCGCAGCTTCCCCGGCCGCCAGACGTCGTCGGCGTCGCAGAGCGCGATGAGCGGCACGTCGCGCAGCGCGGCGACCCCCGCGGTGCGCGCTGCCGGCAGGCCGCCGCGCTCGGGCAGCGTGACGAGGCGGCAGCGGGCGGCGTGCTCCACGTGCAGCGCGATCGGCTCCGGTGAGCCGTCGTCGACGACCACGACGTCGTCGGGCGCCGGGTCCTGGGAGAGGATCCCGTCGAGCGTCTCGGCCAGGTACGGCGCCCAGCCGTGGATGGGGACGACGACGCCGACACGCACGGCGCGGAGACTAGACGCGGGCGGCGCGGACATGGCGCATGCGGACTAGACCGGCGCTGACGGGGTATGGCGTGCGCCGGTGCCCGATCCCACCCCCTCGACTGCCCCTGCCCGCGTCACGTTCCCGCGGACCGCGTGGATCGTCCTGGCCGCGTTCGCGACGCTGCAGCTCGGACTGCTGGTCGCGCAGTTCGCGCTGCAGCGCGATCAGCAGACGACCGTCGACGCGCAGCTGCGAACCGCCGTGCGGCAGGCGAATCAGGCCCTGCCGCTGCTCGAGGACGCGCGGCCGCTCGTGCAGGACCTGCGCGACAGCGAGCCCGGCCTGCGGCGGGTCGGCCGCAAGGGCGAGGCGCTCGCCGACACGCTGCTCCCGCTCGCGCGCGAGCTGCGCAACGCCCGCGCCGACGAGGTCGCGCGTGAGGTCGGCGCGCTCTCGCGCACCCTCCTCAACGCCGACGTCGGCGCGACGACGCGCGCGGTGAGGGACCTCGCCGTCCGGCTGCAGCCCGTCGGCGACGTCACCGACGAGCTCCTCCGTCAGGACCGCTTGCGGCGCCTGCTCGTCCGCTCGACGTCGGTGCTCGGTGAAGTGCGCCAACGCGACCTCGTCGCCAAGGGCGCCGCGGCGGCGGAGGCGGTGCCCGCGGAGATCGTGCCGCTGCTCAAGCGGACGATCCAGCTGCAGCAGGAGCTGCTGGAGATCGCGCGCTCGACGGAGCGCCACGCCGCCAGCCTCGACAGGAAGACGGGAGGAGAGGTGCCCTCAGCGGGTACGACCCTTCCATGATCATCGGAGCTGTCATCGCCTTCTGCATCCTGCTGCTGATCCTCGCCTTCCTCTTCCCGCGCATGTCGCGGCACGTGGAGCGGGGCGGGCAGAAGCCGCTGGGTGTCGGAAGCCGCGCCGGGGGCAAGGCGCCGGGCCCGCTCGGCCGCCTGTTCTCCAAGCCGTTCAACTCGGCCCAGAAGGCCGTGTCGAAGAGCGGCTCGGCCGGCCGCCGCGGCCGCGGCAAGGCGCCGGTCTGAGCACCGCCGTCCGGACGATGCGGCCGCGATGATCGCGGCCGCTGGGTAGTCCCAGCCGGTGCCTGTCGCTCTCGCGCCCGGTTGGGACGCGCTCGAGCCCTATGCCCTGGGGCTGCTCTTCGTCGGCGCCGTCATGTTCGTGGCGGTCGCCGCGCTTTCGCACGAGCACGACCGCACGTGGTCGGCGACCGTCGTCTACCTCGTGCTCGGCATCGCGGGCGCGGTCGCGCTCGAGGTGCTCGACATCGCCCCGCTCGACCCGTTCGCCGAGGACGGCCTCGTCATCGAGCGGATCACCGAGCTCGCGCTCGTCGTCGCCGTCTTCGCCGCCGGCCTGGCCGTCGAGGGCTCGATCAGCGCCCGCAAGTGGATCAACGTCGCCAAGCTGCTGCTCGTCGTCATGCCGCTGACCATCGGCCTCGTCGCTCTGTTCGGCGTGTGGGCGATGGGGCTGTCGGTGGGCGCGGCGATCCTGCTCGGCGCGATCCTCGCGCCGACCGACCCGGTGCTCGCCGGCGACGTGGGGCTCGGCGCGCCCGGCGAGAACACGGAGTCCTCCGAGCCGCGCTTCAGCCTCCACACCGAGGCCGGCATGAACGACGGGCTCGCGTCGCCGTTCGTGGTGCTCGGCCTGCTCGTGGCGGAGCACGACGACGAGGCGGGCGGCTGGCTCGGCTCGTGGTTCGCGGTCGACCTGCTCTACGCCGCGGGGGTCGCCGTCCTCATCGGCGGCGCGCTCGGCTACGCCATCGCCGGCGGCACCGTCCGGTTGCGCAACCGCCGCTTCCTCGCCCCGGAGTTCGACCAGTACGTCGGCCTCGCCGCCGCGCTCGTCAGCTACGGCGCGACGGAGGCCGCGGGCGGCTACGGGCTGCTCGGCGTGTTCGTCGCCGGCTTCGCGTTCCGCCACTACGAGTTCGGCCACGAGGTCAACCGCCGCGTCCACGACGGCGCCGAGGGCTACGGCAAGCTGCTCGAGCTCGCGGTGATCCTCATGCTCGGGTCGCTCGTCACCTTCGACCGGCTCGAGGTCCCCGGCGTCGCGGGCTGGCTGCTCGCGCCGGTGCTGCTGTTCCTCATCCGTCCGGGGCTCGTCGTCCCGCTCGCGGACCGCACGCTGATGAGCGCGAAGGAGCGGCTGTTCCTCGGCTGGTTCGGCGTGCGCGGCGTCGCGGCGCTGTTCTACGCCGCGTTCGTCGTGCGCGAGGGGGTGCTCGACCGCGACGAGGCGACGACCGTGTTCTGGACCGTCGCCGCCGTCGTCATGGTCTCGATCGTCCTGCACGGGCTCACGGCCACGCCGCTCACACGGCGCTGGCTGGACCCGAAGACCTAGGCGGTCACCTCCGCGCGCTCGCGCGCGATGACCGTCGTCACGGGCAGCCCGAGCCCGTTGAGCTTGTGCGGCAGGTCCAGCCGCAGCCACCGCGACACCCGCTTCGGCAGCGTCGAGACGATGATCTCGTCGAACCCGTGGGCGTTCACCGCGTCCTCGATCGCGCTCAGCGGGTTGGCGTCGCCGACGAGCGACTCGACCGGCCGGCCCGCCGCCTCCTCGAGCATCGGCAGCGCGAGCTCGATCACCTGCTGGGCCTCGTCGACCGTCACGTCCTCGGGATCGGCCACACGATCGAGGCCGTGCACCGACTTGGGGACGAGGAGGGTGAACGTCGCGTCCCCGCGCGCGGCGCGCTCGCGGACGGCCTCGATCAGCGCTGGCGTCGCCGCGGTCTTGTGCGCGACGACGAGCACTCGTGCGGATGCGCTCATGGCCGACGAAGCTACGCCCGAAGGGCGCCGCGGTCAATGCGCGGCGGCGGTGCCGACGGCGACCGGCGTGCCGTCCTCCTCGCGCGTCAACCGCTGCGCGAAGTACACGGGGATGAACGAGAGGAGGATCACGAAGACCGCGACGACGTTGACGATCGGGAGGTTCCGCGGGCGCGACAGGTTCGTGAGGATCCAGATCGGCAGCGTCTCCTCCGACCCCGCGGTGAACGTCGTGACGATGACCTCGTCGAACGACAGGGCGAACGCCAGCAGCGCACCCGCGAGCATCGCGCTGCGCAGCGCCGGGAACGTCACGAACCGGAACGTCTGGAACTGGGTGGCGCCGAGGTCCATCGACGCCTCCTCGAACGACATCGACGTGCGCCGCATCCGCGCGACGACGTTGTTGTAGATGACGACGATGCAGAAGGTCGCGTGGCCGACGATGATCGTGAAGAGGCCGAGCGACACGCCGAAGGGCTCGAGCACCTCGCGGAACGTCGCGTTCAGCGCCATGCCGGTGACGATGCCCGGCAGCGCGATCGGCAGGAGCACGAGGAACGAGATCGTCTCGCGCCCGAAGAAGCGGTAGCGCGCGACCGCCATCGCCGCGAGCGTCCCGAGCAGGAGCGCCAGCGCCGTCGCCCCGCACGCCGCCTTGATCGACATCCACAGCGCGTCGCGGGCGCCCGGGTTGTGCACCGCCTTGTCGAACCAGTCGAGCGTCAGCCCGGGCGGCGGCCACGACTGGATGCGCGCCTTGTTGAACGCGTAGACGACGATCACCGCGAGCGGGATGTAGATGAACGCCAGCGTGATCGCGGTGCCGATCCGCAGCGCGATGCGTGCTCCGCGGCTCAGCCTCACAGCGCGTCGAACGCGCCGAGCCGGCGCGCGATCAGGAGGTACACGATCATCACGATCACGGGGATCGTCGCGAACGCCGCGGCGAGCGGCAGGTTGTTCGCCACGCCGACGTTCGTGTAGACGACGTTGCCGATGAACTGCGTCTTGGAGACGAGCGGCGGCGTGATGTAGTCGCCGAGCGTCAGCGAGAACGTGAAGATCGACCCGGCCACGACCGCCGGAAGCGCCAGCGGCAGCACGACGCGGCGGAACGTCAGCCACGTGCCGCCGCCGAGGTCGCTCGACGCGTCGACGAGCGAGTTCGGGATCCGCTCCAGCCCCGCGTAGATCGGGATGACCATGTACGGCAGCCAGAGGTACGTGAAGACGAGCCAGATGGCGACGTTCCCGTAGCCGGGCCCCTTGAGGCCGATCGGGTCGAGCGCCCAGTTGAGGATCCCGTCCTCGCTGAGGATCGTCCGCCACGCGTAGACCTTCACGAGGTAGCTCGACCACAGCGGGACGAGCACGGCGACGACGAGCAGCGCGCGCACGCGCGGCTTCGCGACCTTCGCCATGTAGAACGCGATCGGGAACGCGAGGATCGCGTCGGCGATCGTCACCAGCGCCGCGATCACCACGGTGCGGACGACGATGTCCTTGTAGACGCCCGAGTTGACGAGCGTCTCGAAGTTCTGCGTCCCGTACTCGTGGATGACGCGGCCCGAGAACGGGTCGAGCTTCCAGAACGCCGCGACGAACAGCACGGCGAGCGAGCCGAGGTACGCGATGACCAGCCAGCCGACCGGCCCCGCCAGCAGCAGAGAGAGCCGCAGACGGGGCCGGCGGTGCAGCGTGGTGGCGAGCGCCGCCATCAGACGTCCTCACGCATGACGACGGCGCCGCTCGGTGCTAGCCCTTGACTTCGGTCCAGGCCTGGACCCACTCCGAGTAGTCCTTGCAGACGGCGCCTCGCGAGTCGCCGCACTGCTTGGTCGGGGTGGTCCAGAACGAGACCTTGTCGAAGTAGGCCTCGTCGTTCGCGTGGAAGATGTCGCAGTGCTCCTTCACCGCGGTCTCCGCGCACGCCTTCGGGTTCGACGGGGCCTCGCCGAACCACTCGGCCACGGCGGCGTTCGCCTTCGGGCTGATGATGTGGTTCATCCACATGTACATGCAGTTCGGGTGCTTGGCCTTGGACGAGATCATCCACGTGTCCGACCACCCGGTGGAGCCCTCCTTCGGCAGCACCGTCCCGACCTTCACCTTCTTGTCGGCCTCGATGAGGTTCGCGATGACCTGCCACGTCGTGCCGACGACGGTGTCGCCGTTGTTGAAGGCGGCCTGCTCCTTCGTGTAGTCCGACCAGTACTCGCCGATGATCGCCTTCTGCTGCTTGAGCAGGTCGATCGCGGCCTGGAACTGCTTGTCGTCGAGCTCGTACGGGTTCTCGATCTTCAGGTCGGGCTGCGTGGCCTTCAGGTACAGCGCCGCGTCGGCGATGTAGATCGGGCTGTCGTACGCGGTCGTCTTGCCCTTGTACTTCGAGTTCGGGTCGAACACGATGCCCCAGCTGTCGGGCGCCGGCTTGACCTTGCTCTTGTTCCACATGAGCAGGTTCGCGCCGCGGCCGTGCGGGATGCCGTACATCTGCCCGTCGACCGAGTTGAACGCGCGGTTCTTCAGCGCGTCGTAGACGTCCGCGTAGTTCGGGACGAGGTCGGTGTTGACCGGCGCCACGTCGCCGCCGGCGATGAGGCGCAGCGTCGCGTCACCGGACGCCGACACGCCGTCGTAGTTGCCGGTGCGCATCAGGGTCACCATCTCGTCGGACGTGTTGCCGACCTTGACGTTGACCTGGCAGCCGGTGTCCTTCTCGAAGTCGCTGACCCAGTCGACCTTCGGATCCGTCGAGCCATCCTCGACGTAGCCGGCCCACGCGATCAGGTTGACCTTGCCCTCGCCCTTCCCGAGCGACGCCATCGGCTCGAGGTCCTTCGGCGGCGTCACCTGGGCGGCGACGCCGTCCTGGCTCTCGCTGGTGCTGGCGCCACCGCCGCTGTCGCCTTCGTCGTCGCCGCAGCCGATGGCTGCGAACGCCAGCGCGGCGGTGAGACACAGCACCGCCGCCAAGAAGCGTGACTGGATCACGGACTCTCCTCCTCGTCGCGGATGGCCGACGCCTGCTCGGCGCGCCACCCGACCTTGACCTTCCTCCCGCGTGCCTCCAGCGCCTCGGACGACGTCGTCGCGAGGTTCTGTGAGACCACCTGCAACGTCTCGCCGCCGTCGAGCTCCACGAGGTACTTCGTGACCATCCCCGCGTAGCTGGCGTCGGCGATCCGCCCTCCTTCGACGTGCCAGCCGGACCGATCCGCGCTGTCGTGCTCGTCGAGCAGGTGGACCTTCTCGGGGCGGACCGTGAAGCGGCGGCCGTCCCGTTCGAGCACGTTCGACGTCCCCACGAAGCCGGCCACGAACTCCGTCTCCGGATGCTCGTAGACGTCGGCGGGGGCGCCGACCTGCTCGATGCGCCCTTCGTTGAACACCGCCAGGCGGTCGCTCATCGTCAGGGCTTCCTCCTGGTCGTGCGTCACGTAGACGAACGTGATGCCGACCTCCTGCTGGATCCGCTTGAGCTCGAACTGCATCTCCTGGCGGAGCTTCAGGTCGAGTGCGCCGAGCGGCTCGTCGAGCAGCAGCACCCTTGGGCGGTTGACGATCGCTCGCGCGAGCGCCACCCGCTGCCGCTGCCCGCCGCTCAGCTGGGCCGGCTTGCGCGTGCCGTACCCCGTCAGGCGGACCATCTGCAGCGCGTCCTCGGCGCGCTGCCTGCGCTCGGGCTTCGGGACCTTCTTGATCCGGAGCCCGTACTCCACGTTCTCCTGCACGGTCATGTGCGGGAAGAGCGCGTAGTCCTGGAAGACCGTGTTGACGTCGCGGTTGAACGGCGGCTCGTTCGCGACGTCCTCGCCGCCGAGCCGGACCTCGCCCGAGTCGGGCAGCTCGAACCCGGCGATGAGCCGCAGCGTCGTCGTCTTGCCCGAGCCGCTGGGGCCGAGCATCGTGAAGAACTCGCCGTGGCGGACGTCGAGGTCGATGCCGTCGACGGCTCGCACGTCGCCGTACGTCTTGACGAGCGCGCGCAGCGCGATGTCCGGCGTCTGGGCGCCGTTCTTCTCGGGGGATGAGATGTCGGAGGTCCGCGCCGTCGACGCCATAGGTCCGCAGGGCGAACCTATTCGACGACGCGGATGAGACGCAAGCGAAGGATCCTGCGCAGGAACCCGGCCGGCGCGGGCGAACGTCCGTCCAGGTTCTCGGGCGTCATGGGCGGGGCCGGACTCGAACCGGCGACTCTCACGGTGTAAGCGTGATGCTCTGACCAACTGAGCTACCCGCCCGCGGGACCCCGAGCCTAGTGGCGAGCTGCCAACCGTGACCACCGACACCGACCCCTTCGAGAAGTCCACGCGGATCTCGCGCGATCCATCGGCGCCCGTTGCTCCAGCGTCGCGGCGCGACGGCGGGGTGGGTCAGCCGATCGGGCCGACGGTGATCCGCATCGATCGGTTGATGCAGGTTGCGGTGGGGATCGCGGTCCTGCTCGTGCTCGTGTCGCTGGCGAACACGTTCGCCGACGTCGTGCTCGATCGAGGGTCGGTCGAGTTCGTGAACATCGACCAGGAGGCGAACCTGCCCAGCTGGTTCCAGTCCGGCCTGCTGGCGGCGTCGGGGCTCGTTGCGCTGGCCATCGCGGCCGCGGTGCGGCGGGTGCGCGGTCCGTGGCTGTGGCACTGGCTCGGGCTGGCGGTGCTGATGACGTGGGTCTCGATCGACGAGGCCTCGCAGGTGCACGAGCTGCTCATCGATCCCGTGCGCGACGCTCTGCACACCGACGGGATCCTCTACTGGGGCTGGGTCATCCCCGGCTTCGCGGTCGTCGTCGTGCTGGCGTTCGCATACCTGGGGTTCATCCGCGCGCAGCCGGCGCGGTTGCGCAACGGGCTGTTCCTCGCGGCGGTGCTCTACGTGAGCGGCGCCTTGGTCATGGAGGCCGTGAGCGGGACGATCGACAGCGAGACGCTCTACAAGCTGAGCACGACGCTCGAGGAGTCGCTGGAGTTGTCCGGCCAGCTCGTGCTGCTGTGGACCCTGCTGCGCGCGTGGGCGCCCGGCGGGACGCTGGTCATCACGCCCGAGCGGTAGCTTCCCGCCCCGTGGATCTCGGGCTCGCCGGTCGTGTCGCGCTCGTCACCGCGGGGTCGCGCGGGATCGGGCGGGCGATCGCCGCGGAGCTCGTCGCCGAGGGGTGCCGCGTGGCGATCACGTCGCGGGATCCCGCGGCCGCCGCCGCCGAGCTGGGTGTGCTCGGCGTTCCCCACGACTCGCACGACTTGGACGCCGTGCCGTCCGTCGTCGCGTCGGTGTCGGAGGAGCTGGGCGGGCCGATCGAGGTGCTCGTGGTGAACACCGGCGGACCGCCGGGCGGCGAGCCGCTGTCGTTCACCCGGGATCAGTGGGAGAGCGCGTACCGCGAGCTCGTCCTGCACCCCATGGCGTTCGTCGAGGAGGTCATCGGCGGGATGCGGTCGCGCGGCTGGGGCCGGATCGTCAACGTCGTCTCCACGAGCGTCCGCGAGCCCCTCCCCGCCCTCATGCTCTCGAACGCCCACCGCTCCGCGACGCTGGCGGCCTGGAAGACCCTCGCCCGCGAGGTCGCCGGCGACGGCGTGACCCTCAACAGCGTGCTCCCCGGCCAGATCGCCACTGACCGCATTGCGTCGTTGCATGGCGGGTCCCTCGACGCCGCCCAGGAAGCAGCCCGCTCCAACATCCCCGCGGGCCGCCTCGGCGAACCCGCCGAGATGGCCGCCGCGGCCGCGTTCCTCTGCTCCGACCGAGCGGCCTACATCACCGGCGTCGCGCTCCTCGTCGACGGCGGTCTGACCCGGTCCGTCTAGTACCCGGGGGACTCGGACCGACGCCTGCCGAGTGGACGGTCGCCCAACGCGCCGGCCGCTGTGGCGATGCCTCCTTCGCCTCGCCTGAACGTTGGTCACCCGCCTCCCGGACGCAGCTCCCGGCACCGCTCAGCGCATCTTCCCGATCCCGTCCGTCCGGTCATGGCTAGCGTCGCGGCGACCGACCGAAGGAGAGGTGAGATGAGGCGGATGAGGACGTTCGCGCTGCTGTGGGCGGCGCTCGCTCTGACGATCGGCTCGGCGACCGCAACCGCGACAGCGGGTGTGCTGCCGGCGAAGGCGCGCGCCGGCGGTCAGTCGCTGACCGAGCTCCTCGCGGCCGCGAACCGGTTGGCGCTCGAGAGCCCGTTCGAGACGAACCCGCTGGGCGGCGACCCATGCGCCATGCTCACCGACCGCATCATCGCGCCGGCCGCTCCCGGCGGAGAGACCACCCACTGCACCGTCCCGTCGGGCACCCGCGTCCTCCTCGTCGGCAGCTTCGCGGAGTGCAGCGACGCAGAGGACCCGCCGTTCGACCTGGCGGCGTTCCCCAACCCGGCTGTTTGCCCCGAGGCGTTCATCGCCGGGCTCGGCATCACCGGTCACACCATCACGCTGGACGGGCGCACGACGGATCTGCTGGCCCGCGAGCCCGTCACCACCACGCTCGACACCGTCGTGCTCCCCGAGGACAACATCCTCGGTGTCCCGGCGCAGACGACGCGCACGATCGCAAGCGGCTGGCTTGCGTTGACGTCGCCGCTGAGCGTCGGACAGCACACCATCGTGATGACGGCGACCGGAGGGCTCGCGGAGTCGCTCCCCTGGACGTTCGTGATCGACGTCGTGCCGCGCGGGCAGGCTTAGCCGGCTCGCGCACGAGCTTACCGGCCTGCCTCCCCGCCGAGGCGATGACTCGCCTAGTACCCCCAACGGGACTCGAACCCGTGATCTCCTCCTTGAAAGGGAGGCGTCCTAACCACTAGACCATGGGGGCCTGTCGTCGGGAGTCTAGGCCGTCTCTCGGGGGCGCCCCGCGGACCGTCGGATCCGGCTCACCGCTCTACAGTTGCCGCTGGCCCCCGTGGCGTAGTGGTTAGCGCACGCGCCTTTTAAGCGCTGAGGCGAAGGTTCGAATCCTTCCGGGGGCACTACGCATGCGGGTCGAGGAGCCCGACGGCCCAGTGGTCGTCTTCTCGCCAGCACGTCGCGGTCGCGAGCGTACGCAGCCGGTGGCAGTTCGCGCAGCGGACGTCGCATTTCGCGATCTCCAGCTCGAGCGTTCTGAGACTACAGCCTCCCGCCAGGCGCACGACGGCTGCGCGCTTGTCCGCTCGGTGATCGAACTCGAGGACGATCGGGTCGTGCTCACCGCAATCGACGCAGCCGGATCGTCGCAGGGTCTCGATGAGATGGTCCTGGTTCCGACGCTGTGGACCGGTCCAACTGACCGGAGGAACGCCGGAGGCCCGGTAGGTCCCCGCTCTGCGCGCCGTCCTGCGGCGGTGGCAGTTGACGCAGACGACCTCACAGCGTTCGAGCTCTGCTCGGACGACATCGAGACGGCGACCATCCGCAAGCAGCGTGGCGACGTTGGCGGTCTTCTCGCCCAAGTGATGGTCGAACTCCAGGACGAGCAGCTCGTCCTCCCCGCAGTCGACGCACGAGTCCCCCTTCAGGCGCTCCAGCACCAGAGCGCGCGCAGCCTCGCGGCGCCGCCGGTGCGCAGCTGCCGACTGCTCGCGGTGGTGGTCGCCCCGCGCGCGGAAGTAGTCGCGGAAGCAGTCCCGGCACCAGTGCTGGTGACCGTCGCCGTCGCGGCTGAACGCGGCGAGCGGCAGGATCCTCTCGCACCGCGGACAGCCCTTCGAAGGATCTCCCGGCTCGACCCTGATCGACACCGGCGACGGGCCGCTCGGGCGGCCGGCCTTCCGGACCTTCGTTGGGCGGGGCGGCGGGGGGATGTCGCGGACCCACACGCTGACTGAAGAGGCCGAAACTCCGAGCTCCTTCGCGATCCGCTTTACGCTCCAGCCCTCCGTGCGGAGCCGCCGTGCCTCTTCTCGCTCGCGATCCTTGCGTTGCACGAACCTATGTTCGCATCTGAACCGGACGTAGGACCGGCCGCTGCGGCGAGCTTGACGGGGTTCTTCAGGGCCGCTCGGCGGGACTACGGGTTGGTGGTGCTGGAGGGGTTCCATCCGGTGAAGCACGCCGTTCGGTTCGGGGCGGAGGTCGTGCGGTTGGTGGCCGTGGAGGGCGCGGACGTCGCCGGGTTGGCCGGGGCGCTTGCGCCGGACGTCGCCGATGTCGTCGGGCGGGCGGAGGTGGTGGCGGCTTCGGCGTTCGAGGGGCTGGCTCCTCAGGTCCCGCGGACGGGGGTGATCGCGGTGGCGCGGCGGCCGGTCGTCGATGCGGCGGCGGTGCTCGCGGCGGGTGGGGCTCCTTGCGTGCTGCTCGATGCGCCGCAGGACCTCGGGAACGTCGGTGCTTGCGTGCGCGTCGCCGCGGCGGCCGGTGCTCGAGGGGTGGTGACGACGGGCGGGAAGGATCCGTGGAGCCCGGCGGCGCTGCGGGGGTCGGCGGGGTTGCACTACGCGCTGCCGGTCGCTCGGGTCGAGCGGTGCGACGTGCCGGTGATCGCGCTCGATCCGGAGGGTGAGCCGCTGACGCCGGGTGCGATCGGCGACGGCGCGGTGCTGGCGTTCGGGACCGAGCGGGACGGGCTGAGTGACGAGGTGCTCGCCCAAGCCACCGCCCGCCTCGCACTGCCCATGCAACCAGGCGTCTCCAGCCTCAACCTCGCGACCGCGGTGAGCGCGGTGATGTACGCGTGGCGACTCGGGCGCGGAGAGGCGTGAGAGCGCAGCCGCGCGGAGAGGCGTGAGAGCGCGGCCGCGCGGCGCCGCGTCGCCTCAGCGCGCGGCGGCGGTGCGGCGGCGGGGCTTCGACTTCGTGCGGTCGAGCTCGCGGAGGAGGAGCTCGATCGACTTCTCGAGCTGGGCGATCGTCGCCGCCTCGACCGTGCGGACGCCGCACTCGCGGTTGAGCCAGCCGTTGATCTCGTTGAACGAGCGGCCGTCGATGCGGCGCAGGGTGGCGACGAGCTCGTGGCGCTGGGCGCGCAGGGCGGCGCGCTTCTCGAACGCGGAGAGCGGCGGCTCTTCCTCTTCCGGCGCGGACGCGACCGCGCTCGGGAACGAGACCGCGGGCGGCGCGGCCGGCGGGATCGCCGCGGGGATCGGCGGCGTCTCGGGCGCCCCGAACAGCGCCATCTGCGGCGCCACGTCGGCGGCGAGGGGGACGAACCCGGCCTCGGAGGGCTCGGTCTCCACGCGCGCGGCGCGCTCGAGCAGGTCGTCGTCGAGGAGCCCCTCGTCGACCCCGCCGTCCGAGGGCGGCCGGAGGTTGTGGCGCAGCTCGGTCTCGACGTCGGCGGCGAGCGTCCGCAGCCCGCGGTCGGCCGGCAGGTACACCCAGGCGTGCTCACGCGGGCGGCCGGGGATGACGCGGACGAAGCGCCCGACGATCTGGCGGAACAGCAGCGGCGTCTTCGCCACCGTCGCGTAGACGCCGACGCGCAGGCGCGGGATGTCGACGCCCTCGGAGACCATGTTCACGGCGACGATCCACGGCTCGCCCGACCGGCGGAACGCGTCGAGCTTCTTGTGAGCGTTCGCCTCCGTGTGCAGCACGACCGTCGGCAGCGTGCCCGTGATCTCGCGCATCGCCTTCGCGACCGCCCGCGCGTGCTCGGAGTCCGCGGTGACGACGAGCCCGCCGGCGTCCGGATGCCCCGCTCCTCGCGCCTCCACGAGCTTCGCGTGCGCGGCGCGGAGGATGCGCGGGAGCCCGTCGGGCAGCTCGGTCGAGATCGCCGTGCGGTAGCGGCGCCCCTCCTCGCGCTTGGAGAGCACCTCGTCGAACGACGTCTCGATCACGTCGTCGCCCGACTGCCACTGCAGCGTCCCGTCGTACGGCACGAACGCGACGCGCCGGCACACGCCGTCGCGCACCGCGTCGGCGTACGTGTACGAGATGTCCGGGACCGCGAGGCCGTCGTCGTAGCGGACGCCGGGGATCGCGGACTGGTCGGAGCGGAACGGCGTCCCCGACAGCAGGAGCCAGCGGCGGGCGGCGCGGAACGCCGCCGCGAACCCGTCGCCCCACGCGAGGTCCTCGCCGAGGTGATGCGCCTCGTCGGCGATCACGAGCGTCCCCGGCGAGCACGTCTTCGCGTACTCCGCGGGCGACGTGGCGATGCGCGCGTACGTGATCGACACGCCCTGGAAGTCGCCGGGCGGCCGCAGCGTGGGCGCGTCGGGCAGGAGGTGCAGGCCGAGGCGCGCCGCCGCGCGCGCCCACTGGCGGGTCAGCGGGGAGGTCGGCGTGATGACCGCGACGCGGCGGATCTTGCCGGCGCGCAACTGCTCGGCCGCGAAGACGAGCGCCGGGTGCGTCTTGCCCGCGCCGGGCGCCGCCGAGATGAGGAAGGAGCCCTCCTCCCAGCTCGCCATGGCGTCGAGCGCACGGCGTTGCCAGTCGCGAAGTGTCGGTCCGGGAGCAGACACGGGCGCGCCAGTGTGGGGCACGCACCGGACGGACGCGGACGGCCCTCGGGAGAAGCCCGCAAGGAGCGCGGAAGTGGGTGCGAAGGCGCACGAGGACGTGCGGCCGCGGCGCTAGCGGCGCTAGTGGCGGAAGTGGCGGCGGCGCGTGAAGACCATCGCCGCGCCCGCGGCGTCGACCGCCGCGATGACCTCGTCGTCGCGCACCGACCCGCCGGGCTGGACGATCGCGGTGACGCCGTTCTCCATCGCCAGCTCGGGCCCGTCGGAGAACGGGAAGAACGCGTCGGAGGCGAGCGCGACGCCCTGCAGCGGCTCGAGCCGCGCCTTCTCGATCGCGAGCCGCACGGAGTCGACGCGGCTCATCTGCCCGGCGCCGATGCCGATCGTCGCGAGGTCCTTGGAGAGCACGATCGCGTTCGACTTCACGTGTTTGGAGATGCGCCAGGCGAAGAGGAGGTCCTCCCACTCCTGCTCGGTCGGCGCACGAGCGCTGACGACCTCCATCTCCGACCGCTCCGTCACCCCGGTGTCGCGGTCCTGGACGAGCAGGCCGCCGAGCACCTGACGCTCGTCCTGGTCGCCGACGAGCGGGAGGCGCCGCTCGTTGTCCTCGAGGATCCGGATGTTCTGCTTCTGCGTCAGGACCTCGAGCGCCGCGTCGTCGTAGGCGGGCGCGAAGAGCACCTCGATGAACTGCTTGTTCAGCGCCTCGGCGAGCTCCTTGTCCACCGCGCGGTTCAGCACGATGATCCCGCCGAACGCGCTGACCGGGTCGCACTCGAACGCGCGCTGGTAGGCCTCGAGCGGCGTCCGCCCGACGGCCGCGCCGCACGGGTTGTTGTGCTTGACGATCACGCACGCGGGGACGCTGAACTCGCGCGCGATCCGGCGCGCGGAGTCGAGGTCGAGCAGGTTGTTGTACGAGAGCTGCTTGCCGTGGTGCTGGCGGACCATCGACAGCACGTGCATGCGCGCGCCGACCTGCGCGTAGTAGGCGGCGCGCTGGTGCGGGTTCTCGCCGTACGCGAGGTCGACGACCTTCTCGAACGCGCGCACGTGGAGGTCGGGGAAGTCCTCGCCGCGCTCGGCGAACCAGCGCGCGATCGACGTGTCGTACCGCGCGGTGTAGGCGAACGCCTCGGCCGCGAGCGACTCGCGCGTCTGCGGCGAGAGGTCGCCGCCGCTCATCCGCAGCTCCTCCAACACGGCGTCGTACGACGCGGGCGAGACGATGACCGTCGTGTACGCGTGGTTCTTCGCCGTCGCGCGGATCATCGTCGGGCCGCCGATGTCGATGTTCTCGATCACCTCGGCGTCGCTGGCGCCGCGCCGGGCCGCGGTCTGCTCGAACGGGTAGAGGTTCACGCAGACGAGGTCGACCACCTCGATGCCGTGCTCGTCGATGGCCTGCTGGTGGCTCGGGTCGTCGCGGACGGCGAGCAGCCCCGCGTAGAGCCGCGGGTGCAGCGTCTTGACCCGGCCGTCCATGATCTCGGGGAAGCCGGTGAAGTCCTCGATCGAGCGGACCTCGAGCCCGGCCTCCGCGAGTGCCTTCGCCGTCCCGCCGGTGGAGACGATCTCGATGCCCAGGTCGGCGAGGCCGCGGGCGAAGTCGACGAGGCCGGTCTTGTCCGAGACCGACAGGAGCGCGCGCTTGACGGTGACCGGCTTCGGATCCACCGCCGTCAGGGGATGGGCGTGAGCCACGCGAGCGGAGCTTAGTGGTCCGGGGTGTCGGCTTGCGCGCCGGGGGGAAGATGACGCTCATGGACGCGGAACGGCAGGAGAAGGGGATCGACGAGGCGGCGGCGCCGCTCGAGGAGTCGCAGCGGGAGATGGAGCACGAGCTCGACCGCCTCGGCGACGAGATCGACGAGGCGAAGGCGGCGGCGGACCAGCGGCCCGAGGCGGGCTCCGACTCGCTCGGCGACGTCGCCGGGGACTGGGAGGACGAGGCCACCGGGTCGCAGCAGGGCGAGGACGCCGAGGACACCGAGAGCGAGAAGGCGCCGGAGGCGCACGACCGCGAGGGCTCGACGGAGGGCTAGTCGGCGACGATCACCCGGCGCGACGAGGCCGGGTCGAACGAGACCTTGCCGGCGGCGATCCGGCGGACCGCCTCGGGGAGGAGCTCGTGCTCGAGCGGCTGGAGCCGCGCGTGAAGCTCCTCGGGCTCGGACGTGTCGCCGATCTCGAGCGTCCGCTGAAAGATGATCGCGCCCGTGTCGACGCCCTCGTCGACGAAGTGGACGGTGACGCCGGTGACCTTGGCGCCGTACGCGAGCGCCTGGGCGATCGCGCCGATCCCCGGGAACGCCGGCAGCAGCGACGGGTGGACGTTGATGACGCGCTGGGGGAAGTGCGCGAGGAACACCGGGCTGACGAGCTGCATGTAGCCGGCGAGCACGACCAGCTCGACCCCGCGGTCCAGCAGCCACTCGGCCATCGCGACGTCGCGCGCCTCGCGGTCGGCGAAGTCGTCGCGCGGGAAGACGCGGGTCTCGACGCCCGCGTCGCGCGCGCGGTCGAGCGCCTTCGCCTCCGCCTTGTCCGACGCGACGGCGACGACCTCCGCCTCGCGGCCGTGGACCGTGTCGAGCAGCGCCTGGAGGTTGGTCCCCGAGCCGCTGGCGAGGACGCCGACGCGCAGGCTCACCGCGTGACTTCGAGCTTCGGGTAGTGGCCGCCGGTGGAGCGCAGGCGGCCGGCGGCGATGAGCTCGTCGACCCGCGAGAGGACCTCCTCGTTGCGGAGGTGGCCGAACGTGCCGTACCCCGGCAGACCGTCGTACGAGTACTTCTGCACGACCTTCGACCGGCCGCCGCGGAGGATCTCCACGGCGCGCGTGCGGCCGACGGTCGGGTCGGCGGTCGCGACGACGTCGAGGATCGCGTCGTCGAGATCCAATGCGCCCCCGCCGGGCAGTCGCGTCGTGCGCGGCGGCGCCGCGGCGGCCGGCACGAGGGACGGTTCGCACACGTCGCAGCACAGGCCGTCGGGCGCGGGCGCGGCGCGGTCGCCGAAGTGGCGCAGCAGCGCGACCCTCCGGCACGCCTGGCCCTCGACGAACTTCCACACGTCGCGGTAGTGGCGCCAGCGGATCTTCTGGCCCTCGGAGGCGAGCGTCTTCGCGTGGGCGCGGGCGCGCCCGTTCCACTCGCCGACGTGGCGGCCCCGGACGCGGTCCGGCGACGACGGGGCCGGCTGGACGACGCCGGCGCGCGCGAGGATGCCGACGATCGCGCGGATCTGGTCCTCGTCGCAGTCGCCGGCGATCAGCTCCTCGACCGGGACGTCGTAGCGGCCGTCGATCGCGGCGCTCAGCAGGCGGCGCGCGACGCGGACGACGTCCTGCTCATCGAGCTCGCCGCGCTGGATGAAGAAGACGTGCAGGCCCTTGTCGCGGCCCTCCGCGAAGAGGAGGCAGCGCGCGGGAAGACCGTCGCGGCCCGCGCGGCCGGCCTCCTGGTAGTACGCCTCGACGGAGCCCGGCACCGCGTCGTGGCACACCGTCCGCACGTCGGCCTTGTCGACGCCCATGCCGAACGCGTTCGTCGCCACGACGACGTCGACCTCGCCCGCCATGAACCGGCGCTGCGCGTCGGCGCGCTGCTCGCGGCCCAGGCCGGCGTGGTACGCGAGGACGTCGCGGTCGAGCGCGCTCGCGAGCCGGTCGGCCAGCTCGTCCGTCCGCGCCCGCGTGCCCGCGTAGACGATCGCCGGCAGCGCGCCCTCCTCCTCGAGCGCGGCGACGAGCCGCCGCTCCTTGTCCGTGCGCGACTTGCACGGCACGACGGCGAAGGAGAGGTTCGGGCGGTCGAAGCCCGTCGCGACGCGAACGGGGTCCTGCAGTCCGAGGCGCGTCGCGATGTCGGCGGCGACCTGCGGCGTGGCCGTCGCGGTCGACGCGACGATCGCCTGCGCGCCGAGCCACCGCGCCGCGTCGGCGAGCCGGAAGTAGTCCGGCCGGAAGTCGTGGCCCCACTGCGACACGCAGTGCGCCTCGTCGACGACGAAGAGCCCGACCGACGCCGCGCGGATCTGCTCGAGGAAGCCTGGCGACGAGAACCGCTCGGGCGCGACGTAGAGGATCCGGTGCTCGCCCCGCACCGCCCGCGCGATCGTCGCCCGGTTGGCGTCGGCGTCGCGCTGCGCGTTGACGAGCCCCACGGCGCCGGGCGCGACCCGCTCGAGCGCTTCGACCTGGTCCTGCATGAGCGACACGAGCGGCGAGACGACGATCGTCAGGTCGCCCCGCATGAGCGCCGGAAGCTGGTAGCAGAGCGACTTCCCCGCGCCGGTCGGCATGACGACGAGGACGTCCCGGCCTTCCAGCGCCGCCTCGACCGCCTCCCGCTGACCGGGGCGGAAGTCGTCGAAGCCGAAGGTGGAACGGAGGGCGGCGCGGGGGTCCATGGAGTCGCCGACCGTAGCGGCCGACCCGGAAGGCAACAGCCCCCCGAACGACATCTGCGACAGATCCTTCACAGTGCGTGTGGGAGGCGCTTCTCCCACATCTCGAGCCGGCCGAGGCGGCGGTAGCCGAGCTTCGCGTAGACGGGCTCGCCGGCCTTGGACGCCTCGAGCGACGTGGACTCGCAGCCGCGGTCGCGGGCGGCGCGGAGCGCCTGCTTCATGAGCGCCGGGCACAGCCCGCGGCCCTGTGCCGACGGGTGGGTGGCGACGAGGCCCATCCAGCAGTCGCCGTCGACCTCGTACGACGCGACGACGGCCTCGCCTGGCACGCCGAGCACGTGCAGGCCCTCGAGCGGCGGGCCGGCCATCGCGCCCGCCGGCATCCGGTAGGCCGCCTCGTTGATCGCGATGACGTCGTCCCACCCCAGCGGCTCGCCGAGGTCGTCGCCGTCGAGATCCAGATCCCGCAGCCACGCTCCCATCGACTCGGGAGTCGCGTCGAGCACATGCCCGCCTGACGCGAGCGCGTCGGCCAGCGAGCGGTCCTCGGTGTTCACCCACACCGTCCACGCGCGCACGCCGCGCGACGCGTAGAGCGCCTCGACCTCGTCGCGCACGGCGATCAGCGCCGCCGGGTCCTCGTAGACGACGGCGTTGAACAGAGAACGCTCGGGCAGTGACGGCGTCACGGCCGCCCACGCGCCGTCGAAGGCCACGCCGTCGAAGAGCCGGTAGAACGCTGCCTCGGACCGGCGGCGACGCGCTTCGAGCGCGTCGGGCATCAGACCTTGACGAGCGGGAGCTCGTTCTCGAAGGCGAACTTGTCGGCGCGCGGCTCGCCCGTCGCGAGCGGGTAGTTGCCGCTGAAGCACGCGTCGCAGTGCGTTTTGCGCGACCCGCGGACCGCCTCGTAGACGCCGTCGAGCGACAGGTACGCCAGCGAGTCGCAGCCGAGCTCGGCCGCGATCTCGTCGACCGTCCGCCCGTGCGCGACCATCTCCTCGCGCGTCGACATGTCGACGCCGTAGTGGCACGGGTGCTTGATCGGCGGCGCCGAGATGCGCATGTGCACCGCGGCGGCACCGGCGTCGCGCAGCATCTGCACGATCTGCCGCGTCGTGTTGCCGCGCACGATCGAGTCGTCCACGACGACGATCGACTTGCCGCCGACGATCTCGGGCAGCGGGTTGAACTTCATCCGCAGGCCGTGCTTGCGCAGCTCCTGGCCCGGCTGGATGAACGTGCGGGCGACGTAGCGGTTCTTGATGAGCCCGTCGTCCTGCGGCAGCCCCGAGGCGCGAGCGAAGCCGCGGGCCGCGGGCGTGCCGGAGTCGGGCACCGGGATGACGAGGTCGGCGTCGGGCGCCGGCGCCTCGCGCGCGAGGATCTCGCCCATCCGGCCGCGGGCGGCCTGCAGCAGCTCCCCGTTCATGCGCGAGTCGGGACGCGCGAAGTAGATGTACTCGAAGACGCAGAACGCCTGGCGAGCGTTCTCGACCGCCATGCGCGACTCGATGCCGCGCTCGCTCAGCGTCACGACCTCGCCCGGCAGCACGTCGCGCAGGTGCTTGGCGCCGATGATGTCGAACGCGCACGTCTCGCTGGCGACGCAGTAGCGGTCGCCGATCATGCCGAGCGCCAGCGGCCGCAAGCCGGCCGGATCGCGGAACGCGATCACGCGGTCCTTCGCGAGCACGACCGTGGAGAACGCGCCCTCGAGGCGGGGCATGACGTCGCACACCGCGTCCTCGAGCCGGTCGGCCGGGTGGTCGGCGAGCAGCGCGGCGATGATCTCGGAGTCCGAAGTGGAGCTGAACCGGACGCCGCCTCGGCGCATCTCGGCGTGCAGCTCGACCGCGTTGACGAGGTTGCCGTTGTGGGCCAGCGCCAGCTGGTGGTGATCGGACCGGTAGACGGGCTGCGTGTTCTCCCACGCGTCCGAGCCGGTGGTCGAGTAGCGGACGTGCCCGACGGCCAGCTCGCCGCCGAGGGTACGCAGCTTCTGCTCGTCGAACACCTGGCTGACGAGACCTCGATCGCGCAGCGTCATGATGTGTCCGTCGCGATCGCAGCTGGCGATCCCCGCCGACTCCTGCCCCCGGTGCTGCAGGGCGTAGAGGGCGAAGTAGGCGAGCCGGGAGACGTCGTGGCCGGGTCCGTAGATCCCGAAGACGCCGCACTCGTCGCGCGGACCGTCGCGAAGGTCCATGGCGCTGGCGAGCGTAGCAGCGGCAGCGGCGGTCAACCGTGGGTCGATCGGCCCCGAACGGATCTGGACGCCGCACGATGCGAGGTGAAAGCGTCCAGTCCGGTCGACGGGGAGTCAACTTGTTGGCGTTCGTGCCGATCCATCCGGGGCTATGAGCAGGTTCGTCGTGTCTCTCGCGGCCGTCGCAGCGGCGATGGCCTTCGCGGGGTGTGGGGAGGAGGAGCGCGCGCTGCCGCCCGAGCTGGGGACGCCGCGCGTGGCGCTGACGCTCGACTGGCCGGGCGTCGCGCCGTGGGCCCTCATCACCTACGCCCGGCAGGACGGCTCGCAGTGCGCAGCGCTCGGCTCGCTGACGAAGGCGGGTCCGCGCGTGCTCGGCGCGATGCAGCTGGATCTGGCGACCGGGCTCGCGACACGTGGGCGGTGCTTCGAGCCCAACGGCTCGGTGCTCGTCGACGTGGACGAGTCGCCCGGCCGTGAGGTGCAGATCGTCGGCGGCCTCGCGGCCGACGGAGTCGTGCGCCTGCGGATCGCCGGGCGGGTCGTGAAGCCGCGCGAGAACGGTGCCTTCCTCCTCATCACCGACGGCGCCCGGCCGGTTGGCCGCACGCTCGTCGTGGAGCGGCGGGGCGGTCGTCGCGAGACGGTCGCCCTGCCGCCCCAGCGCTCTTCCTGAGCCTCTCGCCGGCGCCTGGTCGCGGCGATGAGAAGGACGGCCGCCCGGCCCGGCAGGAGCCGGGCGGCCGCCCGATTGCGAGAGATGCGGCGCGGAGAACCCGCGAGGTGGGGCGTCAGGGGAAGAGCGGCGCGAGGCTCGCGTGCACCTGCGCGAGCTCGTCGAGCCTGGCGTCGATCCGCTCGCCGCCGGCGGTGACGAGGAGGCGGTCGCCCTTGACGCGGCCGACGAGCTGCAGCTCGACCCGCTCGCCCAGGCGGCGGAGCGCGTCCTCGCTGCCGGAGACGACGAAGCCGCCGGGGGCCTCGCCGAAGAGCCGCGTCTCGAGAGCGCCGGCCGGGCCGAGACCGTCGGCTGCGTCGTCCACGGGGCCGAGGTCGACGACCGCGCCGACCTCGCCGGCGAGGACGCTCTCCGCGAGGGCGACGAGCAGGCCGCCCTCGGCGATGTCGTGGGCGCTCGCGAGGTCGCCGGCGCGGACGGCGTCGCGCACCGCCTCCTGGGCCGCGCGGACCGCGGCGATGTCGATCTCCGGCAGCCCGTCGGGCAGCGGCTCGCCGCGGAGCTTCGCCAGCTCTGACCCGGGCAGCGCCGGGCGGAACGGCCCGCAGACCGCGATCGCGTCGCCCTCGGCGGCGAAGCCGAGGCGTCCGGCGCGCGCCGGGTCGGGCAGCTCCCCGACCATGCCGATGACCGGCGTCGGGTAGATCGGCCCCGCGGTCGCGCCCTCGTTGTAGAGCGAGACGTTGCCGCCGACGATCGGCGCCTCGAGAGCACGGCAGGCGTCGCCGATGCCCCGCACCGCCTCGGTCAGCTGCCACGCGATGTGCGGCTTCTCGGGGTTGCCGAAGTTGAGGTTGTTCGTCGTGCCGAGCGGCTCGGCGCCGACGCACGCGAGGTTCGACGCGCACTCGAGCACGACGCCCACCGTGCCCCAGTACGGGTCGCACGCGACGCGCCGGCCGTTCCCGTCGATGCTCGTCGCGACGGCGTTCCCGCCCGCGAGCTGCAGCACCGCGGCGTCGGCCTGCGCCGGCCGGCGGACGGTCCGCGACTGGACGATCCAGTCGTACTGCTGGAAGAGCGGCAGCCGCGACGCGAGGTTCGGCGAGCCGAGCAGCGCGAGCAGCGCGTCGCGCGGCGTGCCGCCCGCGAACGTCCGCGGCGGCGCCGGGTACAGCGGCGAACTGGGCTTGGCCGGCTCGAGGTCGTAGAGCGGGCAGTCGTCGACGAGGGCGACAACCGGCATGTCGCCGACGACGCGGTCGCCGTCGCGGACGACGACGTGATGCGTGTCGGTGACCGAGCCGATCGCCGTCCCGTGGACCTCCCACTTCGCGCAGATCGCGAGCACCTCGTCGACGCGCGCGGGCTCGACGACGCAGAGCATCCGCTCCTGCGACTCGGAGACCATGATCTCGAAGGGCGCCATCCCGGCCTCGCGCAGCGGCACCTTCGCGATGTCGATCTCGACGCCGACCTCGCCCTTCGACGCCATCTCCGACGCCGACGAGGTCAACCCGGCCGCGCCGAGGTCCTGGAGGGAGACGAGGAGTCCGCGCTCGAGCAGCTCGAGCGAGCACTCGAGCAGCTTCTTCTCCTCGAACGGATCGCCGACCTGGACGGTCGGGCGCTTGTCCTCGTCCGCCTCGCCGAGCTCCGCGCTCGCCAGCACCGACGCGCCGCCGATCCCGTCGCGCCCGGTCGACGCGCCGAAGAGGACGAGCACGTTGCCGACGCCCGCGGCGGCGCTGCGGATCATGTCGTCAGCGCGCGCGAGGCCGAGCGCCATCGCGTTGACCAGGCAGTTCTGCTCGTACGGCCCCTCGAAGTAGACCTCGCCACCAACCGTGGGGACGCCGATCGAGTTGCCGTAGTGCCCGATGCCCGCGACCGCGTGGTCGAGCAGGTAGCGCGAGCGGGCGCTCGTCGGCTCGCCGAAGCGCAGCGAGTCGAGCACCGCGATCGGCCGCGCGCCGATGGCGAAGATGTCGCGCAGGATGCCGCCGACGCCGGTGGCGGCGCCCTGGAACGGCTCGACCGCGGACGGGTGGTTGTGCGACTCGACCTTGAACGCGACGGCCATCCCGTCGCCGACGTCGACCGCGCCCGCGTTCTCCCCCGGGCCCATGACGACCTTCGGGCCCTCGGTCGGCAGCGTGCGCAGGAGCTTCTTCGAGTGCTTGTAGGCGCAGTGCTCGCTCCACAGCAGCGAGAACATCGCCAGCTCGACGTCGTTCGGCGGCCGGCCGAGCTTGTCGACCACGAGCGCGTACTCGTCGCGCGTCAGGCCGAGCGCGACGGCGTCCTCGACCGAGGGCAGCGTCGTCTCAGGCACGGACGAGCGCGACCGACTCGAACAGCTTGAGCCCGTCGGCCGAGCCGGTCAGCGGATCGACCGCGTGCTCCGGATGCGGCATGAGCCCGACGACGTTGCCGGCGGCGTTCGCGACGCCCGCGATGTCGTTGGTCGAGCCGTTCGGGTTGCCGTCGTGGGCGTACCGGAACACGACGCGCACGTCGTCGCGCTGGTCCTCCGGGACGTAGTAGCGGCCCGACTGGTGCTTGACGGGGATCGAGAGCACGTCGCCGTTGCCGGCCGCGGACGTCCACTGGGTTCCCTCGTCGACGACCTCGAGGCCGACCTGGCGGCAGATGAAGCGCCGCTCGAGGTTCGGCAGCAGCGCGCCGGGCAGCAGGCCCGCCTCGCAGAGGACCTGGAAGCCGTTGCAGATGCCGAGCACCGGGCCGCCCGCGCGGGAGAACTCCGCCACCGCGGTCATGACCGGCGAGAACCGCGCGATCGCGCCGGCGCGCAGGTAGTCGCCGTAGGAGAACCCGCCGGGGACGACGACCGCGTCGACGCCCTTGAGGTCGGCGTCGCCGTGCCACAGCAGCTCCGCCTCCCCCACGCGCTCGCACGCCTGGAGCGCGTCGACCTCGTCGCACGAGCCGGGGAACCGGATGACGCCGAAGCGCGTCACGCCACGACCTCGTAGTCCTCGACGAGCGGGTTGGCGAGCAGCTTCTCGCACATCTCCGGCACCCGGGATGCGTCCTCGACGTCCAGCTCGATCAGCCGGCCGACGTGCACGTTGCGCACGCCGTCGAAGCCGAGCGCCGGCAGCGCCTGCTCGACGGCCTGTCCCTGCGGGTCGAGGATGCCCTCCTTCGGCCGGACGAGGACGCGAACGCGCGGCATCACGCGCTCCCGGTGCGCTGCAGCCAGGCGTCGAACTCCTCGCCCGTGATCTTCTCGTACGCCTCGACGTACTTCGCGCGCGTGCCCGCGACGACGTCGTCGGGGATCTCCGGCGCCGGCGGCGTCTTGTCCCACCCGGTCGACGAGGCCCAGTCGCGGACGAACTGCTTGTCGTAGCTCTTCTGACCGCGGCCCGCCTCGTAGTCGTCGGCGGGCCAGAAGCGCGAGGAGTCGGGCGTGAGCACCTCGTCGCCGAGGACCAGCTCGCCCTTCTCGTCGAGGCCGAACTCGAACTTCGTGTCGGCGAGGATCACGCCGCGCTCGCGAGCGTGGTCGGCGGCGAACTGGTAGAGCGCGATCGAGACGTCGCGCAGCCGGCCGACGAGGTCGCGGTCGCCGACGGCCTCCGCGGCCTGGTCGAAGTCGATGGTCTCGTCGTGGCCGACCTCGGCCTTCGTCGACGGCGTGAAGATGGGGGTCGGCAGGCGCTCGGACTCCTGGAGTCCGGGCGGCAGCTCGATGCCAGAGACCTTCCCGGTCGCCTGGTAGTCCTTCCAGCCCGAGCCCGTGATGTAGCCGCGCACGACGCACTCGACGGGCAGCATCTTGAGCTTGCGGGCGACGATCGCGCGGCCGCGCGCCTCCCCGGGGACGCCCTCGGTGGCCGAGATGAAGTGGTTCGGGATGATGTGGCCGGTCCGGCCGAACCAGAAGACCGACAGCCCGGTGAGCACCTTGCCCTTGTCCGGGATCCCGTTCGGGTGGACGACGTCGTACGTCGAGATCCGGTCCGACGCGACCATCAGAAGGCGGTCGCCCAGGTCGTACATCTCGCGGACCTTCCCGGACGCGAGGAGGGGCAGGTCGGCGAGTGCGGTAGTCACTGTCCGCAGGCTACCAACGGGTTATGACGACCGGCCGCCGCCCCGGCGGGTCGTCACAGCTCCTCGAGCACGTAGGCCGCGACCGGCTCGCGACGGCCCTTGACCTGCAGGTCGCCGAGCGGCGTGACGCGCGCGCCGGAGAGCCCGGAGAGCGTCTCCGCGCTGACCACGACGCCGCCCACCGGCGCGGCCGCCTCGAGCCGCGCCGCGGTGTTCACGGTGTCGCCGATGATCGTGTAGGTCCGGCCGTCGCGCGGCCCCACCATCCCGACGCGCGCCTCGCCGGTGTTCACGCCGGCGCGGAAGCGCGGCCACTCGGGATGCTCACGGGAGAGCCGGGCGGTCTCGCGCTGGAGGTCGAGCGCGGCCAGCGCGGCGCGGCGGGCGTGGTCCGGCTGGTCGCCGCGCGTGTTGAACGTCGCCATGATCGCGTCGCCGATGACCCGGTCGATGTCGCCCCCGTGGCGGCGGACGATCGGCGGCACCGCCGCGTCGAAGTACGCGTTGAGCATCTCCGCGACCTCGTCCGGGTCGCGGCCCTCGCTGAACGCCGTGTAGCCGGCGAGGTCGGCGAAGAGCACGCTCAGCCGGCGCCGGCCTCCGGCCGTCCGGTCGAGGTAGAGGTCGCCGAAGCGCTCCTCGGCGGGCTCGCGGCGCACCGCGACGGCGATCGCGGCGAAGGCCACGAGCATGAGGACGTGCCAGAGCCACCAGCTCGCGTGCCAGTTGCGCGCGAAGGCGATCGCCGTCATCGCCTCGGCGAGCAGCACGAACGCGGCCGCGCAGGCGAGCAGCACCGTCGCGCGGCGGCGCGTCCACAGCCGCAGGAAGCTCAGCGAGGCGCCTGCGTACGCGACCACCGCGACGAGGGCCGGCACCACGAGCGGGCCGGACGCGCGCTCGACCGGCCGGGGCGAGTCGAGCGGCGGCAGGTCGGCGAGCGACACGATCGCCCAGACGCCGCAGAGCCCGAGCAGGCCGTACCGCAGCGCGCGCTCGTGCCGGACGACCCGCTGCGCCGTTCCCTCGTCGAGGGGCGCCGCCGCCGCGGCGGCGAAGAGCGCGGCGAGCACCAGGCCCACCGGCGTGGCGAAGACGAACCCGGCGTTCGGGTGATCGAGGAGCACGCGCGGCGTCGCGAGCGCGTGCAACCCGAGGAACGCCGCCGCCGACAGGAAGGCGAGCGACACGAGCACGAGGCGGGCGTCGGCGCGGCGGCGCGCCACCGCCTCGGTCGCCAGCGCCAGCGCCACGTTGACCCCGGCCGTGATCGTGACGAGCCAGAAGTGCGACGGGTGGTGCTCCCACCGCACGTCGGCGGACGGCGCCGCGAGCAGCAGCACGAGCCCGCCGAGGGGCGCGAGCAGGGCCGCGGCGAGCGGGACGGACGGGGACACCGCGCCATCTTCGCTTACCGGCGGGGGCCGAGTTCAAGTGCGCAGGTGATCGACGAGCCGTGAGGCCAGGCCCGTGTACTCGAGCGGCGTGAGCTCGAGCAGGCGGGCCCGGTCGGCCTCGTCGAGGTCCGCCTCGCGGACGAAGGCGCGGAGCTTCGGCTCGTCGATCCGGGCGCCGCGGGTGAGTGCCTTGAGCTGGTCGTAGGGGTCCTCCCCGCCGCGCTTGCGCATGACGGTCTGGACCGCCTCGGCCAGGACCTCCCACGCGTCGGCGAGCTCGCCGCGCATGGCCGCCTCGTCGACGTCGATCTTGCCCAGCCCGCGCAGCGCCGCGCGGATGGCGAGCAGCGAGTGGCCGACGACGACCCCCGCGTTGCGGATGAGCGAGGAGTCGGAGAGGTCGCGCTGCAGCCGCGAGACGGCGAGCGTCGACGCCATGTGGTTCCCCAGCGCGGTCGACACGCCCGCGTTGGCCTCCGAGTTCTCGAAGTCGATCGGGTTGACCTTGTGCGGCATCGTCGACGAGCCGACCTCGCCTGCCACGACGCGCTGCTTGACGAGGCCCCGCGAGATGTAGGCCCAGACGTCGCGGTCGAAGTCGACGAGCACCTGGTTGAAGCGGCCGAGCGCGTGGAACAGCTCGGCGATCCAGTCGTGCGACTCGATCTGCGTCGTCAGCGGCGCCCACGTCAGCCCGAGCGACGTGACGAAGCGCTGAGAGATCGCCTCCCAGTCGCGATCGGGGTGCGCGATCGCCAGCGCGCCGTACGTCCCGACCGCGCCGTTGAGCTTGCCGCGGAACTCCTGGCGGTCGACGAACGCGATCTGCCGGCGCCAGCGGTCCACGAAGACCGCCATCTCCTTGCCGAACGTCGTCGGCGTCGCCGGCTGGCCGTGCGTGCGGGAGAGCAGCGGGACGTCGCGCGTGGCCTCGGCCAGCGCGGTCACGCCGCTGACGAGCTCCTGCGCCGCCGGCCGCCACGCCTCGGTGATGGCGCCGTGCAGCATCAGCGCGTGCGAGAGGTTGTTGACGTCCTCGGAGGTCAGGCCGAAGTGGACGAGCTCGCGCACCTCGGCGGGCACGCGCTCGCGCAGGAAGTACTCGACGGCCTTGACGTCGTGGTTCGTGCGCCGCTCGATCGCCTTGACCTCCTCGGCCTCCGCGTCGCCGAAGGCCTCGTGGACCTGCCGCAGCGGCGTGGGATCGAGCTGCGGGGCGAGCACGAGCAGCCACTCGATCTCGACGCGCACGCGGGCGCGGATGAGCGCCCACTCCGACACGTGGTCGTGCAGGTCGCCGAGCTGCCGCGCGTAGCGGCCATCCAGCGGCGAGATGGCGCGCAGACTCACAGCGCGATGCCCCGGATGCGCAGGAGCTCCCACGCCGCGAGCGTCGCCGCGTCGCGGATCTCGCCCGCGAGGACCATCGCGTCGACCTCCTCGCGCGTGAAGCCGCGCGACTGGATGCCGACCTCGGTGGACTCCGGCCGCGCCTCCCCCGCCTCGAGGTCGGTGGCGAGCCACAGGTCGAAGCCCTGCGACGACATCCCCGGCGAGTAGAAGAGCTTCCCGAGATGCGTCAGCGTGCCGGCGGTGAAGCCGGTCTCCTCGAGCAGCTCGGTCCGGGCGGTCTCCTCGGGCGACGCGTCGCGATCGTCGATCGCGCCCTGCGGAAGCTCCCAGAAGAACCCGCCGACGGGGTACTTGACCTGACCGACGAGGTGGACGCGCTCGCCGTCCCACGGGATGACGAGCGAGCCCTCGTTCTTGTCGACGACGGCGTAGATCCCCGGCGAGCCGTCCTCGCGCTCGATCGCGTCCTCGCGGACGCGCAGCCAGGCGTTCTCGTAGACGGTCCGCGAGGAGAGCGTCTTGATGGTCACGCAGACAGGATGCGCAGCGCCAGGTGCGCGGCGTTGCGGGGGTTGTCGAGCCCCACGCAGCCGACCGGCACGCCCGGCGGCATCTGCACGATCGAGAGGATCGCGTCCAGGCCGCCGGCCGCGGTGAGGCGGCTGGTGAGCGGGACGCCGATGACCGGCAGGTCGGTGTGCGCGGCGGCGACGCCCGGCAGCGCGGCGGAGATGCCGGCGCCGGCGATGATCACGCGCAGGCCGCGGATCCGCGCGTTCTTGCAGTAGTCGGCGACGAGGTCCGGGTCGCGGTGGGCCGACATGACGCGCAGCTCGTACATGACGCCGGCGTCCTCGAGCACCTTGCCGGCCTTCTCCATCTGCTCCTTGTCGGACTCGGAGCCCATGATGATCCCGACGCGCGGCGCGTCCTCGGCCAGCGCGTCGAGGTCGGCGGTCTCGGTCTCGGTGATGGGGGCGGTCTGCTGCTCGGTCATGGATGCTCCACGGCACGCAGCGCGATGTCGCGCCTCAGCTGCCGTCCGTCGAAGGTGATCAGGTCGGCGGCAGCATAGGCCGCTTCCCGCGCGGTGGCCGCATCGGGGCCGAGCGCGGTGACGTTCAGCACGCGGCCGCCGGCGGTGACGATCGCGCCGTCGCGCTCCGCCGTTCCCGCGTGGGTGACCTCGATCCCGGCGGGGACGTCGTCAAGGCCGCTGATGACGTCGCCCTTCGAAGCCGACTCGGGGTAGCCGCCGCTGGCGAGCACGAGCGTCACCGCGTGCTCGGGCGACCAGTCGAGCTGCGCGTCCGCGAGCCCGCCGGCCCGCGACGCCGCCTCGAGCAGCGCGAGCAGGTCGCTGCGCAGCCGCGGCAGCACCGCCTGCGTCTCCGGGTCGCCGAAGCGGACGTTGTACTCGAGGACCTTCGGGCCGTCGCCCGTGAGCATCAGGCCCGCGTAGAGGACGCCGTGGAACGGCGTGCCGCGCTCGCGGAGCAGGTCGACGACCGGCTGGTGGACCGCCGCGCAGACCGCGTCGACGTCGACGCCGGGAACCGGGGAGTAGGCGCCCATGCCGCCGGTGTTCGGGCCCTCGTCGCCGTCGAAGATCCGCTTGTAGTCCCGGGCCGGCGCCAGCGGGATGGCGCGCTCGCCGTCGCAGATCGCCAGCAGCGAGAGCTCGCTGCCGTCGAGGAACTCCTCGACGAGCACGTCGCCCTCGCCGAAGCGGCGCTCGACCAGCATCGCCTCGAGGGCGGCGCGCGCCTCGTCCTCGGTCTGCGCGATGACGACGCCCTTGCCCGCCGCCAGCCCGTCGAACTTGATGACGACCGGCAGCGAGGTGACGGCGCCCATGCCCTGGTCGACGTCGCCGACCGTCCGGCTCGCCGCGGTCGGGACGCCGGCGGCGAGCATGACCTCCTTGGCGTGCGCCTTCGAGCCCTCGAGCTTCGCCGCCTCCTGCGACGGGCCGAACGCGGCGATGCCCGCGCGGTCCAGCGCATCGACGAGGCCGACGACGAGCGGCGCTTCGGGCCCGACGACAACGAGGTCGACGCCCTCGTCGCCCGCGAGCTTCACGAGGCCCTCCACGTCGTCGACCGCGACGGCGGCGCAGGTCGCGTCGAGCGCGATCCCGGGGTTGCCGGGCGCGGCGATCAGCTCCGGCCGCTGGGGCGAGCGCGCGAGCGCGCGGACGATCGCGTGCTCGCGGCCGCCCGCGCCGACGACGAGGACCCGCACCTACAGGTTGGAGATGAAGTCGTCGATCGGGATCGCCGACAGCGTCTCGTAGTGCGACGTGCCGCGCGACCCGAGCTCGAGCGAGACGCGCGTCATCGTCTGGTCGTCGGGGGCCTCGACGACGCTGATGAAGTCGAAGTGCCCGAGGGTCGCCCACTGCGCCTTCACCTGGGCGCCGAGCTGCTCGACCTCGCGGTTGACCTCGCGGATGCGCTGCGGGTTGTTCTTGACCGTCTGGACGCCCTCGGGCGTCAGGGTCGAGAGCATGATGTACGTGGGCATACGTCGAAATCTACGGATTTCGTCCGGCCGGACCTCGCAAGCTCGGTCCTCTGGACGACGTCACGTTTCCAACACGTCGAGCACTCGATCCACATCTTCCACTGAGTTGTAGGCGTGCCATGAGGCGCGAAGGCGACCCGCGCGAACCGCGGCCACGATCCCTGCAGCCTCCAGTCGCTCGGCGCCATCGGCCTCGGCGACCACGATCGGGCTGTCGCCGGGCGGGAGCCCGAGGCCTTCTCGGAACCGGTTCGCGAGCTCGAGGTCGTGCGCGTGGATGCGGTCGACGCCGAGCTCCTCGACCACCGCGAGCGTCGCGGCCGTGCCGACCCAGTTGTGCCACGCGGGCGACGTGTCGAGCCGCCGCGCGTCAGCCGCGAGCCGCAGCGGCGTGCCGTAGTACGAGCCGTGCACGTCGTCGCCGGCGAACCAGTTCGCCGTCCACGGGACGATGTCGTCGAGCCGGTCGCGGCGCACGGACAGGAACGCCGTGCCGCGCGGCGACATCAGCCACTTGTACGCGTGCGCGGCGACGACGTCGAAGCGCGACGCGTCGAACGGCAGCCAGCCGATCGCCTGGGTGGCGTCGACGATCGTCATCGCCGCGCACGCGGCGAGCGCATCGAGATCGGCGATCGTGCCGTCGCTCGACTGCACGGCGCTGAACGCGACGACGTCGGCGTCGGCCGCCGCGTCGGCGAGGTCCGCGAGCGGGACGACGCGCGCGCCGCGCACGAGGAACGGCCACAGCAGCGACGTGAAGTCGCCCTCGGGCACGACGATCCGCGCGCCCTCCGGCAGCGACGACGCGACCGTGCCGAGGAAGCCCGCGACCGTCGCGCCGATCGCGACGTCGCCGGCGGCGACGTTTACCAGGCGAGCGAACGACCCACGCGCGTCCTCCGTCGTCGCGGCCCAGCCCTCCCAGCTCGTCCTCCCTCCCCTCCACGCGGAGAGGGCCTCCTGCAGCGCGTCCCACGCCGGCGTGGGCGGGAGCCCGTAGGACGCCGTGTTCAGGTAGACGCCTTCGGGCTCCCAGAGCGGCGCGAGCACGCCGCCGACACTAACGGCGGCGTGCCTTGCCGTACCGCGCCTCGAGCTTCGTCATGCGCGCGACGTCGGTCGCGCAGAAGGGCTGATCGGTCCAGGCCTTGCGCGCGATCTGCTTCGTGCCGTTGTTGAACCACTTCGACGTCGGGTCGGTCGACAGCGAGTGCCCGAGGTTCGTGAACGCGCGAACGCCGCACCGCTTGGCGCCGCCGAACTGGACCGCCTGGATGTAGGTCTGGCCCGCCGTCACGCCGGTGTAGCCCTTGGCCGGGTCGAACGTCGTCTGCAGCACGTTGAACGACCCGAGCTCGCTGAGCCCGCCGTGCAGCGGGATGCGCTCGCCACGGACCTCGTACTGCCACGCCGTTAGCGGCGCGTCGAGCGGCATGCCGGCGTTCTGCAGGTCGGCGATCGCCTCGTGCAGCGCCAGATGGACGGCCGGGTTGGCGGTGTTCAGGCCGCGCGGCGTGCCCACGGGGTCATTCGGGTCGAAGGGCACGCTGAACGGCGAGCCGGGCGCCCGCAGCGCGCGCGAGGCGAAGCGCCGGAAGAGCAGCGCGCCGCGCGCGTCGAGGTCGTCCCGGCCGCTCCAGCGCGCGAGCATGTCGCACGCCTCGGCGGGCACGCCCGGCTCGGCGCGGCACATCGCGACGAGCTCGGGACGCCAGAGCTCCTCGGCGAGCAGGCGGTTGTTGAACATCGTCTCCTTGAGCGACTCGAGCGTGAACTTGCCCCCGTTGCGCAGGCCGTCCTCGATGAGGATCAGGCCCATCCGCTGGCGGAGGCTGCGCGGCGTCCGCTCGCTGCCCATGATGCGCGGGAAGCCCTCGAGCCTGGTCCTCGCGTTCGACAGCCAGTACGAGTCGTTCGAGTTCTCGGTGTAGTCGCTGCGCCGCAGGGACGGCTGGTTGCGCGCCGGCATGAGCCCGGCATCGCACGCCGACCGCGAGCCGTCGAGGACGAAGACGCGCGCCGCCGCCTCGAGGCCCTGGCCCATCGGCGTCGAGCACGTGTCGAGCTTCGCGTTGGTGACGCCCGGCTGCGACCCGATGTCCGCGTAGTACGCGTCTCCCGCCCGGTCCGCGGCGATCGTGTTGACCCACGGGATCCCCCGGTACTTGCGCACGATCCGGTCGAGCTCCTTGACCGACTTGGCGCGGTCGGTGAAGAAGTAGTGGTTCATGAGCCGCCCGAGGTTCCCGGCGTTCGCGTCGAACATCGCGAAGGCCTTGGCGTTCGTCCACGGGAAGATGGGCACGCCCTGCAGCGACGTCAGCACCGGGCCCCGGTCGGTGCTGTACAGCGTTCGGGTCCGGTCCTCGAGCCCGCCGTCGGGGCGCCGCGCCTTCACCGTCACCGTCGTGCGCCGCATCTGCTTCGGCTTGCCGTCGACGACGTAGGTGGTCGGCGAGCCCGGCGCGAGCTGCAGCTCGTAGATCGCGAACCGGCGCGCCGTCGAGACGGTGTGGCTCCACGCCAGGTGCCGGTTGAAGCCGATGTTCACCACCGGCGCGCCGTACAGCGCGGCGCCGGAGACGTCGACCTTGCCCGGCACGGTGAGCTGGGCCTGGTAGAAGCGCTCCGAGCCCGTCCACGGCTGGTGCGGGTTGCCGAGCAGCATGCCCCTGCCGTTGTCGGTGGCGCTGCGGCCCAGCGCGATGGCGTTGGAGCCGACGCCGCGGGGCGCGAAGCGCTCCGCGAGGTCGTCCGCCGCGAGCGGGCTCACCGCGCGCGGCGTCGCCGCGGGCGCGGGCGGCTGGGCGCCGCCGATGCCGTCCACGGCGACCATCCCCGAGGCGAGGAGCGAGAGCTGGTAGAAGCGGCGGTAGGCGTCGATCTCGCGGATCGGCTTCACCCACGGCTTCCCGGCGCACGCCGGGTCCTCGACCGCCGAGCGCTCCTTGCGGACGACGTCGTTGTAGCCCTTCGTGTAGCCGCGGACGACCGCCCGGATCGGCGCCACCGGGCCGCGCGGCGGCTTCTGCGCGAGCAGCTTCTCGACGACGCGGTTCTTCGCGATCTTCGCCCACAGGAAGTCGCTGGCGAGGTTGTTCGGCGTCGTGGACGTGTTCTCGATCGCGTAGGTCGCGTCGGGGCCGAAGTACCGCGAGCGCTCGGCGCGCACCGTCGCGTACATGTTCGCCAGCACGCAGAGGTTGTCGTGGGCATGGGCGCGCGCGAAGCCGTACCCGAGCCCCTCCCACGTCGTCGCACGGACGTGCGGCGTCCCGTCGGAGCCGCGGCGGATCGTGACCTCGCCGGGCGGGGCGGCGAAGGCGGACGAGGCGAGCGCGAGGAGGGCGAGGACGCCGGCGAGGAGGGACAGCCGCATGCGGGCAACCTACGGCGTCCCTCCCCGGAACGACGTTCCGGTGACCGCCGGTCAGATCGTGATCGCGGGGTCGCCGAGCGGGACGACGCCCTTCATGAAGACGAGCTCGCCGTCGCCGGCGTCGACCTTCACGACGTCGCCCTCGCGGAACTCGCCGTCGAGGACCGCCATCGCCAGCTTGTCGACGAGCGTCTTCTGGATCACGCGCTTCAGCGGGCGGGCGCCGTACGTCGGGTCGTAGCCGAGGTTCCCGAGCAGCGTGCGCGCCGCATCGGTGAGCTCGACGGTGATCCCGCGGCCGGCGATCCGCTGCAGCACGCGCTCGGTCTGCAGGTCGACGATCGACCCGATCTGCTCGCGGCTGAGCGGCGCGAACTCGACGATGTCGTCCAGGCGGTTGATGAACTCCGGCCGGAAGTGGCCCTCCGCGCCGGCCCTGCCGCCCGGGATGTTCGAGGTCATGATCAGGACGACGTTCTTGAAGTCGACCGTCCGGCCCTGGCCGTCGGTCAGGCGCCCGTCGTCCATCACCTGCAGGAGGATGTTGAAGACGTCCGGGTGGGCCTTCTCGACCTCGTCGAGCAGCACGACGCCGTACGGCCGGCGGCGGACCGCCTCGGTGAGCTGGCCGCCCTCCTCGTAGCCGACGTAGCCCGGGGGCGCGCCGACGAGCCGCGCGACCGCGTGCTTCTCCATGTACTCCGACATGTCGATGCGGGTCATCGCGTCCTGCGAGTCGAACATGAACTCCGCCAGCGCGCGGGCCAGCTCCGTCTTGCCGACGCCCGTCGGGCCGAGGAAGAGGAACGTGCCGATCGGCCGGTCCGGATCCGACAGCCCCGCGCGCGAGCGGCGCAGCGCGTTGGAGACGGCCTCGACGGCCTCGTCCTGGCCGACGACGCGCCGGTGGAGGCGCTCCTCCATGTGCACGAGCTTCTCGACCTCGCCCTCCATGAGGCGCGAGACCGGGATGCCGGTCCACTTGGCGACGACCTCGGCGATGTCCTCGGAGGTGACGACCTCCTGGAGGAACCCGGTGTTGCCGTCGGTGCGCTCCTCGGCGGCCGCGAGCTCCTTCTCGAGCTCGGGGATCGTGCCGTAGCGCAGCTCGGCCGCCCGCTGCAGGTCGGCCGAGCGCTCGGCGACCTCGGTGTCGTGGCGCGCGCGCTCGAGCTGCTCGCGCAGCCGGCCGACGTGCTCGATCGCGTCCTTCTCGGCCTGCCACTCGGCCTTCATCTCCGACGAGCGCTCGCGCAGGTCGGCGAGCTCCTTCTCGATCGCCTCGCGCCGGTCGGCCGACGCGGGGTCGGTCTCCTTCTCGAGCGAGGTCAGCTCGATCTCGAGCTGCATGACGCGCCGCTCGACCTCGTCGATCTCGGTCGGCAGCGAGTCGATCTCGATGCGCAGGCGCGACGACGCCTCGTCGATGAGATCGATCGCCTTGTCGGGCAGGAAGCGGTCGGCGATGTAGCGGTGCGAGAGCGTCGCCGCGGCGATGATCGCCGGGTCGGAGATGCGCACGTTGTGGTGCACCTCGTAGCGCTCCTTGAGCCCGCGGAGGATCGCGATCGCGTCCTCGACCGACGGCTCGTCGACGAGCACGGGCTGGAAGCGGCGCTCGAGCGCGGCGTCCTTCTCGATGTGCTTGCGGTACTCGTCGAGCGTCGTGGCGCCGACCGCGCGCAGCTCGCCGCGGGCCAGCATCGGCTTCAGGAGGTTCGCGGCGTCGACCGCGCCCTCGGCCGCGCCGGCGCCGACGATCGTGTGCAGCTCGTCGATGAACAGGATGATCTGGCCCGAGGCCTCCTTGACCTCGTTGAGGACGGCCTTCAGCCGGTCCTCGAACTCGCCGCGGTACTTCGACCCCGCGATGAGCGCGCCGATGTCGAGCGCGACGACGCGGCGGTCGCGCAGCGACTCGGGCACGTCGCCGGAGACGATGCGCTGGGCGAGCCCCTCGGCGATCGCGGTCTTGCCGACGCCCGGCTCGCCGATGAGCACGGGGTTGTTCTTCGTCCGGCGGCTGAGGACCTGGATGACGCGGCGGATCTCGTCGTCGCGGCCGATGACCGGGTCGAGCTCGCCGCGGGCGGCGCGCTCGGTGAGGTCGACGCCGAACTTCTCGAGCGCCTGGATCTTGTCCTCGGGCGACTGGTCGGTGACGCGGGCCGAGCCGCGCACCTCGGAGATCGCGCGGACGAGCTGGTCCTTCGTCGCGCCGGCGGAGCGCAGCGCGTCGCCCGCCTTCGAGCCGTGGCCGGCGAGCGAGAGCAGCAGGTGCTCCGTCGAGACGTACTCGTCCTTGAGCTCGCGCATCTCGTGCTCCGACGCGCGGAGCACCTGGACGAGCTCCGACGACGGCTGGCCGGAGACCTCGCCACCGGCTCCCATCGTCGGGAGGCCGTCGAGGGCGGCGGTCAGCGGGCCGCGCACCTGCGCGGACTCGACACCGAGCTTACGCAGCACCGCGGGGACGATCCCGCCGTCCTGCTCGAGCAGCACCGCGAGGAGGTGCTCCGGGGTCGCCTGCGGGTTGCGGCGCTCCTCCGCGAGCCGGCCCGCGGCGGCAATGGCTTCCTGTGACTTGATGGTGAATCGATCTGGCTGCATGAAATCTCAGTCGCGATGACTTAGATCGAGTGTAGCGGTCGAAACGCGACCTGTCACGCGTGGCGGTTCGGCGTCGCGGGTACTCCGAACCCCATGACTCCCGATCACAACGAGAAGCTGCAGGGCCACGAGAAGGCGCGCTTCCCGTTGCTCCTGCTGCTCGGCGTCGCGCTGGCCGTCGTCGTGATCGTCGTCGCGATGGTGGCGCTCGACTCGGAGTACGGCATCCCGATCGCGCTGCTGACGCTCATCTGCGTCATCGCCGCGGTCGGCTTCAGGCTGATCGCCGGCTCGAACCGCACCGACGCCGACTCGTCGGACAACGTCCCGAAGCAGCCGGCCCGCAGCGAGCGGCCGCTCGGCGACACGCCCGAGGCGCACGACGAGATCAACCCGCACGACGTCCCGCTCGACAACCCCGGCCGTCCCGAGGTCGAGCGCGAGGCGCGGACCGTCGAGGGCACGACGACCGGCACGCGCGACGGCCGCTCGGTCGCCGGCTAGGCGCTCGACCCGTCCGCTTCGCGGTTGAGGTTGCGCACGGGCACGACCTCGCCGCGGCGGTACTGGACGAGCTCGCCGCCGCGCTCGCGCCGCAGCTGCTCGTTCTCGGCGCGGGCCTGCGCGAGCTGGCGCTCGAGCGTCTCGGCCTTGCGCGTGGCGCGGGCGAGCTGCGCCTCGAGCTCGAGCACGCGCTCGACGCCCGCGAGGTTGAGCCCGAGCTCGGCCGTCATCTCCTGGATGCGGCGCAGCCGCTCGACGTCGCGGTACGAGTAGAGGCGGGTGCCCTTCGGGGAGCGCTGGGGCTCGATGAGCCCGCGCGCCTCGTACATCCGCAGCGTCTGCGGATGCATCTCGGCGAGCTCCGCCGCGACGGAGATCATGAAGACGCCGCGGTCGTGGGAGACCTCGATGCGCGTCGTCGTACGCCGCCGCATGCTCATGCGAAGAGCCTCCCGCGCGGGTTGCCGTTCATGACGGAGGCGAGCTCGTCGATCGCCTTCTGCTGCTCGGACGTCAGCTGGTCGGGGACGTCGATGATGAAGCGATAGTGGATGTCGCCGCGGCCCTTGCCGCCGAGCAGCGGCGGGCCCTCGCCGCGCAGGCGCTGGACGGTGCCGTGCTTCGTGCCGGCGGGGACGCGCAGGCGCTTGCGGCCGTTGAGCGTCGGGACCTCGATCTCGGCGCCGCGCAGCGCCTCGGGGATCGTGAGCGGCACCTCGACCTCGAGGTGGTCGCCCTTGCGCTTGAACACCGGCGAGTCGGCGACGTGGGTGATGACGAAGAGGTCGCCGGTCGCGCCGCCGTTGCGGCCCGGCTCGCCCTTGCCTGCCAGCCGGATGCGGCTGCCCTCGCGCACGCCCGCGGGGATGTTCACGCGGTACTTCTTGACCGTCCGCGTCGCGCCGCTGCCGGCGCACGTCGGGCACGGGTCCTCGATGACCGTCCCGCTGCCGCCGCACTGCGTGCACGGCTGCGAGATCGAGAAGAGCCCCTGGCCCTGCGACTCGACGCCGCGGCCCTGGCAGCGCGGGCACACCTTCGGCGTGGTGCCGGGCTTCGCGCCCGTGCCGTGGCACGTCGTGCACGTCGCCGACATCGGCACCTGCAGCGACACCTGCGCGCCCTCGACCGCCTGCTCGAACGTGAGCTGGACCTCGGTCTCGAGGTCGCGGCCGCGCTCGGTCCGCGGCGCGCCGGCCTTGCCGCGGCCCGCGCGCCCGCCGGCCGCGCCGCCCGCGGCGCCGCCGAACAGGTTCGAGAGGATGTCGCTGAACGACCCGCCGGGATCGAAGGTGCCCGACCCGCCGGGGCCGCCCCCGAAGCCGCCGGGCCCACCGGCGCCGAAGGGGTTGAACCCCCCGCGGTCGTACTGCTTGCGCTTGTCGGGATCGCCCAGGACGTCGTACGCGTGCTGGACCTCCTTGAAGCGCTCCTCCGCCTTGGGGTCGTCCGGGTTGCGGTCCGGGTGGTACTGGCGGACGAGCTTGCGGTGCGCCTTCTTGATCTGGTCGGCCGTCGCCTTCTTGTCGACGCCGAGCACCTTGTAGAGGTCCTTCTCCGGCATGGGGCGCTCCTAGGCGGCGACGATCACCTTCGCGGGACGGATGACGTCCCCGCTCGTGAGCCGGTAGCCGGACTGGTAGACCTCGACGACGATGCCGCTCGCCGCGTCCTCGACGGGTTGCTGCGCCATGGCCTCGTGCACGTTCGGGTCGAACGCCTCGCCCTTCGGCGAGTACGCCTCGACGCCCACGCGCCCGATCGCGGCGAGCACCTCGGCCTGCACGAGGCGGAAGCCCTCGATGAGGTGGTCCTCGGCGTGCTCGGCGGCCGCGAGCGCGCGCTCGAAGTTGTCGAGCGCGGGCAGGAGCTCCTTCACCACGCGCGCGACGCCGCGGTGCTCGGCCAGCGAGGCCTCGCGCGCGGCGCGCTTGCGGAAGTTCTCGAAGTCCGCCTGCGTGCGCTGGGCCAGCTGGAGGAACTCGTCGCGCTGGGCCGCCTTGGCCTGCAGCTCCTCGAGGTCGTGCTGGACCTCGGCGGCCGCCTCGGCCTCCTGCTGCTCGGGCGACGGCGGCGGAGCAGCGGCCTCGGCGGGCGCCGCGTCGTGCGCGGCGCCCTCCACGGCCGGCTCGGTGATGCGAGCCTCGTGCTCCACTAGCGACCCTCGTCCACGACCTCGGCGTCGACGACGTCCTCCTCGGTGGAGGCGTCGCCCGTCGCGCCGTTGGCCTCGGCGGTCGCGCCGTCGGCCGCGGCCTGCTGCTGGGCGCGCTGGTACATCTGCTCGCTGACCGCGTGGAAGGCGGTCTGCAGCGCCTCGGCCTTGGCGTTGATCTCGTTCGGGTCCTCGCTCGTCACGACCTCGCGGACGTCCTTGATCCGCTGCTCGATGTCGCTCTTGGAGGACTCGTCGATCTGCTCGGCCAGGTCCTTGAGCTGGCGCTCGGCCTGGTAGGCGGCGTTCTCGGCGTTGTTGCGCGCCTCGGCGAGCTCCCGCGCCTTGCGGTCCTCGTCGGCGTGCGACTCCGCGTCGCTGACCATCCGCTTGATCTCGTCGTCGGACAGGCCGCCGCCCGCGCGGATCTCGATCTTCTGCTCCTTGCCCGTGCCGAGGTCCTTCGCGGTCACGTTGAGGATGCCGTTCGCGTCGATGTCGAAGCCGACCTCGATCTGCGGCACGCCCCGCGGCGCCGGCGGGATGCCGGTGAGCTGGAACTTCCCGAGCGACTTGTTGTACGTCGCCATCTCGCGCTCGCCCTGGAGCACGTGGATCTCCACCGACGGCTGGTTGTCCTCGGCCGTCGAGAAGACCTCCGACTTGCGGGTCGGGATGGTCGTGTTGCGCTCGATGAGCTTGGTCATGACGCCACCCTTGGTCTCGATGCCGAGGGTCAGCGGCGTGACGTCGAGCAGGAGGACGTCCTTGACGTCGCCGGACAGCACGCCCGCCTGGACGGCCGCGCCGACGGCGACGACCTCGTCCGGGTTGACGCCGCGGTGCGGGTCCTTGCCCGTGAGCTCCTTCACCTTGTCCTGCACGGCCGGCATGCGGGTCATGCCGCCGACGAGCACGACGTGGTCGACGTCGGTGACGCCCTTCTCCTTGGCGTCGTCGAGCGCTTGGCGGACCGGGGCGACGACGCGGTCGAGCAGGTCCGACGTGAGCTCGTTGAACTTCGCGCGGGTGAGGCGCTGGTCCAGGTGCTTCGGGCCGGACTGGTCGGCGGTGATGAACGGCAGGTTGATCTGCGTCTCCTGCGCCGTCGACAGCTCGATCTTCGCCTTCTCCGCGGCCTCGAAGAGGCGCTGGAGCGCCATCGGGTCCTTGGACAGGTCGATGGCCTGGTCCTGCTTGAACTGCGAGACGAGCCAGTCGACGACCGCCTTGTCGAAGTTGTCGCCGCCGAGGTGGTTGTCGCCCGAGGTCGACTTCACCTCGAAGACGCCGTCGCCGATCTCGAGCACCGACACGTCGAACGTGCCGCCGCCGAGGTCGAAGACCAGGATCGTCTGGTCGGCCTCCTTGTCGAGGCCGTAGGCGAGCGACGCGGCCGTCGGCTCGTTGATGATGCGCTTGACGTCGAGGCCGGCGATCCTGCCGGCGTCCTTCGTCGCCTGGCGCTGATCGTCGTTGAAGTACGCCGGGACGGTGATGACCGCGCTGTCGACGGTGTCGCCGAGGTACGCCTCCGCGTCCGCCTTGAGCTTCTGGAGGATCATCGCGCTGATCTCCGGCGGGGAGTACTGCTTGCCGTCGATCTCCACGCGCGCGTCGCCGCCGGGGCCGGAGACGACCTGGTACGGCACCATCGACTCCTCCTCGCGGACCTCGGCCTCCTTGCGGCCGACGAAGCGCTTGATGGAGAAGACGGTGCGGCCCGGGTTGGTGACCGCCTGCCGCTTGGCGACGGTGCCCACCAGCCGCTCGTTGCCCTGGGTGAAGGCGACGACGGACGGCGTCGTCCGACCACCCTCGGCGTTGGGGATGACGGTGGGCTCGCCGCCCTCGAGGACGGCCATGCACGAGTTCGTCGTGCCGAGGTCGATGCCGATCGTCTTTGGCATGGTGCTAGTCGGGTGCTCCTGAGCCAGTCGTTTGGAAGAGATCTGAGCCAGAGTGTAGTAGATCTTCAGCGGTCCACCAGGCCGCGTGACTCGATCGTCTCCCGCACGACCCGGAAGCCCCGGCGCTGGTAGTTGGCGAGCGCGTGCGGCCCGTCGAGGTCGCAAGTGTTGACCTTCACGAGCGGGGCGAGCGCGAGCGCCCGCGCGGTGATCACGGCCAGGAAGGCGCCGCCCAGGCCGCGCCCGCGGAACGGGGCGAGCAGCCCGTACATCTCGATCGCGGCGAAGGGGCCGTGCCCGCGCAGCTCGGCGTAGCCCGCGGGCGTCCCGTCCTCGTGGAGGAGCCACGTCTCGACCGAGTCGGCGTAGGCCTGCCAGCGGTTCGCGCTCCAGCGCAGCCGGTCGATCCAGTGGAAGTCCGCGCCGATCTCCTCGTAGAACCAGCGGTTGAGCGGCCCGAACGGGACGGCGGCGTGCTCCGCGCGGGCGGACGGCGGGAGCGGCTTGGCCGGTGCGAGCTCGGTGAGCTCGAGGTCCCAGACCTTCGTGGCTACGCGCGGCGGCTCGGGCACAGGCGGCGCAGCTCGCAGCGTTCGCACGCCGGCCGCTGCGAGTGGCAGGTGCGGCGGCCGTGGCGCAGGAGGTTGACGTGCAGCTCGAGCTCGGCGCCGCGCGGCGTCAGCGCGAGCATCGCGTCGTGCAGGCGGTCGAAGCTCTTCGTCTCCGGGAACAGGCCGAGGCGCTCGCCGACGCGGGAGACGTGCGTGTCGACCGGCACGTCGCGCATCCCGAAGCTGAACAGCAGCACGCACGCCGCCGTCTTCCGGCCCACGCCGGGCAGCGCGGTCAGCCGCTGCTGCGCCTCCGGCACCGGCAGCTGCTCGAGATCGTCCAGCGAGAGCGGATCCCCGATCGCCTCGAGGATCTGCTTGATGCGCACCGACTTCTGTCGGTGCAGCCCGCCCGGCTGGATCGCCTCCTCGATCTCCTCGGTCGGCGCCGCCCGCACGGCCTCCCAGTCGACGCCTCCCGGAGAGGCCGTCGCGCGGGCCTCCCCCGCGCCCTCTTCGGCGGGCCCGCCCGCGAATCGCTCCCGCAGCCGGAGGAAGGCGACGTCCCGGTTGCGGTCGTTGGTCGACTGGGAGAGGACGGTGAGGATGAGCTCGTCGATCGGGGCGCGGTGCGGTGGCATCACGGGGACGCCGTAGGTCTCGCGCAGGCGCTCGCGGATCCGGCGAACGCGGCCCCTCACGCCACGGCGCCCCACCGCTGCGTCGCCGCGCCCGCTTCCTGGACGGCGTCGCGCATGGCGGCGGCGATCGCCGGCGGGTAGAAGCCGGTCGCTGCGAGCCCGGCGAGGATCGTTCCCATGAACGCGTCGCCGGCGCCGACGGTGCTGACGGGCTTGAGCACCTGGGCGGGGACGTCGGCGCGCAGGCCGCCGCCGCGGAGGATCGCGCCGTCCGGGCGGGTGACGATGACGTGCTTGGCGCCCATCGCGATGAGCCCCTCCGCCGCCGCGGCCGGGTCCTCCTCGCCGGAGAGCAGCCGCGCCTCCTCGGCGTTGCACTTGCAGAGGAACGCGCCCTTGACGAGCGCGCGCGCCTCCGACGCCGCTTCCGCGGGCGCGTTCCAGCGGTGCAGGCGGAGGTTCGGGTCGACCAGAACCGGCTTGCCGAGCTCGATCGCGCGATCGCGCGCCGAGAACGTCAAGGCGCGTTCACGCTCGCCCACGATCGTGTTCGAGGTGAGGAAGAGCGCGTCGCTCGCCGCCACCGCGTCGAGCAGCCGCGGCCCGAGCGCCTCGACGACGGCCTGGATCGTGTCGCCGTAGATCGCGTACGACGGCTCGCCGCCCTCGTCGACGGTGACGAACGCGACCGGTGTGACGAGCCCCTGGTGCAGCTCGAACCAGCTGAGCCCGATCCCTTCGCTTTGCAGGCGTTCCTGGAGCCAGGCGCCCCACGCGTCGTCGCCGGCGCCGCCCGCCAGCTCCACTTTGGCGCCCCGCCGCGCGGCCGTGACGGCCACGTTGGCGACCGCCCCGCCGAAGTGCGGGACGAACGCGTCGGCGTCAGCGAGCACTGACACAGGGCGCTCGCAGATGAGATCGACGAGCGCCTCTCCAAGGAGAAGGGTGGGCACGCGGAGAAGATGCCACGTGCGAGCCGGGCCACGTCGGAATCCGTCGCTAGGGTGCCCCGCTCGTCGTCCTCGCGGCCCTCCCCGGGCCGTGCGTCCCACCTCGTCCAGAACCATGCGCCGCTTGCTCGTCGCCGCGCCCCGCTGCGCGTTCTCACCGGTCCCGGCCGTACCGGCCGTCTCCGTCCGGAGACTCGCCCGGAGGCTGCTCTCCGTCGCGGCTGCCGCCTTCTTCATCGCCGCGCCCTCCGCCGGCGCCGAGGTGTGGCTGCCGGGCGCCTCCTTCGCCCCCCGCTCCGCGACCTCGTCGTCGCTGTCGCCGGTCGAGCGGTCGGTGCTGCGGCGCATCAACGCGCTGCGGTCGATCAACGGGGTGCGGCCGCTGCGCGCCTCGGCGGCGCTCACGGTCGCGGCGCGTGAGAAGGCGGCCGAGGTCCAGTGGTCGTCGCACCTCGAGCACGACTCCGAGGACGGCACGCCGATGGCGACGCGGCTGCGCCGGTACGTCCGTGCGCGGGCGGTCGGCGAGACGCTGGGGATGCTGTCGCCGGACACGCCCGACCGGGCGGCTGCGATCGTGAGCATGTGGATGAGCTCGCCGACGCACCGGTCGACGCTGCTGTCGCCGGCGTACCGCCGCGCGGGCGTCGCGCTCGTGCAGGGGGAGCGGTTCGACGTCGTCGCGGTCGACCTGGCCAGCCTCCGCTAGCGCTCGTCGCCGCCGTCATCGGCGGCCTCCTCTACATCGCGTTCGCGCCGCCGACAGCCGACCTCGCCGCCGCCTCCTTCCGCGCCGACCTCTTCGCGCGCGAGGGGTTCACGCTCTACAGCACCGCCTGGTACGGCGGCCACCACACGCCCGGCTACAGCGTCCTCTACCCGCCGCTCGCCGCGCTGCTGGGCGTCCGCCTCCTCGCCGCGCTCTCCGTCGTCGCCGCGACCGCCGCGATGTCGTGGCTCGGCGGCCGCACCGCCGCGCTCTGCGCCCTCCCCGCCCTGCTCGCCGGCATCGTCAGCGGCCGCGGCCCCTTCACCCTCGGCGCCGCCCTCGGGATCGCCGCGGTCGCCGCCGCGGTCCGGAGAGGACCCGGTCTGGCAGCCATCCTCGCCGTCCTCACCGCCTTCGCCTCCCCCGTCGCCGCCCTCTTCGTCGCGCTGGCGGGAGCCGCGCTGATCGCCACGCCTCTCCGCCCAGCGGGCGAAGAGGAGCTCGCCGGGCGCCTCCCGGCCCTCCGCAGCCGGCCGGGGGCCGCGGCCGGTCTTGCGCTGATCGCCGGAGCGGCGGTCCCGACCGCGTTCCTCGTCGCGCTGTTCCCGGAGGGCGGGACGTTCCCGTTCGTGGTGAGCGCGTTCCTGCCGTGCGTCGTCGCCGCGGCGGCGGTCGCGATCGCGTCTCCGCCGGGACCGGTGCGGACCGGGGCGGTGTTGTACGGGGTGCTGTGCGTCGCCGCGTTCGTCGTCCCGTCGCCGATCGGGGGGAACGCGGTGCGGCTGGGGGCGCTCGCGATCGCGCCGATCGCCGTTGCGCTGCTGTGGCCGCGAAGGAAGGTCCTGCTCGCCGTGCTCGCGCTGCCGCTCGCCTACTGGATCCTCCAGCCGGCCGCCCGCGACGCCCTGCGGACGATCGGCGACCCGGCGACGGAGGCGTCGTTCTACCGGCCGCTGACCGACTTCCTCAAGGACCGCCCGCCGGGACGCGTCGAGATCCCCTTCACCCAGAACCACTGGGAGACGCGGTACGTCGCCGACGACCTCCCGATCGCCCGCGGCTGGGAGCGCCAGGTCGACCGCGACCGAAACGGCCTCTTCTACGAAGGCACCCTCACGCCCGCCCGCTACGAACGATGGCTCCGCGAGAACGCGATCGCCTACGTCGCGCTGCCGCTGGGGATCCCGCGGGACGCGTCGGGAGAGGCCGAGGCTCGCCTCGTCGCGAAGGGGCTCCCGTTCCTCGAGGAGATCGACACGCCGGGGCGCTGGCGGGTCTTCGCGGTGCGGAACGCGGCGCCGGCCGCGGATGGGGCGGCGCGGTTGATCTCCTTCACGCCGACCGGCGCGGAGCTGCGGTTCGACCGGCCCGGGCGGTCGGTCGTGAAGCTGCGCTGGACCCCGTTCTGGCGGGACGGTTCCGCGTGCGTGCGCGAGGCGCCGGGCGGCTGGACCGAGGTGACGAGCGCCGCGGCCGGGACGGTGCGGCTGTCCGCGAGCCATCCGTTAGGTCTCGTTAGGAACGCCGAAGCCGTGTGCACGCCTGGTTAACATCGTGCCCTGTGCCCGTCCGCGCACAGCGCATCCTCGCCCTCCTACCGCATGGTCCGATGGACGCGATGCGGCAGGTCGCGCTGTTCTGGTGCGCCTACCAGGGCTACAGCATCGTGCGCGGCTTCGCGGACGATCCGGGCGCTGCCAGCCGGGCGTTCGAGAACGGCCGCGGGATCATCTCGCTCGAGCGCACGCTGCACGTCTTCGTGGAGCCGAGCGTCCAGGCGTGGGTCAGCGGTTCCGGCTTCATAACGGACGTCGCGTCGTGGATCTACCTCAACGCGCAGACGTCCGTGACGCTCGGCGCGCTCTTCTTCATCTACATCTGGCGCAACGAGAGCTTCTACTTCGTGCGGAACATGATGATGGTCGCGATGGGCCTCGCCCTCGTGGGCTACATCCTCTATCCGACGGCGCCGCCGCGCTTCTTCCCCGAGTGGGGCTTCTTCGACAGCGTCAGCGACTTCGCCGGCGTGAAGTCCGACAGCACGATGGCCGACGCGCTCTTCAACCCGTACGCCGCGGTGCCATCGATGCACGTGGCCTTCTCGCTCATGATCGGGTGGTCGCTCAGCCGCTTGGTCCGCAACCGCTACGGCCGCGCGTTCTGGCGCGCGTACCCGGCCCTCATCACGTTCGTGATCGTCGCGACCGCGAACCACTTCATCATCGACGCCGTGCTTGGGGCTACCGTGGCTGCGGTCTCCGCGCTCGCCGCGCGTGAGCTCGGGCGCGCCCGCCCGGCCGCGTGGCAGTTCGCCCCCCGACCCGCCACGCTTTGAGCACCTACGCCACCCGTCGCGAGCAGGCCCGCAACCTGCTCATCGAGTCACGCCTGACGCCGAACGCGATCTCGCTCACCGGCCTGGCGCTGAACGTCCTCGCCGCCGTCCTGGTCTACCTGGACTACTTCTTCCTCGGCGGCATTGCCTTCATCGTCGGCTCGATCTGCGACACGCTCGACGGGCGCTACTCGCGGATGTCCGGCAAGGGCACGCAGTTCGGCGCGTTCCTGGACTCGACGCTCGACCGCGCGTCCGAGGGGATCGTGCTCTCCGCGGTCGCCGCGCAGTTCTCCGACGCGGGGAACGACTTCGCCGTCGCGGCCACCGTGATCGCGGTGCTCAGCTCGGTGATGGTGTCCTACACGCGCGCTCGCGCGGAGGCGCTCGGCATCAAGGGCGACGTCGGGATCGCGCCGCGGGCCATCCGCGTCGTGATCCTCTCAGTGGGGCTGCTCTTCGCCAAAGGTGCTTCACTTGGTGACTTCGAGCTCCTCGAGCCGGCGGTCTACGTGCTGGCCGTGCTGAGCATCGTGACGGTCTTCCAGCGGATCTTCTTCGTTCGTCGACAGCTCGCGGGCAGCTGACCGCAGCGCGCGTAACGCGGGCGTCGACCCGGGGTAAACAAGCTCCGGAACTTCAGGAGGCAACTTGACCAGCAGCAACGGACACACGGCCGCCGCCAACGGGAACGGCGCCACGAACGGGCGCCAGACCGACAAGGTGCGCGTCGCGATCATCGGAGTCGGCAACTGCGCGAGCGCGTTCGTGCAGGGCGTCCAGTACTACAAGGACGCCAGCCCGGACGAGCCCGTCCCCGGGCTCATGCACACCGATCTCGGCGGCTACCACGTCCGTGACATCGAGTTCACGGCCGCGTTCGACATCGACAGCGAGAAGGTCGGCAAGGACCTGGGCGAGGCCATCTGGTCCGGCCAGAACAACACGATGAAGTTCGCCGAGGTCCCGGCGAAGCTCGGTGTGCAGGTCCATCGCGGGATGACCCACGACGGCCTCGGCAAGTACCTCTCGCAGCGGATCACGAAGGCCGAGGGCAAGACCGCCGACATCGTCAAGATCCTCCAGGAGACGCAGACCGACGTCGTCGTGTCGTACCTCCCGGTCGGGTCGGAGCAGGCGACGAAGTGGTACGTCGAGCAGATCCTCGAGGCCGGTTGCGGCTTCGTGAACTGCATCCCGGTGTTCATTGCCCGCGAGGACTACTGGAACGACCGGTTCAAGGCGAAGGGCCTGCCGATCGTCGGCGACGACATCAAGTCGCAGGTCGGCGCGACGATCGTGCACCGCACGCTCGCCCGCCTGTTCCACGACCGCGGCGTGAAGATGCTGCGCACGTCGCAGCTGAACGTCGGCGGCAACATGGACTTCTTCAACATGCTCGAGCGCGAGCGCCTGGAGTCCAAGAAGATCTCGAAGACCAACGCGGTCACGTCGATCATGGGCCACACGCTGCCCGAGGACGACGTCTACATCGGGCCGTCGGACTACGTGCCGTGGCTCACGGACCGCAAGTGGGCGCACATCCGCGTCGAGGGCCAGGCCTTCGGCGACGTGCCGCTCAACGTCGAGATGAAGCTCGAGGTGTGGGACTCGCCGAACTCGGCGGGCATCGTCATCGACGCCGTGCGCTGCTGCAAGCTCGCGCTGAACAACGGCGTCGGCGGCCAGCTCGACGGCCCGAGCTCCTACCTCATGAAGTCGCCGATGAACCAGCGCCCGGACGACCTGGCGCGCATCAAGACCGAGGAGTTCATCGAGGCGCACTCCAAGACGAAGTCGGCCGCCGCGCGGGCGACGAAGGCCAAGGAGGCCGTCAAGGAGGACTCCGCCTCGGTCGCGAAGCAGGCCTAGCCCGCCGCGACACCGCTGTCCGTACGAAGGCCCGCCCCCGGCGGGCCTTCGTCTTGTTCGGCCTAGACTTCCCGTTTCCCGTGCCCGAGCCGCTGACGATCGCGCAGGTCACGCCGTACGCGCTGGAGTCGGCGCACGAGGTCAACCTCCACGCCCGCCGCGTGACCGAGCAGCTGCGCGAACGGGGCCACACCGTCGTCCTCATCGCACCCTCGCGCGAGCAGGAGCGCATCCGCTCGTCGCGCGCCGACATCAAGGCCGGCCGCGCGCTCGAGCAGGAGGTGCTCGCCATCGGCGAGGTGCTGCCCGAGCTGCCGACGTCGGCGAGGGCGCGCGCACCGGGCCTGCCGCTCGACGTCGCCCGCACGATCGAGGAGCTGCTGACGACCACGCCGTTCGACGTCGTCCACGTGCACGAGCCGTTCGCGCCGTCGGCGGCGAGCGCGGCGCTGCGCAACAGCCGCGCGCTGAACGTCGGCACGTTCCACGCGCCGGCCGAGCGGCTCGTCTCCACGCAGCTCGCCCGCAAGGTCGTCCAGCTCGTCTTCGGCCGCCTCGACGCGCGCCTGGCGAGCTACGGCGCGACCGCCGACCTCATGCAGCGCGCGTTCGGCGGCGAGTACCGCGTGCTGACGCCCGGCGCCGACGTCGTGGACCGCGGCGCTCGTGAGGACGGCCCGGTCCGCATCGCGTTCGTCGATACGGAGGAGCGCCAGGCGCTGCGCCTGTTCCTGCGCGGCCTGCGGCGCCTCGAGCGCGGCCTCGACTGGGAGGCCGTGATCGTCAGCCGCCGCGATCCGATGCTGCCGCCCGCGCTGCGCGACCGCATCCGGGTCGTCGCCGCCGAGGACGGCGTGCTCGCGCGCGCGGACGTCGTCGTGGCGGCGTCGGACGGCACCGCCCCGGCTCCCGGCGTCGTGCTGCGCGCGATGGCGTCCGGCGCCGTTCCGCTCACCCCGTCGCTTGCGGTCTACGAGGACCTGCTGGCCGACGGCGAGCGCGGTCTGCTCTACGCCGCCGACGACGCGATGACGCTGGCCGCCCAGCTCGGCCGGCTGATCGGCGACGCCGACCTGCGCGCCCGCTTGGCCGGCGCCGCGGCGCCGCTGCGCGCCGACCTGAGCTGGGACCGCGTCACCGGCGAGCTCGAGGACGTCTACGACGGCCTCGTCGCGCGCCGCCACCCCACCGAGGGCAACGCCGAGGTGCGTAAGCGGATCGCCGGCAACCGCCGCATCGACGTCGACCTGCACATGCACACCGACCACTCGGGCGACTGCGCCACGCCGGTCGAGGTGCTGCTGCGAACCGCGCGCGACCAGGGCCTCGGCGCGATCGCGGTCACCGACCACAACGAGGTCTCCGGCGCCTTCGAGGCGCAGGAGAAGGCCGCCGAGTACGGCGTGAAGGTCATCATCGGCGAGGAGGTCAAGACCGCCCACCAGGGCGAGGTCATCGGCCTGTTCCTCCAGGAGAAGATCCCGCGCGGGCTGACGCTCGAGGAGACCGTCGCCGAGATCAAACGCCAGGGCGGCGTCGTCTACGTGCCGCACCCGTTCGACCGCATGCACGCGGTCCCCGACTACGAGCACCTGCTGAAGATCATCGACGACGTCGACGCGATCGAGATTTACAACCCGCGCGTGGCGATCGGCTCCTTCAACGAGGAGGCCGAGCGCTTCGCCGCCAAGTACCGGATCCTCGCCGCCGCCGGCAGCGACAGCCACGTCGCCCAGGGGCTCGGCTCGGTCCGCGTGCGGATGCCGGACTTCGACGGCCCGGAGGAGTTCGTCGAGGCGCTGCGCGAGGCGGAGATCATCACGAAGCCGTCGAGCCTGCTGTACGTGCAGGCCCTGAAGTTCCTCGAGACGAAGGCCACGCCGGCCGGCGCTCGGCAGGCGGTCAAGCGCCGACGTGTCCGGAGGGCCGAGCGCAAGGCGTGATGCACGGGGAGGGAGAGCGCCGCGCGGAGCAGAACAGGGTGGGGCGCATGCCGGCCACCGACGACGAGATCCGCGAGAAGTACCTCGAGCGAGCGATCCGCGAGCTCAACGCCCTCACCCGCGAGGTCCAGAGCTGCTCGCTCTGCCCCCGCGGCAACCTGATGCCCGTCCTCGGCTCCGGCCACCCGCGAGCCGACGTGATGCTGCTGAAGCTGGCCCCGACCATGAGCGAGATCGAGGAGGGCGTCGCGTTCTACGGCCGCTCCGGGACCGCGCTCATGAAGGCGCTGCGCCGTCTGCAGATCGATCCGCTCGCCGTCTACGGGACGCTCTTCGCGAAGTGCCCCGTGGGCCATACCGAGCAGGCGGATCCCGTCTGCATGGCGCGCGTGCTCGAGGAGATCGCGATCGTGCAGCCCAAGATCATCGTGGTCATGGGCGAGGACGCGCTCTTCGAGCTCAACGACCTGCAGGTGCCGCTGTCGCGGCCGCTGGAGCTGCGGCCCGGCGAGATCCAGCAGCTGACCCCCTCGATCGACGCCCTCTTCGTCCCGAACATCGACGGCGCCCTGGACGAGGAGGCGGCCAAGCGCGAGTTCTGGACCGCCTTCCGCGTGCTCGGGACGTGGTACGCCGATCTGCCCCCGTACTAGCGGCGGGCCTGGCCGTCGCGCTGGCGACGGCGTACTTCCTCCTGATCGACGACCTGCCGAGCGTGTCCGGGGACGGCGGCCGGATGCTCGCCGCCTTCTTCGGCGCCGTCGCGGTGGGGGTGTGCGCGCTCGCGCCGCTGCCGTGGCGCCACGACGTCGCCGGGCTGGTGGTCCTCGGGATCGGAGCCGCGCTGCTGGCCACCGCGCTGACCGGGCAGGACGTCGGCGCCGCCGCGAACCCGGTCGAGGCGATCTTCGCCGCCGCCGTCGGCCTGCTCTTCGCACGCGCGTTCGCGCTGCCGCTGGCGGTCGTCGCGCTGCCGGTGCTCGTCGCGGGGATCGACGCCGCGTCGGTCTTCGCGAGCTCCGACCACGAGGTCGCGGACTTCGATCCCGTCGACGTCCTCACGTTCGACCTACCCGCCTGGGGCGGCGGCGCGAGCATCACGAGCCTCGGGTTCCTCGACGCCGCGTTCCTCGCCCTGTTCGCCGCGTGGGCCATCCGCTACGGCCTGCGCCCGCGGGTCGCGATCCCGCTCATGGTCGCTGGCCTCGCGCTGTCGACCGTGCTGGCCGTAGCGGTGGACCGGCCGATCCCGGCGCTGCCCTTCCTCGCGGTTGCCTTCCTGGCGCCCGGGGCGAGGCGGCTGCCACGCTTGTTGCGAAGCGCCTAACCTCTTGGGCATGTCGCTCGAGGAGAAGACCGTCGATCCCGCGGTCCCCGACCGGTGTCAGGTGTGCGGCGCTCCGCTCATCCCCTCCGAGCAGCGCGCCATCCTCGACTCCGGCAGTCCGCCGCTCTGCTCCATCCACGCCACGGAGGACGTGCCGCTGGAGGAGGAGCAGGGCGCCGAGGCGCCGCCGGGCTGACGGTCAGGGAAGCAGGACGATCTTGCCGAGCTTGCCGCCGCTCGTGAAGCGGTCGTAGGCGGCCTCGGCCTCGTCCAGCGCGAAGGTCGCCGCGACGGGCACCCGGACGGCGCCGCGCTCGAGCAGCGGGAGCACCTGCTGCTCCATGAGGCGTGCGGTCTGCGCCTTCTCCTCCAGCGGGCGCGCGCGCAGCGTCGAGGCGCGCAGCGACGCGCGCTTGCCCATGAGCGCGACCAGGTTGACCTCCGCCTTGAAGCCGGCGCCCACGCCGATGACGACGATCCGCCCGCCGGTCTCCAGCACCTTCAGGTCGCCGGGCACGTTCGGGGCGCCGACCAGCTCGAGCACGACATCGAACGGGCCGAGTCCCTCGAAGTCTGCGGGGTCGACGACCTCGTCGGCGCCGAGCTCCACGACGGCGTCGCGCAGGCTCTCGTTGCGGACCGTCGCGGTGACGCGCGCGCCCGCCGCGCGGCCGAGCTGCACCGCCGCCGTGCCGACGCCGCCCGCCGCGCCGTGGACCAGCAGCCGCTCCCCCGGCTTCAGCCCGCACTGCGTGAAGACGGCGTCGTGAGCCGTCGTGAAGACCTCGGGCGTGCCGCCCGCCGCGGGCCAGTCCAGCGACGATGGAACGGGCATGAGCTGGCGCTCGTGGACCACCGCGAGCTCGGCCTGCCCTCCGCCTCCGACGATGCCCATGACGCGGTCGCCCTCCGCGAAGCGCGTGGCGCCCGGGCCGAGCGCGGCGACCTCGCCGGCGAGCTCGAGTCCCGGGATGTCCTGCGGCGAGCCGGGCGGCGCCGGGTAGGCGCCCTTGCGCTGCAGGATGTCGGCGCCGTTGATGCCGGCGGCGCGGACGCGGACGAGCACCTCGCCGTTCCCCGGCTCGGGGTCGGGATGCTCGGCGATGGTCAGGGCTCCGTCGGCGATCGTCACGGCAAGCATGGCGCGGCAGGATGGCACGTCCCCGTCTTTGCGTACTGTGCGCGGGCGATGGCCGACCCCGACCTCGAGAAGCGGGCCGCCGGCCGGGCCGCAGCCGCGCTCGTCAAGGATGGGATGACGGTCGGGCTCGGCACCGGCTCGACCGTGAAGCACTTCGTCGACGCGCTCGCCGAGCGCGGCCTCGAGGGCCTGCGCTGCGTCGCGACGTCGCCGGGGACCGAGCACCAGGCGCGCGGGCTCGGGCTGGCGGTCGAGTCGTTCGACCGGCTCGAGCGGCTGGACATCGCGGTCGACGGCGCCGACCAGATCGCGCCCGACGGGTGGATCGTCAAGGGCGGCGGCGGGGCGCACCTGCGCGAGAAGGTCGTCGCGGCCGCGTCGAACCGCTTCGTCGTCATCGCCGACAGCACGAAGGTCGTCGACGAGATCCGCGCGCCGATCCCGCTGGAGCTGCTCGCCTTCGGCGCGCCCGCCACGCTCGCGGCGCTCAAGACCGCCGCGTTCCGCCACGCGCCGCCGAGCCCCGACGGGGGGCTGATCGCGGACTTCCTCGGCGACGTCGGAGATCCGGCGGAGCTCGCGGCCCGGCTCGCCGCGGTCCCCGGCGTGGTGGAGCACGGCCTGTTCCCGCCGGACTTGACGACCGATGTCGTGATCGCGCGCGGCGACGAGATCGAGCGGAGGGCGATCTCGTGACCGGGATCCTCGACGAGCTCGGCGAGCTCGACCTCCCGCAGGCGGTGCGTGAGGCGGTGGCGGCGGACAGGGTCGCCGCGGTCATCGGCGACGGCAGCCGCGTGCTGGCCTCGACGACGCCGTACCTCGACATGGTCGGGTTCACCCGCGCCGAGCTCGACGCCGGCGAGCTGTCGTGGATGCGGCTCACGCGGCCCGAGTCGCTGACCGCCGACGCCCGCGCGATCGGCGAGGCGCGCGCCACGGGCCGGGCGCGGCCGTACGAGAAGACCTACGTCCGGCGCGACGGCTCGATCGTGCACGTCGTCGTCAGCCTGCTGCTCGTGTCCGTCGAGCCGCTGCGCCTGTTCGCCGTCATCGCCGAGCAGCAGGACGACGAGGGCCGCGCGCTCTGCGAGGCCCTCGGGACCGGCGCGCCCTAGCCGCGCTCGAGCACCGCGACGCACTCGATGTGGTGCGTCTGCGGGAACATGTCGACGGGGCGCACGCGCTTGAGCACCCAGCCCGCCTCGGCGAGCTGCGCGGCGTTCGGCGCGAGCGTCGTCGGGTTGCAGGAGACGTAGACGATCCGCTTCGGCGCGGTCTCGATGACGCGCCGCACGACCTTCTGCGAGAGCCCCGCCCGCGGCGGGTCGACGACCACCACGTCGGGCTTGCCGGCCTTCTCGGCCAGCTCGCGCAGCGCGAGCCGCACGTCGCCCGCGAAGAACCGCGCGTTGCCGACCTCGTTGCGCCGCGCGTTGTTGATCGCGTCGGCGATCGCCTCCTCGACGACCTCGAGCCCCCAGACCTCGCCGGCGCGCGGCGCCAGCGTCAGCCCGATCGTGCCCATGCCGCAGTACAGGTCGTAGATGCGCTCGTAGCCCTTCAGGTCGGCGTACTCGCCGGCGATCGCGTACAGCCGCTCGGCCATCGTCGTGTTCGTCTGGAAGAACGCCTCGGGGGAGATCCGGAACTCGAGGCCCGACAGCTCCTCGCGCAGCTGCGGCGCCCCGGCGAGGTGCTCGGTGACGCCGCCCATCGTCGTCTCGCCGACGGTCTGGATGCGCGTCCAGAAGAGCCCCGCGCCGTCGCTCGCCCGCTCGAGGCCGTCCTCGCCGTCGAGCACGCCTTCGCTCGTCACGAGCCGGACCTGGAGGTCGCCGCTGCGGCGGCCCTCGCGCAGCACGAGGTTGCGCAGGAAGCCGCGCTGCTCGCGGCGGTCGTACGCCGTCAGCCCGGTCTCGCGGGCCCAGTCGACGATGCGGCGGCGCTGCTCGTTGATCGCCTCGGAGGCGAGCAGGTCGTCCTCGACGTGGACGATCTCCTCCCACGAGCCGGGCTTGTGGAACCCGCACACGAGCTTGCCGTCGTCGCCGGTGCCGAACGAGTACTCGAGCTTGTTGCGGTAGCGCCACTGCTCGTCGGCGGGGACGATCGGCTCCAGCTCGAAGCCGTCGAGGCGGCCGATGCGCCGCAGCGCGTCGTCGACCTGCTCGGTCTTGACCTCGAGCTGGCGCTCGTACGGCAGCACCTGCCACGACGCGCCGGGATGGCCGGGCGCCTGCGGCACCACCCGGTCCGGCGACGGCGTGAGCACCTCGAGCGTCCGCGCCTCGGCGTAGGCGCGCTTGCGCTTGGTGACGACGGCGCGCACGCGGTCGCCGGGTACGGCGCCCCCGACGAAGACGACGTAGCCGTCCATGCGCGCGACGCCGTTGCCGCCGTACGCGAGCGCGTCGACGGTCAGCTCGAGCTCTTGCCCTCGCTCGGGACGCTGGACCTGTGAGGTGGACGCGGACACCCCACGACGGTAGCGTCGGCCTGGCATCCAACAAGGAGGCACCATGCGGTACTTCGTCGACTGCCGGGAGATGCCGAGCGAGTCGAACTGCACGATCGCGATCTCCGCCGACTCGGAGGACGAGCTGGTCGAGGCCGCCGTGCAGCACGCCGTGGCCGTGCACGGCCACGAGGACAACGCCGAGCTGCGCGAGGGCATCCGCAGCGGCGTCCACGAGGGCATGCCCGCCTAGGACGCGTTCGCGGGGCGACGTCCGCGCCGCCCCGCCTCCGGCCGCTCGGGCCGGGTCAGCGCAGGCGCTTCTCGGCGGCCGCGAGCACCGACTTGCGGTTCGCGTTGCGCTTCTCGTAGTCGACGAGCACGCGCAGGTCGGCCGGCTCGAGGTCGTCCAGGCGCGACGTGATCTGCGCGGCCGTCAGCTCGTCGTACAGCTCGATCGGCAGCGCCGGCTCCTGGCTGCCGGCGTTCCGGCGGGCTCGGTCGACCTGCCGCACCGCACGGGTCACCGGCCCGGCGCCGGGCACCATCCGCTCGAGCCGGGCGAGCACGTCGTCGGTCTGCTGGCGGCCCGCCTCGACGAGGCGGTCGACGAGCTCCTCCGCGTCGCTGCGGGTGATCCTGCCGCGGCGCACGGCGTCCTCGACGGTCTCCCGCAGCCGCTCGCTCGGGAGGAGCAGCAGATCGCGCAGGGCGATCAGCGCGTTGCGGGCGTCGTCGTCGTCGGCCGTCGTCGCGCCCCGACCCGAGGGCTTCTTCGGCTGCGGCATGAGCGGGACGGTACTACCGGACCGGCTGGACCCACCCCGGGTCACCCACGAGCAGCTCGAGCAGCGCCTTCTGCGCGTGGCGCCGGTTCTCGGCCTGGTCCCAGATCCGCTGGCGCGGGCCGTAGAGGACCTCGGCGGTGATCTCCTCGCCGGGATGCGCGGGCAGGCAGTGCAGCGCGATCGCTCCGTCCGCCGCGCGGTCGAGCAGCGCGTCGTCGATGCGGTACGGCGCGAGGTCCGCCCGCCGCTGGTCGGCCGTCGCCTCGTCGCCCATCGAGACCCACACGTCGGCGTAGATCGCGTGGGCGCCCGCGACCGCCTCGGCGGGGTCGGTCGTCAGCGTGGCGGGCAGGCCGTCCTCGAGCGTGTAGCCCTCGGGCGATGCGATCGCGACCTCGACGCCGGCGAGCGAGCCGACGAGCGCGAGCGATCGCGCGACGTTGTTGCCGTCGCCCACGTAGGCGAGCTTCAGCCCCTCCAGGCGGCCGAACGTCTCGCGCAGCGTCTGCAGGTCCGCGAGCGCCTGGACCGGGTGGTGGCCCGCGGTGAGCATGTTGAAGACCGGCACGTCGCTGTGGGCGGCGAGCTCCTCGAGGTCGGCGTCCGGGCCGGTGCGCACGCCGATCGCGGCGACGTGGCGGCTGAGGACGAGCGCGGTGTCGCGCAGCGACTCGCCGCGCGACAGCTGCAGGTCCTCGGACTTGAGCACGACCGGGTGGCCGCCGAGCTCGAAGATGCCGGCCTCGAACGACAGCCGCGTGCGCGTCGAGGGCTTCTCGAAGATGAGCGCGACGGACCGGCCGCGGAGCGCGCTGCAGGCGTGCGGGTCGGCCTTGAGCTCCGCCGCCCGATCGAGCAGCGTCTCGAGCTCGTCGCGATTGAGCTCCGTCCCCGTGAGGAAGTGCCTTGACACGGCCGATGAGCATGACAGCGCTGACCTGGAACCTCTTCCACGGCCGCTCGCGGCCGCCGGCCGGGCGCGACCTGCGGCCGGAGTTCACCGCGGCGCTCGCCGGGTGGGACTGGGACGTCGCGATGCTGCAGGAGGTTCCGCCGTGGTGGCCGCTCCCCCTCGCCCGCGCCTGCGGCGCGTCGATGCGCATGGCGCTGACGAGCCGCAACGCGTTCCTGCCGGTGCGCAAGGCGATCGCGGTGCTCGCCCCCGACCTCATCAAGTCCGGCGGTGGCGGGTGCAACGCGATCCTCGTGCGCGGCGCACGGATCGCCGAGCACCGGAAGCTCCTGCTCACCCGCCGGCCCGAGCGGCGCGTGGTGCACGCCGTGCGGCTCGAACCCGCCGGCGTCTGGGTCGCCAACGTGCACGCGTCGAAGCAGGAGCCGCGCGCGCGGGCGCTCGCCGACGTCGCGCGCGCCGCGGACGCCATCACCCGATGGGCCGGGGAGGCGCCGGTCGTGTGGGGCGGCGACTTCAACATCGGCGACCCCGCTCCGCCCGGCTTCACGCGCGCGGCGTCGCATGGGGTCGACCACGTGCTGCTGCGCGGGCGCGCCGCGCAGGGAGCGGGAACGACGCTCGACGCCGGCCCGCTGTCGGACCACCGCCCCCTGCGGCTCGAGATCGCCTAGCGGCCGCGGAGCTGCTCGACGAGCTGCGGCTCGATCGCCGCCGCCTCGTCGTTGGGCACCTGGCAGGTGCCGGCCGCGACGTGACCGCCGCCGCCGTAGCGCAGCATCAGCTCGCCGATGTCGACCGGCGAGGTGCGGTCGATGATCGACTTGCCGCAGGCGAAGACCGTGTTCTGCTGCTTGAGGCCCCAGAGCACGTGGACCGAGACGCGCGTCTGCGGGAAGAGCGCGTAGATCATGAAGCGGTTCGTCGGGTGGATGACCTCCTCGTTGCGGAGGTCGAGCACGACGACGTCGCCCTCGACGCGCGCGCAGCGGCGCAGCTGCTCGACGGCGCGCGCGGCATGCGCGTGGTACAGCTCGACGCGCTCGGCGACGTCGGGCGTGCGGAGGATCTCCGTGACGCTGAGCTCGGTGCACGCGTCGATCAGCTGCATCATCAGCTGGTAGTTCGAGATGCGGAAGTCGCGGAAGCGGCCGAGGCCGGTCCGCGGGTCCATGAGGAAGCTGAGGAGGATCCAGCCGGTCGGCTCGAGGATCTCGGCCTCGCTGAAGTTCGCCGAGTCGGCCTTGTCGACCGCCGCGAGGATCTCGTACCAGGGGCTGCCGCCGAACGTGCCGTCGCCGCCGAAGTGGTCGTAGACGACCCGCGCCGCGGAGCGGGCGTTCGGGTCGATGATGTGGTTGGCGGGCGACTCCTCGCCGAGGCGCTCGAGCTCGGAGTCGTGGTGGTCGAAGGCGAGGTGGACGCCGGGGACGTACGGGAGGTTCGTGGTGATGTCCGTCGGGCGGAGCTCGATCTTGCCGTCCTGCATGTCCTTGGGATGGACGAAGAGGATGTCCTCGAGCATGCCGAGCCGCTTCAGCAGCGCGGCGCAGACCAGGCCATCGAAATCGGAGCGCGTGACCAGGCGGTGACGGGTAGCGGTGTCGGTGGCCATGTACGCGTACGTCGGCCGCTGGGCCCGGGAGTTGAGCAAGGGAGCGCCCGGGATCGGCCGTTCGGCCGGTCCCTACTGGCGCGAGCGAAGGCCGAAGCCGCGCAGCATGAGCAGCGCCTTGCCGCCCAGCGACCCCCGCTCGGGGAGGATCCCGAGCTGCACCCCGGCGTGGTAGGCGTCGAGGAACGTGCGGACGCGGAAGATGCGCTCCTCCTCCTCGGCGAGCTCGCAGACGAAGACGGCGTGCACGACGACGAAGCGGCCGGTCGCGGGCAGGCCCTCGAGCTCGCCGCGGTGCGTCGCGACGAGCTTGACCGGGTCGCTGACGTGGCGGTCGCCGATCATGAGCGGGCCGGTGCGCTCGATCCGCACGTCCGGGAACGCCTCCCACATCTGCTGCACGTGGGCGGCGAGCGCCTGCGGGCCGTCGACGGGCTCGGGTAGCAGCGGGTCCTCGTAGTGGACGTCGGGCGTGCAGAGCGGCGCGAACGCGCCGGGGTCCTTGCTCGCCCATGCCGCGTCCCAGGCGTCGAAGAGGTCGTCGATGGCGTTCAGAACTGCGGCACCCCTTCGCTGGTCGTCGACTCCTCGGCGTAGCGGCGCCGCGGGATGCGCCCGGCGCCGCGGGCGAGCAGCCCCGCCTGGACGGCGAGCGCGATCGCCCGCCCCATCGCGATCGGGTCCTGCGCCTTGGCGATCGCGCTGGCGGCCATGACGCCGTCGCAGCCGAGCTCCATCGCCAGCGCCGCGTCGCTCGCCGTGCCGACGCCCGCGTCGAGGATCACCGGCACGCCGGCCTGCTCGACGATGAGGCTGAGGTTGTACGGGTTGCGGATGCCCATGCCGCTGCCGATCGGCGACCCGAGCGGCATGACGGCCGCACAGCCGACGTCCTCGAGGCGGCGCGCGAGCACGGGGTCGTCGGTCGTGTAGGGCAGCACGGTGAAGCCGGCCTCGACGAGCTCCTCGGCAGCGAGCAGCAGCTCGGGCGCGTCGGGCAGCAGCGTACGGTCGTCGCCGATGACCTCGAGCTTGATCCAGTCCGTCCCGAAGGCCTCCCGGGCGAGCTTCGCGGTGATGACGGCGTCGCGCGCCGTGTAGCAGCCGGCGGTGTTCGGCAGGACGTCGACGCCGGCCCGGTCGAGCACGTCGACGAGCCCGGTGCGCCCGACGGTGTCGACGCGCCGCAGCGCGACGGTCACGAGCTCCGCCTCGGTCGCCGAGATCGCGGTCTCGAGCAGATCCAGCGTCGGGAACCCGGTCCCCAGGATGAGGTGACTCGTGTACGTGCGGTCGGCGATCGTCAGCACGTCTCGGTCAACCTCCCTGCACCGCGGTGACGACCTCGACCTGCGCGCCGTCTTGGAGGTGATGGCGCGGCCATTCGCCGCGCGGCACGACCTCCGCATCGACCGCGACCGCCACGCCGCGGCCCTCCGCCGGCACCTCGAGATGCGTGAGCAGCGAGGCGATCGTCGTCCCGTCGGCGACCGTCTCCGGCCGCCCGTTCACCACGATCGCGGTCACGCCGTCACCAGCCCGAGCGTCTCGACGACCTGGCGGGCGGTCGCCGGCGCGAGGAGCACGCCGTTGCGGAAGTGGCCGGTCGCGATCGTCACGCGGCCCTCCCGGCGGACGATCGGGAGGTTGCCGGGCGAGCCGGGGCGCAGGCCGGCGATGGTCTCCTCGACGACGAGCTCGGACAGGCCGGGGACGATCTCGGTGGCGTCGCGTAGGAGCTCGAACAGCCCGCCGGCCGTGACCGTGGTGTCGAAGCCGCGCTCCTCCATCGTCGCGCCGAGGACGTACCGGCCGTCGCCGCGCGGAACGAGGTAGCCGCCCTCGAAGCGCAGCACCCGGGCGACGAGCGGGGCGTCGTCGCGGTGGCCGGGGTCGCGCAGGCGCAGCGTCTGGCCCTTCACCGGCCGGACGGGCACGTCGGCGAGCGCGCCGGTCCACGCGCCCGCGGCGACGACGACCTCGCCGTCGATCTCGTCGAGGCTCGTGATCTCGCGGGTCTCGACGGGAACCCGTTCCTTCAAGGCGGCGACGACCGCGCGCGGGTCGACCGCGAAGTCGCCGGGCACCTCGAGCGCGGCGCGGATCGCAGGCGCCAGCGCGGGCTCGAGCCGCCGCGCCGCGCTCGGCCGCAGACGCTCCACCGGCAGGCCGAGCCGCTCGCGGAACGCCGCCTCGCGTTCGAGCGCCTCGGCCTCGTCGCGGTCGCGTGCGACGTGCAGCGTTCCCGCCGTGTGCATCGGCACGCCGAGCTCCGCGGCGAACGCCGGCCACGCCGCCGCCGCCTCGAGCCCGAGCTCCAGCAGCTCCGGGTTCGAGAACTCCGCCTCCGAGACCGGCGCCAGCATCCCCGCCGCGACACGCCACGCCCCGTCGCCGCCGCGGTCGTAGACGACGACGTCCCACCCCGCCTGCTGCGCCCGGTACGCGATCGAGAGGCCGACGATCCCGCCGCCCACGACGGTCAGCGGCTCTGCGGTCTTCGGGTGATGAGTGGAGGTCAAGAGGTCTCCCTTCGCCGGCATGATCCGGATCAGGTCGTGACGGTCGGCGCTGTGCCCTCTCAGCCCGCGTCGCGGGCTCCCGTGTCACGCTGAAGGCTAGTGCAAGGTCTCGCGACTGCTCGGCTCTACTTCGTCTGCGGCTGCCGTCCCGGCGGGCGGCCGCTTGCCGACGTGCTGCGCCCGGCGCTCGCCGCGGGCGTCGACGTCTTCCAGCTGCGCGAGAAGGACGGGCCCGACGACGTCGTCCTCCGCCACGCCGAGCAGGCGCGCGCGCTGTGCGACGAGCACGGCGCGACGTTCATCCTCAACGACCGTCCCGACCTCGTCGCGGCGGCCGGTGCGGACGGGGTGCACGTCGGCCAGGACGACACGCCGGTCGCCGAAGCCCGCGCGGTCGTCGGCGACGACCGGATCGTCGGGCTCTCGACCCATTCCGAGGCGCAGGCCGACGCGGCGGGCGGCGTCGACTACTTCGCCGTCGGCCCGGTACACGCGACGCCGACCAAGGAAGGACGGCCGGCGATCGGTCTGGCTCCGGTGCGCCACGCGGCGGAGACGGCGACCGTGCCGTGGTTCGCGATCGGCGGGATCGACGCCGACACGATCGGCCCGGTGCTCGACGCCGGCGCGGCCCGCGTCGTCGTCGTCCGCGCGATCGCCGAGGCGGACGATCCCGGCGCGGCGACGCGCGCGCTTCGCCACCGGCTGGAGGTGATGGTCTAGATGGGCCAGCGGAGCCGGAAGCGGCGCGATCCCGCGGAGGAGCCCTCGCCGGGCGACGCGATGCGGCGCGGATACGCCCGCGGCCGCGAGCGCGACGAGCAGCTCCGCGCGGAGCTCGAGCCGCTCGCAGCGGGCGAGCGGCCGGGCGCCGTCACCGTCGCGGCGATCGTCGCCGCCCTCATCGCCATCGCGAACGTCGTCCTCTGGGCGGCCGGCGTCGAGGTCGACGGGAGGAAGCCCGCGGCCGGCGGGACCTTCGTCTTCGCCGGGCTGATGGCCGCCGCCGCGATCGGCATGTGGCGGGCGCGGTACTGGGCGGTGATCGGCTTCCAGACCCTGCTCGCGCTCGTCCTCGTCATCGCCGCGCTGAACGTCTTCGTGGTCAAGGACGTGCTCGCCGGGATCGCCTACGTGGCGATCCTCGTCCTGGGCGGTTTGTTGTTCTGGAAGCTCATCCGAGCGATGGCTCGCTTGCAGATGCCGGCACGCGGCTAGATTCCTGCCCCATGCCCGAGAGCTCCTACGACTGCATCGTCATCGGTTCCGGACCGGGCGGGTACGTCGCGGCGATCCGCGCGGCCCAGCTCGGCATGAAGACGGCCGTGGTCGAGAAGGGAGAGGTCGGCGGCCGCTGCCTGAACGTCGCGTGCATCCCCGCCAAGGCCGTCCTCCGCTCGGCCGACATCCTCACCGAGGTTCGCGAGGCCGGCGACTTCGGCATCACCGTCGCCGAGCCGAGCGTCGACTTCGGCGCCGTCAGCGACCGCCGCAAGAAGGTCATCAAGACCCTCACGGGCGGCGTCGCGGGGCTCTTCAAGAAGAACGGCATCGACGTCATCGAGGGCGTCGGCGCGCTGACCGCGGACGGGAACGTCAAGGTCGGCGAGAGCGAGATCGGGGCGGGCAAGGTCATCATCGCGACCGGGTCGGTTCCGAAGCCGATCCCCGGCACGGAGTTCGGCGGGCGCGTCATCGGCACGGAGGAGGCGTGGGCGTTCGAGGAGCTCCCGGGTTCCCTGGCCGTCGTGGGCGCCGGCGCGTCGGGCAGCGAGATCGCGTCGGCCTACGCGCGGCTCGGCACCGAGGTGCTTTTGTTTGAGGCGCTCGACCGCGTGCTGCCGACCGAGGACCCGGACATCTCGAAGCTCGTCGAGCGCGGTCTGAAGAAGCAGGGCATGAAGGTGCTCACGAAGACGCTCGTCGAGAACGTCAAGAGCGGCGACGACGGCGTGACCTTCACCTACGGCGACAACGAGGGCAAGGTCGACTGGCTCGTCATCGCGGCCGGCCGCGGGCCGGACGTCGAGGCGCTGGGCCTCGACGCGGCGGGCATCGAGCTCGACGACCGCGGGCTCATCGCCGTCGACGGCGCGCTGCGCACGTCGAAGGAGAACGTGTACGCGATCGGCGACCTCGTCGCGGGCCCCGCGCTCGCCCACAAGGCGTCGGACGAGGGCATCATCGCGGCCGAGGACGCGGCCGGGAACGAGACCCACCCGCTCACCCACGTCGACATCCCGCGCGCGACGTTCTGCACGCCGAACGTCGGCTCGTTCGGCCTCACCGAGCAGCAGGCCAAGGACGCCGGCTACGACGTCGTCGTCGGCAAGCTGCAGTACGGCGCGGTCGGCGCCGGCACGGTCTACGGCGACCGCACGGGCCTCGTGAAGGTCGTCGGCGAGCGCAAGTACGGCGAGCTGCTGGGCGGCCACATCGTCGGGACGCGCGCGACGGAGCTCATCCAGGAGCTCGTCAACGTCCGCGAGCTCGAGGGCGGCTACAGCGAGGTCGCGCGCATCGTGCACGGCCACCCGACGCTGAGCGAGGCGGTCATGGAGGCCGCGCGCGACGCCGATGGCTGGCTCATCCACGGGTAGCCACACCGTCGTCGACCTCGCCCCGGCGGAGGAGCCGGCGGGGCGCGCCTTCTACTTCGATCTCTCCTCGCCGGACGCGTGGCTCGCGGCCGAGCGCGTCCTGCAGGTCGTCGAGCAGCCGTGCGAGTGGATCCCAGTCGAGCTGCCGTTCGACCCCGCGTTCCGCTGCGCGGAGGAGGAGGCGTCCTACCGCGAGGACGTCGAGCGCGCGGCCGCGGCGCAGGCGCTGCCGGGGGTCCGGTGGCCGGCGTCGTTCCCGTTCGACTCGTCGCTCGCCCAGCGCGCGGCGACGTTCGCGAAGGGCGGCGGCAAGGCGGTCGGGTTCGCGCTCGCCGCGTTCCGCCAGGCGTTCAACGGCGGCAAGGGGCTCGACGACGAGGCGACGGTGCTGATCGCGGGCGCGGCGGTCGAGCTGCACCCGCGCGCGCTGCTGATCGGAGCGGACAGCAAGGCGACGCGCCGCCGCCTCGAGGAGGCGACGGCGCTTGCGGTCGAGCGCGGCGTGACGAGCACGCCCGCGCTGTGGGTCGACGGCAGCGTGAGCGAAGTGCCGCGCACGCACGGTGCCTGACCCCGTTGTTGCGCTAGCGGACGGCCAGCCGCTTCTTGGCGGTCTGGGCGGCGCCTCCGGCGTTCGGGCTGAAGGTGACGGTGGTGGCGAGCTTGCCGCGCAGCGCGCGGCGCTTCTTCGCCGCGAGGCGGATCGTCAGCGTCTTCGGCCCGGCCTTCGCGACCTTCGCGCGGGCCTTGCCGGCGCCCTTCACCGTCACGGCGAGCGTCCCGGCGCCGGGGGCGACGACCCTCACCGCGAGGCCCTTCGAGGTGCGGCGCAGCGACGACGCCGTCACGCGGCCCGCCGCGGCGCCCGTGGTGGGAGCGGCGACCGGGGCCTGCGGGGCGGCGACCGGGGCGGCGGGCGCCGCGGGCTTCGCCGGGCGGCTCGCCGGGACGTCGGCGGGACCCCAGTCGGGCTGCTTGGCGCCGGGCACGATCACCTTCAGCGCCGCGCCGGCCGGCAGCGCGCAGGCGCCGCTCAGGTCGACGCCGGTGACGACCTGCACGCCCTCCGCGTCGGAGTAGGCGAGGCCGGTGCCATCGGGCGACCACGACGGGCTCGCCGGCGCCGTCTCCTTCGAGTCGTGCTTGCCCTCGGGCGTGATGCGGAAGCACGCCTCGGGTTCGGCCGGGATCACGCCGTTCGTGCGGTAGACGCGGATGTGCCAGTCGACGGGCGAGGGCTCCCTCGCGACCGCCGCGAGCTTCGACCCGTCACGCGACAGCTCCGGGTCCTTGACGTCCCACGAGCCCATGATGCCCTCGCGGAACCAGCGCACGAGCGTGCTCTTGCCGCCCGCCGCGATCCCGTCGTTGACGACCGCGTGCTCCGACAGCGGGACGCCCGCGTCGGAGCGCATCAGCGAGTCGTCGTCGATCCACGACCCGTCCTTCCAGCCGGTCAGGTTGCCGCCGAACTCGTCCCACGCCGTGAGCCGGTCGGGGTGCGTGATCGCGGTCCCGCTCTCCAGCCGGTTCTCCATCACGTTGAGGATCGGGTTGTACGAGTAGTGCTGCCAGTAGTACGTGTAGGAGACCTTCGAGCCGTCGGGCGAGATCTCCGGGTCGAACGGCCCGTGGAAGTAGTTCGTCGACGTGTCCTTCGAGTCGGGCGCCGATGCGGGCGGCGGGCCGTCCGAGACCGGCGTCTGGAGCTCCGCGGTCACGTTCCCGAGCCGGTCCAGACGATGGAGCGTCTCACCGGTCAGCGCCATGATCGTCCCGTCGTCGGCCTGCGAGGCGTAGCTGTACGCGCCGGAGTCCGTGACCTGGAACTGCCGCGCGCCGTCGGGCGTCGTCAGCCAGACGTTGCCGTCCTTGATGTACGAGATCGAGTCGGCCGACGCGACGTCGGCGGCGGCGCCGACGGCGAGCGCGGTGGCGGCGATGGCGAGGAGGGAGCGGGGAGCGGGCATGGCCGGGACGATCGCCCCACCACCCACGGCGTACATCGGGGGTGTCCCCGGTGTTCGCGCAAGATCAGACCCGGGTCGTAGGGGGTGTCCGACCCCGATCGGCCACCCGGGCGAGGTTGCGCACGAGCAGCTGCACGACCGGCGCGTAGGTCACCTTCAGCGCCGCCTCGACGGCCGGCGACGCGATGATGTCGACGGCGACGGTCGCGCCGCCGGGGCGCGGCTCCACCCGGTGCACGAGCTCGGCGGGGCCGACGCGCCACGTCCACGAGCGACCCGGCTCCTTCGCGGTGATCCGGGCCGGGATCGGCACGACGCCGAGCAGCCGGGCGGCGCCGAACGCTCCTTCGCGGACCTCCGGCTCCCCCAGCCCCCACGCGCCGCGCAGGTGCGGCGCCCACTGCGACCAGAGCGCCGGGCGAGCCAGCAGCTCCCATGCCCGCTCGGGGCTGGCCGTGGTGTCCGCGGAGCACGTGAGCACATCGTCTCGACTACCCGCCGAGCCGCGCTAGTGTGCGCCACGACGGATGGCAGAGCGCGTCGCCGATCGTTCGCAGGACCACGAGCTCCCGGAGCCCGATCAGGCGCGTGAGTGGCTCACCGCGATGGTCCTCATCCGCCGCTTCGAGGAGCGCGCCGGCGAGATGTACGCCAAGGCGAAGGTCGGCGGGTTCCTGCATCTCGCGATCGGCGAGGAGGCGACGATCATGGGGTCGGTCCGCGCGCTGCGCGACGAGGACTACCTGATCTCGACGTACCGCTCGCACGGCCACGCGCTCGCCCGCGGGACGCACCCGAACGCCGTGATGGCGGAGCTCTTCGGCAAGGAGACCGGCTGCTCGAAGGGCCGCGGCGGGTCGATGCACATGTTCGACCACGAGAAGCGGTTCATGGGCGGCTACGGGATCGTCGGCGGCAACCTGCCGCTCGGCGCCGGCCTGGCGCTCGCGTCCGACTACCAGGGAACGGACGACGTGACGCTGTGCGTGTTCGGCGACGGCGCGTCGAACCAGGGCACGTTCGGCGAGACGATGAACCTCGCCGCGCTGTGGAAGCTGCCCATCGTCTTCCTCGTCACCAACAACCGCTTCGGCATGGGCACCGCGGTCGAGCGCCATTCCGCGGTCACCGACCTCAAGCTCAAGGGCGAGTCCTTCGGCGTCCCCGGCTTCGACTGCGACGGCATGGATCCGGTCGCGACGTACGAGGCGACGCGGGAGGCCGTGCGCCTCGCGCGGGAGGAGCGCAAGCCGGTGCTCGTCGAGGCCGAGACGTACCGCTTCCGCGGGCACTCGATGGCCGACCCCGAGGAGTACCGGTCGAAGGAGGAGGTCGAGGAGTGGCGCAAGCGCGACCCGATCGAGACCTTCGGCAAGCGCCTGGTGGACGAGGGCGTGCTCTCCGAGGACGAGCTGTCGAAGCTCGACGAGGAGGCCGTCGCGCGCGTCGACGAGGCGGTGCAGTTCGCCGACGAGTCGGACTTCCCGCCGCCCGAGTCGCTCTACGACCACATCTACGTGCTCGGCGACCAGGTCAAGGGCTGGCACTCCGTCGACACCCGCGGCGAGGGCGTCCACCGCGGTGAGGACGAGCGCTCGATGGGCGAGCTCGGCGCCCGCGCCGCCGGCCACCGCGAGGCGAGCAACAGCGGCGGCGACGCCGAGGACTCGCCGGGAGACGAGTAGGTGGCCGAGCTCCGCTACCGCGAGGCGCTCAACGCGGCGCTGCGCGAGGAGATGGACCGCGACGAGCGCGTCTTCCTTATGGGCGAGGACATCGGCGTCTTCAACGGCGCGTTCAAGGTCACGAACGGGCTGCTGAAGGACTACGGCGAGAAGCGCGTCCGCGACACGCCGATCTCCGAGAACACGATCGTCGGGATGGGGGTCGGCGCGGCGATGGGCGGGCTGAGGCCGGTCGTCGAGCTCATGACGATCAACTTCTCGCTGCTGGCGATGGACCAGATCGTCAACCACGCCGCCGCGATCCACTACATGTTCGGCGGAGCGGTCAAGGTGCCGATGGTGGTGCGCATGCCGCAGGGCGCCGGGCACCAGCTCGGCCCGACGCACTCGCACTCGTTCGAGGCGCTCTACCTCCACGTGCCCGGGCTGCTCGTCGCCGTGCCCACCACGGCGGCCGATGCGAAGGGGCTGCTGAAGGCGGCGATCCGCGACGACAACCCGGTCGTCTTCATCGAGCACGAGTCGCTGTACGGGCAGCGCGGCGAGGTGCCCGACGACGACGACCACCTCGTCGAGTTCGGGAAGGCGCGGGTCGCGCGCGAGGGCGGCGACGTGACGATCGTCGGCATCTCGCGCATGGCGCTGACCGCCGAGAAGGCGGCGGAGACGCTCGCGTCCGAGCACGACATCGAGGCCGAGGTCATCGATCCGCGCACGCTGCGCCCGCTCGACCTCGACACGATCCTGCAGTCGGTCGAGAAGACCAACCGCGCGGTCATCGTCGAGGAGGGCTGGCCGCACGGCGGTGTCGGCGCGAACCTCGCGGCGCTCATCCAGGAGCAGGCGTTCGACCACCTCGACGCGCCCGTCGCCCGCGTGACCGGCGCCGACCTGCCGATGCCCTACTCGAGGCCGCTCGAGCAGATCGCCTTCCCCCACGAGCCGCAGATCATCGAAGCGGTCCTCGGAACGTTCCGGGACCTGTGAGGAGAGCCCGTTGCCCGACGTCGTGATGCCCCGTCTCTCGGACTCGATGGAGGAAGGGACCATCCTGCGCTGGCTCAAGCAGGAGGGCGACGAGGTCAAGAAGGGCGACGAGCTCGCGGAGATCGAGACCGACAAGGCCACCCTCACCTACGAGGCCGACGCCGACGGGATCTTCACCCCGGTCGCCTCCGAGGGGGACACCCTCGCGATCGGCGAGGTGATCGCGAAGATCGGCGAGGCGAGCGAGTCGTCTTCGGCCGGCGACGACTCCTCTTCGGCCGGCGAGGAGAAGAAGGGCGGCGAAGACGAGGAGGGCGACGACTCCTCTCCGCGCGCCGACGAAGAGGAGGAGGGCGGCGGCGAAGAGGACGAGGGCGGCGAAGAGGAGGGCGGAGACGACTCGCCTCCCGCCGGCGAAGAGGACGAAGGGGACGGCGACGAGGACGACGAGGCCTCTTCGAACGGCGCGGGTGATGGGGAGCGGGTGAAGGCGTCTCCGGTTGCGCGGCGGATCGCGAAGGAGCGGGGCGTCGATCTCGCGTCGGTCGAGGGGACCGGTCCGGGTGGGCGGATCATCAAGTCCGACGTGGAGGGCGCGGAGGAGAAGGCGCCGGCGAAGGAGGCCGAGGAGCACGAGCCGACGCCGGCTGCGGCGGCGTCCGCGGCGCCGCCGCCGAAGTCCGAGCCGGACGTCGCCGAGCGCGGGACCGCGAAGGGCGACGTGCGGATCGAGGAGCTGACGCGGACGCAGCAGATCGTCGCGCGGCGGATGGCGGAGTCGCGGGCGACCGTCCCGGACTTCACGGTCCAGACCGAGGTCGACATGGAGCGCTGCGTCGAGCTGCGCGAGGAGCTCAAGCGCGCCGCCGGCGAGGACGGGATCGCGCCGTCGTACAACGACATGGTCGTCAAGGCCGTGGCGATGGCGCTCAAGGAGTTCCCGCGGGCCAACGGCGCGTACCGGGACGGCCGCTACGAGCTCTACTCGCGCGTCAACATCGGCGTCGCCGTCGCGGCGCAGGACTCGCTCGTCGTCCCGACGATCCACGACGCCGACCTCAAGAACCTCGGCACGATCGCGCGCGACACCCGCAAGCTCGCCGCGCGGGTCCGCGACGGCACGATCACGCCGCCCGAGTTGTCGGGCGGCACGTTCACCGTCTCGAACCTCGGCATGTACGGCGTCACCGAGTTCACCGCCGTCATCAACCCGCCACAGGCGGCGATCCTCGCCGTCGGCTCGATGGTCCCGACGCCGGTGGTGCGCGACGGCGAGGTGGTGGTGCGGAACGTCATGAAGATGACGCTCGTCTGCGACCACCGGATCCTCTACGGCGCGGACGCGGGCCAGTTCCTGAGCCGGGTGCGCGAGCTGCTCGAGGAGCCGCTCGGGATGGCGCTCTAGGGCTGCTGCTGCTGCAGCACGGCGACCGTGCCGCCGACGACGTCGTCGACCTGCTGCACGGCGCGCCCGGTGTTCCGAACGGTGTCGGCCACCGCGCCGGCCGTCCCGCGCACGGGGTCGCCGCTGCTCGGCACGACCTGGTCCGCAGCGGCGCCGGCGGCGTCGCCGGCCTGCTGGACGGTGCCGGCGACGGCCGATGTCGTCTGCTCGACGGCAGGTGAGACATCGGGCGTCGCCGGCGTGTCCGGCTTCGGGACGGGCGTGCCGGGAAGGTCGGAAGCCGGAGTGGGCGCCGTGGTGGGCGTCGCCGTCGCGGGGCGCTGCGGCGCCGTGCCGGTCGTGGGAAGGACCGACGTGCGGCGTTCCACGGAAGGCCGTCGCGCGGGGGTGCGGCCGAGCACGATCGGGGCCGCGGCCGGTCGGCGCGGGCGCAGGGCGGCGCCCGGAGCGCTGGCGGCGCGGGCGCCGGCAGCGGCTGCGGCCGGCGTGGCCAGCGGCACGTCGCTGAGGACGATCCGGGTGACGTCGTCCTCGGGGTCGATCCCCGGCCAGCCCCGCACGGCGACGGCGGCGCTGATGAGGAAGAGCAAGGTCACCGAAGCAGCGACGAGGGACATGCCCGCACCGCAGCTCGCGACGAACGCTCGCGTTACCCGCACATCCACCTCATCGTCACGACCTCCGGGTTCCTTGAATCACGTCAGAACCCTGCGGTCCGGCTGAGCGATTCGTTCGATTCGCGGTTCTCGTCGACCTTGATGCCGGGCGGCGTCGTGTCGGTCCGGACGAGCACGCAGAACCACCGCTTCGGGTCCGGACCCGGCGAGCAGGTGCGGTAGAGGTCCTCGTCGACGCGCAGCACCGTCGCCTGCTCCGGATGGCGGCGGAACTCGGCCGGCGCGTTGCGGTGCGCGAACGAACGCCCGGCGAGCAGCGCCGCGGTCGCGTCGCGCCGCTCGGCGTCGCGTCCCGCGTCGTGCGCGAGCCCGCCCGCGAGCAGCCCGGCCGACACGCACAGCAGCGCCACCCGGCCCGTGTAGTCCTGCGCGACGACCCGCGGGAGGTCGGGGCGCCGGCGCCGCAGCGGGATCGCGGCGAGCGGCCCCACGACGGCGACCGCGAGCAGGTTGAAGAAGCCCGCCAGGAGCAGCGCCGGCACCAGATCGGTGCCGCGGTCGCCGGCCAGCGGGAACTGCCCGAGGAACACCGCGTCGGCGATCGTGAGCAGCCCGAAGAGGGGCCACAGGAGGGCGCCCCGCCAGCGCCAGCGCAGTCGTGCCCGCCACAGCGACTCGGTCGCCATCGACCGGAGAGTAGGGCGTTCGCGCCCATTGCCACGAACACCGCAAGGAACCGCAGCCGCCTCCGTTGTGTCCGACATGGGGTCGACGAGCGTGGTGATCGGTGGTCGCAACGCGGCCGTGCGGGAGGCGATGCGCGAAGCGCTCTCCTTCGCTGGGATGACCGTCGCCTTCGAGGCGGTCAGCGGAGAGGAGGCTGCGCTGCTCTGCGGCCTTGAACGACCCGGCGCCATCGCGCTGGCCTTCGACCCGACGCTGCTCGAGGCACCGCGGGAGCTGATCGAGCTGCGCAACGCCGTCCCCGAGGTGCCGATCGTCGTCGTGTCGTCGGCGACCGGCCGGCGCCCGGTCGACAAGGCGCTGCGCAACGGCGCCTGCGGCTACGTGTACGCCGACCAGGTCCATCGCACGCTGCCGGCGGCCATCGCGGCGGTTCGCGCCGGGCTCATCGCGGTGCCGACGTCGCTGCGCCGCCACGCGGTGGCGCCGACGTTCTCCATGCGCGAGAAGCAGGTGCTCGACCTGGCGGTGCAGGGCTACACGAACACGCAGATCGCGCACGAGCTGTTCCTCGCCGAGAGCACGGTCAAGAGCCACCTGTCGGCCTGCTTCCGCAAGCTCGGCGTGAGCTCGCGGTCCGAGGCCGCCGAGGCCCTCGCCCACACGTAGAGCGCGTGCCACACTGGAGGTCGTGCGGGACGACCTCTGGGTGTGCCGGCTGGGACGGCAGTCGTACGGCGACGCGCTCGCCCTGCAGCACCAGCTGCGCGAGGCGCGGCAGGCCGGCGAGGTGCCCGACCTGCTTCTGCTGCTCGAGCACGACCCGGTCTACACGCGCGGCCGCCGCAGCGACCCGTCCGAGCTGCCGATGGACACCGGCATCGAGGTCGTCGACGTCGACCGCGGCGGCAAGGTCACCTACCACGGCCCCGGGCAGCTCGTCGGCTACCCGATCATGGCCGTCGACGACGTCCTCGCGTTCGTGCGCACGATGGAGCGGGCGATGATCACCGCGCTCGCCGACGAGGGCATCGCCGCCCGCTCGCGCGCCGACGAGGGCCGCGACTACACGGGCGTGTGGGTCGAGGACCGCAAGATCGCCTCGATCGGCGTGCACATCCAGCGCGGCGTGAGCACGCACGGCTTCGCGGTGAACGTCGACGCCGACCTGCGGCCGTTCGAGTGGATCGTCCCGTGCGGCCTGTCCGGCGTCGCGATGACGTCGGTCGAGCGCGAGCGCGGCGACGCCGACATGGACTGCTTCCGCAAGCGCATGGCGTTCCGGTTCGCCGAGGCCTTCGACAAGCGCCAGCGGCTGGTGTCGCGGGACCGGTTGAGCCGCTCGCTAGTCTCGGCTACGTGAGCACCGACGCTCCTCGCAAGCACCAGACGCGCTCGCGGGCGAACCCGGGCGGGATGGACGTCCTCAAGGTGCTCGGCGGCGAGGTCCGCCCGCTGCGTGAGCGCAAGCCGCCGTGGTTCAAGGTCCCGGCGCCCGGCGGGAAGCGGTACCTCGAGCTGCAGGGGCGGATCAAGGAGGAGAACCTCCACACCGTCTGCCAGGAGGCCGCCTGCCCCAACATCGGCGACTGCTGGGAGCGCGGGACGGCGACCTTCATGATCCTCGGCGACACGTGCACGCGCCGCTGCGGGTTCTGCAACGTCAAGACGGGCAAGCCGACGTGGAACGACCCGCTCGAGCCCGCGCGCGTCGCCCGCTCCGTCGCCCGGATGGGCCTGCGCTACGCGGTCGTGACGAGCGTCGACCGCGACGACCTGCCCGACAAGGGCGCGCGCATCTGGGCCGCGACCATCCGCCAGATCCGACGCCAGGCGCCGAGCTGCAAGGTCGAGGTCCTCACCCCCGACTTCCAGGGCCACGAGATGCCGCTGGCGACCGTCATCGCCGAGCGCCCCGACGTCTTCAACCACAACGTCGAGGTCGCGCCGCGCCTGTACCCGGTCGCGCGCCGCGGGTCGCGCTGGCACCGCTCGCTGCGCGTGCTCTCCAACGCCAAGGAGATGGGCGAGGGCGAGGTCAGGACGAAGTCCGGCTTCATGGTCGGGCTCGGCGAGACGCACGAGGAGCTCGTCGAGGCGTTCGGCGACCTGCGCGAGCACGGCGTCGACTTCCTCACCGTCGGCCAGTACCTCCGCCCGAGCGAGCGCCATCTCCCCGTCGTCCGCTACTGGCACCCGGACGAGTTCAAGGCGCTCGAGGACGCGGCGTACGCGCTCGGCTTCGAGCACGTGGCGGCCGGCCCGCTCGTGCGGTCGAGCTACCACGCCGACGAGGCGGTCAAGCACGACCAGCCCGGCGTCGGCCCGCTCGCGGCCGCGCAGTAGCCCGGCCCGCTCCGCCGCTTGTTCCCGCTCAAGGACAACATCCCGACCGATCGGCTGCCGATCGTCACGCTCGCGCTCATCGTCGCGAACGTGCTCGTCTACTTCTTCCTGCAGGACGGCGGCTGGGAGGTCACCTCGAACACCGCGGGAGCGTGGCCGGTCAGCGACTACGCGGCCGTCCCGTGCGAGCTGAGCGGCGAGTGCGCGTCGTCCGGCTCGGTCGCCGACATCCCGACCGTGTTCACCTCGATGTTCATGCACGGCGGCCTGCTGCACCTCGGCGGCAACATGCTGTTCCTGTGGATCTTCGGCAACAACGTCGAGGACGCCATGGGGCCGGTGAAGTACCTGCTCTTCTACCTCGCGGGCGGCGTCGCGGCGATGGCGCTGCAGACGCTCGTCGACCTCGACGGGGTGACGCCGACGCTCGGCGCCTCGGGCGCGGTCAGCGCGGTGCTCGGCGCGTACATCGTCCTGCACCCGCGGGCGCGGGTCATCACGCTCATCTTCATCGTCCTCTTCTTCACGATCGTCGAGCTGCCGGCGATGCTCGTGCTCGGCCTGTGGTTCCTCCAGCAGCTCGCGTTCGCCGCGCTCGACTACGGCAGCGCCGGCGAGGGCGGCGGCGTCGCCTACTTCGCGCACATCGGCGGGTTCGTGTTCGGCCTCCTGCTGGTGCGGGTGCTCGCGACGCGCGAGCGGCCGTCGGCGCCCGCGAGGTACCGCGTGTGAACCGCAACCCGGTGCTCGTCGCGGCGCTGCTCTTCATCGTCCTGCTCGCCGTGCTGACGATCGTCGTCGCCGTGCGCAACGGACCGGACGTGCTGACCCTCGCCTCGCTGCTCGTCCTGGCGATGTTCGGGTTCGGCATCGTCGGCGCGTTGCGCGATCCTCCGCAGGGATGAGCGGTCCGTTCCTCGACACGCCGCGCCGACGGCGCGAGGAGCAGCGACGCCGTCGGGTCCGCCGGCGCCGCGTCGTCGCCGTGGTCGTGCTCGCGCTGATGCTGGGCCTCGGCGTCATGGCGGTGCGCGCCGACAGCCCCGGCGGGCGCGGTCCTGCGCGGGCCGCTGCGCCGCCGGTCGACGCGCGTGCGCCCGGCGGGCAGACCGCGCTCGGCCCGCTGTCGTCGGCCGTCGATCTGACGGTGCCCGACCGCCTGCGCGTGCCGTTCAAGAAGCCCCCGCGCGCGGGCCTGCTCGTCAACGTCGACACCGGCGAGGTGCTGTGGCGCCGCAACGCGACGCGCGCCCTGCCGATCGCGTCGGTGACGAAGATGATGACCGCGCTCGTCGCCGTCGACCACCTCGGGCCGGACGACAAGGCGCGCATCACGAAGGCCGTCCTGAACTACAGCGGCTCGGGCGTCGGCGTGCTTCCGAAGGGCAAGCGCGTGAAGGCCGAGACGCTGCTCTACGGCCTGCTGCTGCCTTCGGGCAACGACGCGGCGCGGGCGCTCGCCTTCCGGGTCGCCGGCAGCCTGAACGGGATGGTGCGGATGATGAACGAGCGGGCCGCGTCCATGGGCCTTCGCTGCACGCGCTTCGCGTCGGTCGAGGGGCTGAGCGACCGCAACCGCTCGTGCCCCGCTGACCTCGCGGTCATCGCGCGGCGGCTGCTCGACACGCCGCGGCTGGCGAAGATCGTCCGTACGCGCACGATCCGGCTGCCGATGCAGATCAAGGGCGGGCGCGCGGAGATGTGGAACCACAACCCGCTCGTCCTGCGCGGCTACCCGGGCGTGCTGGGGATCAAGACCGGCTTCACCGACGCCGCGGGGCGCTGCCTCGTCGCCGCGGCGCGCCGGCGCGGCGTGCGGCTCGCGGCGATCGTCCTGCACTCGCCCGACCCGGGCAAGCAGGCGCGCCAGCTGCTCGACCGTGGCTTCCGAACGCTCGACTGAACCTCACGGCGTCCCCGCGCGTACACCCGGGGACGATGCCGATCCCTGCCCGCAAGGCGGAGCACCTCACCATCGCCGCGGACGGCGGCGTCGAGCACCGGTCGAGCACGGGCCTGGAGGCCGTGCGGCTGCTGCACCGCGCCCTGCCGGGGCGCGACCTCGGCGACGTCTCGCTGGCGACCACGCTGCTCGGCTTCGAGCTGGGCGCGCCGCTCATGGTGAGCGCGATGACCGGCGGAACGCCCGAGGCGGCGGCGATCAACGAGGCGCTCGCCCGCGCGGCGGTGGAGCACGGGACGGCGATGGTGCTCGGCTCCGGCCGCGCATTGCTCGAGGACCCCGGGCTGCTGAGCACCTACCGGCGCGGCCCGCGGCCGCCGCTGCTGCTCGCGAACCTGGGTGTCGTCGGGCTCGACCCGGAGAGCGCGAAGCGGCTCGTCGACCTGCTCGGCGCCGACGGGCTGTCGGTGCACCTCAACGCCGTCCAGGAGGCGGTGCAGCCGGAAGGCGAGCCGCACTTCGCCGACGCCGCGGAGCGGATCGCGGCGGTCGTGGAGGCGCTCGCGCCGCTGCCCGTCGTGGTCAAGGAGGTCGGCTTCGGCATGTCCGCGCGCGACGTCCTGGAGCTGAGCCGCGCGGGCGCGGCCGCGGTCGACGTCGCGGGCGCGGGCGGGACGAACTGGGCGACGATCGAGGGGCGCCGGACGCCGTCGGCCGGCGCGGTGGCGGCGGCGTTCGGCGACTGGGGCGTCCCGACTGCGCGGGCCGTGACGTCGGCAGTGCGTGCCGCGCCCGGGTTCCCCGTGCTGGCGAGCGGCGGGCTGAAGGACGGCGTCGACGTCGCGAAGTGCCTGGCGCTCGGCGCGTCGGCGGCCGGCCTGGCGCGGCCGCTGCTCATCGCCGCGCAGGCGGGGCGGGCCGGCGAGGCGCTCGGCGTGGTGGTCGAGCAGCTGCGCATCGCGACGTGGGCGTGTGGCGCCGAATCGGCGTCCGCGCTCGACGGAGCGCACGTCGTATGAGGGTCGTCGTGATCGGCGCGGGGCTCGGCGGGCTCGGCGCGGCGCTGCGCCTGCAGGGCGCGGGTCACGACGTCGTCGTGGTCGAGCAGCGCGACCGCCCCGGCGGCCGGGCCTACCAGCTGCGCGACGCCGGGTTCACGTGGGACACCGGGCCGTCGCTCGTGACGATGCCGTGGGTCCTCGAGGACGTCTTCGCCGCGGGCGGGATGGACCTCCACCGCGAGGTGGCGCTCGAGCGGCTCGACCCCTTCTACCGGATCTTCTGGGACGGCGAGGACGAGCACCTCGACTTCGTCGCCGACCGCGATCGCATGCGGGGCGAGATCGCGAAGTTCTCGCCGCGCGACGCGTCGCGGTTCGACGGCTTCATGGACGCGATGCGGCCGGTGTACGAGGAGGGCATCCTGGCGGCCGGCCGGCGGGAGTTCTCCTCGCTGGTGGACCTCGCGCGCTTCACGCCGAAGATGCTGCGGCTCGGCGCCGCGGCGCCGTTGTGGCACGCGGTCGGCCGGCACTTCTCGCACCCGCGCATCCGCGAGGCCTTCTCGTTCCACTCGCTGTTCATCGGCGGCGATCCGTTCCGGGTGCCGGCGATCTACGGGGCGCTCGTGTACCTGCAGTTCCTCGACGGCGTCTGGTACGCCCGCGGCGGCGTCTACTCGATCGTCGAGGCGATGGCGCGGGCGCTCGACGTGCGCTGCGGGGTCGCGGCGACGCGCGTGCTGCACCGCGGCGGGCGCGTGACGGGCGTGGCGCTCGCGGACGGGACGACGCTGCCCGCCGACGCGGTCGTCTCGAACGCCGATGCGCTGCGGACGCACGAGCTCGTCGGCCGGCGCCCGCCCGTGAGGCGGCAGCGACCGACGATGTCGTGCTTCCTGCTCTACCTCGGGACGGATCGCCAGGTCCCGAAGCTGCTGCACCACACGCTCTTCGTGGGACGCGGCTTCAAGCCGTTCATCCGCGACGTGACGCGCACCGGGAGGCTGCCGTCGACGTTCTCCACCTACGTCCACGCGCCGTCGCGGACCGAGCCGGCGATGGCCGCGCGCGGCGGCGACTCGGTCTGCGTGCTGCTGCCCGTGCCGAACCTGCGTGCGCGGGGCGTGGCGTGGGATCGCGGCTCCGCGGACCGGCTGCGCGACGCGCTGGTGCGCGACCTCGAGACGACGTTCGGGCTCGACGGGCTCTCGGCGTCGGTGGTGGTCGAGCACCGGATGACCCCGGCCGACTTCGCGTCCGAGCTCGGCGCGGTCGACGGCAACGCGTTCGCGATCGAGCCGACGCTGCACCAGTCCGCCGCGCTGCGGCCGCCGAACCGCGACCGGGGACTGCGCGGCCTCTACCAGGTCGGGGGCGGCACGCATCCCGGCGCGGGCATCCCCGGCGTGCTCCTCGGCGCGGAGGTCACGGCGTCGCTCGTGCAGTCCGACTTCGGGCCCGCGCGGTCCGTGCGAAGGGAGGTGGCCCGTGTCGGCTCCTGACACGACGCTGCTCGAGGCGCGGACGACGACGCGGCGGGTGGCGCGGACGTTCTCGATCGCCTGCCGGCTGCTGCCGCGGGCGGTCCGCGACGACGTGTACCGGCTCTACCTCGTGTTCCGCACGCTCGACGACCTCGTCGACTTCGGCGACCCGGGCGCCGAGGCGGCGGTCGCGGCGGTCGAGGCGTGGTGCCGCGGCGGGTTCCCGGTGTCGCGCGAGGCGCTGATCCTCGACGAGCTCGACCGCTTGTACGGGCTGCCGCGCGGGGCGCTGCTCGACTTCTGCCGCGGGATGCGCGACGACCTCGCGGGCGAGCCGATCCTCACCGAGGAGGCGCTCGACACGTACTGCTACCGCGTCGCCGGGACGGTCGGGATCGTGATGGCGTCCGTGCTGGGGACGCGGCCGGGCAGCGATGCGCTCGGCGCCGCCGCCGCGCTGGGCAAGGCCATGCAGCGCACGAACATCCTGCGCGACATCGACGAGGACATGGCCGCGGGGCGGATCTACCTGGCGCGCGAGACGGTCGAGCGGTTCGGATCGGTGGCGCCGGGCCGCCGCGCGGCGCTGCTGCGCGACCAGATCGCGCGCGCCGACGCGCTGTACGACGAGGGCTGCGGCGGCATCGACCTGCTGCTGAGCGGCCGGCGGGCGATCCGCGCCGCGGCCGGGATGTACCGGGAGATCCTGCGGCAGATCGAGCGCGAGGGCTACGGCGCCCGCGCGGGCCGCGTCGTCGTCCCGCGGTCGCGCAAGCTGCTCGTCGCCGCGCGGAACGGCGTGGTCGGGAGCGGCGCGGCGTCGATCCTCTCGGCGTGAGCGCCCCGGCTCGCCCTCGCGCCACACTGCGGTCCGTGTTCCGCGTGCTCTTCGCCTCCGTCGTCGCGGCCCAGGTCGCCTACTCGAGGCTGCCGGCCTCGCGACGCGTGGCGGCCACGCGGGGGATCGTGCTGCTGGTTCTCGCGACGTCCTTCGCCGAGGCGGCCGGTTCGCGCGGAGGCCGCCGGGCGGCGGCGCTGCTCGGCTCGGCCGGGGGCGTCGGGTTCGGCGCCGAGCTGCTCGGCGTCGCCACCGGGAAGCCGTTCGGCCACTACACGTACAGCGGCGGCCTCGGGCCGCGCGTGCGCGGCGTGCCGCTGCTCGCCGCGGCGGCGTGGGCGATGATGGCCCGGCCGGCGTGGGTCGTCGGTGGGCTCGTGGCGCGGTCGCCGCTGCAGCGGATCGTGGTCTCCGCGGGCGCGCTGGCGGCCTGGGACGTCTTCCTCGACCCGCGGATGGTCCGCGAGGGCTACTGGACCTGGCCGGGCGGCGGCGCGTACGAGGACGTGCCGCTCTCGAACTTCGCGGGCTGGGTCGGCACGGCGGCGGGCGTCTTCGCCGCGTGGTCGGTCCTGGATCCCGGCGACGACCCCCGCGGAGACGGTGACGGCGCCCTCGCGCTCTACATCTGGACGTGGGCCGGGGAGACGTTCGCCAACACGGTCCTGTGGCGCCGTCCCCGGGTCGCGCTCGCCGGTGGCGCCGCGATGGGCGCCTTCGCGGTCCCCGCGCTCGTGGCCCGGCGGCGCGAGGGCGCATGAGCCGCGTCGTCGTCGTCGGCGCCGGTGTCGGCGGGCTCGCCGCGGCGGTGCGGCTGCTGGAGGACGGGCATGACGTGACGGTCCTCGAGGCGGGCCCTGCGCCGGGCGGCAAGGCCGGGCGGCTCGAGCGCGACGGGTACCGCTTCGACACCGGCCCATCGCTGCTGACGATGCCGTGGGTGTTCCGCGACCTGCTCGGCGACGCGCTGCCGGAGCTCATCCGCGTCGAGCCCGTCACCACGTACCGGTTCGCGGACGGGAGCTCGGTCGAGCTGTCGGCGGACCTTCCGCGCGCGCTCGAGGCGCTGGAGGCGTGGTCGCCCGGCGCCGGCGACGACTGGGCCCGCTTCCTCGGCGTCTGCGCGTCTATGTGGCGCGCGTCGGTCCCCGTCCTCACCGGCGAGCCGCCGTGGCCCCCACGCCGCCCGGGACCCGGCGAGCGGCCGCCCGATCCCCGCGACCTGCTGCGCGTGCGACCGTGGTCGACGTTGCGCGGCCTCGCCCGGTCCGTCGCCCGCGACGACCGCCTGCTCCTCGTCATCGAACGGTTCGCGACATACGCCGGCGCCGACCCGCGGCGCGCCCCGGCCGCGCTGGCGGTCGCCGGCTACGTCGAGCACGCCTTCGGCGCCTGGCACGTCCGCGGCGGCATCCACGAGCTGATCCTCGCCCTCGCCCGGCGCGTCGAGACCCTCGGCGGCCGGATCGCCTACGACACGACCGCGACCGGCATGCGCCGCTCCGGCAACCGCGTCACCGCCGTCTCGATCGCCTCCACGCCCTCAAAGCCAGGCACCTCGGGGGGCGAAGACGTCGTTGCGGCGCCCGGGACCTCGGTGCCAGGCACCTCGGGGGGCGAGGATGTCGTCGGGGCGGACTGGGTGGTGTGGAACGGCGAGGCGGCGGCGATTGACCGCCTGCTCGGCGCGGCGCCGCGGCGCCGGCGCGAGCGGTCCCTTTCCGGCTACGTGCTCATGCTGGGCGTGCCGCGCCGGACGGGAATCGGGCACCACACGATCGCGTTCCCGCGCTCGTACGACGCGGAGTTCGACGACGTCTTCGCGGCGCGACGGCCGGTGCGGGACCCCACGCTCTACGTCAGCGTCCCGACCGTCACCGACCCGACAGACGCGCCGGACGGCGGCGAGACCTGGTTCGTGCTCGTCAACGCGCCCGCCGGGCTGCCCGCGCACGCGTGGGACGGCTACGACGAGCACCTCCTCGCGCGGCTGCGCGCGGCGGGGCTCGACCCCGGCGAGGTGGAGGTGCGCGCGGTCCGCTCGCCCGCCGACCTCGAGCGCGAGACCGGGGCCGCCGGCGGGGCGATCTACGGCGATGCGCCGCACGGGCGGCTCGGGACGCTCGGCCGGCCGGGGCCGCGGGTTCGCGGCGCCGAGAACGTGCTGCGCGCCGGCGGGACCGCGCATCCGGGCGGCGGCCTGCCGCTCGTCGCCTTGAGCGGGATGCTGGCCGCGCGCATCGCCGGCGCCGGCTGATCAGCGTGCGCTCAGCGGATCGGCGGCGTCCCACGTGCCGCGCGCACCGTACGGCCGGAAGCGGGCGAACAGCTCCTCGGAGTACCAGCCCTCCTCGCGCGTGCGGCGGATGACGTCGCGGTGCACGTCGTCGGCGTACGCGAAGGCGCGGGCGTCGGCGAACGCCCGCCAGATGGAGAACGTCGCCTGCCGCCCGACCGGCCACTCGCCGATGCCCACCGAGGCCAGGAGGCCGGGCGAGTGCAGGAGCCGCTGCGTCGGCGGCGCGATCGCGCGGTGGAACGGCATGAGGCGCCGCGGGCTGATCGTCGCGCGGGTGAGGATCGCGACCGGCTCGTCGGCCTCCAGTCGCCCCGCCGCCCCGGCGAACAGCGGGTGGCCGCTCCATGACCCGTGCGCGCGCACCGGGTCCAGCCGCACGTGGTACGTCTCCTCGGCGTGCTGCGCCCACCGCGCCGCCACGGGCGAGGCGCGCAGGAACCCGTCGAGGTCGCGTTCCGTCTCCCAGACGGCGAAGAGCGCCCACCGGCGCAGGTCGGCGCTCGCCGTCATCGTCCGCCCGCGGCCGGTTCCGAGGAGCTTCCAGAACGCCAGCCCCGGCGTCGCGCGCAGGAGGGGGCGATCGAGGCCCATGCGCGAGAGCCCCGCGCGGGCGGCCGGCCGGCCGTACCGGATGAGATGGAAGGAGGCGAGCGCCACGGGACGCCTGCAAGGCTAGGCGGAGGATGGAGACCGTCCGCGCCATCGAGCGCCTGCGAGGCTAGGCGGCGGATGGGGACCGTCCGCGCCATCGAGGGCCTGCGAGGCTAGGCGGCGGTGGAGACCGTCCTCGCCTGCGTGATCGGCTACCTGCTCGGCTCGGTGCCAGTTGCGCTCATCGTGGCGCGCCGCCACGGCGTCGACCTGCTCACGGTGGGCGACGGCAACCCCGGCGCATGGAACGCGCTCGACCACCTGGGCCCGCGGAGGGCGCTGCCGGCGTTCCTCGGCGACGGCCTCAAGGGGCTGCTCGCCGGGGTCGTCGGCCACCTGCTCGGCGACGTGTGGACGGCGTACGCCGCGGTCGCGGCGGCGATGGTCGGGCACGCGCTGCCGGTCTTCGCGCGGTTCCACGGCGGCAAGTCGGTCATGACGTTCGTCGGCGGCGCGTTCGCGCTCGCGCCGCTCGCCGCGCTCGTCTCACTAGTCGTCGGCACCGCGGCCGGCGTCGCGCGCCGGTCCGCGGCGACGTTCGCGCGCGTCGGCGTCTTCACCTTCCCGGTCTGGCAGCTCGCCCTCTACCCGGTCGAGCAGGCGGCGGCGACGGGCGGGCTCATGTGCATCATCGGCGTCCTGTTCGTCCTCCGGCGTAGACCCGCCCGCGCCACTCGCGCGGAGGACGCAGCACCGACAGCGTGAGCCGCACGGCGGTCGCGGGATCGGCGAGCGGCGAGAGCAGGAACGCGAGCCCGCGCGGCCGGTAGCCGCGGGCCTGAGCCGCGACGAACGCGCAGCGCACCGCCACCAGCACGCGGTCGAGCGCGGTCGCCCGGCCGGTCAGCAGCCGCAGCACCGGCAGCGCCATCGCGCCCCACACGACGACGAGGTCGAGCGCGACGCGCGGCGGCGTGCTCACCGCCGGATCGATGATCGACCGCCCCCAGCCGTGCCACGTCTCGCGCAGCGACTCGTACATCCGCACCTCGAGCAGGTCCGCCGCGTCCGCGAAGCCGACCCGCCAGCCGATCGCGCGCAGCGACCGCGCGAGCGCGACGTCCTCGGTCATGTAGCCCGCGACGCGCGACCACCCGCCCACGCGCAGGAACGGCTCGCGCCGGACGACCACGCACTGGCCGTTGAGGATGGTGCGGTGCAGCGGCGGCGGGTCGCCGATCGCGTCGCCGGGCCCGAAGCGGTAGACGATCGTGGCCAGCAGCGACGGGTGCAGCCACTGCTCCCCGGCCGACTCGACGACGAACCGCGGGCCGGCGCTCAGCACGTCGTAGGCGGCGGCGCGCTCGACCAGCGCTGCGATGAGGCCCCGCTTCGGCCGCGTGTCGGCATCGAGCGAGACGACCCACGCTCCCCGCGCCGCCAGCACGCCCTGGTGCAGCGCCCACGTCTTGCCCGCCCAGCCGGGCGGCGCGGGAGCGCCCGCGACGACCCGCGCGCCGAGCGATCGCGCCAGCGCCGCCGTCCCGTCGGACGACTCGTCGTCGACGACGATGACCTCGACCACGCCCGGCTCCCCGCGCAGCGGCTCGAGCACGCCGGCCAGGCGCCGCTCCTCGTTTCGCGCGGGCACGACGACGGACACCCCGCCGTCGGGCTCGGGTGCGCCCGCGGCCAGCGGCGGATGGCGATGGCGGCCGCGTGCGAGGCGGCGGAAGGCGAGCATGGCACCGAGCAGGCGGATCACGCCGTGTATGTTCCGACTTCGACTGGTCGGTCAGCCAAGCGAGGGAGATCCGTGGACCTCAACGACAGTCCTGAACAGGCGCAGTACCGCGAGAAGGTGCGCGCCTGGCTGGAGGAGCACAAGGGCGAAGCGCCGGTCCTGGAAGGACCGGACGCCATCACCGACGAGGACGAGATCGTCGCCGCGCGGCGCGTGTGGCAGCGCAAGCTCGCCGAGGGCGGTCTCGCCGGCGCGACGTGGCCCAAGGAGTACGGCGGGCAGGGGCTCGGTCCCATCGAGCAGGTGATCATCTCCCAGGAGATCGCCCGCGCGGGCGTGCCGGGGATCCTCGACGTCATCGGCGTCGGCATGCTCGGGCCGACGATCATCGCCCACGGCACCGACGAGCAGAAGCAGCGCTACCTCGGGCCGATGCTCCACGCCGACGAGGTGTGGTGCCAGCTCTTCTCCGAGCCCGCCGCGGGCTCCGACCTGGCCGGCATCCAGACGCGGGCGCGGCAGGAGGACGGCGGCTTCTCGATCTCGGGCCAGAAGGTCTGGACGACGAACGCGCAGTTCAGCGCCTACGGCCTGCTCCTCGCCCGGACGGACGCGGACGTCCCGAAGCACAAGGGCCTCACGATGTTCATCGTTCCGATGGACGCCGAGGGCGTGACGATCCGCGGCCTGCGGCAGATCTCCGGCGAGGCCGAGTTCAACGAGGTCTTCTTCGACGACGTGAGGCTCGGCGACGAGAACGTCGTCGGCGGCGTCGGCAACGGCTGGGGCACGGCGCTCACGACGCTGATGTTCGAGCGCGTGACGATCGGCTTCGGGTCCGAGGGCATGGGCTACCGGCCCGAGCGCTTCGCGACGCGGCTCGCGCAGGACGAGGCGAGCGCGCGCAACGGCGAGGTCCGCCAGCGGCTCGGTCACATCGCGAGCGAGCTGCTCGCGGTCAAGTTCACCGGCTACCGGATGCTCTCGGCGCTGCAGCAGGGCCAGATCCCCGGTCCCGAGGCGGGCCTGTCGAAGATCACGACGGTGAACGCCGGCATCGCGGCGTGCGACCTCGTCGCCGACGCGATCGGGCCCGACGCGCTGCGCGAGGACGTCGAGAACCCGTTCAGCTACCACACGTCGTTCCTGCCCGGCCTGAAGTCGGCGGGCGGCACGGAGGAGATCCTGCGCAACACCATCGGTGAGCGCGTGCTGGGGCTGCCGCCCGAGCCGCGCCTTGACAAGGGCATCCCGTTCAGCGAGCTGCGGGCCAAGGAGCGGGAGGCGGCCGCGTCATGAACCTCGAACTCAACGACGAGCAGGTCTTCCTGCGCGACGCGGCGCGCCAGGCGCTGTCGCGGACGAACACGATTGAGGCCGCACGCGAGACGCTCGACGGCGGCTCGCGGCCGGACCTGTGGCCGACGGCGGTCGAGGCAGGCTGGACCGGCCTGCTGGTGGGCGACGAGCGCGGCGGCGCCGGGCTGAGCGCCTTCGACGCGATGCTCGTCCTGCAGGAGACGGGCCGCCGGCTGGCGGGCGTCGAGCTGATCGGGCACCTGCCGGCGACGGCGCTGCTCGAGGCGGCCGGCTACGACGGGATCGAGGAGATCGCGGCGGGCTCGAAGCGGGCGGTGTTCGTTCCCGCGCAGCCGCCCGGCGATCTCGATCCGGGCTGGACGGTCGAGGCGCGCGAGGGGCTCTCGCGCGGCGCGGCACCGTCGGTGGGCGACGACGGCTCGGTGAGCGGCGTCGTCTCCTGGGTCGTCGACGCGCCCGGCGCCGACGTCTTCGTCGTGGTCGGCGAGGGCGGTGCCGTGGCGGTCGTCGAGGCCGGCTCGGGCGTGTCGGTCGAGGAGGTCTTCCGCTACGACCCGACGCGCAGCATCGGCCACGTGACGTTCGACGGCGCGTCCGGGACGCGGCTGCCGGTGTCGGCGGACGACGCCGCGCGGGCGTGGTACCTCGCGCAGGCGCTGCTGGCCGCCGAGTGCGTGGGCGCGGTCGAGACGTGTCTCGAGATGGCGGTCCAGTACGCGAAGGAGCGGTTCACGTTCGGCCGCGCCATCGGCTCCTACCAGGCGGTCAAGCACGGGCTGGTCGAGGTGCTGCGGCGGCTCGAGAACGCGCGCTCGCTCCTGTACTACGCGGGCTGGGCGTACGAGGACGGCCACGACGAGTTCGCCGTGGCGGCGTCGGCGGCGCGGTCGTCGGCGGGCGAGGCGCTCGACTTCGCGGCGCGCGACAACATCGCGGTGCACGGCGGGATCGGCGCGACGTGGGAGCACGACGCTCCGCTGTTCTTCCGCCGCGCGCAGCTGTCGCGGCGGCTGCTCGGCGGGACGTCCGGCTCGACCGACCGCGTGGCGGGCGAGCTGCTGCGCCAAGCCGGCGGCTCGCTGCCGACGACGGCGGCGGCGCAGTCCACGCCCGCGACCGCGACCGCGACCGCGACCGCGACGAGCGTCTAGAGGGTCACCGGGAGGCGGTGGGCGGCGAAGTTGCGCCGCCCGCCGCACTTCGGCGCGCTCGGCCTCGCCGCGCGTGCCAGGATCAGTCGCCGTGCGCTTCTGGGCCCACGACCGGCATGTCATCCCGCTGCCGCCGGGGCACCGGTTCCCGGCGAGCAAGTACCGGCTGCTGCGCGAGCGCGTCGAGGCGCTCGGGCTCGGCGGGGTCGTGCACGCCGGCGCCGCGCCGTGGGACGCGCTCGCCCTGGTGCACACGCCCGAGTACCTCCACCGCCTGCAGGCGGGTGAGCTGACGCGGCGCGAGGAGCGCGGCCTCGGCCTGCCGTGGTCGCCCGAGCTCGTCGAGCGCGGCCGCCGGTCCTCGTGGGCGACCGTCGAGGCGGCGCGGGACGCCCTGCGCGACGGCTACGGGATGAACCTCGGCGGCGGCACGCACCACGCGTTCGCCGACAGCGGCCGCGGGTTCTGCGTCTTCAACGACGTCGTCCTCGCGACGCGCGTCCTGCGCGCCGGGCACGAGCTGCAGCGGGTGCTCGTCGTCGACTGCGACGTCCACCAGGGCGACGGCACCGCGACGCTGTGCGCCGGCGATCCGCTCGCGTTCACCCTGTCCGTCCACGCCGCGGCGAACTACCCGTTCCACCGCGCGACCTCCGACCTCGACGTCGACCTCCCGACGGGCACGACCGACGAGCCGTACCTCGAGGCCCTCGAGCGTGCTCTCGACGAGGCGATCCCCGTCGCCCGCCCCGACCTCCTCTTCTTCCTCGCCGGCGCCGACCCGTGGGAAGGAGACGCCCTCGGCCGCCTCGCCCTCACCAAGCAGGGCCTCCGGGCCCGGGACGAGCTCGTCCTCGCCACCGCCGACGCGATCGGCGTCCCCGTCTGCGTCACGCTCGCCGGCGGCTACGCCCCCGACATCGCCGACACCGTCGACATCAACCTCCAGACCACACGCGCTCTGCTCGACCGCACGGCCGACTTCCTACAGTTCTGAGTCTCACCGGGGGCGTGGTGCTAACGGGAACACGCGGCCTTTGCAAGGCTGAGTTGGGGGTTCGATTCCCCCCGCCTCCACTCCCGCGACGTGGCGCTCCGCCCGTGCGAGGGATAGGGTGCGCCACCGGGTCACATGGCCGGCACCGAGGAGAGCCAGCAGCAGCAGGCGGGCCGCGATGCGGCGGTCCCCGAGGAGAACGGCGTCGACCGCTCCCCGCGCGTCGCCAACCGCGCCGCCTTCACGAAGCCCGCCGAGATCTCGAGCTACGAGATCGTCACGCGGTACTTCGAGGACGCCGCCGATCAGCTCGGCCTCGAGGAGGACGTGCGGGCGGTGCTGCGCTCCTCCTACCGCGAGGTGCAGGTGCAGGTCCCGGTCCGCCGGCGCGACGGGCGGATCCACGTCTACTCGGGCTACCGCGTCCAGCACAACGGGGCGCGCGGGCCGTACAAGGGCGGCGTGCGCTTCCACCCGGACGTCGAGCTCGACGAGGTGCGCGCGCTCGCCGCGCTCATGACGTGGAAGACCGCGATCGTCGGCGTCCCCTACGGCGGCGCCAAGGGCGGCGTCAACTGCCCGGCCCGCGACCTCGAGCCCGACGAGCTCGAGGCCGTCACCCGCGACTTCATGCAGAAGATCGACAGCGTCGTCGGCCCGATGCGCGACATCCCCGCCCCGGACGTCAACACGAACGCCCAGATCATGGCGTGGATGATGGACGAGTACGGCAAGAAGCACGGGCACACGCCGGCGATCGTGACGGGCAAGCCGATCGCGCTCGGCGGCTCGTACGGGCGTGAGGCGGCGACCGGCCGCGGGCTCGTCTACGCCTTCCGCGAGGCGGCGCCGCAGATCGGCCTCAAGCCGCAGGACGCGCGCGTGGTCATCCAGGGCTTCGGCAACGTCGGCAGCTGGGCGGGCCGGATCCTGGAGGAGCTCGGCTCGAAGATCATCGCCGTCCAGGACATGGACGGCGAGATCCGCAACGACGACGGCATCGACACCCGCGCGCTGACCGAGCACCTCAAGGCCGGCCGTCACATCGAGGAGTTCCCCGGCGCGACGCCGCTCCCCGTCGAGGAGTACATGGCGACCGATTGCGACGTGTTCATCCCCGCGGCGCTCGGCGGCATGATCCACGGCGACAACGCCCACCTCCTGAGCACCCGCATGATCGTCGAGGGCGCGAACAGCCCGATGACGCCGCGGGCGAACGACATGCTCGAGGAGAAGGGCGTCCTGATCGTCCCGGACGTGATCGCCAACGCCGGCGGCGTCGTCGTCTCCTACTTCGAGTGGGTCCAGAACCTCCAGCACTTCACGTGGGACGAGCGCGAGGTCAACGACAAGCTCGGGACCATCATGCGGCGCGCGTTCCGCGAGGTGCTGCAGCGCTCTCGCGACAGCGACTGCTCGCTGCGGGTGGCGGGCTACACGCTCGGGATCGAGCGCGTCGTCGAGGCGGCCAGGACCCGCGGCTACATCTAGTGTCGTGATCCGCAAGTTCGGCTGCAGCTGGTGGATGCCGAATCGTGCCTGACGGCGACCGGCATCCACTGTCGTACTGGTAGTCCGGCCGTGGATGCCGGGTGCCGTCAGGCGCGATAGCGGCGCCGCCAGATGCCGGCGAACTTGCGGATCACGGCACTGACACGAAGAGCGCCTCGGCCATGGAACCGAGGCGCTCTCCAGTGCGTCCTTGCCCTCCGGGTGGCAAGTCGCGTGGCGGCTGTTCCCCAACGCCGCTCACGCGTCCGTCACGCCCCTCATCGGTGGCGCCCCGGCCGTGCTCGACGTTCACGAGGCCCTGATCGAACGGGCGTCCAGCGCTAGAGGAGGACGGTGCCGCGGGCGACGACGACGGTGTCTCCGCCGACGCGGACGCGATCCCCGTCGACCGAGCACTCGAGGCGGCTCGGGCGGCCCATCTCGAGCCCCTGCTCGACCACCAGCCGGTCGATCCCCGTGCGGGCGTGGAGGTACGCCATGAGCGGCCCGGCGGAGGAGCCGGTGGCGGGGTCCTCGCTGACGCCGGCGGGCTCGAGGTAGAACGAGCGGGCCCGCGCGCGCTCGCCGTCGACGATGGCGTAGTAGAGCGTGATCGCCCCGTGCGCCCCGAGCAGCTTCTCGAGGTCGCTGAACGCCGGCGCCGGGCGGTCGAGCGTCGTCACCGGCACGATGACCTGCGGCACGCCGCACGAGACGACCTGCGGCACGAGGTCCGGGTCGGCGGCGTTGCCGGCCAGCGCCGCGGCGGGATCGAGCTCCGGCCCCATGACGGCGGGCTCCTGCAGCATCGAGGCCCGCGCGGTACGCCCGTCGGCCGCGACCTCGACGTCGACGGGCTGGAGCCCCGCCGGCGTCTGCTGGACGTAGGTGGCGTCGCGGTCGCCGCGCGCCATCGCCACGGCCACGGCGGTGCCGAGCGACGGGTGCCCGGCGAAGTCGAGCTCGCCCCGCGTCATCCAGATGCGGTTGCGGTAGTCGGCGCCGTCGCGTGTCGGCGCCTGCACGAACGTCGTCTCCGACAGCCGCGTCTCGCGGGCCAGGGCGAGCATCGCGCCGTCCGAGACGCCGTCGGCGTCGTGGACGACCGCGAGCTGGTTGCCCGTGAGCGGCGTCGCCGTGAAGACGTCCAGCCAGGTGAGCGGGAGGTCGGCCAGGGCCGCGCGAAGCTAGAAGTCGAAGTCCTTCGGCGGGCGCTGCTCGAACCAGAGCCGGTCGTGCTCCGGCGTCTCCTGGAGGAACTCGGGGGTCTCCTCGAGCACGTCCTCGTCGCGCTGCTCGCCCTCGGCGGGAGCCCGGTCGTCGAGCGGCGGCGGGTCGCTCCAGCCGATGTCGTCGTCGGCCGGGGCGCGGAAGCGATCGGCCGAGACGGCGCCGTGGTGCTCCTGCGTGGAGGGCAGGGCCTCGGAGGCGTCGGGCAGGTCCTCGTTGAGGTCGCCGAACGGCTCCGCGCGGTCCTCCTCGGGGGCCGGACGGTCCTCCGGCAAGGTCGCCGACGCGCCAGGTGCCTCCGCGGATGCCGGCGCCGGCGCGTCGGGGATCGCGGGCATCTGCCCCGGCCCGAAGGCCTCGCGCTCCTGCGCGGCGACCTCGCCGGGATCGGCGCCGTGGCGGCGCTTGAGCTCCAGATGCTCGCGGATCGCGTCGTCGAGCAATCCCATGTGGCCGGAGACTAGCGGGCGCGCCGGGCGCTCTCGGCCACGGCCCGCTCGCTGCGGTTCTTCCCCGCCCGCTTGGCCGCGTAGAGCGCGCCGTCGGCGGCCGCGACGAGCGACGGGTGGTCGGTGGCGGATTCCGGGATCGCGGCGGCGCCGAAGCTGGCGGTCACCTTCACGATGCCGCCGTCGGGCAGCGGGATGTCGAGCTGCGCGATGCCGGTGCGGACGCGTTCGGCGAGGTTGAAGGCGCCCTCGAGGTCGGTGCCGGGCAGGACGACGGCGAGCTCCTCGCCGCCGTAGCGGGCGGGCTCGTCGATCTCGCGCGACTGCTCGCGCAGCACCCTGGCGACCTCGGCGAGGACGCGGTCGCCGGTCTGGTGGCCGTACGTGTCGTTGACCTGCTTGAAGTTGTCGATGTCGAGCATCACGAGGCCCACGCCGCTCTCGAAGCGGCGGGCGCGCTCGATCTCGCTCGCCAGCGTCTCCTGGAACCGGCGGTGGTTCGACAGGCCGGTGAGGTCGTCGGTGACCGCCTGGCGCTGCACGGTCTCGTGCAGGGCGACGTTCTCCAGCGAGACCCCGACTTGGCCGGCGAGGTAGTGGAAGAGCTCGGTCTCCGAGGACGTGAACGTCCCGCCGCTGCGCCACACGGTGACGACGCCGAGCACGTCCTCGCCTTCGGCGCCGCGCAGCGGGTGGGCGAGCGCGCTGCCCTCGTCCGACGTGACGTCCGAGCTCTGGCCCGTCTCCATCGCCTCGCGCTCGGCGCGGAGGATGAGCTCGCCAAGCGCGCCCGGCTCGCCGCTGGCCGACCGCAGGTCGCCCTCGTGGGAGAGCGCGCGGCCGCCGTCGGCTCCCACGCCCTCGGCCGTCGTGCTGACGGCGATCCCGAGCAGCGCGTCGCGGTCGAGGTTCGACGCGAACGCCTCGCCGAGGCGGTGCAGCGTCTTCTCCAGCCGCGTCCGCTCCCGCCGCAGGTCGGCCAATCGCCCTTCGAGCTGCCGCGCCATCCGGTTGAACTCGCCGCCGAGCGCCGCGAACTCGTCGCGGCCGTGCGTCGGCACCTGGGTCGTGAAGTCGCCGCGGCCGAGCCGCCGTGCGGCCTGGAGGAACGATCCGATCTGGGCCTGCAGCGACCGCGACACGAGGATCGCGCAGGTGATGGCGAGGATGAAGAAGCCCGCGAGCACGCCGCCGGCGAGCAGGCGGCTGCGGCGGATGTCCGAGTCGACCGCGCTGAGCGGCGACGTCACGGAGACCGTGACCCGGTCGTCGCCGAAGCCGCGCGCGTCGAAGCTCGCGACGCGGTAGTCGTCGTCGCCGACGGAGACCTCGCCGACGCGCGGCAGCGGCTTGTCGCCCACGCCCTGCAGCGTCGACGCGAGCTTGCGCTGCGCCGTGCGGACGACCACGCCGAGGCTCGCGACTTGGTCGACCTCGCGGGCGTAGACCGGCGCGGTGCGGTCGGAGATCTGCAGCTCGCCGAAGCGGTTGCCCTGCGCATCCTCGAGCGGCCGGCGCGACGGGGCGATCGCGTCCTTGGCGCCGACGTCGACCCGCTCCCCGGAGCGGTCCTCGATGCGGATGCGGGCGAGCCCCAGCTCGGTGAGCAGCTCGGTTGCCCGCTTCGTCGCCGCGGCGTCGTCGCCCCGGCGCAGCGCGGTGGCCAGCTCCCGGTCGCCGCCGACCTTCGGCGAGAGCTTGAACGCCTGGTCGCGGTCGCGCGCGTAGATGTTCCCGGCGACCTCCTGGCGGGCGCGCAGCTCGGCGTCCGCCTTGCCCCGCTCGTTGTCGGAGATGAGGCTGAAGAGGACGAACGCCACCGAGACCATCGGCACGATGACGATCGCCACGAAGAACAGCGTGAGGCGATTGCGGAAGCTCACGTGCCGGTCCCAGTTCCCTCGAGCCCTCAGGGTAGGGCTCAAGGGTCATTCTCCCTTGACGCCGGGCCCCCTGCACCCGGCGTCGACTATCCTTGCTCCTCCGCGGGGCTATAGCTCAGTTGGGAGAGCGCCTGGATCGCACCCAGGAGGTCGCCGGTTCGAGTCCGGCTAGCTCCATCACCTCCACGGCCCGCGGCGCCACACCTCGTTAGCGACCGCGCGGCCGATCCGCTGGCCGTCGACGTCGGAGGTCCGGAAGTGGATGCCGGACCAGACGCGGGCGTCGACGATCTCGGCGATGGCCTGCGAGAAGCTCGAGAAGCTCCGGGTCAGGCCCGCGTTCGTCGTGTCCGTCCAGCCGATGTCGTCGGTGCCGAAGAAGTGCTGGAGCGTCTTGACGATCGCACCGCTCAGGCCCGCGTGCCCGGAAGGCTCGTCCGGGTACGGCGGCGTCGGGATCAGCGGCGTCCACCCGGCCTGCGGCTGCGTGCGGGGGTTGCCGTCGGAGGCCGCCTCGCGGATCGCGGTGATCGGCCGCCACGACAGCCACACCGCCTTGTCGTCCCAGACCGCGATGAGGGCGTCGGTCCCGGCCATGTAGAGCATCGCGAAGAGGCGCGCGTTGCCGGCCAGCGACACGTGCTGCTGGGCCGACAGCGTCCGGAAGACGCGGCTCCACGTCGCCGGCGGGTTCTCGGCCCAGTACCGCGCGGCGTGGGTCTGATCCGCCGTGCGCTCCGTGCTGTCGGACGCGCCGACCGCCTTGACCTCGTTGAGCTCCTTCGCGTACTTCGGGCTGTCCAGTGGCAGCGGGCCATCGGAGCGGTACGCCGCCGGGTCCTCGATGACGAACGGCTTGACGTCCTTCAGCCACGCGTTCGGGTCGTTGACGAACGCCGGCAGGACGGGCCGCCAGACGCCGGGCTCCATGCCGGTGGAGAACCGGAAGGGACCGAAGCGGCCGTCGTTCGCCCGCTCGGCGAGCATCGCGGCCGCCGCGGCATGCCCGGCCTCGACGCCGCCGGTCTTCCCGGGGCCGTCCGGCACGCCGGCCAGCGACGTCGCCAGCTTCGCGTCGAGCCCGCCGGCCTGCGCCGGCACGAGCGCCACGAGCACGTCGTGTGCGGCGGTCGCCACCGCCGCCTCCTTCGAGTCCGACGGCGAGCCGAGCGGTGCGTTGACGGCGTCGAGGACGGCGCCGTGGACCATCGCCATGTGCGGCATCGACTGCTGCGGCGGCTGCGCCGCGGTGGCCATCAGCGCGGTCGTCGCGTGCTGGTTCCACTCGGTCACGGCGTCCGCGCGGGCGGATGCAGCGGGCACGAGCAGGGCCGAGCAGACCGCCAGCAGGCCGAGCCCGGAGCGGGTCGGGGAACGTCTCATCTCTGCACCTCCATCGGGGTGACGCCGGTGTGGACCGGCACGTCGTTGCGGAACAGGTCGAGGACGGGGGCGTGCGCCTCCACGAGGCGCAGCAGCTCCTCGTAGCGGTTCGATGGGGCCGAGCCGCGGACGTGGATCGCGACGCGCACCGCCGCGAAGCCCGGCCGGACGCCGGCGGCCAGGCCCAGCGCGGCGCCGAGGTCGATGTCGCCCCGGACGTCGACGCGCAGCTCGTCGAACGCGATCCCGGTGCGGCCGGACCAGTAGCGGAATGTGATCGCGGTGCTCGCGCCGAGCGCGGCGAGCGCGTACTGCTCGGGCGTCGGGGCGGTCCCCTGCCCCCCGAGGGCATGCGGCTCGTCGACCGGCACCGCGCGGCCGCCGAGACGCACCACGACGGTGGTGGGGCCGGTGAGCAGCGCCCGCGCCGGCACGGTGACGACCGGCTCCGGCTGCTCGGCGATGTGCGCCGCCGCCGCCGCGAACGGCGTCTCCGGGATGGTCCTCTGCATCGTCGCCTCCTCGTCGGTCGCCGAGTTCATGGCGGGAGGAGTACGGGCGGCCGGTTGCAGTCCGGTTGTGGATGGGCGAAAGTCGGGCTGCAGCGCCCGTTCGGTCGCCATGGAGTTCCGTGTTCTGGGTCCACTGGAGGTGTCCGAGGACGGCCGTCCGGTCGATCTCGGCGGCCCCACGCAGCAAGCGCTGCTCGCCGTGTTGCTGCTGCACGCCAGCGAGGTCGTCTCGGTCGACCGGCTGGTCGACGAGCTGTGGGGCGAGGAGCCGCCGGCGACCGCCGTCAAGACGCTGCAGGCCCACGTCTCGCGGCTGCGGCGGGCGCTGAACGGCGCCGCGGACGGGCGGCTGGAGACGCGCGGCCACGGCTACGCGCTGCGCGTGCGGCCCGGCGAGCTGGACGCGGACCTCTTCCGCGACCTCGTCGAGGAGGGGCGCCGCCGCCTTGCCAACGGCGACACCGACGGGGCGGCGACGACGCTGCGCAGCGCGCTCGAGCTGTGGCGCGGCCCCGCCCTCGCGGGCGTCGGCCGCACCGCGTTCGCGCGGTCGGAGATCGCGCGGCTCGAGGAGCTGCGGCTCGGCGCGATCGAGGAGCGCATCGACGCGGACCTGTCGGGCGGCCGGCACGCCGAGCTCGTGCCCGAGCTGGAGCGGCTCGTCGCGCAGCACCCGCTGCGCGAGCGCCTGCGGGGCCAGCTCATGCTCGCGCTGTACCGCAGCGACCGCCAGGCGGAGGCGCTGGCGAGCTACCAGGAGGCGCGCCGTGCGCTCGCCGAGGACCTCGGGCTCGAGCCGAGCCAGAGCCTGCGGCGCCTCGAGCGCCAGATCCTCGAGCAGGACCCGGCGCTCGCGGCCCCACGCGCGCCGAGCCGTGCCGCGAGCCGCGCCGCCCCGCCGCGCAGCCGCCGGCGCCTCCCGCTGCTGCGAACGCTCGCCGCGGCGCTGGTGGTGCTCGCGGCCGCCGCCGTCGTGGTGCTGCTCGCAAGCGGCGGCGAAGGCGACGACCCGGAGGCCCCGCGCCTGGAGCGGGCGGGCGCGTACCTCCTCGATCCGGCGACGGGCGCGCCGCGCACCGCGGTGCCGCTCGGCCGTTCCCCCGCGGAGGTGGTGGCCGGCCGGGACGCGGTCTGGACGCTCGACGCCGACGACCGCACGATCTCGCTCATCGACCGCCGCGAACCGTCGGACGTGCGCCGGTTCAGCACGGCGACCACGCCGACCGACGTCGCCGTCGGCGCCGGCGCCGTCTGGGTCGGCAACGCGTCGCCCACGTCCCGGTTCGGCAGCTTCCCGGTCAGCGTCTCCCGCCTCGATCCCGAGTCGGGGGCCGTCGACGCGACCGTCGCGCTGCCCGGAGCGACGAGCGGCTCGTACTTCCACGGCGGCGGCCAGAGCAAGCCGCGGGTCGCGGTCGCGGATGACGCCGTGTGGGTCGTCAACCCCGATCGCACGCTGTCGCGCATCGACGCGCGGACGAACCGCCGCGCGGCGCGGATCCGGGGCCTCGTCGCCGAGAGCGTGGCGGCTGGCCCCGAGGGCGTCTGGGTCGTCGACGAGGGTCCGGACGGTGCGGGCCTCGCGCAGATCGATCCGCGGACGAACGGGATCGCGCGGCGCGTCCCCATCGCCGCGGAGAGCCTGACGGCCGTCGCGGTGGGCGGCGGGTCGGTGTGGGTCGCCGATCCGGTGGGCGGGAGCGTGTGGCGCGTGAAGCCGGTGCCCGAGCCGGTGCTCCGGCAGATCCCCCTCGAGCTCGGCGTCCGCGGGATCGCCTTCGGCGCCGGGCGCCTCTGGGTCACCAACGAGGTCTCGGGCGCCGTCCATGCGATCGACCCGGCGTCCAATCGGGCACGCATGGTGGCCCGGCTGCCCGCCGCGCAGGACGTCGCGGTCGGCGCCGGGGGCGTCTGGGTGACCACCCTGGGCGCGCCCTCCCGGGACGAGACGCTGCCGTCGGCGACCTGCGGCGCCATCCGGTTCCGGAGCGCCGGCCGTCCCGGCCTGCTCGTCGTCTCCGACCTCCCGCTGCAGGGCGACGGCCGCCGGTTCGTGCAGCCGATCGCGGAGGGCATCCGGTTCGTGTTCGAGCGCCGCGGCTTCCGAGCCGGGCGGCACACGGTCGGCTATGGCTCCTGCGACGACTCGACCGCGCAGGCGGGCGGCACCGACGTGTCGCGCTGCTTCGCCAACGCCACGCTCTACGCGCGCACGCCGGACGTCGTCGGCGTCATCGGCGCGTACCACTCGTTCTGCTCCGGCATCGAGATCCCCATCGCCAACCAGGCGCCGGGCGGCCCGCTCGCGATGCTCAGCCCGTCGAACACGGTGCTCGGCCTCACGCGGGCGTACCGCAACGGCCCGCCCGGCGAGCTCGAACGGATGTACCCGACGGGCGAGCGCAACTTCGCGCGCATCGCCGCGGCGGACCACCTCGCGCCCGTCGCGATGGCGCGCACCGCCGCGGACCTCGGGCGCCGGCGCGCCGTCGTGCTGTGGGACGGCGAGGACTCCGACGTCGAGGAGTTCGCCACGACGCTCCGCGCGGCGGCGCGCACGCTGGGCATCGACGTCGTCGACGCCTTCCCGTGGGATCCCGGCGCCCGGCGCTTCACCTCGCTCGCGCGCCGCGTCGGCGGCGGCCGGCCGGACGTCGTGCTGCTGGCCGGGGCGGCTCCCCCCGAGAGCGACGCGCTGCTGCGCGACCTGCGCAGCCAGCTGGGGCGCGGACCCGCGCTCATCGCCAGCGACGGCTTCGCCGCCTTCGACACCTTGAAGGAGAGCGGCCGGGCCGGCCACGGCTTGTACGTCGCGAACTACGGCATCCCGAACAGCCACCTGCCCCCGGCAGGGCGGAAGCTCATGCGGGATGCCGGGCGACCGTCCGACGATCCGGACGCCGGGTTCGCGTACGGCGCGCAGGCGGCCGACATCATGCTCGACGCGATCGCCCGCTCGGATGGCACGCGTGCGTCGGTCACGCGGGCGCTGCGCGCGACGCGCGTCGAGGACGGCATCCTCGGCGACATCCGCTTCGACGCGAACGGGGACCTCGTCGAGGGGCCGGTGACGATCTACCGGATGACGTCCCGCGGACCGCGCGTCGATCGCGTCGTCACCGTGCGGGCGCCGGGCGGCAACTGACCGCCGCGCGTGCCGCCCCGAGCCGGCTAGGCGGCGGTACCGCGGGCTGCCACGAAGGCGCGCGTGCCCTCGGCGGCGCGGCCGTCGGCGATCCAGGCGGCGCAGGCGGCCACCGAGAAGCCGCCGCCGAGCAGGCAGACGCCGGTCCAGCCGTCCGCCTCCCACGCCCACGCGGCGAGCGCCGAGGCGACCGCTCCGCAGAGGAAGTTCACGGTCATGTAGGCGGTCGTGACGCGGCTGCGGGCCTCCGGGCGCAGGGCGTAGATCGTCGTCTGGTTGAGGATGTGCTGGCCCTGCACGCCGAGGTCGAGGACGACGATCCCGGCGAGGAGCGGCAGGACGTGCGAGCGGCCGGCGAGGAGGAGCACCCAGCCGGCGACGATCGCCGCCCAGAACGCGCCGGTCGCACGGTGCGTCCGTCCGCGGTCGGCGAGCCGGCCCGCCGCCTGCGCCGCGACGGCGCCCGCCAGGCCGGCGAGGCCGAAGAGGCCGATGATCGCCTCGGAGTAGTCGAACGGCGGCCGCGCGAGCAGCAGCGCCAGCGACGTCCACAGCACCGTGAACGTCGCCATCCCGAGCGCGCCGTACACCATGCGGCGACGCAGGAGCGGCTCCTCCCGCACGAGCGTTGCGATCGACGCGAGCAGGCGGCCGTACGACGGGCGGTCCTCGCGACGGCCACCCGGCAGCGCGCGGGCGAGCGCGACGGCGAGGACGAGCATGAGCCCGGCCGCGACCGCGTAGACGAGCCGCCATCCGCCCGCCGCGGCGATCAGGCCGCTGATCGTGCGCGCCGCGAGGATCCCGATGAGCAGGCCGCTCATCACGACCCCGACGACCCGGCCGCGCTCGTCTTCCGCGGCGAGCTCGCTCGCGAAGGGCACGAGCACCTGCGCGACGACCGAGGTCACGCCGACGACCGCGATGGCTGCGGCGAGGACGCCGAGGCCGGGAGCCGCCGCGGCCGCCGCGAGGCCGAAGGCGGTGAGGACGAGCATGCGCGAGACCATCCGCCGCCGGTCGAGCAGGTCGCCGAGCGGGACGAGCAACAGCAGCCCGGCCGCGTAGCCGATCTGCGAGGCGGTGACGAGCAGCGCCGCCGTCGACGGCGAGACCCCGAGGTCGTCCGCGATCTCGTTGAGCAGCGGCTGCGCGTAGTAGAGGTTCGCGACCGCGCCGCCGCACGCGACCGCCAGCAGCAGCACCAGGCCGCGGGAGAGCGATCGGTGAGGCGAGGTCACCGACCGAGCGTACGCACACGGACTTGAGCACATCACCTCAGTCCCCTTGCAGCGAGCAGTCGGCGGTGGGAGGGTTGGTCCATCCGAACGAGGAGGGAGCGATGCGCTGCATCAAGCCGCTCATCCTGGTCGGGGCGCTGGCCGTCACTGCGGCCGTCACAGCGGCCTCTCTGGCGACGACGCCCGGCACCAACGGCCAGATCGCGTTCCGCCGATGGCTCAACGACGAGACCACGCGCAGCGCGCTCTACACGATCAACCCGGATGGCACTGGCGTGCGCCAGATCGTGCCCCGGCAACCGCGCGGCCACGACGACCAACCCGATTGGTCGCCCGACGGGAGGCAGCTCGCGTTCACCCGCTTCCCCGACGACGGGCCGGCCTGGATCAGCGTGGTCAACAGCGACCGCACCGGGCTGCGGCGCGTGACGCCGCGCTGCACGCGCAAGCCGGCGCCCGGTCGCGTTCCGCGCGGCTGCGAAGACGCGGCCAACGTCTCGTTCACCCCGGACGGCGGGCACCTCCTGTACTCGCGGGCGACGGGGCGCATTCGCCAGTTCCCGCGCTACGAGTGGGACCAGATCGAGCACTCCGCCGTGGCGACCATCGCGCTCGACGGCACGGCCGAACGCGAGATCCTGCGGCTCGGGCGCTACGCGGGCGACATCAACTTCCCGCAGATGTCTCCGGATGGGCGCTTCATCCTCTTCGAGCGCCACAACTCGCCGCTGCGCAAGCCGCGGCTGGGCGTGGCGATCTTCGTGATGAACGCGGACGGCACGGACGTCCATCGCGTCACCCCCTGGAAGCTCCGCGGAGGCGACAACCCCGACTGGGCGCCCGACAGCTCGCGGATCCTGTTCCACTCGCAGGAGGACGCCGACGTGGAGCGAGCGCAGCTGTACACGGTGCGGCCCGACGGGACCGGCCTGACCCGGCTCACGAACTTCCCCAACGAGCGCAGACGGGTGTTCTCCGCGTCGTTCTCCCCCGACGGCACGCAGATCGTCTACGCGCGGGCCAACGACCGCAGGCAGCGTGGCGACCTCTGGGTCATGAACGCCGACGGCACGAACCATCGTCCGCTCTACGCCGTCGCGGCCGCTGACAGCGCACCGGATTGGGGCGTGTCGGCCGGGCCGCCGTAGCGAGTCAGCGCGGGCGCGGCGCGCCGAGATGGGTGAACACGACGGCCGTGCCGTCGACCCGCACCGTGAAGCGGTTCGCCTCGCCGGATGCGGCCACGAAGCGGAGCTGGTGAGAGCCGACGGACGATCGTCCTAGACGCCCTCGGCGCGCGTTGGCGCGCGTCCAGATGCGGGCTCCAGCCGGGCGCGCATGACGGCGATCGCCTCCGGGTTGCTGTCGACGAGGACGTAGCGGCGGTCGAGCTCCGCGCACACGGCCCCGAGCGTTCCGGACCCCGCGAAGAAGTCGAGGCACCATCCGCCGGGTCGCGACGACGCCTGCACCATCCGCCGCACGACGCCCTCGGGCTTCTGCGTCGGGTACCCCGTCCGCTCGCGCCCGGTCGTGTGGACGATCGTGTGCCACCAGACGTCGGTCGGCAGCTTGCCGCGCGCGGCCCGCTCGGGCGAGCGCTGCAGCCCCGGCGCCATGTACGGCTCGCGATCGACCGCCTCGGCGTCGAAGTGGTAGCGCTCGCGGTCCTTGACGTAGACGAGGATCGTGTCGTGCTTCGCCGGCCACCGGCGCTTGGTGCGGGCGCCGTAGTCGTAGGCCCACACGATCTCGTTGAGGAAGCAGTCGCGCCCGAACAGCCCGTCCAGGGCGACCTTGACGTAGTGCGCCTCCCGCGGATCGAGGTGGACGTAGAGCGTCCCGTGGCCGGCGAGGAGCCGCCGCGCGTGCTCGAGGCGCGGTATGAGGAACCCGGCGTAGTCATCGAACGTGTCCGCGTAGCGCCCGGCGTGCAGCGCCTGCACCTTGCCCGTGTTGAACGGCGGGTCCACGTAGACGAGGTCGAACGCGCCGTCGGGCAGCCGCGGCAGCCAGTCGAGGTTGTCGCCCTCGAGGATGAGGTCGTCGGTGAGCGGGAGCGGCACGGCGCGGCGACTCTGGCACGCTGGGTGGACGTTGAGGAACCGCCTGCTCGCCCTGCTCGCGGTGGTCGTCCTCGCTGCGTGGGGCGCCTCCGTGCTGCTCGGCGGCGGGGACGACGGCCGCCCATCGCCGCTCGGCGCGTCGCCCGCTCCGCGTGAGCAGGCGTCCGAGCCGGAGACCGCCGGCGACCGCCCGACGGCGCGCCCGCCCGACCGCTTCGGCCGGATCGACGACCCCTTCGCGTGGACGGCCGACCGCGAGGACGACCTCGTCCGCCACGCCGCGGCGGGCCTCGAGCATCCGCTCTACGCGCAGGTCCCCGGCGGCGCCGTCGCGACGGCAGAGCGCGTGGCGGCGTGGCGGCCGCTCGTCGAGGAGGTCGCGAACCGCGCGAACCTCGACCCGGACGTGCTCGAGGCGATGGTCTACCTCGAGAGCGCCGGCGACCCGACCGCGCGCGCCGGGACGACCGAGGGCGCCGTCGGGCTCACGCAGATCCTCGCCGAGACCGGGCAGAACCTACTCGGGATGCACGTCGACGTCAGCCGCAGCGCGCGGCTGACGCAGCGCATCCGCCGGGCGACTCGCCGCCACAAGCCGCGGGAGGTGCGTCGCCTCCAGGCCCAGCGGCGGCGAGTGGACGACCGCTACGACCCGCGCAAGGCGCTCGAGGCGACGGCTCGGTACCTGACGCTCGCCAAGGAGAAGTTCGGCCGCGACGACCTCGCCGTCGTCTCGTACCACATGGGCATCGGGAACCTCGACACCGTGCGCAGGCGCTTCGGCGCCGGCGACGGCACGTCCTACGCGCAGCTGTACTTCGACTCGACCCCGCTGCGCCACCAGCGCGCGTGGGCGCTGCTCGCGTCGTTCGGCGACGACTCGTCGACGTACTACTGGCGCGTCCTGGCCGCGAAGGACGTCATGCGCCGCTTCCGCGCCAACCCCGAGGCGCTTGCCGAGCGCGCCGAGACGATCACGAGCAAGAACTCGCGCGAGGAGCTGCTGCGCCCCGCCGCGTCGACCGAGCGCTTCGCCGACCCCGACGGCCTGCGCCGCGCGTACGACGCCGGCTCGATCGAGGAGCTGCCGGTGCGCGACCTGCTCGGCGCCGGCGTGCGGGTCGACCGCGACATGGGCGCGCTCGCCCGCCGCCTCAAGCAGCCGCGGACGCTCTACCACGGGCTGCAGCCGGAGGCGCTCGCGCTGCTCGTGTACCTCGCGCGCGCCTCGGAGGCGATCAGCCGCGACCAGCCGCTCATCCTCACGAGCACCGTGCGAGACGAGCGCTACCAGCGCCAGCTGCTGCGCACGAACAGCGAGGCCACCCCCGGCTACTCGCTCCACACCACGGGCTACGCGTTCGACGTGCTCCGCCGGTACCGGTCCCGCAAGCAGGCGCTCGCGTTCCAGTTCGTGCTCGACCGGCTGACCGCGCTCGACGTCATCGCGTGGGTGCGCGAGCCCGCGGCCATCCACGTGACCGTGGGACCGCGGGCCAAGGCCCTGCTGCCGCTGCTGGAGCGGTCGGGCTAGCCGCCGAGCGACTTCGCGACGACGTCGGCGACGTTCGACGCGGTGAAGCCGAAGCGCTCGAGCACCTCGGTGCCCGGCGCCGAGGCGCCGAAGCGGTCGATCGCGACGTGCGTGGTCGCGTAGCGCTCCCACCCCATCGACACCGCGGCCTCCACGGAGGTCGTCTTCGAGCGGTCGCGGAACACCGACCGCTTGTAGTCCTCGTCCTGGTGCTCGAAGAGCTCCCAGCTCGGCATCGACACGACGCGCACGCTGATGCCGCGCCCGGCGAGCTGCTCGCGCGCCGCCATGCACACCCACACCTCGGCGCCGGTCGAGACGATCGTGCCATCGTCGCCGTCGGCGAGCACGTACGCGCCCCGCAGCACGCCCGGTCCCGTGCCCTCGAGCACCGGCAGGTCCTGCCGCGAGAGCGCCATCGCGGCCGGGCCCTCGAGCTCCTCGATGATCACGCGCCACGCCTCGGCGGTCTCGTTGGCGTCGGCGGGACGCAGCACGGTCAGCCCGGGGATCGCGCGCAGCGCGGCGAGGTGCTCGACCGGCTGGTGCGTCGGGCCGTCCTCGCCGAGCGCGACGGAGTCGTGCGTGAACACCCACGCGACGTCGAGCGCCTGCAGCGCCGACAGGCGGATCGCGCCGCGCATGTAGTCGGCGAACTGCAGGAAGGTCGAGCCGTACGGCCGCAGGATCCCGCCGTGGGCGGCCATGCCGTTGACCGCGCCGCCCATCCCGTGCTCGCGCACGCCGAAGAAGACGTTGCGGCCCGCCTCCTCCTTCGTGTACTTCGCGCTGTCGGGGAAGATCGTCTTCGTCGACTCGGTGAGGTCCGCGGCGCCGCCGACCATCGTCGGCGTCTGCGGCTCGAACGCCGCCATGACCTTGCCGCCGGCCGAGCGCGTGGCGATCTTGTCGCCCGGCTCCCAACGCGGCAGCACCTTCGCGAGGTCGGTCATCGGCCGGTTGTTCCAGCCCGAGTCCCACTCGGCGGCCAGCTCGGCATCCTGCGTGCGCCACGCCTCGAACCGCTCGCGCCACGCGGCGTGCGCCTCGGCGCCGCGCTCCGGGTCGAACGCCGCGTACACGCCCTCGGGAACGAGGAAGTGGGCGTCGGGATCCCAGCCCAGCGCCTCCTTCGTCTTGCGGACGTTCTCCTCGCCGAGCGCCTTGCCGTGGACGTCGGAGGTGCCCATCTCGGGCGACGGCCAGCCGATGATCGAGTGGACGTCGATGAGCGTCGGCCGCTCCTCCTCCGCCTGGCCCGCGCGGATCGCCTCGCGCAGGGCGTCGAGGTCGTTCGCGTCCTCGACGTGCAGGACGTGCCAGCCGTAGGCCTCGAAGCGCTTGGCGCGGTCCTCGACGTTGAAGCTGAGCGATGCGGGGCCGTCGAGCGTGACGTCGTTGTCGTCGTAGAGGTAGATGAGGCGGCCGAGCCCGACCTGCCCCGCCAGCGACGCCGCCTCCGACGCGATGCCCTCCATGAGGTCGCCGTCGGAGACGATCGCGTAGACGTGGTGGTCCATGACGTCGGTCCCGAAGCGCTCGCGCAGGAAGCGCTCGGCGAGCGCCATGCCGACGCCGTTCGCGAAGCCCTGGCCGAGCGGGCCTGTCGTCACCTCGACGCCGGGCGTCACGTGAACGCGGTCGCGCTCGGGGTGGCCGGGGGTGAGCGAGCCCCACGCGCGGAACTTCTTGAGCTCGTCCAGCGGGAGGTCGTAGCCGGCGAGGTGCAGCGACGCGTACAGCAGCATCGAGCCGTGACCGGCCGAGAGGACGAAGCGATCGCGGTCGGGCCAGCCCGGCGCCTTCGGGTCGTGATCCATGATCTCCGCGTACAGCAGGTACGCCGCCGGCGCCATCGCCAGAGGCATCCCGGGGTGACCGCTGTTGGCCTTCTGCACCGCGTCCATCGCGAGGGTCCGGATGGTGTTGATGGCGGTCTGGGCGTCCGCCGCTGTGGAGGTGGCCATAGCATCGGAGCATGACGACTGACGACGTGGTGCGCGTTCCCGACGACGCCTTCGCCGGGCTGCCGGACTTCGACTACGAGCCCCGGTACCGGCAGAGCGGCGACCTGCGCCTCGCGTACCTCGACGAGGGCGACGGCCCGCCCGTCGTGTTCTGGCACGGCGAGCCCACCTGGTCGTTCCTCTGGCGCCACGTCTTCCCGCCGGTCCGCGACGCGGGCTTCCGCTGCATCGTCCCCGACATGCCCGGCTTCGGCCGGTCCGACAAGCCGGCGGATCGCGGCTGGTACTCGTACGACCGGCACGTCGAGCACGCCCACTCGCTGCTGACCGACCTCGACCTGCGCGACGCGACGTTCGTCGTCCACGACTGGGGCGGGCCGGTCGGCCTGCGCACCGCGATGGAGGCGGGGATCGAGCGCGTCTCGCGCATCGTCGTGATGGACACCGGCGTCTCCACCGGGCACCAGAAGATGAGCGACCAGTGGCACATGTTCCGCGACTTCGTCGAGCGGACGGAGGACCTGCCGATCGGGATGCTCGTCCAGGGCGCGACCGCGACCGACCTGCCGGACGAGGTCGTCCGCGCCTACGAGGCGCCGTTCCCGACGGCGGCGTCGAAGGCGGGGGCGCGGGCGTTCCCGCTGCTCATCCCGCTCACCCCCGACGCGCCGGGCGCGGCCGAAGGGCGGCGGACGCTCGAGGCGCTGAAGGCCTTCGAGGGCGAGATCCTGCTGCTGTGGGCCGACGGGGACCCGGTGCTGCCCCCGTCGACCGGTCAGCGCTTCGCCGAGGTGCTCGGGCTCCCCGAGCCGGAGCTCATCCCCGGCGCCTCCCACTTCCTGCAGGAGGACCAGGGCGAGCTCATCGGCCGGCGGATCGCCGAGTGGCTCACGGCGTGAGCTGCTTGCGCTCCTCGGCGGGCTCGAGGCCCGGATCGGAGTGGGCGGCGCGCAGCTCGTAGCCCTTGCGCGCGTTGTGGTCGATGTTCGTGAGGACCTGGTCGGCCTTCAGCGCGCGGGCGACCGCCTCGCGGCCACCGCGCGGGAGGATCCCCATGACCTTGTTGATCGGGCCGATCGAGCGCGGGACGTAGACGTCGAAGCGCGGCTCCTGCAGCGCGGAGACGATCTCGGCGGCGACGTCCTCGGGGTTGACGTTCTTGACGCCGCGCGCCTCCTGCAGGCCGCTCGCCAGCTCGGTGTTCACGACGCCCGGCATGACGCACGAGACCTCGATGTCGCTGTCTCGCACCTCGGCGCGGACCGCCTCGCTGACGCCGACGACGAAGTGCTTGGTGCCGCAGTACGTCGCGCCGCCGGGGAAGCCGGCCTTGCCGGCCGTCGACGCGACGTTGACCAGATGCCCGCGGCCGCGCTGGCGGAAGCGGGGCAGCACCGACTTCATGCCGAACAGGACGCCGTTGATGTTGATGTCGATCTGGCGCTGCGCGGTCTCGTCGGACTCGAGCTCGAACGGCCCGAGCGGCATGATCCCCGCGTTGTTGACGAGCACGTCGATCGGGCCGAGCTGCTGCTCGACGGCGTCGAGGAACGCGTCGACCGACGCGCGGTCGGTCACGTTGAGCTCGAGCGCGATCGTGCCGGCGCCGAGCTGATCGGCGGTCCGCTGTGCCTCTGCGAGGTCGAGGTCGCCGATCGCGACCTTCATGCCCTGCCGGACGAACGCCTCGGCGGTCGCCTTCCCGATGCCGCGGGCGGCGCCGGTGATCGCGGCAACCTGGCCCGTGAGGTTGCGGGGTGTCTTCGCCATGCCTGCCCTCCAAGAGAGCGCCGCCGCGGCATCGGCCGTCGGCGGCGCGGTGAATCCGTGACGGAGGCGTCACCTTAGTGGCTCAGGCCGGGATCGTCACCCCGCGCCCCGCCCGCTTGGCCTTGTAGAGCGCCTCGTCGGCGCGCGCGAGCAGCTGCTCGGGGCTCTCGCGCCCGTCGTAGACGACCACGCCCGCCGAGGCGGTCTGGCCGTTCGGCGTCGCGCAGCGGACGCGGTCGACGACCTCGAGCGCCTCGCCGGCGTCGCAGTCGGGCAGGAGGATGCCGAACTCCTCGCCGCCGTAGCGGGCGAGCACGTCGATCGTGCGCAGCTCGCGCCGCCAGGAGGAGGCCGTGCGGCGCAGGTGCGCGTCGCCGGCCTGATGGCCGTGCGCGTCGTTGTAGGCCTTGAAGTGGTCGAGGTCGAGCAGCGCGAGGCAGAGCGGGCGGTTCGTGCGCTCGGCGCGCGCCATCTCGGTGAGGACCGCCTCGTCCCATGCGCGCCGGTTCGGCAGGGCGGTCAGCTCGTCCGTGCGCGCCTGCCGGGCGAGCAGGGCGACGTGGGCGTCGCGCTCGATCGCGCGGGCCGCGTCCTCGGCGAGCACGGCGACGAGGTCGCGCTGGCCCTCGGGCAGCTCGCGCCGGCGCGACCGCCAGCCGAGCAGCAGCACGCCGACGATGCGCCCGTCGCGGTGGACCGGCTGGATGTAGGTGGCACGAACGCCCTCGGCCTCGATGAGCGCGCGGGTCGCCGACTCGACCTTGCGCAGGTCGGCGACGTGGATCGGCGCGCTCGTCAGGAACGCGCGGGCGGCGAGCGAGTGCTGCGGGTCGAGCGGCAGCTGCTCCCCCGCCAGGTGCGCGACGTCGGCGGTGGCGGTGATGTGCAGCGCGTCGCCGCGACGCGTGGGCTCGGCGAGGAACGCCAGGTGCGCGCCCGCGATGCGCTGCGCCGCCGACACGACGCGCCCGCGCGAGCTGCCGTCCTCGGACCAGGCCTGCGCGAGCGCCACGACCGCGTCCTCGGCCGCATGCAGGCGCCGGCCGCGGCGGACGGCGATCAGGACCGCGAGCGCCAGGGCGAGGCAAGCGGCGGCGAGCAGGACTTCAAGGAGGAGCATCGGGGCGTCAGCGCAGGGATGCCCGCGCGCGACAGGCGGTCAAACCGGGTTGCACCCGGTTCTGGACGGATGCCCGACGTGCTTCTACGGGAGGAGGGACTGGTCGACGGCGTCGGCGATCGCCGACCCGCGGGCCTTCGCGCCGTTGCCGTTCCCGCCGCCGTTGCCGGCGGCCGTGGTGGCGTTCCCGTTGCCCTTCGGCGACGGGCCGGCGCCGTGGCGGGCCTTCTTCGGCCCGCGGATCTTGAGCTTCTGCGTCGGGATCGCCGGCACGGGCCCGGCGACGACGGACGTGTGCTTCGGCGTGCGGCGCTTGCGCTGCCCGGGCGGAACGAGCTTGTCGGCCGTGCGCTTGAGCAGGCCGGGCGGGACGAGCTTCTCCGCGGCGCGCTTGAGCTGGCCCGGAGGCACGATCTTGTCGGCGGCTCGCTTGAGCTGACCGGGCGGGTCCTTCTTCGGCCCCCGGCGCTTGAGCTGCCCCGGCGGCACCGCCTTCGGTCCCCGGCGCTTGATCTGGCCGGGCGGCGTGCCCTTCTTGCCCGATCCGGTCGGGGTGGTCGTGCCGGTGGTCGTGTCGACGGTCGTGGTGGTCGTCACCGCGGGCGCGGTCGCGATCGGCGTCGCCTCCCCGTCGGCCGACTTGCGGATCCTCGCGTGCCCGTCCGCGACCGGAGCGCTGTGCTTGCGCACCTTCGCCTTCGTGGCGGTGCCGCCGCCGCGCGACGAGCGATCGGCGGTCGTGGTGGTGGTCGCGGCCGCGGACCGCGTGGCGGCGGCCGCCCGGCGGTCCGTCTGGCGCTGGGCGGCGACCGTGCCGGCGCGCTCGCGCAGCGTCTCCACCAGCTTGACCGCGCCCTGCTCGGACGGGGCGAGCGCGAGCGGATCGCGCGACTCGGCCGGCGCGTCGGAGAGCTCGTCGATCGCCATGAGCCCGCCGCCCGTGGCGGTGCCGGCGACGGCGGCGATCGTGAGGACCTTCGCGGCGAGCCCCTTGGCGCCCGAGGCGGCGAGCAGGCCGCCCGCGGCACCGCCGCCGAGCGCAGCGCCGCCGCCCAGCGCGCTCCCGCCGAACGCGGCGCCCAGCGCCGCCTCGCGCAGGCCGATCGACGGGACGACGGGCAGCATCACGGCCATCGCCGCGCGCTGGCGCTGGACCTCGGACTTGAACTCCTGGCAGGCCGGGCACTGGTCGACGTGCCGGCGGATCTCCGTGCGGCGCAGGGCGCCGCCGCGCAGGACCGACAGCTGCTCCTGGATCTCGCGGCAGTCCGTCTCGCGGGCCTTCCGGGATGCGGCAAGGGACTCCCGGGCCTGGAACACCAGGGCCTTGACCTTGTCCTTGCGCACGCCGAGGCTCACCGCTATCTCCTCGTGCGAGAGGGCTCCGAGCTCGGCGAGGACGAGGGCGGCGCGCTGGTCCTCCGGCAGCGCCTGGAGGTCGCTGAGCATGTCGCGCAGGTCCTGACGGCGCTGGACCTCGGACGAGAGCCCCTCCGTCGCGGGCTCGGCGTCCTCGATGCTGACCTGCTCGCGTCGCGCGCGCAGGATGGAGAGGCAGCGGTTGCGAGCGATCGTGTAGAGCCAGGCCTTGAGCTGGATCGGCTTGTCGGACTCGGTGAGGTCGCGGTAGGCGGCGGCGAAGGTGTGCTGGACGGCGTCCTCGCCCTCCTCGCGGGAGCCGACCATGTGGCGGCAGAAGGCGAGGATCCCGCGGTGGTGGCGGTCGTAGACGACCTCGAACGCGGCTTCGTCCCCGCAGCGCACCAGGCGCACGAGCTCCCCATCGCTTGCGAAGCGCAGCGTGCGACGAGGCCGGCGGATGAAGTCGGCGGTGCGGGCGGGAGCTGTTGTTGTGGCCATGACCTACGGACGCGCACACCGACTGAACGCTCGCGTCCGCGCGAGGTTGGTCGGTCGTGAGGTTTCCTTACCCTGCACCATCGTGCCGACATTCACGCACTTCGGCCACAGGTTGGCTTACACGACGTACGGCCAGGGCGATCGTACGACGATCCTCCTGCATGGTCTGCTCCTGAATCAACGAATGCATGAGCCTCTGGCGCGCGCAATCGCCGCCCGGGGCAACCGCGTCGTGACGCTCGACCTGCTGGGCCACGGACGGTCCGAGCGCCCGCGCGACATGTGGCGCTACTCGATGACCTACTTCGGCGAGCAGACGATCGGGCTGCTCGACCACCTCGAGATCGACCAGGCCGTGGTCCTGGGCACGTCGCTCGGGGCGAACACCGCGCTCGAGGCGGCAGTCGTCGCCCCGGACCGCGTGCGCGGGATGGTCATCGAGATGCCCGTGCTGGACGCTGCGATGGTCGCCTGCGGCATCGCGTTCCTGCCGCCGCTGCTGACCATGAAGTACGCCGCGCCGCTCATGCGCGGCGTGCAGGCGGTCGCGAAGGCGGTGCCGCGGGAGCCGCTGCCGCTGCTGGCCAACATCGTGCTCGACACGATCCGCCAGGACCCCGAGCCGAGCGCCGCCGTGCTGGAAGGCCTGTTCTTCGGCCGCATCGCGCCGCCGCGGCGCGAACGGCGGCAGCTGCGGCAGCCGACGCTCGTGATCGGGCACCCCCGGGATCCGGTCCATCCGTTCTCGGACGCGGACATGCTCGCGAGCGAGCTGCCGGGCGCGCGGCTGCTGGAGGCGAGCTCGATCCTCGAGCTGCGCATGGCGCCCGAGCGCCTCACGAACGAGATCGCCGCGTTCATCGACGAATGCTGGCGGCCGGCGAGCGGCCGTCCCAAGCGGGCAGCGGCCGCAGCGGGGTAGTCCGCCCAGTACGCTGTCGCGCCGTGTCGAGCCGAGCAGAGGAGAAGGAACGCCGGCGCCAGGAGCGCCTCGCCGCCGAGCAGGCGGCGCAGTCCACCGCGGACCGCCGCAAGCGGCTCGCGTTCGTGGGCGGCGGTGTCCTCCTGGCCGCGGTCATCGCGATCGTCGTGCTCGCGGTCGCCTCGGGCGGCGGCGGCGATGACGGCAACGGCGGCGTCAGCGCCGAGGACGCTCCCCCGATCCCGGCCGTCCAGATCGCCGACCTGACCGAGGCCGCCAAGGCCGCCGGCTGCACGGTCAAGGCGTATCCGGTCGAGGGTCGCGGCCACACGACGGAGAAGGTCACCTACAAGACCAACCCGCCGACGTCCGGCGCCCACAACCCCGAGGCCGCCGCCGACGGGATCTACGAGCCGGGCAACGAGCCCGCGGTGGAGCACACCGTGCACTCGCTCGAGCACGGCCGCATCGAGTTCCAGTACAAGCCGGGCACGCCCGAGCGGACGATCGCCCAGCTCGAGCAGCTGTTCAACGAGAAGGTGAAGGGCCAGGAGGGCTACCACTCGCTCCTGTTCCAGAACCAGACCAGCATGACCGCCGCGGTCGCCGCGACGGCGTGGTCGAAGTCGATCACCTGCCCCTCGATGAACGACAAGGTCTTCGACGCCTTCCGGGCCTTCCGGAAGGACTACGTCGACAAGGGCCCTGAGTTCATTCCGTAGGGACGCCTGACCCCGGGCCGGATCTTGCGGGCCGCAACCGAGCGCGGGTCATCGTGTTCGGGAGAAGGTGCGCTTCCTCCCGTCCATCGCCGGCGCGCTCGTCGTGCTCGCCCTTCCCGCGGCCGCCTCGGCGGCTCCGCGGGCCGAGGACTTCTCCCGTCCCGTCGTGACGCCCGGCGCCGCCCGGGCGGCCTCGGCGACCGTGACCGTCTCCCCCGGCCGGCGCTTCGACGTCGTCGGGCTGCGCTGGCGCAGCGCCCCGAGGACCGCCGACCTCGAGCTGCGCGTCCGCGACGGCGGGCGCTGGCGGAAGTGGGTCCATGTCCCGCGCGCCGATGCCGGCGCGCACGGCAGCGACCCGGTCTGGGCGGGCGGCGCCGACGCGCTGCAGCTGCGCGGGACGCGCGGTGTCAAGGGGCTGCGGGCGCACTTCATCCGCGTCTCCGGCAAGCGCCACCGCCCGCGCCCGGTCGCGCGCGCCGCAGCGGGCGAGCAGCCGCCGATCGTGCCGCGCAGCGAGTGGGCGGGGAACCAGTGCCCGCCCCGCAGCGGGCCGTCGATGGGCACGGTGCAGATGGCGTTCGTCCATCACACGGTGTCGGCGAACACCTACGGGCCCGAGGACTCCGAGGCGATGGTGCTCGGGATCTGCCGGTTCCACCGCAACAACAACGGCTGGAACGACATCGGCTACAACTTCCTCGTCGACAAGTACGGCACGATCTTCGAGGGTCGCGCCGGCGGGATCGACCAGCCGGTCGTCGGCGCGCAGGCGCAGGGGTGGAACTCCAACTCGACCGGCATCGCGAACCTCGGCACCTACCAGGACGTGCCGCAGTCCGACGCCGCGATCGAGGCGATGGCGAACCTCATCGCGTGGAAGCTGCCGCTGCACGGCGTGCCGGTCAGCGGCGAGGTCACCGTCGAGTCGGCCGGCGGCGAGACCAACCGCTACCCGAGCGGCCGCTTCGTCACCTTCGACCGCATCAGCGGCCACCGCGACGGCGACTCGACCGAGTGCCCGGGCGAGCAGCTCTACGCGCAGCTGCCGCGCCTGCGCGAGCTCGCCGCCCAGCGCGCCCCGCAGGTCATCCCCGGCACGCCGATGCAGGCGGGGACGATGACGCTGCAGGCCGCCGGGACGCAGCTCGCGTTCCCCGAGCCCGTCCGCCTCTCCGGCCGGCTCACCGACCCCTCCGGCGCGCCGGTGGCGAATGCCCGCGTCCGGCTGCAGATCCTCACGAGCAAGGGGTTCCGGTCGATCGGCGCGGCGGTCGTGACGAACGGGGACGGCGTCTGGACTGCCGAGCTGCCGACGAACCGCAACCGCGTGGTCCGCGCGACCGTCGGCGACGTCGTCTCGCCCCGGATCACGGTGAGCGTGCGCCCGATGCTGACCGCGAAGGTCCCCGGGCCGCGCGTGCTCGCCGGGCGGCGCGCCGTGGTGACCGGGACGATCGAGCCGAACAAGGCGAAGCTCGTCGTCGAGGTCGCGCGCGAGCGCCGCGGGCGCTACGTCCGGATCGGGACGTACCGGACGCAGTCCAGGGGCAAGGGCCGCTTCCGCGCCGCCGTCCCGCTCACCCGGCCGGGCCTCTACCGCCTGCGCGTCCGCTTCGCCGGCGACACGCTGAACACGTCGGCGGTGGCCGCGGACCTCTACGTACGCGCGGTCAGGCGAGCCTCGTCGCTCGGGGGAGCGGCGGCCCCGGCGGCGCGATGATGTCGCGGTCGGTCGGCTGCATCTCGCCGTCGAGCTCGAGCTGCCAGTAGTACCGGGTGAACGTCACGCCGGCGCGGTACTCGCCGACGTGCGGCTCGACGCGCTCGCCCGCGGCCATGCGGACGATGAGCTCCGGGTACGTGCGGCCGGGCAGCGCGGCGTACATCGGCGCCGGGAACGCGCCGCCGAACCGCGTGTTCACGTCGGTGATGCCGAGTCCGATCTCGCGGTCGCGGAACGCCTGCACCGTGCACGGGCCGCGGACGCCGAGCGCCTCGACGACGCGCCGGCCGAGGTCGACGAGCTCCGGGTCGTCGAGCACCGTGCCCTTGATCGACTCGCCGCCGCGCGACTCGATCATCGACCGCGGGATGACGTTCAGGCAGCGCCCGTCGGGATCGGACAGGCAGTCCATCGAGAACTCCGGCCCGTCCATGAAGCGCTGCACCATCGGGTCCTTGTCGCGCAGGTAGCGCGCGAAGAACGCCGCCTCCTCCGCGTCGTGGGCCTTGAAGATCGAGTCCGCGCCCGACCCGCGCCGCGGCTTGAGCATCACCGGGTACGCGCCGGCCTCCTCGCCCGGCAGCACCGTCGGCGGCGACGGCAGCCCCAGCTCGGTCAGCTTGAGGTGCGCGGCGTACTTGTCGTACGTCGCGGTCGCCGTCTCCGGCCCCGGCACGAGCGCCTCCGGCAGCTGCCCGTCGGCTCGCGCCTGCGCCAGCGTCTCGATGTCGAGGTCGGTCAGCGGCACGATCGCGCCGACGCCGAACTCGTCGCACACCCGCCGCAGCGCCGGCACGTAGTCCGGGTCCTTGATGAGCGGCGGGGCGAACCGGTGGTGCGCGGCGTGCTGCGCCGGCGCCAGCGGGCTCGGATCGGCGGCCACGACGGTCGCATGCTGCGCGAACGCGCTGACGATGTCGTAGCGCTTCCCGACGCCGGTGAGGAGGATCGCGGTCAAGGTGGCCGCGCAGACTAGTCTGCGGCGGAATGCGACACCTGCCGTCGACCGACGACCGCGAGGACCACGACAGCCGCTCGCCCGTCGTCCGGTTCTGCGCGGACCTCGCCGACTCGACGGCGTTCAACCTCGCGATCTTCGCGGTCATCCTCGCCAACGCGGTCGTCCTCGGCATCGAGACCTACGACGAGGGCGCGCAGTGGCTGCACACGCTCAACGACCTCTTCCTCGGCGTCTTCGTCGTCGAGCTCGCCATCCGGATCGTCGCGCACGGCAGCCGGCCGCAGGACTTCTTCAAGAGCGGCTGGAACGTCTTCGACTTCTGCGTCATCGCCGCGAGCTTCCTCCCCGGCCTGCGCGAGAACGCGACGCTGCTGCGGCTCGTCCGGCTCGCGCGGATCGTCCGCGTCGTGCGGCTGCTGCCCGACCTGCGGGTGCTCGTCGCCGCGGTGGCCCGCTCGATCCCCGGCGTCTTCAGCCTGGCGATCATGACGCTGCTGCTCGTCTACCTCTACGGCATGGTCGGCTGGGTCATCTACGGCGACGACCTGGCGGCCTTCGAGAACGCCGGCGAGGCGATGCTGACGATGTTCGTCGTGCTCTCGCTCGAGAACCTCCCGACGTACATCGAGGAGGGCCGCGAGGTCTCGGCCTGGACGATCCCGTTCTACGTCAGCTACGTCCTCGTGGCCTCGTTCCTCGTCTTCAACTTCTTCATCGGGGTCATCGTCAACTCGATGGAGCGGGCACGCGAGATCGTCGCCGAGCGCGACGCGGAGGAGGCGCTGGAGCACGGCACGGCGCCTCCCGCTACCGATCCGCACGAGCGGATCGCGTCGCTCAGGGCGCTGCTCGACGAGCTCGAGGACGACCTGCGTCAGGCGCGCCAGCCACCGGTGCGGCCTTTGTAGATCCCCTCGCCCAGGAGGACGATCCGGATCGTCCGGGCGATGATCTTGAGGTCGAGGCGCCAGGAGCGGTGCTCGACGTACCAGAGGTCGAGCTCGATCCGCTCGTCCCAGCGCAGGGAGGCGCGGCCGTTGACCTGCGCCCAGCCGGTGAGGCCGGGGCGGACCGCGAGGCGGCCGCGCTGGCGGTCGGTGTACTGCTCGACCTGGACCTGCACGGTCGGGCGCGGGCCGATGATCGCCATCTCGCCGCGCAGGACGTTCACCAGGTTCGGCAGCTCGTCGATCGAGAAGCGGCGCAGGAACGCCCCGACGCGGGTGATGCGCGGGTCGCCCTCGTTGACCGCGAGGCCCGAGCCGATCGCTTCCGCCCCGACGACCATCGTGCGCAGCTTGAGCATGTCGAACGGCTCGCCGTCCTTGCCGATGCGCCGCTGGCGGTAGATCGGGTGGCCGGGCGACTCGAGGCGGATCGCGAGCAGCGCGCCGAGGAGCACCGGCGAGGTGACGAGCAGCGCGCAGCCGGCGACCACGACGTCGAACGCGCGGCGGATCACCGGGTGCCCTCCGCCTGGCTCCAGCCCGCCTCGGTGCCGTGACGCAGCCAGTCGTAGAGGCCCGCGGCGATCGACGCCTGCGTCAGCACGTAGTAGCGCGCGACCAGCAGCGGCCGCGCCCGGACCCGGCCGCCCAGGGCGGTCGCGGCGAGCAGGACGAGCGACGCCGCCCGCGCCGGGCGCCAGCGCAGCGCGACGAGGTGCAGGAACGGCCCCGCGTAGCGCAGGACGCGGTGGCTGAAGATCATGAGCGCGTAGCCCGGCGGGTAGCCGCGCGGATCGAGCAGCCCGCCGCGGAAGACGATCGGCCACGCGTGGCTCATCATCCGCCGCTTGCGCTGCCACTCGCCCTCGATGCTCGGGACCATCTTCTCGGTCGCCCGCGCCGCCGGCCGGTAGACCGCGCGCCAGCCGTTCTTCACGAAGGTGAACGGGAACGAGAGGTCGTGGCCCATGATCGCGTCGACCACGACGTACGCCTCGCGCCGCGTGGCGTAGATCGCGCCGTTGCCGCCGGTGACGGACGCCAGCCGCGACTCGAACGCGCGCAGGGCCATCTCGTAGCGCCAGTAGAGGCCCTCCTGGTTCGTCCCCGCCTCGTTGACGAACCGGACCTGCCCGCAGACGTAGCCGACGCGCTCGTCGGCGAACGGCGCGACGAGCTCGCGCAGCGCGTCGGCGTCGAGCAGCGCGTTCGCGTCGCTGAACGCCACGATGTCGCCGCGCGCCCGCTCCACCCCGGCGTCCTGCGCGCGGATCTTGCCGCCGCGCGGCAGGTCGAGCACGAGGTCGGCGCCGGCGGTGCGCGCCCGCTCTACGGTCGCGTCGGTGCAGCCGTCGCAGCAGACGACGACCTCGAGCAGGTCGCGCGGGTAGTCGAGCGCGAGCGCGTTGCGCACCTTCGCCTCGATGACCGCGTCCTCGTTGTGCGCGGCGATGACGAGCGTGACGCTTGGCGTGGCGCCGGCAGGCGGCTGATCGAGCGGCGCCGGCGCGACGATCTTCGCCCACAGCGCGAGCAGGCCGAGGTACCCGGCCTGGGCGTAGAGGAGCACGAAGGACGGCAGCCACGTCGTCACGGTCGGCCAATGTAGGGTGAAGCCGGTGGACGGCGCGTTCGTCACCGGTGGCTCGGGCTTCATCGGCGGCCGCCTGATCACGCGTCTCGTCGGCGACGGCGTGCGCGTCCGGGCCCTCTCGCGCTCGGCCGCGTCGGCCGAGAAGGTGCGCGAGCTCGGCGCCGAGCCGATCCACGGCGACGTCAACGACGACGACGCGCTGGCGGCCGGCGCGCGCGGTTGCGAGGTCGTGTTCCACGCCGCCGCGCACGTCGAGGACTGGGGCGACCCGAAGGACTTCCACCGCATCAACGTGCTCGGCACGCGCAGCGTCGTCGCCGCCGCGCGGCGGGCGGGCGCGCGCCGCGTCGTCCACGTCGGCACGGAGGCCGCGCTGCTGGCCGGCGAGCCGCTGATCGCCGCCGACGAGTCGATGCCGCTGCGCTTCGACTCGCCGGTGCTCTACAGCCGCACGAAGGCCGAGGCGGAGGTCGAGGTGCTCACCGGCGCGGGGAACGGCGTCGAGGGCGTCGTCGTTCGGCCGCGGTTCGTCTGGGGACCCGGCGACACGACGCTGCTGCCGGTCATCTCCGCGCAGGTCCGCGCCGGGCAGTGGGCGTGGATCGGCGACGGGATGCACCTGACCTCGACGACCCACGTCGACAACGTCGTCGAGGGGCTCGTCCTGGCGGCGACGCGCGGCGAGGACCGCGGCGTGTGGTTCGTCACCGACGGCGAGCCGATCGCGTTCCGCACGATGATCGAGCGGATGCTGGCGTCGCAGGGCCTCGAGGCGCCCGACCGCAGCGTCCCCGAGCCCGTCGCCCGCGCCCTGGCGGCGACCTTCGAGGGCGTGTGGCGCACGCTGCACCTCCGCGGCCGCCCGCCGCTGACGCGGTTCGCGCTCTGGGCCGCCTCGCAGGAGTGCACGCTCTCGATCGAGAAGGCCCGGCGAGAGCTGGGCTACGAGCCCGTCGTCACCCGCGACGAAGGGCTCGCCGCTCTGGCGGGATGAGCCGCGCAACGTCGGGGTCAGGCACCGTGCGTGCGCACGCACGGTGCCTGACCCCGTTGTTGCGGGTAGGGAGCGGCCGTGCTGGAAGCGCTCTTGTGGGGGTTCGTCGCCGCGTCGTCGTTGTTGATCGGTGCGATCATCGGACTCCGGGTCAAGCTGAAGCCGCGGATGCTCGGCGCGCTCATGGGGCTCGGGGCGGGCGCGCTGATCGCCGGCGTGAGCTTCGAGCTCGCCGACGACGCGATCGAGGTCGGCGGCTTCACGCCGCTCGCGTTCGGGATCGCGATCGGGGCGCTGCTGTTCTACGGCGGCGACCGGCTGCTCGAGGCGCAGGGGAACCGGCGCCGCAGCTCACGGCCGCGCGGCGCGGACGCGCAGGCGTCCGGGTCGACGCTGGCGCTCGGCGCGCTGCTCGACGGCCTGCCCGAGCAGGCGGCGATCGGGATCGGGCTCGCGGCGGGCGGCTCGGTGGGCGCCGCGCTCGTCGCCGCGGTGTTCCTCTCCAACGTCCCCGAGTCGCTCGCCTCCGCCGACGCGATGAAGAAGGCGGGCCGCCCCGCCTCGCACGTCCTGCGGCTGTGGGCGCTCGTCGTCCTCGTCACGACGCTGGCCTCCGGCGTCGGGTACCTCGCGCTGGGCGACGCCTCCGGGGACGTCAACGCGCTCATCCTCGGCATCGCGGCGGGCGCGGTGCTCGTGATGCTGACCGACGCGATGATCCCCGAGGCCGTCCAGCACGGCGGGCGCACCGTCGGGCTCGTGACGTGCCTCGGCTTCGCGCTGGCCGTCCTGATCTCGCAAGCGGAGTGACCGCACCGCCCGGTCTGCGAACCTCCGCGGCGTGCAGAACGGCCTCGAACGACGCGACCTCGTGCGCCTCGGCGTGCTCGTCCTCGTGCTGCTCGTGGTGTCCGGCGCGGTCGCGCTCAGCTCGGGCGGCGGTGGCAGCAACAGCAGCAGCGCGTCGGGTCCCGATCGCGGCGAGTCGACCGGCGTGCTGACGTCGGTCACGCAGGACGGGCTCGTCCTCAAGCCCGTCGACGGAGGGCCGGAGGAGCGCTTCGTCGTCCGCGCGGTCGACGTCCGAAGGCTCGACCTGTTCCACCTGACGCAGCACGCCGAGCAGGGCCTGCCCACCAGGATCTCGTGGGCGATGGACCAGGGGAGGAAGATCGCGCTGACCGCGATCGACGCCCCCGTCACGAGCTGACCGATGGCCGAGCTGCCGACGCAGCTGTGCGTGCTCCTGCTCCCCGCCCGAGTCGAGGAGCTGGGCGAGCGCCGCGCCGAGGTCGAGGCGCTCCTGCGCTGGCCGCGCGTCATCGCGATCGAGCCGGGCAAGCTGCCCCAGCTCGACGACCGCCGCTTCCTGCGCGGCCAGGGCCGCCGGCTGCTGAAGCGCCTGCCGGGGCGACCCGCCGTGATCGTCGTCTTCGACCGCCGCCAGCGCCCGCTGGCCGAGGAGCTGCAGCGGCGCACCGAGCGCAGCGAGGTGTGGGAGGCCGGCCACGAGCTGCCGCTCGCCGAGCGGCTGCCCGGCCGCGGCTTCACGCCCGAGGACTAGCCGGCGCGCAGCAGGGTCCAGATGCGGCCGAGCAGCTCGGCGCTCGACCGGTCGCCCGAGACGCGCGTGGCGAAGCCGGGGATGCCCGGCCGGATCACGATGCCGCGGCCGAAGCGCGTCGCGACGATGACCTTGCGCCCGTCGGGCGTGACCGCCGACGACAGCTCGCGCGCCTCGCCGCCGATGCGCTCCGTCGGCTCCCACTCCTTGACCTGCGGGAACTGGCCGGGGCCGCCGGCGAAGAGCTGGAGGCGCTCGTCGTCCTCGAAGATCGTGAGGTCGACCGCGCGCTTCTGGACCGGCTCGAGCCGCGCGCCGAAGAGGTCGTCGCGCGCCGCCGGGGTGGGGTCGAACAGCCGCGTGGCGTCCTGGCGGACCTTGCGCCGCAGCGAGCCGGTTCCGAAGGACGCCACCACGCCGCCGCGCGCGACGAACGAGCGCAGCGCGCTCCGCACGTCCTCGGGCAGCCAGACGGTGTCGCCCGCGAGCAGCACGCCCTTGTGCCCCTCGAGCTTCGGGCCGCGCCCGGCCGCGAGCGCCGCGTCGGTCGTGAGGTCGTACCGATGCCCCTCGCGGTCCAGCGCGGCGAGCAGCGGGCCCTCGTTCTGCGTCACGCCCTGCGGGAGGCCGCTGCCGGCGTAGACGCGCTCGAGGCGCACCGGCGCGCCGAGGTCGAGCAGGTTCGGCAGCCCGTCGCCGTCGTCGTCGACCGCGTTGCGCCCCTGCCACGTCGAGGCGGGCAGGACGACGAGGACGCGCTCGTCGCCCTTGCCGTCGACGGCGATGGGAACGGTGGTCTTGCGCAGCGCGGTGTTCGCCTCGAACAGGAACAGGCCGCTCTTGCCGTTCGGCGCCTGCACGTGGAACGGGCCGCCGCGCGTGCGCCGGCCGCGCCGGGCGGGCGCGCCGCCGACGCGCCGCAGGACCCAGCGCCACGGCTGCGTCCGCGCGTCGACGCCGACCTCGATGTCCTTGCCAGCCGCCACCGGGTACACGGGCGGCTGCGCGGCGAGGTAGCGGACGGTGATCCCGCCCGGACCGCGGGAGCGCACGCGCGGCTTGAGACCCAGCTGGAGCCCCGGCACCGAGGTCCCGATGTTCCCCGCCCGGTCGCGCGACGAGATGACCGCGACGAACGTGCCGGGCGCGACGCGCTTGCCGCGGCGCACGCCCGACCAGCGCGCGGTCCCGATGCTGTCGTCGCCGAGCTCGTCGCCGTCGATGTTGACGCCGGTCACGCGGCGCACCTGCGGGCTCGTCCGCCAGATGTCGACCTCGGGCCTCACCCCCGGCGCCTGGAAGCGGATCGTCACCGGCTTGCCGTCGGGCCGCGGCAGCAGCTCCGGGCCGGGGCCGGTCTCCGGCCCGATCTCGAGCACCTTCGGCACCGGCGGCGTCGTGTCGAGGAGCACCCCGCGCGGCGCCGTGACCGACCGGCCGGCACGGCGCAGGACGATCCGCGCGAAGTACTCGCCGTCGGCCACCCGGCGGCCGTCGTCGCCCCGGCCGTCCCACTTCAGCCGCACGCGGCCGTTGCGCGCGACCCGGCGGTCCTCGGCGAGCGTCCGCACCTCGTCGCCCTCGGCGTCGAGCATCGTGACCCGGACCTCGTCCTTGCGCTTGACGCTGAACGACAGGTAGGCCCGCTCGAACCGGCCGTCGCGGTTGGGCGAGAAGAACGTGTTCCCGCGGATGTCCGACACGACCGGCGGCGTGCTCTTCAGGTCCTGCGCGACGAAGAACGCGGCGATGGTGGCGAGCACGAGCGCGCCGAAGACCGCGCCGGCGAACCGCGTCACAGCCGGATCAGCTCGCCGTTGGGGACCGTCCACTCGTGGTAGGTGTCCAGCCCGCGGATGTGGGTGTGCGCGAGGGCGCAGCGGATGACGCCGCGGTGGCAGACGACGAGCGCCGGCAGGTCGCCCGCCTGCGTGATGTCGACGAGCGCGGCGATGACGCGCTTCTGCTGCTGCGGCAGCGACTCGCCGCCGGGGAACCGCCACTCCTCGCCGGCGCGGCCGAACGCCGCCCAGCCCTCGGGGTCCTCCCGCGCGATGTCGTCCTTGAGGCGCCCCTCCCAGTCGCCGACGTCGACCTCCTTCAGGCGGTCGTCGAGGCGCGGCTCCAGCCCCAGCTCGGCGCCGACGATCTCCGCCGTCTCGCGCGCCCGGCTGAGCGGGCTCGCGTAGAGCGCGACGAGCCCCTCGCCCTTCGCGATCTCGGCGAGGGCGCGCGCCTGCTCGCGGCCGGTGTCGTTGAGCGGGACGTCCTTCTGGCCCTGGAAGCGGCGGTCCTTGTTGTCCGCGGTCTCGCCGTGGCGAGCCAGGAGGATCACGCGTGCTTCTCCATGGTGTCGCTGCGCAGCCCGAGCCGCATCGTCTCGAGCGGCAGCACGTCGTTCGGCGGGATGTTCCCCAGGTTGACGTCGGCGCCGAAGCGCTTGATCAGCACGACCTGCTGGTCCTTCTGCGGCGCCTCGAAGATGATGTTCGCGGGGTCGACCGCGTGGGCGATCTCGTCGATGAGCCCCTGCCGCAGCTCGCCGTCGGGGCGCGCGATGCCCGCCGTGCCGGTCTCGCGGCCCTCGCAGATGACCTTCCACGCGCCGGCGGCCAGCTCGGCCTCGATCTGCTCGACCCACACGTACGGGGCCATGATCTTCGTGTCGTCCTTCGAGCCGACCTCGCTGAGGACGATGAACCCGTCGCCCGCGAGCCGCTTGATGAGCGCGCGCTTCTCGACGGGGTCGAGGTCGATCGTCCCGTCGGAGACCTCGACGTGCTGCAGGCCGAGCGAGCGGATCCACTCGACGAGCTGGTCGACGCGGCGCTGCTGGATCGCGAGCTCGGTGACCGTGCCGCCGAGGACGACCGGCACGCCGTGCTCGCGGTAGCGGGCGAGCTTCGGCTCGAGGTTGCCGGTCGCGAGCGCGGTCCCGAAGCCGAGCTTGACGATGTCGACCGACTCGCCCGCGACCTCCATGAGCGCGTCGATCTCGGCGACCGCGAGCCCGCGGTCCATCAGGTGCGTGATCCCCTGCTCCCGCGGCTTGGACGACCGCGCGGGGAGGTCGAGCGGGACCCCGGCCAAGCCGGGCTACCCCTGCGTCGACTGCGAGGACTGGTTCTGGTCCGCGCCGACCGTGACGACGACGCGGGCCGTGTCGCCCGCCTCGACGCGCGTGTTCTGGTCGATCGGCGCGACGGCGTCGGTCCCGACGCCGATGACCCGCGCGACCGTCCGCGCCTCCGCGCTGGCGCCCTCGACGTAGCTGACGACGGTCGCGGACCGGTTCTGCACGGACGCGGTCTTGACGAGCGCCTGCGGGACCGTGAAGCCGCTGGAGCGCAGCTTCTCCGCGGTGGTCGCGGCGAGGCCGTTGACCGTCGTGCCGTTCAGCACGGCGACGGTCGTGTCCTTCCGCGAGACGGGCTCCTTCTGCTTCTCGCTGCCGGCGGGCGGCGTGACGACGTTCGTGCTCGGCGTCGTGCTGCTCGCGGCGCCCTCGTCGTCGCCACCGCCGCCGAGCGCGAGCGCGAGGACGACGCCGATGACGAGCACGCCCAGGGCGATGCCCGCGATGACGAACGGGGTGCGGCTGCGCCGCCCGCCGCCGTCGGCCCCGACGCGGCCGGGCGGAAGGGTGGCGGACGCCGATCGGGCGCCGAGCGGAGCGGCGGCGCGGGGGCGGCCGGCGACGGTGCGCGGCGGCACGGTGCCGCCCGCGGCCTGCGCGCGGGACATGCCGGCGCCTGCGGTCCCACCTGCCGCCGCGGCGGCGGCCGCGGGTGCGCCGACGGGCGGCCGGGGCACGCCGGTCCTCTCGGCGTCGGGCTCCTCGGCGGCGCCGTCCGGCGCCGCGGGTGCGGCGGGTGCTGCGGCAGCGCCGTCGGGCGTCGCCGCGCCCTCCTCGGCGGGCTTCGCCTCGCCGGGCTGGGCCGTGGTGGGCTGCTCGCCGTTCGCGGGCGCCTCGACCTTCGTGGCGTCGGCGGGCGCCTGCTCGCCCTGCTGCTGCTCGCCCGGCTGGGCGGTCGTGGCGGCGGCCTGCGCGCCGGCGGCACCGGCCGCTGCGGCGGCGGCGGGCGCGACCCCGGAGGCTGCCGGGGCCGGTGTCGGTGCTCCCTGGCCGTTCGCGCCGGCGGCGCGGGCGGCGGCGGTCTGCGGCTGGCCGCCGCGCGGCGGCGGCGGGGTGCGGGGCGGCAGCGTGCCGGTCGACGCGCGGCGCGCGGCGTCGGCGCTGACGCGCTGCTCGAGCTCGGCGGCGCGCTCCGGCGCACGGCCGGCCCACTCGCGCAGGCGCTTGACCTCGCGCGCTTGCGCGAAGTACAGGAGCGACAGCACGGCGAGGCCGAGGACCGAAGCGGCACCGGCGTAGCCGCCGTAGTCCTTGATGAAGTCGAGGAGCTCAGACACGACGAGAAGGGAGCGAGTCTAGGGAGCCGTGCGTACGGCAGGCCCCTGGTGCACATCCGCCAGCTCCGCGACCCGCCGCGCCAGGGTGGCCGCATCCCCCTCCAACACGAGCAGGCCGATGTCGTCGAACATCGCGTCGACCGACCCCGGATCCAGCGCCTGGCGCTCCGCACGGAGGACGCCGCGGGCCGGCGTGGGCTGCGGCCGCTCGTACGGGTTGAACAGCTCCTCGTGCAGCTTCTCGCCCGGGCGGCGGCCGACCTCCTCGATGGCGATGTCGTCGCCCGGCCGCAGGCCCGACAGCTCGATCATGTCCTTCGCAAGCTGCTCGATCGACACCGCCTCGCCCATGTCGAGCACGAAGATCTCGCCGCCCTGGCCCAGCGAGCCCGTGCGGATGATGAGCTGCACCGCCTCCGGGATCGTCATGAAGTACCGGGTCATCCGCCGGTCGGTGATGGTCACCGGGCCGCCCTTGGCGATCTGACGGCGGAAGATCGGGACGACCGAGCCGGAGGAGCCGAGGACGTTGCCGAAGCGGACCGTCGCGAAGCGCGTCTCGGGGAACCGGCCGGACTCGGCCTCCACCGCGAACTCGGCGAGCGCCTTCGACGCGCCCATCACGGTCGCCGGCGCCACCGCCTTGTCGGTGGAGACGAGCACGAACGTCCGCACGCCGGTCTGCCCGGCCACGCGGGCCATGAGCCGCGTCGCGAGCGCGTTGTTGCGCACCGCTTCGACCGGGTTGATCTCCATCAGCCCGACGTGCTTGTAGGCAGCCGCGTGGAAGACGACGGTCGGCTTGTGCTCGAGGAACACCTCGCGGATGCGCTCCTCCTCCTTGCAGTCCGCGAGGACCGCCGCGATGACGGAGGGGTGGACGTGCCGGTCGTCCTCGAGCTCGCGCTGGATCTTGAAGAGGTTGTCCTCGGCGTGGTCCACGAGGATCAGCCGCCGCGGCGCGACGCGCGCGATCTGGCGGCAGAGCTCGGAGCCGATCGAGCCGCCCGCGCCGGTGACGAGCACGACCTCGCCGTTGAGGTAGGCGCCGACGCGGTCGACCTCCATGACCACGGGCTCGCGGCCCAGGAGGTCCTCGATCTGGACGTCGCGGACCTGGCGGACGAAGCCCTTGCTCGTCTGCAGCAGCTCGAAGACCGTCGGCAGCGTCCGGACGGGGATCTGGCGCTCGCGACAAGCGCGGGCGACGCGCGCGCGCAGGATGCCGGGCGCCGACGGGATCGCGATGATCACCTCGTCGGGCTCGGCCTCGTCGAGCACGCGTGGCAACGACGTGTCGGTGTCGCCCAGGACCTTGACGCCCTCGAGGCGCAGGCCGCGCAGGCGCGGGTCGTCGTCGACGAAGCCGACGGGCGTCAGGCCGAGGTGCGGGTTGCGGAGGATCTCGCGCAGGACGAGGCGGCCGCCGTCGCCGGCGCCGACGATCAGCACGCCGCGGGCGTTGCGGCGCGGGCGGAAGCCGCGCAGGCGACGCTCGTGGAACGCGACCGTGGACAGCCGGGCGGCCGCCGTGAGCGCCAGCGTCAGGAGGAAGAACAGGACCTGGACGCCGGTCGGGAGGCCGACGCCGACGTTGCCCTCCGCGGTCGCCCGCTGGACGGGGTTGATGACCGCGACGTACGCGTTCAGCGCGAAGGTCGAGACGACGACCGCCGAGAGCAGGGCCCCGAGATCGCGCAGGCTCGAGTAGCGCCACCACTTCTGGTAGAGCCGGAAGACCACGAAGACGGCGAGCGTGGCGACGACGGCCGGGATCCACGTCGACTCGTACAGCCGCTCGTACCGAGGCGGGAACACGTCGTCGAACCGCAGGCGGTAGGCGAGGAAGTACGCAAGGGCGACCAGGGCCCCGTCGACCGCGAGCTGGGGCAGCGAGTGGCGGTGGAGGGGCATGGCCGCGGAGCTCCTTATCCGTCGGCGCACCCGCCCCATACTACGCTGGGCGGCCGTGTTGACGGTCATCGCGTCGATCACCGATCCGCTCGTCGAGTTCGCGACGAACGTCGTCGGCGACCTCGGGTTGCCGGGCGTCTTCGTCCTCATGGTGCTCGAGAGCGCGTGCATCCCGATCCCGAGCGAGGCGACGATGCTGTTCGCCGGGTTCAACGTCTCCGAGGGCGAGTACTCGCTGATCGCGGTGACGCTGGTGGGGTCGTTCGCGAACCTCGTCGGGTCCTGGATCGCCTACGCCGTGGGCTACTACGGGCGCGTCGACGTGCTCGAGAAGCACGGCAAGAAGCTGCACATCAAGCCGAGCCACCTGCGCAGCGCGGACCGCTGGTTCGAGCGCCACGGCGACGCCACGGTCTTCTTCACGCGCATGCTGCCGATCATCCGCACGTTCATCTCGCTGCCGGCGGGCGTCGCGCGGATGCCGTTCTGGCGCTTCACGATCTTCACGTTCCTCGGCTGCCTGCCCTGGGTCTTCCTTCTGACCTTCATCGGCATGCAGGTCGGCGAGAACTGGGAGGACTGGAAGGACTCCCTGCACTACGTCGACTACGCGGTCGCGGCGATGATCGTCCTCGGCGTCGCGTGGCTCGTCATCCGGAACCGGCGCAACCGCGGCAGCGGCTCCGAGCCCGCCGCCGATGCCGTCGGCAGCTAGCGCCTTCGCCCTCGGCCTCCTCCACGGGCCGGCCGAGCTGCTGCCGGTCTCCTCGTCCGCGCACGTCGCACTCGCCCTCCGCGCCCTCGGCGAGCCGCCCTCGAAGGAGCTCGAGGTGGCGCTGCACGCGGGAACCCTCCTCGCCCTCGGCCCCGTCCGCCCGTCGCGGTTCCTCGTCGCGGCCACGATCCCGCCCGCCGTCGCCGGAGCCGTGCTGGAGAGGCCGATCGAGGAGCGCCTCGGCGGCCCGAAGACGGTCGCGGCCGGCCTCGTCGCCGGAGGGATCGCGATGGCCCTCGCCGACCGGCGGGCGGAGAGGAGACCGCGGAGCGGCCGGAGAGCGGGGCGCGGGGCAGGCGGAGAGAGGGTCTCCCCACGCGACGGCTGGCTCTTCGGCGCCGCGCAGGCGGCGGCCCTCTGGCCCGGCGTGTCGAGGCTCGGCGCGACGCTGACGGTCGCGAGAGCGATCGGTCTCGGGCGCGAAGAGGCGCGCGAGGTGTCGATCCGCGCCGGGATCCCCGTCCTGGCGGGAGCGACCGTGCTGAAGAGCGCCCGCGTCATCGCCGGCCGCCGCGCGCCGGAGACGCTGCTGTGGGGTGCGTTCGGCTCCTTCCTCTCGACTCTCGTCGTGCGGCGGAGGGTGCGCACGGGTCGTCTGTGGCCGTTCGCGCTCTACCGCGCCGCTCTGGCCGGTACGGTCCTGGCCGTGTTCCGCGACGCCGAGAACCGTGGCTGACGCCGAGGCCTACGCCGCCGCGGGCGTCTCGCTGTCGGAGTCCGATCGGGCGGTCGCCGCGATCGTCGACGCGCTGCGCGGCATCGAGGTGCCGAAGCGGACCGTCGACCTGCCGGGCCACTACGCGAGCGTCCTGAAGGTCAGCGACACGCTCGGCATCGCGTTCGCCACCGACGGGGTCGGGTCGAAGCTCGTCGTCGCCGAGGAGACCGGCCGGCTGGACACGGTCGGGATCGACTGCGTCGCGATGAACGTCAACGACGTCATCTGCGTCGGCGCAGAGCCGATCGCGCTCGTGGACTACCTCGCCGTCGAGCAGCCGGACGCCACGCGCCTCGAGGCGATCGCGCGCGGGATCGCCCGCGGCGCCCAGGACGCGAACGTCGAGGTGCCGGGCGGCGAGCTCGCGGTGCTGCCCGAGCTCATCAAGGGCCACCCGTCGCCGCACGGCTTCGACCTCTGCGCCTCGGTCATCGGGACCGTCGAGCTGGATGCGATCGTCACCGGCAAGGACGTGACGCCCGGCGACGCGCTCATCGGGATGCCATCCAGCGGGCTGCACTCCAACGGCTACACCCTCGCCCGCCGCGCGCTCGCGAGCCTGGACTACGACGACCGCCCGCCGGAGCTCGGCGGCCAGTCCGTCGCCGACGTGCTGCTCGAGCCGACCGTCATCTACGTCCGCGCGGTGCTCGAGCTGCTGCGGTCCGGCCTCGACGTGCACGGCCTGGCGCACATCACCGGCGGCGGCGTCGACAACCTCAAGCGCCTGCGCGACGACGTGGACTACGTCGTCGAGGACGCGCTCCCCGTCCCGCCCGTGTTCGGCCTCGTCCAGCGCCTCGGCGAGGTCGACGACGACGAGATGAAGCGCGTCTTCAACATGGGCTGCGGCTTCGTCTGCGTCGTCCCCGAGCGGCAGGCCGACGAGGCGACGGCCCTGCTCGCGGCGCGGCACCCCGGCTCACGCCGGATCGGGACCGTCGCCTAGCTAGGCGACGTCGTCGCCGGTCCCGTAGACGCCCAGCACCTCGGCGAGGGCGACGGGCCGCACGACGGAGCCGTCGACCGCCCGCAGCTCGGCGCGGACGCGGCCGCCGTCCTCGGGCAGGTCGAAGCGCAGCTCGTGCCCCTGGGCGAGCAGCGCGTCGTACACGCGGCTCGCGGCATCCAGCTCGGCGAGGACCTCCTCCGGGACCGGATCAGGGCGGCGGTTCGCCCGGTACTCGGCGAGGTCGATGACGTTGTCGGCGGCGGCCACGTTCGCATCATCGTCGGCCATCCCCGCCGCTTGAAACGAGAGGCCGACCCGGAGGCCGAGTGTCGTACTCCACAGAACTGGGGTCCCCAGAACTGGGGATGGACGCTCTGGACACCTGGCCGACTTCCGTCCGAACCGGATGTTGGAGCCGCCCTCCCTGCCGATAGGGCCCTCGGCGGTTCCCCCGTCGCCCTCCGGTCCCCCACCAAGGAGCATCCGTCGTGTCCCCCACGTCGTCGGCCACACGCGGCCGCATCTCGCCCGAGGAGTCGCTTGCGCTCTGGCGGGAGTACCAGGCGAGCGGCGATCGCAAGCTGCGCGACCGCATCGTGCTCACCTTCGCCCCGCTGGTGAAGTACATCGTCTACAAGAAGGTGCGCGAGATGCCGGCGCGCTGCGACGTGGAGGACTTCATGTCCTGCGGGCTCGAGGCGCTCATCCAGAGCGTGGACCGCTACGACCCGGAGAAGGGCGCGACGCTCGAGCAGTACATCTGGACCCGCGTCCACGGCGCCGTGCTCGACGAGCTGCGCCGCCAGGACTGGGCCCCGCGGTCGGTCCGCCGGTGGGAGCGCGACATGCACAAGGCCGCCGAGGAGTTCGTCGTCCTGCACAAGCGCCGCCCGACGCGCGAGGAGCTCGCCGACGCGCTCGGCGTCTCCGTCGCGGAGCTGCGCCGCCGCCAGGACGAGGTCGAGCAGTCCGACCTGACGTCGCTCAACGCGCTCGTGCTCGCCCACGACGAGACCACGATCGAGCGCGTCGACACGCTGGCGTCCGACGACGACCGCACCGACCCCGAGCAGGCCGCCGCCGTGACCGAGGCGAAGGAGAAGTTCCGCCGCGCGTTCGCGCAGCTGCCGCGCCGCGAGCGCGAGGTCGCCGTGCTGCTCTACGTCAAGAACCTGACGCTTGCCGAGATCGGCGAGATCGTCGGCGTCTCCGAGAGCCGCGTCTGCCAGATCCACAGCCAGACGAAGCGCACGCTGCGCTCGCTGCTGCAGGACGACGAGACGCTCTTCCGGCTCGTCGCCTAGCCGGTCGTCCGGCCCGTAAAGCAACGTCGCGCGTGTCCGATGACCTGAGCAGGCGAGCCTGATGTCCGACGTCCTCTCCAACGACCAGGTCGCGGCCCTCGTGCAGGCCGCGCAGTCCGGTGCCCTTCCGGAGCGCGCGGCCTCGCGTCAGCGACGGTCGCGGCGCGTGCGGACCGTCGACTTCACACGCCCGACCAAGTTCACCAAGGACCAGCAGCGCCGGCTCGAGCTCGCGCACGACACGTTCTGCCAGACGGCGTCGACGCGCCTGTCGGCCGAGCTGCGCGTGCCGATGAAGCTCGAGGTCATCGACGTCGGCCAGCTCACCTGGACCAACGCGCTGGCCGAGGTGCCGAACCCGTCCGTCTCGGCGATCATCGAGCTCGCCCCGCACGGGACGAGGATGCTGATGACCGTCGAGCTGCCGCTCGTGCTCTCGCTCGTCGAGCGCCTCCTCGGCGGCCCGGTCGGGCGCCGCGTCCCGTCGCGCAAGCTGTCGGACATCGACCGCGCGCTCGCGGGCCACGTCATCGAGCGGCTGCTCGAGCAGCTCTCGGTCACCTGGAGCGACCTGGCCGAGTCGACCCTGCACCTGCGCGACCTCGAGATGCAGCCCGAGACGGTGCAGCTCGCCCCGCTGAGCGAGCCGACGCTGTGCCTGTCGATGGAGGCGCGGCTGGACCGCGACTCGTCGACGATCTCGCTGCTCATCCCCTACCGCTCGGTCGAGCCCGTCGCCGCCCGCCTCGGCGCCGACATCTACGACGACGAGATCCACGACACCGACGCGACCGAGCGCATGCACACCGCGATCGCCGGCGTCGACGTCCAGCTGCGCGCCGAGGTCGCCGCGATCGACCTCGCCGCCGATGACGTGCTGACCCTGCAGCCCGGCGACCTGCTGCGCTTCGGGCGCCGCGCGTCGGAGGGCGTCACGGTCTACGCCGACGACACGCCGGTCTACGCCGCCCAGCCCGGCCGGCACGGCAACCGCCGCGCCGTCCAGGTGACCCACCGGCTCGGGGAGGGCCGATGAGCGAGACCGAACGCGCGCTCCACGAGCTCGCGACCTCGACCGCCGAGGCGCTGGCCGGCGTGCTCGAGACGTTCCTGCCCGGCGGCGTGGGCATCGCGCAGCCGGAGATCGTGCCCGCCGGCACCCCCGCCGCGGCCGCCGTGGAGGTGCCCGCGATCGCTGCGGAGGTGGCGTACACCGACGGCGCGAGCGGCGGCAACTGGTTCGTCGCCCCGGTCACCGCCGTTCGCAAGCTCGCGCAGGCGATGATGGGCATGGACCCGGTCGGGGGCGAGGGCCCGCTCGACGGCATGGAACGCTCGGCCTTCGTCGACGCCATGCACCAGATGATGGCCGCGGCGGCGAACGCCACCGGCCTGCTCCTGGGCGAGCCGGTCGACACCTCCAGCCCCGAGGTCCACGACCTGGCGAGCGCCGCGGACGCCGCAGGCATCGGCGACGGCGCTCCGCACGTCACGGCGGTGACCATCACCGTCGCCGGAGAGCCGTGCCGGCTCGTCCAGCTCATGCCGAAGGCCTTCGTCCTGAAGATGACGCGGGCGCTGGACGAACGCGCCGCCCAGGAGCTCGGAAGCCCCACCGAAGGCGACGGCGCCGGCTACGACGACGTGGAGGCCGGCCCGGACGAGATCCTGCGGGGCGTGCCTCTGCGGGTCTGCGCCGAGATCGGCCGGGCCACCATGCCCGTCGCCGACGCGGTGCAGCTGCCGCCCGGCGGGCTCGTGGAGCTCGACCGCGGAGCCGAGGAGCCGGTGGACGTCCTCGTGAACGGACGCCGCTTCGCGACGGGCCGGCTCGTCCTCGTCGACGACGAATGGGCCGTCCGGATCGAGCAGGTGCTCCTCGGAGCCGAGGACCTGCAGCCGGCGACGCCGGTCACGATCGAGCGAAGCTGAGGCGCGGCGCTCACCGAACGTCCGGACTTGGCGCGGCAGCGTCAAGTCCGGCGAAGATGGTCCCGATCTCCCTGACAAGAAGAGGAGATCGATGAGCCGACCGCAGAACGCACGGAAGCAGCAAGCGGCCGACCGAGGACAACCGCTCCTGGTCGAGGTGTCCATCCCTGTCGCCCTGGGACTGCTCGTCCTGGTGGCGTGCCTGGGGCTGGCCGTCGTCGCCGGAGCACGGACCGAGGGACCGGGGCGCTACGCCGCCATCCCGGTTGCGCTCGTCCTGACGGCCGGGCTCGGATGGTGGATCGCCTGGATCCTGCGCGACACCGCGCTCGCCCCGCTCGAGGGCGTCAAGAAGGGCCTGCGCCGCCTCGAGGAGGGCGACTTCGACGCGAAGATCGAGCCCAGCGGGGCGCGCGAGTTCCGAGACCTCGCGCAGAGCTTCAACCGCGCCGTGACGTTCCTGGGCCACCAGCGCGAGAACCTCAAGCAGCTCGCCGCCACGGACCCGACGACCGGTCTGGCCAACCACCGCAAGCTCTTCGAGCGCCTGCCGGCCGAGCTCGACCGCATCGAGAACGACGGCGGCAGCATCGTCGTCGTCGCGCTCGACCTCGACGGCTTCCGCCAGATCAACGAGGAGCGCGGCCACGCCCGCGGCGACGAGGTGCTCGCCGCCGTCGGCGCGGCGCTGAAGTCCGCGATCCCCGACGGCGGCCTCGTCGCGCGGCTCGGCAGCGACGACTTCATCCTGCTGCTGCGCGACGCCGACCAGGGCTACGCGCGGGAGCTCGTCGACCGTGCGCGCGAGAGCATCGCGCGGACGATGCCGGCCGACATCAAGCTGAGCGCGTCCGCCGGCTACGTCTGCTGCCCGTCCGACGTCCCGACCGACGCGGACCTCGTGCAGCTCGCCAGCGCCGCGCTGCGCGTGGCCAAGGACGAGGGCGGCAGCCGGACGCAGAAGTACGACGACGCCGCCGTCGAGGTCGCCCCGACCCAGCGCGCCGAGCGTCAGGAGATCGAGGACCTGCTCGCGCTCAGCGAGCCCGTCGTCCCGGCCTACCAGCCGATCGTCGACCTGCGCACCGGGCAGCTGCTCGGCTACGAGGCGCTGTCGCGCTTCCCCAACCACCCGGACCGCACGCCGGACGCGTTCTTCAACCAGGCCGCGCGCGTCGGCCTGGGCACGCAGCTCGAGTGCGTGGCGGTCGCCGCCGCGCTGCGCGCGAGCGACCGCCCGCCGGGGACGTACCTCTCGCTCAACCTCACGCCGACCGCGATCTCGTCGGCGCTCGTGCGCGCGAGCCTGCCGCAGGACCTGGCGAACATCGTCATCGAGCTCACCGAGCACGAGCTCGCCGCCGACGACGACCAGCTCGAGGTCGGCCTCGCCGACCTGCGCGGCCGCGGCGCGAAGATCGCCATCGACGACGCCGGCGCGGGCTACGCCGGGCTGCAGCAGGTCATGCGCGTGCAGCCCGACATCATCAAGCTCGACCGCAGCCTCGTCTCGGGCGTCGACAACGACCACGCCCGCGCGGCGCTCATCGAGTTCTTCGTCGTCTTCGCGCGCCGCATCGGCGCCGAGGTGTGCTGCGAGGGCATCGAGACGCCGAAGGAGCTCGTCGCGCTGTCGGCGCTCGGCGTCAAGCTCGGCCAGGGCTACCTGCTGGGCCGCCCCGCCTCGCCGTGGGCGCCCGTCGCCGAGCAGGCCGTCGCCGCCTTCAACGCGATCCGCCAGGTGCGGGCCGACGCGGTCGCGCGTCCGCCCGGCCCGGTCAACCGCCGCGTGAACCGCCCGGCCGTCGCACGCCGCTGAGGCCCGGCGGCAGCTCCGACGCGCCGGCGGCCGCCGCGTTCTCCTCGCGGACGGCGTCCCAGATCTCCTCGCGGTAGATCGTCACCGAGCGCGGCGCGTCGATCCCGAGGCGCACCGCGCCGCCGGCGATCTGGATCACCTGCACGCGGATGTCGTCGCCGATGACGATGGTCTCGCCGGGCTTGCGCGTCAGCTGGAGCACTCAGCCGGTCCCCTCGGGCATGAGCGGCGCGCGCAGCGGCGCGTCCGCCTCGTTGAGCACCTGATGCCCCTGGCCTCCGGCGATGAGCAGCGGCGCCTTGAGGTTCGCGAAGCACTCCTGCGGCGTCGGGCCGGCGACCACCACGACGAGCACCTCTGCCTGCGCGGGATCGGTGACGCCGATGCGCTCGGCGTCGTCGTCGCCGAGGTCGAGGGCGTAGTCGGGGAAGAACGTCCACGGGTGCGCGACGGGCACCGCGAGCGCGGGGTCGTCGACCGAGTGCAGCCACACGATCGCGTCGTCGGCCTCGCCGACGAGGGCGTACCGCGTGCCGCCGAGGCCGATGAGGCCCTGCGGGAACGTGATGACCGCTTCCTCGGCGACTTCGAGCGTGCCGAAGCGCGAGCTGTCGAAGGAGACGGCGGCCATGCGTCGCTGCACGATAGCCACTGCCCCGGCGCCGCCGCGGCTAGCGGAGGAAGTCGAGCAGCGAGTTCTGGACGATGTTGGCGCCGGCCCTCAGGCCCGCCTGCATCGCGTTCTGCTGGATCGTGAAGTCGATCATCGTCTTCGCGAAGTCCGCGTCCTCGGTCTCGGACAGCAGCTGCAGCGTCGTGCCCTCGTACTGCGAGAGCCGGTCGGCCGCGATCTCGAGCCGGTTCGCCGTGGCGCCCACCGTCGCGCGGACGGCGTTGAGGTCGTCGAGCGAGCCGTCGAGCAGGCCGAGGTCGTTGCGCAGCGCGGGGCCGTCGTCGCTCTCGAGGTGCGCGACCACGCCGCGCAGCACCGACAGGAGGCCCTCGTCGTCGTCGCCGATGGCCTCGCGTCCGTGGACGTTGATGTCCACCGTGACGCCCGGGCCGATCTGGCGGCCGATGCGCTCCTCGTCGCCGAAGTACGTGTCGTCGGCGCCCACCTTGTAGGGCGGCGTGTCGGTGGTCGTGCCACCGAAGACGTAGCGCCCGCCGTAGCTCGCGTTCGCCGCCGTCTTGATCGAGTCGATGATGCCGCGCAGCTCCTCCGCGATCGCCTCGCGGCCGGCGCCGGCGGAGTTGTCGTCGGCGCCCTGCACGACGAGCTCGCGGGCGCGCTGCAGCGCCGCGCTGATCGTCGACATGGCGGAGTCGGTGACGTCGGCCCAGCCCTGGCCCTCCGAGACGGTGCGCTGGTACTGCTGCGCGCCCTCCATCTCGGTGCGCAGCTGCAGCGCGCGGCCGACGGCGGCCGGGTCGTCGGACGGGCGGGTCAGCTCCTTGCCGGACGAGAGCTTCGCCTGCGTCCGGGCCAGGCGGGCGTTCGCGAGCGTGATGTCGCTGAGCATGTTGCGCGCCAGCGTCATGCTGGTGATGCGAGTGCCCATCTAGAGCCCCACCCTTCCGGTCCGGTTGATCAGGACGTCGAGCATCTCGTCGAGCGTCGACATCGTCCGCGCCGACGCCTGGTAGCCGCGCTGGAAGCGGATGAGGTTCGTCATCTCCTCGTCGAGCGAGACGCCCGCGGCCGACTGGCGGCGGTCCTCGACGGCGTCGACGAGCACCTGCGCGTTCGCCTGCTTGCGCTCGTTCTGCTTGACCTCGGCGCCCACGCGGGCGACGAACGCGTTGTACGCGCCATCGGCGGCACCGCCGCGCAGCGCGGCGATCTCGCGCGCGAGGTCGTTGGCGCCCGCCGTGCCGGCGCGGCTGGTCTGCACCGTCGCGACGGTGGCGATGACCGACAGGCCGGCCGCGCCCTTCGTCGCGTCGTACGCGAAGAACTCGGTGCCGCTCGGGCCCTGGGCGTGGATCGCGTTGACGCTGTCGGCGACCGACTTCGCGATCGTCGCCAGCTCGTTGCGGTACGAGTCGATGACGCCGCCCGGCGCCGAGAGGTTCATCAGCGCGCCGAGGCGGCCGCCGGGACTGACGAGCTCGTCCGGCTTCCACACGATGCGCGAGCCGGCGGGCGCGCCGTCGTCGACGAGCGGCTCGCCCTGGCCCCCGAACATCACGCGGATGCCGCCGTCGCCGAGGTCGACCGTCGAGACGTTGCCGTACTGCGACAGCCGGTCGAGCAGCGTGTCGCGCTGGTCCATCAGGTCGTTCGGCGTCTGGCCGGTGAGCACCGCGTCGCGGATCGCCGCGCCGACCTGCTCGAGCTCGACCGCGATCTGCGCGATGTCGCCGTACGTGCCCGCCACCGGGTCGTAGGCGGTCAGCGAGCTGAGCTCCGCGGACGCCTGCTGCTGCAGCATCGTGAGCTGGGAGTCGAGCTCGCCGAAGCCGGAGGCCAGCGTCTTGGCCTGCTCGATGAGGGCCTGGCGGGCCGGGACGCTGCTCGGGTCGTTCGCGACGTTCGACCACGCGCTCCAGAACTTGCCGAGCTGCGCGGCGAGGCCGCTGTCGCTCGGCTCGGCCAGCGCGAGGTCGACGCCCTCGAGGGAGCGGGCCATCGAGTCGGCGTCGCCGAGCACCGAGTTCTGCGCGCGGTACTGGACGTCGAGGAAGACGTCGCGCACGCGGCGGTAGTCCTCGACGTCGACGCCGGAGCCGAGCTGGGCGCCCGAGCCGTCCCAGCGCGCGCCGGCCGCGATGAACAACGGTGACGAGGCGGTGAGGACCGCCTCCTGGCGCGAGTAGCCCTGCGTGCTCGCGTTGGCCACGTTGTGGCCGGTGACGTCGAGCGAGCGCTGGTGGGCGAGGAGCCCGCGCAGCGAGGTCTGGAGCCCGAAGAAGGTGGAGACGGCCATGGCCTAGGCGGTGAGGTCGAGGAGACGGTGGGCGGTGGCGGCGCGCGGCGCGGTCCGGGAGGGAGTCGGTCCCACCCGCCCGGCCGGCGGGCGGTAGCCCGTGTCGGGCTCGCCGCCGACGAGACGGGTCAGATGCGAGAGGAACGAGAGCTCCTGACGCATCAGGGCGCGGTTGACGCCGTGCTCGCGCGCGACTTCGTTCAGCAGGCCGGTGAGCTCCGCCGAGCGGGCCGTCGCGGCCTGCGCCTCGGCCGGCGCCATGAGCGTCGTCAGGCGCTGGAGGGTCACCGCGCTCGCCGGCTGGCCGAGCGCCTGGCCGGCGCGGGTCAGCAGGTCGGTGCGCGCGGCCTCGAGCTGCGAGCGGCGGTCGACCTCGGCCTGGATGGCCGTGAGGATCGCCAGGACGGCGTCCACGTCCCGCGCGCGGATGGCGCGGCCCTGCTGCAGGATCAGGTCGAGCAGGTGACGCGCGGAGCCGAGCTGCGCGTCGAGGTGCGCGAGGACCGCGCGACCGAGGCCGTCGATCACTTGAGGCCCTCCTCGAGCTGCTTGGCGAGGCCGATGCCGCCGCCGGACATGAGCGCCTCGGTGAGCGCGTCCGGCAGCATCTGGCGGTACGTGCTCGTCGCGGCGGAGCTCGTCTCCGAGGCGGGCAGCGCGCTGTCGACGAGCTGCTTGGTCAGCTGGCCGAGCATCATCCGCTCGAAGCCCTCCGCCGCCTTCTGCGCGTCCTTCGACGGCTCGCTCTTCGCGGTGGAGGTCGCGGCGAGCGCGCCGGTGCCGATCGGGGCGACGCTCATCGCTTCACCTGGTTGGCGATCTCCATGAGCTGGTCCTGCGTCTGCAGGACCTTGGAGAGCATCGAGTAGTTGCGCTGCGCGTCCATGAGGTCGACCATCGCGTCGCTCATGTCGACGTTCGACATCTCCAGCGCGCCCTGCTGGAGCTTGGCCGTCGGCGCGTCCTGCAGCCCGCCGCTGGCGGTGGTCGGCAGCATCACGCTGTCGCCCGCGTCGAGCAGGCCGGCGGGCGCCGGGACGGTCTGCAGCTGGATCCGGCCGAGCGTGCGGCCGCCGCCCGAGACGGTGCCGTCGGGCGCGATCTCGAGGTTGGCGATCTCGACGTCGGCCGGGAGGGTGATCGGCGGCTCGAGGAGGTCGCCGGTCGCGGAGGTGAGCTGGCGGTTGCCGTTGACCTGCAGCGCACCCTGGCGGGTGAGGCCGATCTGGCCGTCCGCGCGGCGGACCGCGAGGTAGCCGTCGCCCTCGATGGCGACGTCGGTCGGCTGCTGCGTGATCTGGATGCTGCCCGCGACCTGCGAGCGGCCGGCCGAGGCGACCGCGGCGCCGGCGCCGGCGCGCACGCCGTTCCCGGTCACCTCGTTCTGGTAGGCCAGGTCGCGGAACGACAGGCGCTCGCGCTTGTAGCCCGCCGTGGAGACGTTCGCGACGTCGTTGGAGACAGCGTCGATGCGCTGCTGCTGCGCCGCCATGCCGGCGGCCGCCGAGTACAAGCCTTGGAGCACGTGGAAGATGGGGTTGTCGGGTGGAGCCAGGCCCCCGCTTCCTTGCGGTCCAGCCGTCGGGCTCCGGTGTCCCCCGGAAGATCGGCCGCGAGGGCGGCGACTTGAGGCCGGGCGGACGAGGAGTGGACGGACGTCGGCGGCGGCGTCAGCCGCGCAGCTGGCCGACGTCGTTCGACGCCTTCTGCAGCGTCTCGTCGATCGTGCGGATGACCCGCTGGCCCGCCTCGAAGGCGCGCATAGACACGATCATGTCGACCATCGCGCGGGCCGGGTCGGTGCCCGAGCCCTCGAGCACGCCGCTGCGGACGAGCCCCGGCGCGACCTGCCCGGTCGGCGTGCCGGTGAAGAAGCCCTCGCCCGCCTTCTGCGGGTTGGCGAGCTGGACGACCTGGAGGACGGAGGCCGGGATCGTCCCGTCGGGGCCGACCTGCACGGGGCCGCCCTCGCGGCCGAGCACCTGCTCGCCGGTGGCGGTGACGAGCGTGCCGTTCGCGTCGGCGGCGAAGCGGCCGTTGCGCGTGTACTGCACGCCGTTCGGGCCCTGCACCGCGAAGAAGCCCTCGCCGGCGATGCCGAAGTCGAGCGGCTCGTCGGTCGGCCGCAGCGCCTCGGGCGTCCAGTCGGTGACCTGGCGGTCGATCGCGGTGCCCATGCCGAGCGAGCCGATCGTCTGACCGGTCTTCGTGTTCTTGAGGAGCATCTCGTCGAACGTGCGCTGCGTCGCGCGGTCCGACTTGTAGCCCGGCGTCGAGGCGTTCGCGAGGTCGTTGGCCAGGAGGTCCTGGCGCACCTGCTCCGCGAGCATCCCGGAGGCGGCGATGTAGAGACCGCGGTCCATGCTCTGCCAGTCATCGGCTCCGCTGCGGCATCCTTGAACCATGGAGCCCATCCAGGTCAACGCAGTGCTGCTGCGCGGGCTGCTGCCCGACCTGGCGCTGACGACCGGGACGCGGCTGCTCGGCCGCGTGCTCGAGCGCCACGGCGACCACGGGCTGCTGAACCTCGCCGGCGCGGTGCTCGTCGCCGAGCTGCCGCCCGACGTCGAGGCGGGCGCGCGCCTGCGCCTCGCCGTGGCCGACGTCGGCGACAAGGTCGTGCTGCGGGTGCTCGGCGACGCGCCGCAGGCCGCGGCGGCGATGCCGCAGGCCGCGCCGCAGGCGCCGCCCGGCGTGTCGCTGCCGCTGCCCGGTGCGGTGGACGCGCAGGTGCGGATCGACGCCGAGGAGGAGGGCGGCGGGCCGCTCGGCGGCGCGACCAAGGCGGTCACGGTCCGCTACGAGTCGCCGGCGCTGGGCCGCGTGGACGTCCGGCTGGTGCTCGGGCCGCACGGGCTCGTCGCGGGCGTGGGCGCGCCGGCGGGCGTCGCGCTCGAGCTCGCGGGCGAGCACGCCGGCGAGCTGCGCAGCGCGCTGGCGGCCGCGATGGGGACCGCGGTCGACGTCCACGTCGGCCGGCGCGCTGACCGGGTGGACGTGCGTGCCTGACGAGCCCGCGCGCAAGGCGACCGCGCTGCGCTACGACGCCGCGGCGGGCGGCGCGCCGAAGGTGGCGGCGACGGGCCGAGGGCTGATCGCCGACCGGATCGTCGAGGAGGCCGAGAAGGCCGGCGTGCCGGTCCGGCGCGACGCCGCGCTGGCCGAGGCGCTCAACGCGATGCCCGTCGGGCACGAGGTCCCCGAGGAGCTCTGGGCAGCGGTCGCCGAGGCCCTCGCGTGGGCCTACCGGCTGGACGTGCGCGCGCGAGAGCGCGGGATCTGAACCCTCCCCTCCGCGCGCGGAGGGTCGGAAGATCGCGCGTTCTACGCCGGCACGGCCGCGAGCGCCTCGCGCACGCGGGTCCACGCGAACTGCTCGACGCTGACGTCGCCGTCGGGGCTGTAGGCCTCGACCGCGTCGACGAGCGCCTCGAGGCCCCTGGCCGCCGCGGCGTCGTCGGCCGCGCCGGCGTGGCGCACGAGGGGAGCGAGCGTGAACACCAGCCGGTCGCGCAGGCGGACGTCGCCGGTGCGCCGGTACGCCCGCACGAGCACGGCGGGCGACGCGAAGGGAAGCGTGGGATGGGGATCGAGCGAGGACATGAGGGGACGCGACCCGCATCGGCGCCCCTTCGGCCGCACCTCAACTTCCGTCCATCCACATCGAACGAACGTCGAGTCCTGTTTCGGCCGGCCGGCGCCTCAAGGAGGGGCGGGCGGCGCCGACGAACGGGATCGTGGCCCTCCGCTTCATCACCTCCCCCACCGTCGGCGACCCCGCGGCGACGACGAAGGCCGACCCCCTCGATCTCGCGCGGACCGCGCTCGGCGGCAACGACCTCGCCGGCTACCGCGCCGCCGCGGCCGCCACCGACGACCTCCCGGACGCCCACGCGCGCTACGTCGCCCGCCGCACGCTCGTCGAGCTCGGCCTCGCCCACCAGGCCTCCGGCGCGCAGGCCGCCGCCGCGCTGCACGCCGCCGCCGCGGTCGCGGTCGACGCGCTCGCCGACACGCCCGCCGAGCCGGTCCTCCTCAACTACGCCGGCGTCGCCCTCTACGAGCTCGGCGCGCTCAAGGGCGCCGAGGTGCTCTTCCGCGCCAGCCGCGACCTGCGCCCGCAGGACACGCAGGCCGCGACGAACCTGCGCCAGGCCAAGCGCGCTCGCAAGGCCGGCCGCCGCGTCCAGCTGCCGCCGGCGATCGCCCGCGACGTCGCCGCGCTCGAGGGCCGCGCGAAGGCGCTCGCCGCCCGCGCGCGTCCCGCCGCGCCCGGCACGATCTCGCTGTGCATGATCGTCAGGGACGAGGAGCACGTCCTCGAGCGCTGCCTCGCTTCCGCCGCGCCCGTCGTCGACGAGATCGTCGTCGTCGACACCGGCTCGACCGACGGCACCGTCGCGATCGCCGAGCACTTCGGCGCGACGGTCCTGACGCACGAGTGGAACGACGACTTCTCCGAGGCCCGCAACGTCGGCCTCGACGCGGCCACCAGCGACTGGATCCTGTTCCTCGACGCCGACGAGTGGCTCGAGGAGGACGCCGGGCGCAAGCTCGCCGACCTCACCTCGCGCACCTGGGTCGAGGCGTACCGCCTGCCGATCCACAACCGCCACGGGCACGAGGGCGACCAGCGGATCGCCGTCCACGAGGCGATGCGCCTCTTCCGCCGCCGCCCGGAGCGCCGCTTCCTCGGCCGCGTCCACGAGGGCGTCGAGCGCACGATCCCGACCGATGCCCCCGAGCGCGTCGACGTCGGCGACGTCCGCATCGACCACGACGGCTACCTCGAGCGCACGAAGGTCGCCAAGAACAAGGGCGACCGCAACCTCGCGCTGCTGCTGCGCCAGGTCGAGGAGGAGCCGGCGAGCGGCTTCGTCCGCTTCAACCTCGCGACCGAGCACGCCGCGCGCGGCGACCTGCGCGCCGCGGCCGACGAGTTCGAGCACGCGTGGAAGCTCGTCCGCGCCGGCGGCGACCCGCGCCGGCACCCGTTCACCCCGCCGCTGCTGGCGCGCCACGCCGACACGCTGCGCGGGCTCGAGCGCTTCGACGACGCCATCCGGATCGCCGAGGAGGGCCTCAAGCTCTTCCCGGACTTCACCGACCTCGTCTTCGTCCAGGCGCACGTCGCGCAGACGCGCGGGCAGGCCGAGCAGGCCGAGGCGCTGCTGCGCCGCTGCCTCGAGCTCGGCGACGCCCCCGCGCACTACGTCCGCGCCGTCGGCGCCGGCACGTACAGGGCGGCCATCCACCTCGCCGAGCTGCTGCGCCGCCGCGGCGAGGTCGCGACCGCAGAGCAGCTGCTGCGCCAGACCCTGGCCGACCACCCGCAGATCGTCGACGTCGCCGCCGCGCTGGCCGACACGATGCTCACCCGCGGCGCGGCCGCCGAGCAGGTCGTCAACGCCGTCGGCGAGCGCACCGGCGCGCTCGGCGCCGACGTCCGCTTCGCGCTCGCCGGGGCGTTCGACGGCGCCGGCCTCGCCGAGGCGGCCGAGGAGCAGCTGCGCGCCGTGCTCGCCGCCGACGCCGGGAACGACGCCGCGCGCGCCGCGCTGGCCGAGACGCTGCTCGCCCAGTCGCGCTTCGCCGAGGCCGCCGAGGCCGCCGCCGCGGTCGCCGACGACTCCGTCCTGGCGCCGCTGGCCGCCGTCACGCAGGCGTTCGCCGCGATCGTCGAGGCAGACGCCGGCGCCACCGCCGCGGCGATCGACCGCGCCGGCCGCACCGGCGCCCCCGAAGGCGAGGTCGCGCTGCTGCGCGCCTGGGCCGGCCGCGCCGGCCTGACCGATCCGGTCGCCGGCCTTGCGCTCGACACGCGCACGCTGCCGCGGCTGCTGACCTGCATCGAGGCGCTCCTGCGCGTCCAGGCGTTCGACGCGTTCGCCGCGCTGCTGCCGCTCGCCGGCGAGGTCGACGGGCTGCCCGCCCGCGAGCGCCACGAGCTGCTCGCCCGCATCTACCTGCGCCGCGGGTTCCTCGACTCGGCCGCCGAGGAGTGGGCCGCCGCCTGCGACGAGCAGGGCGCGCCCGACGCCCGCGCGCTCACGGGCCTCGCCCGGGTCGCCGCGGCCGGCGGGAACGCCGAGGACGCGCGCGTCTTCGCCGAGGGCGCGCTCGAGCTCGACCCGGGCGCCGAGCAGGCCGCGCAGCTCCTCGCGGCGCTGGCGGCGTAGACGGACGAACGTCGGATGGGCGAGCCCCCGCGCATCACCTTCGAGGTCCCACGTCCGAACAACGGACGTAGGACCATGCCCATCGAGCCCGTTCACAGCTCGCCCGCCGCACCGCCGGCGGCCCCGCCGACGCCCGACACGCTCCCGGTCAAGCGACCCGGGCCGGTCGACGTCGCGCCCACCGAGCAGAAGAGGAAGCCCGACGGGCACGAGCTCACCAACGAGGCACTGCGCGCCGTGCAGACCGCTGCGCGCGCCTACGAGGAGCTACGGCAGATCGACCGCGAGCTGCACTTCGACAAGACCGAGGTCGGAACGCTCAGCATCGAGGTCTACGACGGCAGCGGCCGGCTCATCCGCCGGATCCCGCCGACCGAGGCGCTCGGTCTCGCGATGAAGGAGACGTCGACGTGGCTGGCATGAGCCTCACCGGCATGGCGTCCGGGCTCGACACCGAGTCGATCATCACGCAGCTGATGGCCCTCGAGGCCAAGCCGAAGACGCTGATGCAGACCCAGCAGAAGCAGCTGACGGGTCGCAAGACGGCGTTCGAGGACGTCGCGCGCCAGCTCCGGGCGCTGACGACGGCGGTCCAGGACCTCAAGTCGACGCTCACCTGGGGCTCGGCGCAGAAGGTCACCTCCTCGGACGACACGAAGGTCTCCGCACGGGTCAGCGGCTCGGCCCCGGCCGGCACCGTGACGGTGAACGTCACGCAGCTCGCCCGCTCCGCGCAGAGCACCTACGCCTTCACGCCGAAGGACGGCGTCATGCACATCGAGACCGCCGACATCGACGGGGTCGACCCCGTCAAGGCGGTCGACGTCGACCTCACCGGCGTCACGACCCTGCAGGGCGTCGTCGACAAGATCAACGGCACGTCGAACGTCCCGGTGTTCGCCGGCATCGTCAACGGCAACCTCGTCCTCACCGGCAAGACCGCGGGCGAGGCGATCACGACGAAGTTCAAGAACGCGCCGCTGAACCCGGTCTCGACGGTCACCGCGCAGAACACGGCGTACACGATCAACGGCATCGCGCAGGAGCAGACGACCAAGAGCGTCGTCACCCCCGGCGGCCTGCCCGGCATCGAGCTGACGCTCAAGAGCGTCGGCACCTCGACGCTGACGATCACGCCGCCGAGCGCCGACACGGACAAGGTCAAGGAGAAGCTCAAGGCCTTCGTCACGGCGTACAACGCGTCGATCGACATCGTCCGGACGAAGCTGTCCGAGACGCCGGTCAAGTCGCCGACGACCGACGCGCAGTTCGCGACCGGCCAGCTGCGCAACGACTTCACCCTCTCGAAGCTCCAGTCCGACCTCCGCTCCGCCGTCGGTGGCGCCGACCTCACACCCGGCGTCCTCGACACCCTGGCCGAGCTCGGGATCGCGGTGCCGAAGGCGGCGTCCGACGGCAAGCCGACCGCCGATGCGCTCGCGGGCCACCTCGTCATCGACGACGCGAAGCTCACGGCCGCGCTGGCCAACCCCGATGCCGTCAAGAAGATGCTGGGCGGCAGCGGCGTCGACGGCCTGTCCCAGAAGCTCTCGGCGATCATCGATCCCGTCGGCAAGGCGTCGACCGGCTACCTCGCGCGCAGCCAGGCGGCGGCGGACGCGCAGAGCAAGGACTACGACGACCGCATCGCGGACCTCGACCGCCGGCTGGCCATCCGCGAGACGCGACTCCGGGCCCAGTTCACCGCGCTCGAGACCGCGCTCTCGCAGTCGCAGTCGCAGTCGTCGTGGGTCTCGTCCCAGCTCGGCACGCTGCCGAGCTGGTCGTGATCGACGGACGTCCGATCGGGCTAAGGCGAAACGCCGCAGACCCGATCACCTGAACGCAGTCGCCCTTGCTCCCCGGAGGTCCCCCCTTGGCCACGTACGCCGCTCCGCAGTCCTACCAAGCGAACGACGTCCTCACCGCCCCGCCCGGGCGGCTCGTCGTCCTGCTCTACGACGGGGCCACCCGGTTCCTCCGGCAGGCGGCGGTGGCGATGCGCCACAAGCAGATCGAGCGCAGCAACGGCTCGCTGCAGCGCGGCGAGGCGATCATCGCGGAGCTGCTGTCCACGCTGGACTACGAGAAGGGCGGCGAGATCGCGACGAGCCTGCGCGACCTCTACCACTTCTGCCAGCGCTACCTCAACGAGGCGCGCATCGAGCGCGACGCCGACAAGATCGACCGCGTCGTCGACCTGCTCAGCGAGCTGCGCGACGCATGGGCCCAGATCGACCCGTCGACCGCCGCCGCATGACGCCGGGCGACCCGTACGCGGCGCTCGTCGTCCTCGCCGAGCGCGAGCACGCGATGGTGCTCGACGAGCGCTACGACGAGCTCGCCGCGCTGGCCGCCGAGCGCGACTCCCTCGTGGCCTCGCTGCCCGCCCGGCCGGCGCCCTCGGCCCGCCCCGCGCTGGAGCGTGCGGCGGCGCTGCAGATGGCCACGACGGCCGCTCTCCACGCCGCGCTGCACCAGACGCGCGCCGAGCTCGGCTCCATGGGGAACCGCAGCCGCGCCGTGAAGGCCTACGCCGCCTTCTAGCTCGCTCTCAAGTTCGGCGTAGCGACGCCGATCTACCCGAGCGTCGCCCAGGGATCGGGCGGCGTGAACGGACATGGAGGTCCGGTCAACGACTTCACGTACCTCCATGCCCCTGTTCGACATCACGCACGTCGCCCTCGAGCGGGCCCTCAGCGGCGCATCGCTGCGCCAGAAGGCCCTCGCCGAGAACCTGGCGAACGCGAACGTCCCCGGCTACCAGCGCAAGGACGTCGACTTCCACGGGACGCTCGCGCGGGCCATGGGCGGCGGCGCCGACGCGCTGAAGCGCACCGGCTTCAGCGTCGAGCAGAGCTCCGACGGCGCCGTCCGCACCGACGGCGGGACCGTCGACACCGACCGCGAGGCCACCGCGCTCGCCCAGAACGGGCTCGAGTACGAGGCGCTCGTCTCGATCATGAAGACCCGCGACGCGATCCTGCGCTCCGCGATCGGCGGCCGGTGATGGGCCTCTTCGACGCGATCAACGCCTCGGGCTCGGGCCTCACCGCCGAGCGCCTCCGCATGGACGTCACGGCGGAGAACCTCGCCAACGCGAACTCGACGCGCGGCGCCGACGGCAACCCGTACCGCCGCAAGGAGGTCGTCCTCCAGCAGAGCGACTCCTCGAGCTTCGGCAACGTCCTCAACGCCGCGATGGGCGGCTCCTCGAACCGCCCGGACGGCGGCGTCCAGGTCGCCGGCATCGTCGAGGACCAGAGCGACTTCCGCCTCGTCTACGACCCGGGCCACCCCGACGCCGATGCGCAGGGCTACGTCCGGATGCCGAACGTCAACCCGGTCACGGAGATGGTCGACCTCATCTCGGCCCAGCGCGGCTACGAGGCGAACGTCACCGCCATCCAGGCGGCGAAGTCCATGTTCGGCAAGACCCTGGACATCCTCCGCTGATGCCGGTCGACGCGATCCTCGCGGCCGCCACCGGCCCGGAGTGGAACATCGCCGCGCCGCAGGTCGGCGCGCCCGACGGCGGCATCCCCATCGACGGCGGCGCCGGCGTCGACGGCGCCTCGGGCGTCAGCGGCGGCGGCGGCTTCGGCGGCGTCCTCTCCGACCAGCTCCAGAGCCTCCAGGGCCTCCAGGACGAGGCCGCGGCGCAGAGCCAGGCGCTCGCCACCGGCAAGGCCGAGGACGTCTCGCAGGTCGTGATGTCCGTCGAGCGCGCGCAGCTCGCGATGCAGCTCGCCGCCCAGCTCCGCGACAAGGGCGTCGAGTCCTTCCAGGAGATCTTCCGTACGCAGGTGTAGTCCCCCGCCAGGTTCCCGTTCCCCCGCCCTCCCCCGCAAGTGAGCCAACTCGTCCCCCTCCTCCGCGATTCCTCGCCCCGCGCGAAGATCGGTCTCGTCGCCGGCCTCGTCGGCACGCTCGTCGTGTTCGCCCTGCTCTTCAAGCTCGCCACCGCCCCGAGCTACGAGACGCTGCTGACCGGCGTCGATCCCGCGCAGGCGGGCAAGGTCACGTCCGCGCTCGACGAGCAGGGCGTCAAGTACGAGCTGCAGAACAACGGCACCGCCGTCGCCGTCCTGCCGGCCGACAGCGCGCGCGCCCGCATCGCGCTCGCCGAGCAGGGCCTGCCCGGGAAGGGCCAGCCCGGCTTCGAGCTCTTCGACAAGCAGAAGATGGGCACGAGCGACTTCCAGCAGCAGGTCAACTACCAGCGAGCGCTCGAGGGCGAGATCGCCTCCACGGTCGAGCAGGTCCAGGGCGTCTCCGGCGCCAAGGTCCAGCTCGTCCTGCCCGACGACCAGCTCTTCGCCGAGGACCGCAAGCCCGCCACCGCGGCCGTCCTGCTCAGCGGCGACTCGTCCGCGCTCGACCCCGGCTCGATCCGGGGCATGGCGCAGCTCGTCTCGTCGAGCGTCGAGGGCCTCGCGCTCGACAAGGTCACGATCACCGACGGCAGCGGCCAGCTGCTGTGGCCGAAGGACGGCCAGGACGGCACGAGCGTCGGCGCGACCACGAAGCTCGCGGCCGAGGGCAAGTACAACCAGGACCTCGAGGCGCGCCTCACCGCGCTGCTCGCCGGCACCGTCGGGGCCGACAAGGCCCGCGTGCAGGTCGCCTCGACGCTCAACGTCGACAAGGCGAGCGAGCGCAAGCTGACCTACGACCGCAAGGGCGTGGCGCTCAAGACCACGAAGGAGACCGAGAAGCTGCGCGGCGGCAGCGCCGGCGCGGCCGGCGGCGCCGCCGGCACCGCCTCGAACGTCCCCGGCTACACCGGCGGCGCGAGCGGCTCGGGCAACTCGAACTACAACCGCAAGTCGGGCTCCACCGAGTTCGGCGTCGGCCGCACCGTGCGCGACACGGAGTTCGCGCCGGGCTCGGTCGAGAAGCAGACCGTGGCCGTCGTGCTCGACCAGTCGGTCCCGCCGGCCGTCGCGACGCAGGTGCAGCAGGCCGTCGCCAGCGCGGCCGGCATCGACACGGCGCGCGGCGACAAGATCACCGTCTCGCGCGTGGCGTTCGCCAAGGCGCCGGTGGCGCCGAAGGCCTCCCCGGTCGACACGTTCGCCGGCCCGGCGAAGTACGTCGGCCTCGGGCTCGCGTCGCTGCTCTTCCTCTTCTTCGTGACCCGCGCCATCCGCAAGCGCGAGCGCGAGGCGCTCGGCGAGCCGGTGTGGCTGCGCGAGATCACGGCGCCGCAGCCGCTGGCCGCCCTCGAGGCCGCCGAGGCGAGCACCGCGGTGCTCGCGGCCCGCAAGCAGAACGACGTCAAGCGCCGCGCCGAGGAGCTCGCCTCGCGCGAGCCGCACAAGGTCGCCCAGCAGGTCCGCAGCTGGATGCAGGAGGAGGCGTGAGCGCGCTTCCCGCCGTCATCGGGCAGCAGCCCGGCGCCGAGCTCGTGCAGGTCGAGGAGCTCGACCCGCTCGCGGCGGCCGCCAGCCTGAACGGCCGGCAGAAGGCCGCGACGCTGCTCATCTCGCTCGGCCCCGAGGCCGCCGCCGACATCCTGCAGACGCTGCCGTCCGACGACATCGAGGCGATCTCGCTGGAGATGGCGAAGCTGCGCAGCGTCGACCCGGCGGAGAGCACCGCGGTGCTGACCGAGCTGGTCGCCACCGCGGACGCGATGGAGATGTACGCCGAGGGCGGCGTCGCCTTCGCGCGCGAAGCGCTGGAGCGCGCGCTCGGCCCCGAGGGCGCCGCGGAGATCATCGCCCGCCTGTCGGCGACGATGGAGCGCCGCCCGTTCGAGTTCCTGCGCAAGACGCCGCCGGAGCAGATCATCGCCTTCCTCTCGAACGAGTCGCCGCAGACCGTCGCGCTCGTCATCGCGAACTTGCACACGACGCTCGCGGCGCAGGTGCTGTCCGAGCTCGAGCCCGAGACCCAGGCCGACGTCGCCGCGCGCGTCGCGGGCATGGCGGAGCTGAGCCCGGAGGTCGTCGCCGTCGTCGAGCGCGTCATCAAGGCGAAGGTCTCGAGCGTCATGACGCAGGAGTACGCGGCGTCGGGCGGCGTGAAGTCGCTGGCCGAGATCCTCAACCACACGGATCGCCCGACCGAGCGCAACATCCTCGACCGGCTCGCCGAGACGAACGCCGATCTCGCCGAGCAGATCCGCCTCCTGCTCTTCACGTTCGAGGACATCGTCAAGCTCGACGACCGCCACGTGCAGCTCGTGCTCCGCGAGGTCGACCAGAAGGACCTCGCGCTCGCGCTGCGCGGCGTCCCGGGCGACGTCAAGGAGAAGGTGCTCCAGAACATGTCCCAGCGCGGCGCGGAGATGCTGCGCGAGGAGATGGAGTACCAGCCACCGCAGCGCCGCGTCGTCGTCGAGGAGGCGCAGGGCCGCATCGTGTCGATCATCCGTCGCCTCGAGGAGAGCGGGGAGCTCGTGCTCGGCCGCGCCGCGGGCGAGGACGAGGTCGTCTAGTGGCGAGCGCGACGTTCGAGTTCACGCCCCTCACGCCGGATCCGGACGCGTTGCCGGCCGCGCCGGGCGTGCGCCTGCAGCAGGCGGCCGACGTGCTCGAGACCGCACGCCGCGAGGCCGACGGGATCCGCGACGCCGCGCGGCAGGAGGGCTACACCGCCGGCTTCAACGCGGGCATGGCCGCGGCCGACGAGCGCGTCGCGCCGGCGATGGCCGCGCTGGAGGCCGCCGCGGCGGCGCTGGGCGAGGAGCGGCTGAAGGCCGCCGAGGTCGTCGAGCGCAGCGCGGTCGAGCTGGCGCTGGCGATCGCCGAGAAGGCGCTGGGCGCCGCGATCGAGGCGCGTCCCGAGCTGGTCATCGACGTCGTCCGCGGAGGGCTGCGGCGGCTCATCGAGCGCGACCGCGTCCTCGTGCTCGTCCACCCCGAGGACCTCGAGGTCGTCCGCTCCGCGGCACCCTCCCTGCAGGCGCAGCTCGGCGGCATCGGCGAGCTCGACGTGCAGGCCGAGCGGCGCGTCGGCCGCGGCGGCGCGATCGTGCACACCGCTGCCGGCGAGGTCGACGGGCGGCTGGAGACGCAGCTCGAGCGTGCCCGCGAGACGCTGCTGGAGGCGCTGAGCGAGGGCGACGCGTGAGCCTTGCGACGCTCGAGCACGCCACCGCCGCGCTGGAGAGCGCGGACCTGCACCAGCGCCACGGGCGCGTCCGCAACCTGATCGGCCTCGTCGTCGAGGCCACCGGCCTGCAGGCGCAGATCGGCGAGCTCTGCCACATCGAGGTCGGATCCCCCACCGGCCGCCGCGGCTCGCGCGAGCCCATCCCCGCCGAGGTCGTCGGCTTCCGCGACGGCGCGACGCTGCTCATGCCGCTCGGCGCCTTGGAGGGCATCGGGCCGGGGTCGTCGGTGACCGCCACCGGGCGCGAGCTGCGCGTCGAGGTCGGCGACGCCGCTCTCGGCCGCGTGCTGGACGGGCTCGGCCGGCCGATGGACGGCAAGGGCCCGCTGGAGAACACCGAGCGCCGCCCGACGACCGCCTCGCCGCCGGACCCGCTGTCGCGCCCGCGGATCACGGAGCGCATCACGCTCGGCGTCCGCGCGCTGGATGCGCTCGTCCCCTGCGGCCGCGGCCAGCGCCTCGGCATCTTCGCCGGCTCCGGCGTCGGCAAGTCGTCGCTGCTGGGCATGATCGCCCGCTCGACGTCGGCGACCGTCAACGTCATCGCCCTGGTCGGCGAGCGCGGCCGCGAGGTCCTCGAGTTCCTCGAGCGCGACCTCGGCGACGCGCTGCAGCACTCGGTCGTCATCTGCGCGACGTCCGACCAGCCGGCGCTCGTGCGCCTGAAGGCGGCGTTCACCGCGACCGCCGTCGCCGAGCACTTCCGCGACAGCGGCCACGACGTCGTCCTGATGATGGACTCGGTCACGCGCTTCGCGATGGCGCAGCGCGAGGTCGGCCTCGCGGTCGGCGAGCCGCCGACGACCCGCGGCTACACGCCGTCGGTGTTCGCGAAGCTCCCGGAGCTGCTCGAGCGCTCGGGTACCTCGCCGAACGGGTCGATCACCGCGCTCTACACCGTGCTCGTCGACGGCGACGACATGAACGAGCCGGTCGCCGACGCCGTCCGCTCCATCCTCGACGGCCACGTCGTCCTCACGCGCGAGCTCGCGCACAAGGCGCACTACCCGGCCATCGACGTGCTCCAGTCGATCTCGCGCCTGCAGTCGGAGATCCTCACGCCGGAGCTGCAGCGTGCCGGCCAGATCGTCCGCGAGCTCATGTCCGCGTACCGCGACAAGGAGGACCTGATCGCGATCGGCGCCTACCAGCACGGCACCGACCCGGTCGTCGACCAGGCGATCGCCCTCCGCGACGCGATCCAGTCCTTCCTCCGCCAGCGCGCCGAGGACGGCTCCTCCACCGGAGAGGCCGACCAGCTCCTCCTCCAGCTCGCCGGCGTCGCGGCCCCGCCCGCAACAACGGGTTCAGGCACCGTGCGTGCATCGGAGGGGTCTGACCCCATGCATGCGTCCGGTGACGGGCCCGAGCTCGCCGCGGTCCTCGAGCCCGACATGCCGTCCACGCCGAGCGCGATCCCGCCGCTCGGCCTGTCCCTGCCGAGCTGATGGCGCGCGACTTCAAGTTCCGCCTCGAGCCCGTCCGCCAGCTGCGCGAGCGCGCGGAGGACGGCGCGAAGGAGGACCTCGCCGCCGCGATGGCCGAGCGCCAGCGCGTCTCGTCGGCGCGCGCGGCCGCCGAGGACCGCCTGCTCGGGGCGCGCGACGCGAAGCGCGGTGCGGCCGGAGCGGCGATGAACGCCGCCGCGATGCTCGCGCACCAGGCCTTCCTCGAGCGCACCGAGCGCGAGGCGCAGGCCGCCGAGCTCGACCTCCAGCGCCAGGACGCCGAGGTCGGCGCCCGCCGCGCCGCGCTCGAGCACGCCGCCCGCGAGCGGCAGGTCCTCGAGAAGCTGCGCGACAAGCAGCAGCGCGCCCACCGCGACGCCGCCCAGCGCGCCGAGGCCGCGATGCTCGACGACCTCGCGACGAGCGGCCACCGCCGGAGGCAGCGCCCGTGAGCGTCGAGGCCATCGGCACGCGGATCGCGGAGATCCAGGCGAAGATGGACGCGCTGCTCGGCACGCCGGTAGCCGCGCCGCAGGGCTTCGACACGGCGCTCGCCTCCGCGTCCGCCGGCTCCGGCCTGACCGCCGGCGTCTCGGCGCCCGTCGCGACCGCGGCGTCGACGGGCGGCCCGTCCGGCTCCGTCCCCTTCAACGCCGAGATCGAGGCCGCCGCCGCGAGACACGGGCTCGACCCCGCGCTGCTCAAGGCGCTCATCAAGCAGGAGTCCGGCTTCAACCCGAACGCCCGCAGCAGCGCCGGCGCCATGGGCCTCACGCAGCTCATGCCCGCGACGGCCGCGTCGCTCGGCGTCACCAACCCGCTCGATCCCGCCCGGGCGATCGAGGGCGGCGCGAAGTACCTCAAGCAGCAGCTCGACCGCTTCGGCGGCGATCCGGCGAAGGCGCTGGCCGCGTACAACGCCGGCCCCGGCGCCGTCGAGCGCTTCGGCGGCGTCCCGCCCTACGGCGAGACGCAGGAGTACGTCCGCAAGGTCATGGGCTATGCGGAACAGCTGCGGGCGCAGGGCTCGACCGGAGCCGCGACCCTCTCGTCGCCGCTCGCGACGAGCCCGGCCCAGTTCGGGATCGTCTAGCCGGCCCACCAGTCGCGCTTGCCCTCGACGTCCTCACGCGGGGACTCGCCGAGGTTGGGCGCGCCGATGACGAGCATCTCGAGGCCCTCCGGCCCGGCCTCGTAGCCGCGCCACGTCCCGGGCGGGACGCGCACCGCGTCCCACGCCTTCAGCTCGACGATCTCGTCGTCGAGCTTCATCCGCCCGCTGCCGCCCAAGACCACGTACACCTCCTCCTGCTCACGGTGCGTGTGGCCGTAGGGGAAGCGGTAGCCGGGCGGGATGCGCTGGTAGCCGAGGCCGGATCGCTCGAGCCCGAGCGCCACGGTCGCCAACCGGAACTCGAGGTCCGGCGCGCCGTCGAAGTTGTGTCCGACGTCCTCCAGGTCCGCCTTGAGGTTCCTGAGCGTGAACGGCACGCCCGCGATCCTACGGTGCGCTAGCGGCGGCGAGTCGTCGACGAAGTCCGCTTCTTCGTCGACCGCTTCTTCTTCTTCGACGTCCTCTTCTTCTTCTTCGACGTCGCCTTCTTCTTCGTCGACGTCTTCTTCTTGGTGGACGAGGTCGTCTTCTTCGCGGACGAGGACGTCTTCTTCTTCGCCGTCGCCTTGACCACGCCGCCGAAGGCCTTCGGGATCGGCAGGCCGACCCTGACGACGCGGGCGTACGTGGGAGCGGCGGGCGCGGCGACCCGGAAGACGAGGACGAGCCGGGACTTGCCCTTCAGGGACCTCTTCTCGGCCTCGTCGAGGACGATCGGGAAGACGAGCGTCTTGCCCTTCTTGACGCGGGCGACGTTGACGCCGTGGCGGAGCTTGCCGCCGCGGAAGGAGCCGATGACGCCGCAGGCGCCCTTCGACTTCTTCGAGCAGCTGAAGGAGATGTTGAGCAGTCCGGCGGCGGAGATGCGCGCCTTGCTGATGCGGGCGGCGTACCGCGTCTTCGTGCTCGTCTTCGGCTTGGCGGTGCCGGGCTTCGGGGGCTCGGGGGCGCCGAAGGCGGCGCTCGGGGCCTCGGTCGCGCCGGCGATGTTCGAGGCGCGGACGATGACGCGCAGCGGCACCTTCAGCTTGCCGTTGGACACGTCCTCGGGCTTCAGGACGTAGCTGGACTTCTCGGCGTCCGGGATGTCCTCGCACTTGAGGCCCTTCTCGTCGCACGACTGCCAGCGCGTCTCGTACTTCAGCGGCGTCGAGCCGGACCACTTGCCGGGCGTCGAGAGCATCGTCACGCCCGCGCGCAGCGTCCCCTTGGCGGAGACCGTTGGCGGTGCGGTGCTCACGGGCGCGGCCGCGTCGATCGCCTCGGTCGTCGCGCTGACGGCGGTCGCCTTGCCGCCCGCGTTCGCCGCGGTGACGGAGATGCGGATGAACTTGCCGACGTCGGTCGTGGTCAGCGTGTACTTGTCGCGGCTGGCGCCGGTGATGCGCGTGCAGCTCGTCGCTCCGGGCTGCGTGCAGCGCTCCCACTGGTACGTGTAGGCGATCGGCGCGCTGCCGGTCCACGACCCGAGGCTGGCCTGCAGCGTCGCGCCGTCGCGTGCCGGGCCGCCCGTCACGACGGGGAGCGCCGTGCTCTCCGGCGTGACCGCGGGAACGGCCGTCGTCGGGGTGCTGTCGCTCGTGACCGTGCCGCCGACGTTCGCGGCGGTGACGAGCACGCGCACGCGCTTGCCCACGTCGCCCTCGGTCAGCCGGTACTCCTGGCCGTTCGCGCCCGGCACGTCGACGCACGCCGACGTGGTGGAGCCGACGCAGCGCTGCCACTGCGTCGTGACCTGCATCGGGGTACTGCCGCTGAAGGCGGGCGGAACCGACTTCAGCCGCGCGCCGACCTTCGCGGCGCCGTCGAGCATGGCGATCGTCGTGCGCGCACTCGAGCTCGGCGCCAGCGGCGCGACGACCGCCGTCGGCTCGGAGTCGGCGAAGATGGTCGTCGCCGAGTTGCGCGCGGTCACGCGGGCGCGGACGCGCTTGCCGACGTCGGCCGAGGAGAGCGTGTACGAGGTGGTCGTCGCATCCGGGATGACCGCGCAGTTCGCGCCGGCCGTGTCGCAGCGGACCCACGTCGTCGACAGCTGGATCGGCTGCGCGCCCTTCCACGTGCCCTGCAGCGCGGTGAGCTTCGAGCCGTCGCGCACGGCGCCCGTCACGGTGACGGTCGGCTGGGCGACGACGGACGGCGGCTCGGGCAGCACCGCGGGTGTCGGCTCGGAGGTCGCGACGCGGACGTCGACGGCGTTCGTCGCGGTGACCTTCACGACGACGCGCTTGCCGACGTCGTCCTTCGTCAGCCGGTACGCCGGGTAGTTCGCGCCGCTGATGTCGGTGCAGCTCAGCATGAGCTGATCGCAGCGCTGCCAGCGGTACGCGTAGTCGATCGGCATCGCGCCGGTCCACGTCCCGGAGCTCGCGGTCAGCAGCGTCGTGTCGGCGATCAGGCCGCCCGCGGTTATCTCCGGCGGCGCCCCCACCGTCGGCGGGTCGTCGGAGACGATCGGCGTCTGCGCCGACAGCACGGCGACCGACCCGACGGCGTTCTCCATCGTCACGCGCACACGCACGGTCCAGCCGTCGTCGTCCATCGTGAGCCGGTAGGAGACCTGCGTCGCGTCGGGGATGTCGATGCAGTTGTCGCCCGCGGTGTCGCAGCGCAGCCACTGGTAGGTCGCGTACAGGTCGGGCGTGCCGGCCCAGGTGCCCCTCGTCGCGGTGATGAGCTTCGTCACGGCGACCGGCCCGGTGATCTCCGGCGGCGTCAAGTTCACCGGCGCGCCGGCGCGGATCGGGTCGGTCGGCGCCGAGGTCACCGAGGAGGTGCCGCCGATGTTCGTCTGGAACACCTGGATGCGCAGCGTGAGGCCGACGTCCTCCGGGGCGAGCTGGTAGGTCGACGAGGTCTGGCCGTCGATCGCGCCGCAGTTCTCGCCCGCGGCGTCGCAGCGCCACCATTGGTACGCCGTCACGAACGGCACCAGGCCGATCCACTCGCCGTCGAGCGCGCGCAGCTCCGACCCGTCCTTCGTGTCGCCGAGGATCGACGGCGCCACGGTGTTCGCGGGCGGGTTCGTCAGAACGGTGCCGGTCGCCAGCGACGTCGCCGCCGTCGCGCCGGCGCCGTTGACGGCGGTGACGGTCGCGCGCACGGTGAAGCCGACCTGGTCGGTGGTGAGGCGGAAGGTCGACTCGGTCGCGCCGGGGATCGCGATGCACTGCGAGCCCGAGGTCTCGCAGCGCAGCCACTGGTACGCGAACGTCATCGGCGTCGAGCCAGTCCACGCGCCGTCGGTGACGGTCAGCACGCGGCCGTCCTTGAGGCCGGTGTTCGGCGAGACGGACGGCAGGATCGTGTTGACCGGCAGCGCCTCCTTGACGACGCCGGTCGCAGCGGAGGTCTTCGTGACGGTCCCGGAGCTGTTCGTCGCCGTGACGACGACGCGCATCGTGAAGCCGCGGTCGGCCCCGGAGAGGACGCGGGTGGCGCCGGTCGCGCCCGCGACCGCGGCGCAGCTGTTGCCGCCCGAGTCGCAGTGCTGCCACTGGTAGGTGAAGGCGAGCGGCCGCGTGCCGCCGAACCCGGAGGTGTCGGGCGCCAGCGTCTGGCCTTCGACCGCGGCGCCGGTGATCGTCAGCGAGCCCGGAGCGGTCGGCGGCGTCACGCCGATGATCGCCGTCGGATCGCTCGTCGCCGCACCGCCGCCCGCGACGTTGGTCGCGCCCACGCGCACGCGCACGCGTGAGCCCACGTCGAGCGAGGTCAGCGCGTACGACGCGCTCGTCGCGCCGGCGATCGAGACGCAGGTCAGCGTGACCGCGTCGCAACGCTCCCACTGGTAGGTGAGCGTGATCGGCGCGGTGCCCGACCACGTGCCGACCGCGGCCAGCGGCTGACCGTCGACCGCGTTGCCCGAGACGGTGATCCCGTTGTCGGCGCTCGGCGGCGCCGCGGCGACGGTCGCGGACGGGAGGCTCTGGACCTTCGTCGTGCCCTGGCCGTTCGCGGCGGTCAGCTCGAGCCGCACGGTGCGCCCCACGTCGGCGCTCGTCAGCTGGTAGGTCGGGTCGACGGCGCCGCTGATCGGCGAGCACTGCATGCCGTTCGTCCCGCAGCGAACCCACTGGCGGTTGTAGGTCAGCGGCGCGGTGCCGGCCCACGTGCCGAGGTTCGACGAGTAGACCTGCCCGTCGCGCACGAGCGGCGCGGTGATGTCGGGCAGGACGAGGTTGACGGGCGCGCCCGCGGTGATCGTCGCGGTCGGGTTCGACCAGGAGGACGTGTCGCCGCCGGCGTTCGTCGCCGTCACCGCGAGGCGGATCGTCATGCCGACGTCCTCGGGCTGGAGGCGGTAGCTCGTCTGCGTCGCGCCGTCGATCGTGGTGCAGGTGCTGCCGCTGCAGCGGTTCCACTGGTACGCGTACGTGATGACGGGCGTGCCCTTCCACGTGCCCGTGGTGCCCGAGAGGACCTGGCCCTCGCGGGTCGTGCCGCTCACCGCCGGGATGACCGTCGCACTCGGGAGCGCGGGCTGGATCACGGCGGTCTGCGGCGTGGTGAGGACGGTGCTGCCGTCGGGGTTCGTCGCCGTCGTCTCGACGCGGAAGGTGGAGCCGACGTCCGCCGCGGTGAGCACCAGCGTGGTCCCGGCGCTCGTCGTCGCGGCGCAGCTCGCGCCGGCCGAGTCGCACTTGTACCAGCGGCGCGTGTAGGAGATCGTCGGCGTGCCGGTCCAGGTGCCGGCCGAGACGACCAGCGTGCCGCCGTCGACGTTCGACCCGCTGATCGCCGGAGCGACGGTCGCGGTTGGCGGCGCCTTCGGGGCGATGACCGCCGTGACGACCGAGGTGCCGGTGGCCGAGCCCTTCTGGTTCGTGCCGGTGACGACGACGCGGATCGTGCCGCCGACGTCGGCCGCCTGCAGCGTGTAGGTCAGGTTGGTCGCGGCGGGGATGAGCGAGCAGTTCGCGCCGGAGCTGTCGCAGCGCTCCCACTGTCGCGTGTACGTGATGGGCGTCGTCCCGGTCCACGAGCCGACGACCGCGTTCGTGAGCGTCTGGCCCTCGCGCACCGTGCCCGTGATCGTGGGAGGGGACGAGTTCGCGGGCGCGACCGCGTCGACCACCGCCGTCGGCGCGCTCAGCACCGTCGTGGAGCCGTCCGTGTTCGACGCAGTCGTCGAGACGCGGATCGTCGAGCCGACGTCGGCGCTGGTCAGCGTGTACGCGGGCGAGGTGGCGGTGAGCGGGACGCAGTTCACCCCGTCGGCGTCGCAGCGCTGCCAGCGGCGGGTGTAGGCGATCGGCGTGACGCCCGTCCACGTGCCGTTGTCGACGGAGAGCGCCTGGGCGTCGCGGGCGAGGCCCGTGATCGCGGGCAGGACGGCGTTGACCGGCGGCGACTTCGGCGCCACGACCGGCGACGCCGCGGAGGTCGAGCTGGCGCTGCCGTCGACGTTCGTCGCGGTGACGATCACCCTGACCGTCCCACCGACCTCGGCATCGGTCAGCGTGTAGGTCGACCCGCTGGCGCCGAGGATCGTCGTGCAGTTCGAGACGCCGTCGACGTCGCAGCGCTCCCAGCGGCGGGTGTAGCCGATCGGCGCGGTGCCCGTCCAGGTGCCGTTCGTCGTGGTCAGCGTCTGCCCGGACCGGGCCGTGCCGCTGATCGCCGGCACCGCCGTCGCGGACGGCACGACGGCATGGGCGGTCGCCGCCGGCACCAGCAGGGCGGCGAGCGTGACGAGCAGCAGGATGGATCGCGGGGGCGCGAGGCGCATCGCATCCGTCATCGACCGGGATCCGGAGAACCTGCGCGCTCGCGTACGTGAGGCAGCCGAACATCGGACGAACGGCGGATCTCCGTCGAACGGACGTCCAGACGTGGACGGCTTCGCGTTCAAGCCGGCGGCCCGGGACCCGATCACTGGAGCCGAACCGCCATGACCACACGCATCGCTGCACCCACAGCGCCGACGGCCGCCACGGACTGGCCGCCCGGAGGCGCCCGCGGAGCTGCTCCACCCGGAGCATCCGCGTTCGCTCTGCTTCTCCAGAGCGATCGGGCCCGGACCGCCACTGCGGAAGGCCCTCGCAACGACTCGCCGCGCGACACGCACGGCGCCGACGTCCGCGACGTCGCTCGCCAGCGGGCGAACGACGGCAACGACCACGGCGCGCAGGTCCGCGAGGTCGCCCGCAAGGACCGCGGCGACGACGCCGTGCAGCAGCCGGCGGACGACGCCCCGGCGACGCCCGGGGCCGACGCCCCGGCGACCGAGCCGGCCGCGCCGGCCGAGCAGCCGCAGGCTCCCGCGGTCGACCCGGCGCTCTCGTCGCCCGTCGCCGCGACACCCGAGAACCTGACGCCGGCGCCGCTCAGCGACGCCGTGCCGCCCGTCGTGCCCGCGCAGGCCCCGGCCGAGGCGACCGCCGCGGCCACCGAGGTGCCCGCGCAGGCGCCGGCCGTCACCGCGACCGACGTCCCGGCGACGACCGCGACGGACGAGCAGCCGGCCACGCCGGCGCAGCCCGCCGCCGACGGCACCGACGTGCCCGCCGATCAGAACGCCGGCGCCGACGACGCCGCGACGCACACCAACAACGGCCGCCGCAGCGACGCCTGGGCCGACCGGCACGGCGACCGCCGCAACGACGTGACGCCCGCCACCCCGGCCACGCCGGGCAAGGACGGCACGCCCGCGACGCCCGCCACCCCGGCGAGCCCGGCGCTCGAGCATCGCGCCGAGCGCGCCGCCGCGCCGACCCCGGCCACCGCGCCGGCCGATGCGACCGCGTCCGCTCCGGCGGCGTCCGCCCCGGCGGCTCCGGCCACTCCGGCCGGCCCCGCCACCCCGGCGCACGCCGCCAACGGCACGACGCCGGCCACGCCCGCCGCTCCGGCCACTCCGGCCGCCGCTGCGCGCGCCGCGGTGCCGACGCAGCACGTGGTCCGCACCGTCGAGGCCGGCCTGCACGTCGCCGTCCGCGAGGGCGTCACGCGTGCGCGCCTGCACCTCAACCCCGCCGAGCTCGGCGCGGTCGAGCTGCACCTGCGCCATCACGCGGGCGGCCTGTCGGCCCGCCTGGTCGCCGAGTCCCCCGAGGCGCTCCAGGCCCTGCACACCCGGCTGGACGACCTGCGCAAGTCGCTCGAGGACGCGGGCATCAGCCTGCTCGGCCTCGACGTCGGGACGCGCGGCGAGGAGCAGCGCTCCTTCGCCCAGTCGGCGAACGGGTTCGGCGCGAGCCGCTCCAACCGCGGCAACGGCCGCTCGAACGGCTCCGGCGACGCCGACGAGGTGGTCGTCGAGGCCCCGGCCGTGCGCAGCCGTGTCCCGCTGCCGAACGGCGGCGGCGTCCTGGACGTGATCGCCTGATGTCGGCGATCAACCCCACGGACCTGCTGAACGCCACGGCGATCGGCAACGCCACGAGCCCGAAGAAGGCCTCGCCGGACCTCGGCAAGGACGACTTCCTCAAGCTCATGGTCGGCCAGCTCAAGAACCAGGACCCGCTCAACCCCATGGAGGACAAGGACTTCATGGGCCAGATGGCGCAGATGTCCTCGCTCGAGCAGCTGACCAACATGGCGAAGACGATGGAGTCCGAGCGGGCGTTCCAGCTCATCGGGCGCGACGTCACCTTCACGGATCCGAAGACCGGCGCCGTCGGCACCGGCACGGTGGCGAAGGTCGTCATCGAGGCCGGCAAGCCGACGCTCGTCGTCGGTGAGACCGAGGGGATCGACCCCTCGACCGTCACGGAGGTCAAGTAGTGACCCATCTCGTCGACCCGCTGCTCGTCCCCGGCGCCAAGGCGCCCGGAGCAGTCGAGCGTCCCGTCGCGCCGGCGTCCGCGCCGCGCACGCCGGGAGCGCCGGGGTTCGGCGACGTCCTCGCCGAGCGCACCGCCGGCGTCCAGTTCTCCGGTCACGCGTTGCAGCGCATCCAGCGCCGCAACATCGACCTCGGCCCCCAGACGCTCCTCCGCCTCCAGGAGGGCGTCAGCCGGGCCGCTGCCAAGGGCGGCCGCGAGTCCGTCGTCTTCGTCGACGGCACCGCGTTCGTCGTGTCAGTCCGCAACAAGACCGTCATCACGGCGGTCGATCCCGCGCACATGCGCGACCACGTCTTCACCAACATCGACAGCGCCGTCATCGCCTAGGGCGAGCGCGCGTAACCCGTCCCGACTTAAGGAGAGAACCCCCGTGCTCCGAGGCATGTACTCCGCGATCAGCGGTCTGAAGATGCACCAGGCGATGCTCGACGTCACCGCGAACGACATCGCCAACGTGAACACCATCGGCTACAAGGGCAGCCGCACGACGTTCACGGACCAGCTCGCCCAGCTCCAGAGCGCCCCCTCGGCGCCGGGCGTCGGCGGCGGCGGCCGCAACCCGGGCCAGATCGGCCTCGGCGTGCAGTTCGGCTCGATCGACAACCTCATGAGCGGCGGCGCGCTGCAGGCGACGAGCAACACGCTCGACCTCGCCGTGCAGGGCGACGGCTGGTTCCGCGTGACCACGACCGGCCCGGCCGACCTGACGTCGCCCGCGGGCGCGCCGGCGACGGCCGAGGGCTTCACCCGCGCGGGCAACTTCACCCGCAACTCGGCCGGCTTCCTGGTGACGCAGAGCGGCGCCTACCTGCTCGGCAAGGAGACCTCCGACGCCGGTGCGCCGGACGTCTACCTGATGATCCCGGACGGCGCGTCGAACATGACGATCGGCTCGAACGGCCAGGTCACCTACATCCCGGCGGGCGGCGGCGACCGCGTCACGGCCGGCTTCCTCACGCTGGCGAAGTTCGCCAACGAGGGCGGCCTCGAGCGCGCGTCGACGAACCTCTGGCGCGTCTCGCCGGCGTCGGGTCCCGAGACCCCCGTCGGCGGCGGCGTCCCCGGCACGGTCGGCCTCGGCGCCGTCGTCTCCGGCGTCGTCGAGATGTCGAACGTGGACCTCGCCACGGAGTTCACCGAGCTCATCTCCGCGCAGCGCGGCTTCCAGGCCAACTCGCGAGTGATCTCGACCGCGGACGAGATGCTCCAGGACCTGGTCAACCTGAAGCGGTAATCGTCCGATGATCGAGCTGCATCGCCTCGGGCGCGATCAGGCGCCGTTCCTCCTGAACCCCGACCTCATCGTGACCGTCGAGGCGACCCCCGACACCGTCGTGCACCTCACGACAGGCACGAACCTCGTCGTGGCCGAGCGTCCCGACGAGGTCATGGCCGAGGTCCGCCACTGGCGGCGCAGCCTGTTCCCCATCCACGCAACGTCCATCCCCACGTGATCACATGAAGGCCGTCTCAGCAGTCGGCATCGGGCTCGGCGTCGGAGCCATCATCCTGGCCATCTTCATGGAGGGCGGTTCCCCTGCATCCATGATCAACGTCCCGGCCGCGCTCATCGTGCTCGGTGGCACGCTCGGGGCCACGATGGCCTCCACGTCCATGGAGCAGATGAAGGCCATCCCGACGCTCTACAAGACCGCGATGAGCACCGAGCCGCCCGACTACCGGGCGGAGCTCGATCGCATCGTCTCGTTCGCCGAGAAGGCACGCCGCGAGGGCCTCCTCGCGCTCGACGCCGAGGTCGGCGAGATCGACGACGACTTCGTCCGCAAGGGCATGCAGCTCGTCGTCGACGGCACCGACCCGGATCTCGTCCGCGAGATCCTGGAGGCCGAGCTCGAGGGCATGTCGGAGCGGCACAGGAAGTCGGTCGCCCCGTTCGTGCAGGCCGGCGGCTTCGGCCCCACCCTCGGCGTGCTCGGCACCGTCGCGTCGCTCGTGCACGTGCTCGAGAACCTCGACAAGCCCGAGACGCTGGGCCACTCCATCGCGGGCGCGTTCATCGCGACGCTGTACGGCGTCGGCTCCGCCAACCTCTTCTACTACCCCGTCGCCAACCGGCTGAAGTTGCTCTCCCAGCAGGAGGAGCAGGTCAAGACGATGGTCCTCGAGGGCATCCTCGCCGTCCAGGCGGGCGAGAACCCGCGGCTCATCTCCGACCGCCTCATGACGTTCATCCCGCCCGCGGAGCGCGGCGGCTCGAGCGACGGCGCCGGCGCGGCCGCCGCCGAGGACGGCCCGGCGCTGGCGGAGGCCGCGTAGCGCCATGGCCTCGACCAAGGGAGGCAAGCCGAGCCGCCGTCGCAAGAAGGGCGGCCACGAGGAGGAGCACGTCGACGAGCGCTGGCTTCTGACCTACGCCGACATGATCACGCTGCTGATGGCCCTGTTCATCGTCATGTGGTCGATGTCCGTGGTCAACAGCGGCAAGTTCGACGCGCTCGCCGTCTCCCTGCGCGAGGCCTTCTCGGGCAAGATCCTTCCTGGCGGGGAGCAGATCATGCATCCCGGCCCGGCGCAGTCCAGCGCCGCCCGTCCGGCGGCCGAGCCGCCGATCCCGCAGATCAAGCCCGCGCAGGACACCGCGCAGGGCGACGGGACGCGGTCGGACGCCGCCGACAAGGAGGTCGAGGACCTCGAGAAGCTGAAGAAGGAGATCGACGCCTGGGCGGAGCAGCACGGGCTGTCGAAGGAGGTCCAGAGCGAGGTCGAGCGCCGCGGCCTGGTCGTGCGCGTGCTCACGGACCGCGTGCTGTTCGACTCGGGCAGCGCGGACCTCAAGTCATCGGCTGGACCTTTGCTGGACGCAGTGGCGAGGTTGCTCAAGACCCAGGTCCGGAACCCGATCACTGTCGAAGGCAACACCGACAACGTCCCGGTCAGCGGACGGTTCCCGACGAACTGGGAGCTCTCCACGGCCCGCGCCACCGCCGTCGTCCGAGATCTGATCGGGCGTGGCGTGTGGGCCGGCCGGCTGGCAGCCACGGGATACGCCGCCGAGCATCCGATCGCGACGAACGCGACGGACGCAGGCCGCCGGCGCAACCGGCGGGTCGAGCTCGTCGTACTGAGACAGCACCAGAACTGATGGCCATGGAGGCCGAGGCAGTGCCCCAGGAAGGGACCGACAAGTGAAGGGCAAGATGAAGTTCATCCTGCCTCTCGTGGCGCTCATCGTGCTGGGAGGGGTCTACAAGACCGTGCTCGCCAAGCCGCCGGCGAAGGTCAAGGCGAAGGTGGAGGGCCAGGTCTACGTCCTGCCCAAGGAGTTCCTCCTCAACCTGGCCGAGAACCGGTACGCCAAGCTCACGGTCGCCCTGGTCCTGCCCGAGCACGAGCCGATCGTGGCCGAGGCCGGCCACGCGGGCGCCGAGCCGCCCGAGGGCTTCGGCACCCTGCCCCAGGAGGCCATCGTCCGCGGGCTCGTCACCGACACCCTCACCGGCGTCAAGGCCGAGAAGCTCGTCGAGCCCGAGGGGCGCGAGCAGCTGAAGGAGAAGCTGCTCAGGAAGATCCAGAAGTACAGCGACGTCCACGCCGAGCACGTCCTCTTCACGGACGTGGCCGTTCAGTGACACGAGGAACCGACCATGCATGAGCACGAGGAGATCGAGCTGGCCCCGCTGGACGGCACCGTCGCCGGTGCCGGCATCGCGGACGCCGCCACCGACCTGACGCGGCTGCACGACGTCCCCGTCGAGCTGACCGTAGAGATCGGCCGGACGCGGATGACGATCGGGGAGACGCTGGCCCTCGGGCCCGGCGCGATCGTGTCGCTGAACCGGCTGGCCGGCGAGCCCGTCGACCTCCTCGTCAACGGCACGCCGATCGCTCGCGGCGAGGTCGTCGTCATCGACGAGGAGTTCGGCCTCCGCATCACCGAGGTCGGCGCGGGCATCGCCCGCGGGCTGGGCGATGCGATGGCTGCCTGAGCGGGCGGCCTAAAGAACCTCGAACACCCGTCGAACAACGGGGGGACTCCACGGAGTCGTCCCCCGCAATGAAGTGGTCCCCCGCCCACATCCTGCGCGCCGTCTCGGCGTGCCTGTTCGCGCTGCTCCTCGCCGCGCCGGTCGCGCTCGCCGCCTCGGGCACGACGACGGTGCCCGAGGACAAGACGCCGCTGAACCTCGACACGAGCGCGCCGGCCGAGCGCGCCGCCACGAGCGGCGGCGGTGGCGGCATCGCGCGGATGATCGTCGGCCTCGCCGTCGTCCTCGGCGTGATCTACGGCCTCTCGTGGGTGCTCAAGCAGGTGAAGGCCGCGAAGGAGGGCTCGTCGAGCGGGGCCGGCCTCGCGTCGATGGCCTCCCTGCCGCTCGGTCCCAACCGCTCCGTCCACCTCGTCCGGGTCGGCCACGAGCTCGTGCTGCTCGGCGTCGGCGAGAAGGGCGTCACGCCCATCCGCCGCTACGACGAGGTTGAGGCGCGCGCCGCCGGCCTCCTGGCGGACGACGATGACTCCCATGTGACGTCGACCGGAGGTCCGAGCTTGCGAGGACCGAAGGGCGAAACCAAGAGCGGAGCGGTCTCCTCAGGCCAGGGCCTCAATGCGATCGTCGATCACTTCCGCAAGCTGACGGTGCGGCGATGAACGGCGTCGACGGCGGCAACGCGGTCCAGATCCTCGTCCTGCTGGCGGGCGTCACGCTCGTCCCGGCGCTGCTCTTCACGGTCACCGGCTTCACCCGCATCCTCATCGTCCTGGGCTTCATCCGGTCGGGCCTCGGCACGCCGGCCGCGCCGCCGAACCAGGTGCTGGTCGGCATCGCGCTCTTCCTGACGATCTTCGTCATGGCGCCGACGTTCAACCAGATCAAGACCGACGCGTTCGAGCCCCTGCAGGACGGCAAGATCTCGCAGACCGTCGCGCTCAAGCGGGCCGAGGCGCCGCTGCGGACGTTCATGTTCAAGCAGACCGACCAGAAGGACCTCGCGCTCTTCGTCAAGCTCGGCAAGCTCGAGGACCCGAAGACGCGGGCGGACGTCCCGACCTACGTCCTCATCCCCGCGTTCATCATCAGCGAGCTGAAGACGGCGTTCCAGATCGGCTTCCTGATCTTCCTGCCGTTCCTGATCATCGACTTGGTCGTGTCGAGCGTCCTCATGTCCATGGGCATGATGATGCTCCCACCGGTCTTCATTTCGCTTCCGTTCAAGATCCTCCTGTTCGTCCTCGTGGACGGCTGGGCGCTCATCACGCAGTCCCTCGTCCAGTCCTTCGGGTCATGACGCGCGACACCGTCATCAGCCTCGTGGTGGGCGCGCTCGAGCTGGCGCTGAAGATCGGCCTGCCGATGCTCGCCGCCGGCCTCGTCGTCGGTCTCGCCGTGTCGATCTTCCAGGCCGTCACGCAGATCCAGGAGCAGACGCTCACCTTCATCCCGAAGATCCTCGCGACGGTCGCCGTGATCGTCGTCGCCGGGCCGTGGATGCTCGACCAGCTCGTCGTCTACGCGCACGACCTGTACGCGTCGATCCCGGAGCTGGCGGCGCCGTGAACCAGCTGAGCGGCGATCTGCTCGGCGACTTCGGCGCGCCGAACCTCGTGGGGTTCATCCTCGTGCTCGCGCGGCTCTCGCCGCTCTTCATCTTCGCGCCGCTGTTCTCGTCGCGGATGCTGTCGATGCGCGTGCGCGGCATCGTCCTCGTCGCGCTCGCCGTCGGCCTCACGCCGCTCGCGCTGGCGGACGGCAAGCCGCCGCTCGACGCGCTCGGCATCGGCCAGCTCGTCACGAAGGAGCTGCTCGTCGGCCTCGCCTTCGCGTTCACGATCGGGATGCTCATCTTCGCGCTGCAGGTCGCCGGCGGCATCCTCGACACGCTCATCGGCTTCTCGTTCGGCGCGTCGGTCGACCCGATCACCGGCAACCAGGGCGCCGCGGTCCTCAGCCAGCTCTACACGCTCGCGGGCGTGATGATCTTCATCGCGATCGGCGGCGACCAGCTCGTCATCCGCGGCGTCGCGGAGACCTACCAGCTCGTGCCGATGCTGGCCATGCCGGACATGAACCAGATGGTCGACGGCGTGCTCGGAGCGTTCGTCGCGCTCTTCGGCGCCGCGCTCGCCGTCGCCGCGCCGGTCGTGCTCGCGCTGATCCTCACCGACGCGGCGTTCGGCCTCGTCACGAAGGTGGTCCCGCAGCTCAACGTCTTCTCCGTCGGCCTGCCCGCCAAGGTGCTCGTCGGCACGTTCGTCATCACGGCCTCGCTGCCGTTCGTCGCCGGCTGGGTCGGCAACGAGCTCGAGAGCTCGGTCCGCACGGCGCTCGGGTCGCTGGGGGTGAGCTCGTGAGCCAGAGCAGCGGGGAGCGCACCGAGAAGGCGACACCCAAGCGCCGGGACGAGGCCCGCAAGAAGGGCCAGGTCGCGAAGTCGATGGACCTCAACGGGTCGATCGTGCTGTTCGCCGGCCTCGCCACGCTCGCCGCCACCGCACCGCTCTCGATGCGTCAGCTGCAGGCCTCGATGCAGGACGTCTTCGGCCTGATCGCCAACCCGAGCATCGTCGACGAGAACGGCCTCGCCGTGCTCTTCGGATCGCTCGGCAAGACGCTCGCCGTCGTCGCCGGGCCGGTCGCCGCCGCGTCGCTGTTCGCCGGCGTCGCCACGAGCCTCCTGCAGGTCAAGTGGAAGCCGTCCGCCCAGGCGATCAAGCCCGACCCCAAGAAGCTCAACCCGATCACCGGCGCGAAGAACCTCTTCGGCAAGCGCGCGCTGTTCGAGACGGGCAAGAGCGTCGCGAAGATGCTCGCGATCGCGGGCGTGCTCGCCATCGCGATCCTGCCCGACATGGACGAGCTCGCCGGGCTCGTCGGCATGCCGCCGGACGTGCTGCTGTCCGAGCTGGCCCACCGCGTCCTCGCGATCGGCTTCCGCGCCGCCGCCGCCTACTTCGTCATCGCCATCGCCGACTACGCGTACCAGCGCTGGTCGACCGAGAAGGAGCTGAAGATGACGAAGGAGGACGTCAAGCAGGAGTTCAAGAACCAGGAGCTGTCGCCCGAGGTCAAGGGCGCGATGAAGCGCCGCCAGATGGCCGCCGCCCGTGCCCGCATGATGGCCGACATCCCCGAGGCCGACGTCGTCGTCACCAACCCGACGCACTACTCGGTCGCCCTGCGCTACTCGTCCGACCACGCCGCGCCGATCGTCGTCGCCAAGGGCAAGGACCTCATCGCCTTCAAGATCCGCGAGATCGCCGCCGCCAACGGCGTGCCGGTCGTCCCGGACCCGCCGCTCGCCCGGTCGCTGCACGCGTCGGTCGAGGTCGGCCAGATGATCCCCGAGGAGCTCTACCAGGCCGTCGCCCAGCTTCTCGCCTACGTCTACCGCGTGGCCGGCCGCCGCCGCGCGCTCACCGCCGGAGCTCTCGCCGCATGAACGGGTTCGCGAACAAGCTGACGAAGCACACCGACCTGCTCGCCGCGGGCGGCGTCGTGCTGCTCGTCGTGATGATGGTCGTGCCGCTGCCGTCGGCGCTGCTCGACCTGTTCATCGCCATGAACATCGCCGCCGGCCTGGCGATCCTCACGACGACGCTCTACCTCCCGCGCGCGCTGGACTTCGCGGCGTTCCCGAGCCTCCTGCTCCTGACGACGCTCTTCCGCCTCGCGATCAACATCTCGGTCACGCGCCTGATCCTGCTCCACGGCGACGCCGGCCACATGGTCAAGTCGTTCGGCGAGTTCGTCGTCGGCGGCAACGTCGTCGTCGGCCTGATCATCTTCCTGATCCTCGTCGTCATCCAGTTCGTCGTCGTGACGAACGGCGCCGGCCGCGTGGCCGAGGTCGCCGCGCGCTTCACCCTCGACGCGATGCCGGGCAAGCAGATGGCGATCGACGCCGACCTGAACGCCGGGCAGATCAGCGACGAGGAGGCCCGCAAGCGCCGCGAGGAGATCGCGCGCGAGGCGGAGTTCTACGGCGCGATGGACGGTGCCTCGAAGTTCGTCAAGGGCGACGCGATCGCCGCCGTCGTCATCACGCTCATCAACCTCATCGGCGGCATCATCGTCGGCGTCGCCCAGCAGGGCATGTCGATGGGCGACGCGGCGCACACCTTCTCGCTGCTGACCGTCGGCGACGGCCTCGCCGCGCAGATCCCGGCGCTGCTGGTGTCCGTCGCGACCGGCATCATCGTCACGCGCTCGGCCTCCGAGCGCGACCTCGGCAACGACATCGCCGGACAGATCGCCAAGAACCGCAAGGCACCGATGATCGCGGGCGTCGTGCTCATCGCGTTCGCGCTCGTGCCGGGCCTCCCGAAGGTCCCGTTCCTGCTCGTCGGCGCGGGTCTCGTCGCGATCGCCTGGCAGCTGCGCAAGCGCGAGCAGGACCAGGCGGCCGCGGACCTCCAGCAGGCGGCCGATGCGAAGGCGCAGGCGGCCCGCGAGATGCCCGCTCCGCGCGACGCGGCGATCGACGCGCTGACCGTCGACCCGCTCGAGCTGGCGATCGGCTTCGGCCTCGTGCCGCTCGTCGACGCCTCGGCCGGCGGCTCCCTCCTGACCCGCGTCAGCGCCGTGCGCCGCCAGCTGGCCGGCGACCTCGGCGTCGTCGTCCCGCCCGTGCGCATCCACGACGAGCTGTCGCTGGAGTCGCACGAGTACGTCGTCCGCGTGCGCGGCACCGACGTCGCGTCCTCGCGCATCACGCCCGGCCACCAGCTCGCGATGGATCCCGGCGACGCGTTCGGCGACCTTCCCGGCGTCCCGACGATCGAGCCGGCCTTCGGCCTCCCCGCCGTGTGGATCCCGGAGAGCGGCCGGGCCGAGGCCGAGGCGCTCGGGTACACGGTGGTCGACGCCGAGTCGGTGATCGTGACCCACCTCACCGAGACGATCCGCCAGCACGCCGCCGATCTGCTCACCCGCCAGGAGACCCGACAGCTTCTCGACCAGCTCAAGGAGCACAATGCAGCCGTGGTCGAGGAGGTCGTCCCCGACGTGCTCACCGTGGGCGAGATCCAGCGCGTCCTCCAGGCGCTGCTGCGCGAGGGCGTCTCCGTCCGCGATCTCGGCCCGATCGTCGAGGCCGTCGGCGACAAGGCGCGTCTGACCCGCGACCCCGCCGTGCTCGCCGAGTACGCGCGCCAGGCGCTGTCGCGCCGGATCGTCGCCCCGTTCATCGACGCCGAGGGCACGCTGCGAGTGATCGCCATGGATCCGGGCATCGAGCGGGAGGTCGCCGACGCGATCGCCCAGACGCCGGACGGCGAGGTGCTCGCGCTCGATCCCTCGCGTGCCCACGCGCTCGTCGAGTCGCTGCAGGCGCAGGCCGAGAACGCCGCCGGCATGCGGCCGGTGGTCCTGTGCTCGAGCCGCGTGCGCCGCCACATTCGCCGTCTGATCGAGCAGGCGCTGCCGCAGCTGCCGGTGCTCGCCTACCAGGAGGCGCCGCCCGGGCTGCGCGTTGAGACCGTCGGCATCGTCGGCGCCGCGGAGGCGATGGCCGCGTGAGCGCCGACCGTCCCGAGGGAACCACCACGTACCGCGGGCGCAGCCTCGAGGAGGTCCTGCCGAAGATCCGCGAGGAGCTCGGCCGCGACGCCGTCATCGAGCGGCAGCGCACGGGCCTGGTCGGCGGCGTCGCCGGCTTCTTCCAGCGCGAGATGATCGAGGTCGACGCGCGTCCCGCCCGTCCCGGCGAGGCCGGCGTCTTCAGCGCTCTGGCCGAGGACGACGAGGCCGCGCTGCGCGCCGCCACCGCTCCGCTGCCGCCGGATCCCGACCGCGACGAGGGCTTCGCCGCGCCGGCGATGCGCCGGATCGCCGCGCAGAGCGAGCCGTTCGCCACGTTCCTGCAGGACGCCGAGCACGACGTCGCCGAGCAGGCGCCCGACGACGACTGGAACGCGTGGGCGTCCGACCTCGCCGAGGTGCCGCCGCCCGCCGCTTCCCAGCCGCCGGCCGCTCCCCAGCCCCCGTTCGTTCCCCAGTCCCCCTCCGCGCGTGCGGCCGCCGCCTACGGGCAGGCCGGTTCCCCCACGCCGCCGGAGGCCTACGAGCCGCCCGCCGCGCCCCCGGCTCCCGCCGTGCCGCAGCCGCCGGCCGCTCCCCTGCCGGCGCTCCGCGAGCCGCGCTTCACGCAGGACCCGAACTTCACCCGCCAGCCGCAGCTCGATGAGGCCGCCGAGGACCTGGTCCGCGCGCGCCCCGCGGCCGCTGCGGCGCTCGAGGCCAAGCTCGTCGCGCACGGGCTCTCGGGCGAGCTGGCGTCATCTTGCGTCGCCGAGGCGATCGCTCATGGCCTTCCGGTCGCTCCGCGGGGGAGCGGCCTGAAGCGCCAGATCCGAGCGGCACTCGCGCGGCGCATACCCGTCCAGAGCGGCTTCGGCGGCGCCGGCCGCACGATCGCGCTGATCGGCCCCGGCGGCTCGGGCAAGACCCGTGCCGCCGCCGGCCTCGCCGCGGCGTACGCGCACCGCTCCGACCTCCCGGTCGTGTGCCTGTCGCTGCGCCCGCGCGACGTCGGCGCCGAGCTCGCCGAGCTGCTCGACCCGCACGGCGTCGCGGTGCGGCCCGTCGACGGCGGCGCCGACGCGCGCACGATCGTCGGCACCCGCGCCGGCCAGGCTCTCGTGGTCATCGACACCCCGGCCGTCTCGGCGCGCAGCGCCGACGACGTCGCCTGGCTCGCGCGCGAGCTGCAGGCCGCCGGCGTGACGGAGACCCATCTCGTCCTCCCGGCGACGGTCGCGGGGGCCGTCGCCCGGGAGGCGCTTTCGGCGTTCGCGCCGCTCGCGCCGTCGGCGTTGCTCGTCACGCACGCCGACGACACCGACCACATCGGCGCCCTCGTCGATCTCGCCGTCACCGACGGCACGCCGCTGTCCTACGTCGTCGCGGGGACCGCGATCGGCGAGGGCATGACGTTCGCCGATCCGACCGCCCTCGCCGGGCGCATGCTGCCGTGATCCAGCACGTCGTCAAGGGCCAGCCCGCGCGCGTCGTGCTGATGCACCACGGCGACTGGGCCGGCCAGGTCTCCGCCGCTCTGGAGGACCGGCTCATCGTCGACACGCTGGTCCCGCTCCCGCCCGAGCTCGCGGGCGCTGCCGGCGACGTGACGATCACGACGCCGCGCGGGGTCCTCTGCGCGCCGTGCATCGTCCTCGGCGCCGACCGCTCCGGCACCATCGAGCTGTCCCTGGCCGGCGAGCATCACCTCGACCAGCGCCGCGCGCACGTCCGCGTGTCCGCGCGCGTCCCCGGGCTCGTCTCCACGCCCGGCCACGTCCTCCGGCCGCTGCACACCTACACGCTCGACGTCAGCGCGGGCGGCATCCTCGTCGCGGGCGCGGGGCCCGTCGAGGAGGGCACCGAGGCCGAGGTGACGATCAAGCTCCCCGACCGCGAGCCTCTGCGCGTGCTGGCGCACGTCAGGCGCCGCACGGCCGAGGGCCACGTCGCGCTCGCGTTCGACCGGATCGACCCGGTCGACCAAGAGGAGCTCGTGCGGTGGATCTTCGAGCGCCAGCGCATCGAGCTGCGCGAGGCGAAGGGCCGCGCGTGATGAGGAGGAACCGCTGATGGGCAAGGGCAAGAAGAACGCGGTCGAGCAGCCCCACAGCGCCTGGCCCCACGTCTCCGTGTCCGAGCACCCGCGTGCGCGGCAGTCGCTGCGCGCGCTCCGCGGGTGGGCCGGCCTCGCCACGTTCGTCCTCGTCGCGTTCCTCTCGCACCGCGCCGGCGTCGACGCCTTCGAGACCGGCGTCCGCGCGCTCGTGGCCGGCATCGTCATCTACGTCGCGGCCTGGGCGCTCGGCGTGTCGTTCTGGCGCCAGCTCGTGCTGGCCGAGGCGAAAGCCGAGGCGCAGCGCCGCCGTGCGGAGCGCGAGGCCCTGCTGCGCGCGCACCACGAGGAGGACGAGCGGCGGACTGAGGTCACCGCATGACCGACCCGATCCGCCCCCTCGACGTGAACCGCAAGACGATCGCCCCGATCGTCCCGGTCCGCCGGCGCCGTCACACCGACGACCGCGAGCCCGCGCCGTCGAGCGCGACCCCGAGCGCCGCGAGCGCCGGCCCGGCCCCACCGACGGCGACGAGCCGCTCGGCGACGGGCACATCGACGTCGTCGCCTGAGCGGTTCGGCTAGGCCGCGAGGGCGGTGATCGGCGAAGCGGTGGCCGCGTCGAGCGGCGTCAGCGTCGCGAGAGACGTCGCGTGGGCGCGGCGGGTGAGGAGGCCTCGGGCGGTCTCGGCGAGGTGGCGCTCGACGGCGCGGGCGCCGGGGGTCGCGAGGACCGCGACGTCGATGCCGGCGGCGGCGACGCCCGAGGCGTCGACCGCGTGCTCGAGGCGCGCGACCTCGTCGTCGGAGAGCGGGTCGGGCGCGTAGATCACGAGCGGCGCGTCGCCGAACGCGTCGGCGTAGCCCGCGACGAGGTCGGGCGTCCCGGCGAGCTCGTCGGCGAGGACGATGAGCGGGCGCGCGGCAACGGCGCCGAGCGCTCCCTTGGCCGTCTGCTCGGACGGCAGCTCGGGCAGCGGGCCGTCGGGCACGTCGGAGCGGCGGCGCAGCAGCCGCGCGACGACGGCGTCGAGCCAGCGCAGCGCCTCCTGGCGCGCGGGATCGGCCGCGATCGCGTGCGCGAAGTGCACGGCGGCCGCGTCGAGCGCCCCCGCGGCGGCGGCGGCGCGGCCGGCCTCGTGGTGGGAGATCGCCCGGTCGAGCGTCGCGGCGTCGCGATCGAGCAGCTCGTGCACCGGCTTGCCGGTCGCGTTGGCGAGCTGCAGCAGGTTCATGCAGAGCAGGTGCGATGCGTCGCGCAGGTCGATCGGCTCGACCTCGCCCGCCTGCAGCGACTCGATCGTCGCGCGCCGGAAGCGCAGGTCCTTCGCCAGCGCCCGCGCGTTGGCCTCCGGGTCCTCGCTCGCCCAGGCGTTCGCGCCGTGGATGCGATAGCGGAAGAGCGGCACGGCGACGTGGTCGATCGGCGCGACGCGTGCGGCGGCGACGGCGACCGCCCAGTCCTGCCACGGCGCGTCCTTCGGCATCGGGCAGATCGCGTCGAGCAGCGACGCCCGGACGACGAGCGTCCCGGTCTGAACGAAGTTCGCCGCGACGAGCCGGCCGAACGCCGACGTCGTGCGCGTCGGGAACAACCCGGTGCGGTTCCAGAGCGAGCCGTGGATCGGGCGGCCGTCGCCGTCCATCACCTCGAAGTCGCCGAACACGAGGCCGACCTCGGGGCGCTCGCGGAAGCGCTCGGCCTGCAGGCGCGTCTTGTGCGGCAGCCACTCGTCGTCGGCGTCGAGGAAGGCGAGCAGCTCGCCCGTCGCCTCGCGCATGCCGCGCTCGACCGCGACGACGACGCCCTGGTTCTCCTGGCGGATCGCCCGGATGCGATCGCCGTAGCGGGCGCAGACCTCCGGGGTCGCATCGGTCGAGCCGTCGTCGATGACGATGACCTCGAGCTTGCCGGCCGGGTAGTCCTGGGCGAGCGCGCTGTCGATCGCCGCGCCGAGGTAGGCAGCCATGTTGTACGCCGGGATGATGCAGCTGACCTTCGGAAGGTCGCCGTCGAGCTCGCCCGCCGGAACGGGGCGGGCGCCGGGGTCGCCGACCGGGTGCGCGGCGGCGACGAAGCCGTTGGCGTGGCGCTCGTCGACGGTCAGCACCGTGCCGCTCGGCAGGCGCACCTCGGAGAGGCCGAGCAGGTGCGTGCACACCGCCACCTCGCCGAGCGCCTTGAGCGCGAAGATCCGCCGCGGCATCTCGTCGGGCGCCTCGGCGATCAGCCGGAACGCGGCGTCGCAGTCCAGCCGCCCGGGCCACGTCACGGAGACGTCGAGCAGCTCGTTGATCGCCGCGAGATGCGTGCGCAGACCGGCCTCGGTCGTGCCCTTCAGCGCCTCCTCGTGCCAGATCGTCTCCGCGCCCCAGCGGTACGCGCGGATGAGCGCGTAGCCCGCGTCGGCCGCGCGCTCCTGCGGGATGCGGTGGCCGATCGCGGCGCCGGCGACGTAGCGGACGCGGCCGAGGCGGCGGCTCTGGATCTGCTGGCTGACGAGCGTCTCCTCGCCGCCGAGCCGGCGGCCGGCGCTCGCGCCGAAGCGGTCGTCGAAGCCGCCGACGGCCTCGAGCGCGCTGCGGCGGATCGCGTAGTTCGCGCCGTACGGGCTGTTCGGAGCGTCGAGGTCGAAGTCGGTGTCGACGAGCTGCAGCACGCTGAAGAAGCCGAGCGCGACGTGCGGGAACGCCGCGTGCTCGCTGCCCTGCGGCCAGAGACCGCTGATCGGGCCGCCCGCGACGGCGACGCCCGCGTCGCCGAACGCGTGCATGAGGTGGTCGAACCAGCCCGGCGCCGGGCGCGCGTCGTCGTCGAAGTAGACGAGGACGTCGTACCGGGCCTCCGCGGCGCCGGTGCGGCGGGCGCGCGACAGGCCGGGGACCGGCTCGCTGATCACGCGGACGCCGTCGCCATGACGCTCGCGCGCGGCGTGCGCGGCGGCGGCGGTGCCGTCGGTCGAGGCGTTGTCGACGACGAGGATCTCGCCGCCCGAGGCGAGCGCGCCGTCGGCGACGAGCGCGTCGATGCACGGCCCGATCTCGTCCTCGCGGTTCTGCGTGCAGAGCACGATCGACGCCGGCAGCGCGGCGGCCGGCCGACGCACGCGCGCCTCGGGCGCGACGGCGACGGGGCCCCAGCTGGCTGCCCGCTCGGCGAGCGTGACCTCCCAGAGGTCCTGCCCGCGGTCGTGCCACTCGGGGAGGAAGCGGAAGAGCTCGCGCGGCGCGGCGATGCAGTCGAGCGGCAGCGCGTCGGTGCCGCCCGGCGCGACCGAGCGGTCGCCGAGCAGGCGCAGCCCGGCGTGCGCGCCGGCGGACGTGACGACGGTCGGGCCGGCGATGCCCGCGCCGGCGCGGACGGCGGCGACGAGCGGGGCGACGAAGCCGGGCTCGGGAAGGGTGAGCGGGCCGAGGGCGATCGCCACGTCGGCGGTCGCGGCGGTCGCGGCCTCGGCGAGGGCGGCACGGCGGCCGACGCGAGCGGGGAGCGCGCGGACGACCACGTCGCCCTCGAGCCGGGCGAGAAGGGAACGCACCGGTGCGGAGGCGCAGTCGGCGGTGATGACGACCTCGGCGTCGTCGGGGAGGTCGGCGGCGACGAGCGCCTCGAGCTGGGCGCCGAGCGCTTCGACGTCGTCCTCGGCCACGAGGAGCAGCGCGACCGACGGGGTCACGGCGGGGGACACGTCCCCGCAATCGGCCGGGAGACGCCGCGCTTGAGGCGTCAGCCGGCGAGGCGCGGGTCGTCCGGCTCGTACACGGGCGTCGCGAGCGCGCGCGCGAGGCGGACGTCTCCGGGGCAGCCCGGGTGGAGCGGGACGTAGGCGGCGACTCCGTCGAGGAGGGGCGCGACCCCGCGCGCGTCCGTCTCGTGGAGGAGCACCTCGAGGTCGGCGCAGGCTTCGAGGTCCGCGCCGGCGCGCCCGGCGGCGGCCATGACGTGGGCCTCCATCTCCGCGCCGTCGCCGTCGAAGCGCGGGTCGGCGAGCAGCACGAGCGTCTTGTCCTCGCCCGCGCGCGTCGACGCCGCCCACGTGGCGAGCAGCTCGGCGAGCCGGTCGTCCCCGCGCCACGCCGGCACCGTGAGCACGCGGTGCGCGACCTTCCGCTCCCACGCGTACGGCGCGGCACCAGGCGCCGCCCAGCGCGGCTCGCGCCGCGCGAGCGCTTGGAGCCGCTCGGCGTACCGGTCCGCGATCGCCGGCCACGACAGCGCCAGCGCGGCCTCCCGTCCGACCGCTCCCCGCCGCGCGCGCTCCTCCGCGCCGGCCGCATCCGCCACGCGCAGCAGCTCGACGAGATGGACGGGATCGGGCTCGAGCATCCACGGCCGGTCGACCGTCTCGAGGCTGCCCGCCGCGCGCACGTCGAAGACGCGCCGCCCGCTGCGGATCCGCCACCCCGCGTCCTCGGGGCAGAACTCGTCGGTCGGCCCGCCCGCCGTCGTGATCACCGGCAGGCCGGACGCCATGGCCTCGAGCACCGGCATCGCGAAGCCCTCGCCGCGGTACGGGTGCACGAGGACGTCGCACGAGCGGAAGAGCGCGGCGTGCTCCTCCTCGTCGAGCTCGTCGGTGAGGTGCACGACGTGCGGGCCGGCTGGGTCGTCGACGGCGGCGCGCACGAGCTCACGGTCGACGTCGCTGTACTCCTTGACCACGACGTCCTTGATCACGAGCGTGACGTCGTCGCGGCCGGCGAACGCGGCGCGCGCGGCGGCGAGCAGCACGTCGATCCCCTTGCGCGGGATCGCGCCGCCGACGAAGAGCAGCCGCAACCCGTCCGGACCCGGCAGCTCCAGCCGCGGCCCGTCCGGCGTGAACCGCTCGGGGTCCACGCCGTTCGGGACGACGTGCACGCGGTCCTCGTCCACCCCTGCGGCCACGTACATCCGCGCGACGAACGCGCTGGGCACCCACACCTCGTCGAGGTCGTCACGCAGCGCGTCCGCCCACGCGACCGGGATCGCTCCGAACTCCCACGGAGCGATCAGCGCGACGCGCCCCTCCTCCGGCCGGCGCAGCACCGGCGGCCAGCTGTGGCGCACCTCGACGTCGACCGCCGAGGACGGAGCGGGATCGACCGCGGCGCCGTCGCGCTCCACCCGCTGCACCGCGATCGCCGACGGCAGCGCGGCGATGACGTGCTGGTTGATGATCGAGAGCGACGAGCGCCGCCCGTGGTCGCCGACCCAGCGCGCGGTCAGCTCACCATCGTCCTCGGGTACCGGCTCGAGCAGCTCGGCCGGCAGCCCCAGCGCGCACGCCTCCCGCCATGCCCGGGCGGACGCGACGCGACACGACGACGCGGTCCGCGCGATCGCGCCGCGCACCACCGGATCGCGCAGGGCCGAGACGTCGGAGCCGAGATCGACGACGGTCGGCAGCCCGCGCGCGCGGCGCGAGCCGAGGTCGTGCTGATCCGGCACCGCCACCGGCCGGATCATGGCGGATGGCCACGACTGGACGTTCGATCGAACCCTGGCGCGTAGGCCTCACCCGAACGCGGTCCCGGCCGACAACGGGCTTGTGAGGTGACAAGGAGTCGCCTCAGAGCCACCACACCCCCGACCGTCAAGGAGACGATCTCGTGGCCCTTCGCATCCAGAACAACGTCGAGGCGTTCAACTCGCACCGCAACCTGACGGCCACGTCGGCCAAGGCTGCGAAGGCGATGGAGAAGCTCTCGTCGGGCTACCGCATCAACCGCGCTGCGGACGACGCGGCCGGCCTTGCCATCTCGGAGAAGATGCGCGCGCAGATCTCGGGCATCGCCCAGAGCCAGCGCAACGCGCAGGACGGCGTCTCGCTCGTCCAGACCGCCGAGGGCGCGCTGACCGAGGTCCACTCGATGCTGAACCGCATCCGTGAGCTGAAGGTCCAGTACGACAACGGCACCCTCAACGCCGATGACAAGAGCGCCATCGCGTCCGAGGTCACCGAGCTCAACAACGAGATCTCCTCGGTGGGCACCAGCACGAAGTTCAACGGCAACGTCCTCCTGGGCGGCTCGACGTTCGACTTCGTCGTCGGCGCCGACGGCGAGACGATCGGCACGAGCGCGGTCACGCTCTCGACCGACGTCCCGACGATCTCGCTCGGCAGCGACTCGCTGACGACGATCGACGGCTACATCAAGAACGTCAGCACCGCTCGCGCGGGCCTCGGCGCGGTCCAGAACCGCCTCGAGCACCGCCTGGCGAACCTGGCGACCTACCAGGAGAACCTCACCGCCTCCGAGAGCCGCATCCGCGACGTGGACATGGCTGCCGAGATGGTCAACTTCTCCAAGCTGCAGATCCTGCAGCAGGCCGGCACGGCGATGCTCGCGCAGGCCAACCAGTCCTCGCAGGGCGTGCTGTCGCTGCTCCGCTAAGGACCAAGCTCAACCGCCGGAACGAGGGGGCGGCCCGAGTGGCCGCCCCTTCGCCGTTCTCTGGACGTTCGTCCGACCTCTCCGCGCCGGCCATAAACCGCCGGCGCGCCGGGTCGATGACGGGAGGCGAGGCGACAGGGAGTTGCCTCGATGGGAAACCAGTCCCCCCCGTAACCGTCAAGGAGACGAACCGCAATGGCCCTTCGTATTCAGAACAACGTCGAGGCGTTCAACTCGCACCGCAACCTGACCGCTACGTCGGCCAAGGCTGCGAAGGCGATGGAGAAGCTCTCGTCGGGCTACCGCATCAACCGCGCGGCGGACGACGCCGCGGGGCTGGCGATCTCGGAGAAGATGCGTGCGCAGATCTCGGGCCTCGGCCAGAGCCAGCGCAACGCGCAGGACGGCATCTCGCTCGTCCAGACCGCCGAGGGCGCCCTGACCGAGGTTCACTCGATGCTCAACCGCATCCGTGAGCTGAAGGTGCAGTACGACAACGGCACGCTCAACGCCGACGACAAGAGCGCGATCGCCTCCGAGGTGACCGAGCTCAACAACGAGATCACGTCGGTGGGCTCCTCGACCAAGTTCAACGGGAACGTCCTCCTGGGCGGCTCCACGTTCGACTTCGTCGTCGGGGCCGATGGCGAGACGATCGGGACGACGGCGTTCACGCTGTCCACCGACGTCCCGACCATCAGCGTCGGCAGCGACTCGCTGGCGACGATCGATGGCTACATCAAGAACGTGTCGACGGCTCGCGCGGGTCTCGGTGCGGTGCAGAACCGCCTCGAGCACCGGCTCGCCAACCTGGCCACCTACCAGGAGAACCTGACCGCTTCGGAGAGCCGCATCCGCGACGTGGACATGGCTGCCGAGATGGTCAACTTCTCCAAGCTGCAGATCCTGCAGCAGGCGGGCACGGCCATGCTGGCGCAGGCGAACCAGTCCTCGCAGGGCGTGCTCTCGCTGCTCCGGTAGCAGGCACCCTCCAGCGTTGGTTGCTTGAAGGGGCGGCTTCCGGGCCGCCCCTTCTTCGTTCTCAAGGCCGGCTGACGACGTCCGATGACCGGGTTGATGTCCGTCGAGTCCGTCATGGCCCGGGTCGCCGAGCTGCACAGCGCGTTCTCGCCCGCGCCGGCGAAGCCCGCGACGGCTCCGCAGACCGGCTGGGGAGCGACGTCGTCGACGGGCACGGTCCCGTCCTCGTTCGCCTCGATGCTCCAGGGCGCGAGCCCGATGGGCGCCACGGCGATGCCGTCCGGCAACGGCGCCGGCGCGCGCATCCTCCAGGCGGTCGCGCCCGAGGTCGGGGTCGCCGAGCAGCCGCCCGGCTCGAACGACTCGCCGCGCATCGCCGAGTACCGCTCGGCGACGGCGGGAGCGCCCGGTCCCGGCCCGTGGTGCGCGTACTTCGTCTCGTGGGCGGCGCGCCAGGCCGGCGTCCCGCTCGGCAACGCCGGGCAGGGCTTCGGGTCGGTCGACGCGGTCTACGCGTGGGCGCAGAGCGCCGGCAAGGCGATCCCCGCGGGAACCCAGCCGCCGCAGCCCGGCGACCTCATCGTCTGGGACGAGCACATCGGCGTCGTCCAGTCCGTCGGCCCCGACGGCTCGATCAACACGATCGAGGGCAACTCCTCCGACGCGGTCTCCCGCCGCACCTACGGTCCCGACGGCGGCGGCGCCATCGGGTTCGTGCGGCTCGGCTGATCTCAAGCGACGGCGCGCCCGTCCGACCACCGGGGCATGGCGTCCCCCATCACGGCGTCGCCGGCTTCCCCCGCCGGGCGCCTGCTCATCCCGCGCGTCATCCACCGGCTCTGGCTCGGCGACGCGCCGATGCCCGACGAGTACCGGCGCTTCGGCGAGACGTGGGCCGAGCAGCACCCCGGGTGGGAGATCAAGCTCTGGCGCGAGGAGGACCTCCCGCCGCTACGCAACCAGGCGCTCGTCGACGCCGCGACGACCCTGGCCGCCAAGGCGGACATCGTCCGCTACGAGCTGCTGCTCGCCCACGGCGGGCTGTACGTCGACACGGACTTCGAGTGCCTGCGCCCGATCGACTCGCTGCTCGCCGGCCACACCGCCGTCGTCGCCAGCGAGGACGGCGAGCTGCTGAGCATCGGCCTGATGGCCGCGATCCCCGGCCACCCGCTGTTCGAGGCGGTCGTCGAGGCCCTGCCGGCCAGCGTCGCCGGCGGCGGCGACGCCCCGCCGAACGAGGTCACCGGCCCCGTCTTCCTCACCTCGGTCGCGAGCGACCCCGCGCTGCGCGAGACGTTCGCGGTCCTCGGCCCGGACCTGGTCTACCCGTACCTGTGGAACGAGCCGTACCGGCGCGACGAGGCCTTCCCCGGCGCGTACGCCGTCCACCACTGGGCCGCGAGCTGGTCGGACGAGCGCCCCCGCGTCGCCCCGACGGCCTGGCGGCTCGTGCTGGCCACCGACTGGGAGGACCCGGCGACGGCGATGGCGCTGCTGAAGCCGTTCTCCGCGCTGTTCGGCGCCGGCGCACCGATCGAGCTCGTCTTCGCCGTCCCCCACGAGCCGTCCGCCGCGGACCTCGAGCACGTCCAGCGCCTGCTCGCCGCGCTGCAGCTCGACGCCGACGCGTGCGCCGAGATGGCGATCATGTCGTTCGCCGAGGTGCTCGAGGCGCCGTTCGACCACGCCGTCGTGCCGGTCGGCAGCCAGGAGCACCTGCTGCTCGAGGTCGGCGCCGCGGTCACGTGGCTGCACGACACGCAGCGCCTGCACGAGACGTACGGCCGGCCCGCCGTCGCCGACGCGCGCGGCTTCCTCGCCGGCACCGGCGACCACGGCGCGCTCGAGAGCCGGCTGCGCGCCTTCGCCTCCGTCACCGCCGAGCAGCCGCAGCCCCAGCCGGCCCCCGCGCCGGCCTCCGCGCCGGCTCCCGCTCCGGTCGCGCAGCACCGCGCCACCTACCTCGGCAACGACCGCCTGCTCGTCTCGACGAACTGGGGCGGCAAGCTCTTCATGGCCGCGTCCGATCTCAGCCTCACGCCCGAGGTCGTCCACCACGGGACGTACGAGGAGGGCTTCACGCGCTTCGTCGCCCGGACGCTGAAACCCGGCGACGTCGCCTTCGACGTCGGCGCGAACGTCGGCCTCTTCACGCTGCTGATGGGCACGGTGGTCGGGCCGTCCGGCCGCGTCGTGGCCTACGAGGCGGCCCCCGCGAACCTCGCCCTGCTGCGCGACACGATCGCGATGAACTACCAGGCCGGCTGGGTCGACGTGGTGCCCAAGGCGGCGGCGGCCGAGCAGGGCTCGCTGCCCTTCTTCCTCTCCACGCGCTTCCGCGGCAACGGGTCGCTGCTCGCTCATGACGCCGCCTACGAGGAGGCGTTCCTCGTCGACGGGGAAGAGCGGGTCGTCGTTCCCGCCGAGCCGCTCGACGTCCACCTGGGCCGCTTCGAGCGCATCGCCCTCGTGAAGATCGACGTCGAGGGCGGCGAGGAGCAGGTCCTGGCCGGCATGAGCGGCCTGCTGGCCTCCGGCACCGTCGATCGCGTCTGCTTCGAGCTCCTCCGCGACCGGATGGGCGACGACTACGCCGCGCTCGGCGATCGCCTGGCCCGTCTCGTGGCCGCCGGCTGGCGCGTCGGGTACCTCTCCGACGAGGGCGAAGCCGAGCCCATCGCCCTCGAGCCGCTGCTGGCGCACGGCAACTGGCCGCACGTGCTGCTCGAGCGGCCCGGCCTGCACGGCTGAGCCGACCGGACCGGGGCGTACCCTCGCCCCGGTGAACGGTCTGACGGCGGCGAAGGGGCTGCGCCGCTCGGTCGAGCAGGCGGGCGGGATGATGCGCATCAGCGTCACCGCGCTCGGCGACGCCTTCGGCCGCGGCAAGCTCACCGCGCGCGCGAAGACGGGGATCGAGCAGGTCCTCCTGCGCGCCGGCGTCTCGGTCGAACCCTCGCTCCCCCTGGCCCAACCGGGAGATTGGGTCACCCTCCGGGTGGCCGAAGACGTGGAGGGGGCGAGCCCCCTCGGTCCACGCGGAGGCCGCGGCGTGGGGGCGCAGCCCCCCGCTCAGCCGGCGCGGGGCGTCGACGGCCTCGGCTTCGCCCGTCTTCCGACCGCGGTCGCCGCGGCGCTGACCTTCGCGCTGCTCGCGCTGCCGGTCGCGGCGTTCCTCCTGCCCTCCGACGACCCGGCGCCCCAGCCCTCGATCACGCGCGCTGCGGCCACGATCACCGCGCCCGCGCCGAAGCCGCGGCCCTCGAAGATCGAGCGCGCTCGCGAGGCGCTCGCCGACGGCGAGTACTACGACGCCGTGCAGCTCGCCGCCTCCGTCGACCGCTCGCTCGCGCGGCCGATGCACCGCCGCGCGGCGGCCGCGTTGATGTTCGACGCCCAGCTCTCGATGGCCCGCGGGGACGCCGCCGAGGCCCTGCATCTCGCCCGCCGCGCCGCCCGCTACGGCCGCGCCGAGGGCATGCGGAAGCTGGTCGCGACGGCCAAGGCGCAGCTCGCTCGCCGCTCGCGCGCGGGTTGACCGATCGCAACCGCGCCGGGGGAGCAACAATAGGTCCGGTGAGCACGCCCGTCGGGACCAGCCTCAGCGGCCGCTACCGGCTCGACGAGTCGATCGGCCACGGCGGCATGTCGACGGTCTACCGCGCCTTCGACACGACCCTGGAGCGGCAGGTCGCGGTGAAGGTCATGCATCGCGAGATCGCGGGCAACCCCGACCAGCTCGAGCGCTTCCGCCGCGAGGCCCGCGCCGTCGCGCAGCTCAACCACCCCCACATCGTCCAGGTCATCGACGCCGGCGAGGAGAACGACCTCCCGTACATCGTCTTCGAGTACGTCGAGGGCGAGACGCTGAAGGAGCGCATCCGGCGCTTCGGCCGGCTCCCGATCCCCGAGGCGCTGGCGTACGCGATCGAGATCGCTCGCGCGCTGAGCGCAGCCCACGACCGCGGCATCGTCCACCGCGACGTCAAGCCGCAGAACGTCCTCGTCGACGAGGAGGGCTCGGCGAAGGTCACGGACTTCGGGATCGCCCGGACGCTCGACCAGGCGGGGCTGACCGCGGACGGCCGCGTCCTCGGCACGACCGACTACGTCTCGCCCGAGCAGGCCCTCGGCCACGCGGTCACCGGCCAGTCCGACATCTACTCGCTCGGCGTCGTGCTCTTCGAGATGCTCACCGGCGACGTCCCGTTCCACGGCGAGAACCAGGTCGCCGTCGCGATGAAGCACGTCCGCGACGAGCTGCCCGACATCGCGCTGCGCCGCCCCGAGGTCTCGAGCGCGCTGGCCGCCGTGCTCGACGCCGCGACCGCGAAGGACCTCGCCCGCCGCTACGACGACGCCCACGAGCTCATCCGCGACCTCGAGGACGTCCTCGCGATCGAGACCGCCCGCTCGGGCCACGTCACGGGCGAGGCGACGACGGTCCTCAGGACGCTTCCCTCCCCCACGCGCAAGCGGCTGCCGCTGCGCTTCCGCACCTCGACCCGCGCGCTCGTCGCGGCGCTCATCGTCGCCGCGGTGGTCGCCGTCGTCCTCGTCGCCGGCGCCGCCGACCGCGCGGAGAAGGGGACCGGGGGCGGGCGCAACGTCGGGCCGCCGCCGACGCCGCAGCTCGTGTCGCAGAGCCTGCGCGCGAACGCCGGCCACGACTACGACCCGCTCGGCGACAACGGCAGCGAGCACCCCGACGAGACGATCGCGCTCGTCGACAAGGACACCGGCACGACGTGGTCGACCGAGACCTACGCGGCCGGCGACCTCGGCAAGGCGGGCGTCGGCGTCTACATCGACGCGAAGCCGAGCCTCGCCGCCAAGGCGATCGAGGTCACCTCACGGACGAAGGACTACCGCGCCGTCATCTACGGCGCGACCGAGGGCCCGCCGAAGACGGTGCCGGACCCCGGCTGGAAGGAGCTCGCCGCCGAGCGGACCTTCGCCCGCAAGGAGAAGGTGACCCTGCCCGGCGACTCCTACCGCTACTTCCTCGTCTGGATCACGCAGCTGCCGCCCGACGAGCAGCAGGTCGAGATCAGCGAGATCCGGCTGTTCCATCAGAAGCGGTAGGAGCGCTCGCGCTCGAACCGCTCGACGGCGATCGCGCACAGGCGGTCGATCACCTCGGCGTACGGCCGCCCCGTCGCCTCCCACAGCTTCGCGTAGACGCTCGTCGCGGTGAAGCCGGGCATCGTGTTGACCTCGTTGAGCAGCACCTCGTCGCCGTCGACGAAGAAGTCGACGCGCGCCAGGCCGCTGCAGCCGGCCCGGTCGAACGCCTCGACGGCCAGCGTGCGGACGCGGTCGCGGGCGGCCGGGGAGATGCGCGCGGGCACCTCGAGCTCCATCCCGCCCGGCGTGTACTTCGCCTCGTAGTCGTACCAGCCGCCGCCGACCACGACGATCTCGCCGGGCTCCGACGCCTCGTCGCCGAGCACCGAGCACTCGACCTCCAGCCCGCTCGAATGCGCCTCGACGATGACGCGCGGGTCGTGCTCGCGGGCGACGCGGACCGCCTCGTCGAAGTCGTCCGCCGAGTCGACGCGGACGATCCCGACCGACGAGCCGAGCCGCGCCGGCTTGACCCAGCACGGGAAGCCGCGCGGGCCGTCCTCGGGGCGGCCGTAGTCGACCTGCGGGACACCGGCGCGCGCCATCAGGTCCTTCAGCAGCAGCTTGTCCATGCACACCGCGCTCGCCGCCACGCCCGATCCGACGTACGGGACGTCGATCAGCTCGAGCAGGCCCTGCACCGTGCCGTCCTCGCCGAACGGGCCGTGCAGCGCAGGGAACACGACGTCGGAGCCGAGCAGCCCGCGACCCGGGTGCAGCACGAGCTCCTCGCCCTCGTGCCACCAGGTCCCGTCGCGCTCGAGGCGCACGTCGAGGACGTCGTGGCCCGCTTCCGCGAGTCCCTCGCGCACCGACGCGCCGGAGGCGAGCGAGACGTCGTGCTCCGACGACCGCCCGCCCGAGAGTACGGCGATCCTCATGCGCCGGTCCCGTCCGTGGTCGTCCCGCCGGTCTCGCCGTCGTCGGGCGTCGTCGGCGTCGTGGGCGTGGTCGGCGTCGTGTCGGTGTCCGGCTCCGGGTTCAGCTGCGAGTCGTCGAAGCGCCCGACGGAGACGACGACGCGCTTGCCGCGCTCGAGCTTCGACCCGCCGCGCGGCGTCTGCGACAGGACCTTGCCGTCGTCGCTCGGCTTGTCGGTCGGCTCGTCCTGCACGTCGATCTCGAGGCCGGCGGACGACAGGGCGGCGACAGCCTCGGACTCGTCGCGGCCGGTGACGTCCGGCACCGTGACGGTCTTCGGCTCCTTCGCGACGGTCAGCGCGACGGCGGAGCCCTTGTCCACCTGCTCCCCGGGCGCCGGGTCCTGCGACAGCACGGTGCCGGGATCCTCGTCCTCGTTCTCCTCGCGCGTGACGTCCGCGGTCAGCCCTGCCTTCTCGAGCACGTCGCGGGCGTCTTCGATGTCCATGCCGGTGAGGTCGGGCACCTCGACCTGCTCGGGCCCGCTCGAGACGACGAGCTGGACGACGGCGCCGACGCGCGCCTCTGATCCGATCGACGGCGACGTGCGGATGACCTTGTCCTCCGGGACGTTCTGGCTGGCCTGCTCGCGTTCGGTGACGCGGAACCCGGCCTTGCGCAATCGCGCACGCGCGTCGCGGCGGTCCTGGCCGGCCACGTCGGGCACGGTCCGCGTCCCCGGCCCATCGGAGACGGTGAGCGACACCTCGTCGCCCTCCTCCAGCCGTGTGCCGGGGTCCGGGTCCTGGCCGACGACCCGGTCGCGCGGCGCCGAGTTCTGGATCCGCTCGACGACCGGCTTGAACCCGTCGTCGCGCAGGCGGCGTGCCGCGGCGGCGACGTCCGCGCCGACGACGTTCGGCACGGGCTTCGTCTGGTTGCTCGCGAGCAGCAGCACCGCGGCGACCGCGGCGCCGGCCACGAGCACGGCGAGCAGCGCCCACAGCCACCAGCGCGACCCGCGCTCGAGCGGCACCGGCTCCTCGGCGATCGGCACGAAGGCGGTCGTCGCCGAGCCCTCGGGCAGCACGCCCATCCGGGCGGCCTCGAGGTCGGCGATCATCTCGTCGGCGTCGGCGTAGCGGTGCTCGGGCTCCTTCGCGAGCGCGCGCAGCACGACCGCCTCGAGCTCCGGCGTGACGGCCGGGTTGAGCGAGCCGGGCGGCACCGGCGGCTCGGACACCTGCTTGAGCGCGATCGTCACCGCGCTGTCGCCGTCGAACGGCACCTGTCCGGTGAGCAGCTCGTAGAGGACGATGCCGACCGAGTAGATGTCGGACTGCGCGCTGACCGGGTAGCCCTGCGCCTGCTCGGGCGAGAGGTAGTGCGCGGTGCCCATGATCGAGCCGGTCTCCGTCATGTCCGACGCGCCCGCGCGGGCGATCCCGAAGTCGGCGACCTTCGCCCGCGCCTCGGCGTCGAGCATGACGTTGTGCGGCTTGATGTCGCGGTGCACGATGCCGCGGCGGTGCGCGTAGCGCGCTGCGCGCAGGATCTGGATCGTGAGGTCGATCGCGCGGTCGGCGGCCAGCGGCGCCTCGCGGTCGATGAGGTCCTTGAGCGACTCGCCCTCGAGGAACTCCATCGCGATGTAGTACGTCCCGTCCCACTCGCCGCGGTCGTAGACCTGCACGACGTTCGGGTGCTGCAGGCCGGCGGCGGCCGACGCCTCGCGGCGGAAGCGCTCGACGAAGTCGGCGTCCTCGGCGAAGCGCTCGTGCAGCAGCTTGAGCGCGACCTTGCGGCCGAGCTGGAGGTCCTCCGCGCACCACACGTCGGCCATCGCGCCCGAGCCGAGGCGCGAGACGAGCTTGTAGCGGCCGTCGACGACGGTGTCGGCGGCGATCATCCGAGCAGCTCCTCGAGCACGCGCTTGGCGATCGGCGCGGCGACCTCGCCGCCCGTCCCGGTCGAGCGCTCGATGTTCACGGCGATGGCGTACTTCGGGTTCTCGCGCGGCGCGAAGCCGATGAACCACGGCGTGTTGATGCCGCGCGCGATGTCGATCTCGGCGGTGCCCGTCTTGCCCGCGACGGAGACGCCCGACAGCGCTGCCGCGGTGCCCGTGCCTTCCTTGACGACGTTGGCCATCATGTCGCCCACCTGCTTCGCCGTCTCGGGCTTCATCACCTCCGAGAGCTCCTCCGGTTCGGACGAGTCGACGGTGCGGCCGTCGCGGTCGACGACGCGGGTGGTGAGCCGCGGCTTCATGAGCGTGCCGTCGTTCGCGACCGCCGAGGCGACCATCGCCATCTGCAGCGGCGTGGCCAGCAGACCGCCCTGGCCGATCGCCACGCGGCCGAGGTCGACCAGGTCGCTCGTCACCTTCGTGAAGCCGCGCCGGCCGCGGACGAGGACGCCGCTGCGCGCCCGCTCGCCCGACGGCAGGTCGATCTCGACCCGGTCGAAGAACCCGAAGCGCTCCATGTACTGCTCCATCGTGTCGCGCCCGACCTTGACGCCGACCTGCGCCCACACGGTGTTCACGGAGTTCGTCAGGGCGGTCGTCAAGGGGATGGTCCCGAACTGCTCGTTGCCGAAGTTGGACAGCGGCGCGCCCGAGATCGTCTGCGGCGACTTGCCGTCGACCGTCGAGTCCGGCGTGAACTTCCCGCTGTCGATCGCCGCCGTCGCGGTCACCACCTTGAACGTCGAGCCCGGCGGGTACTGCCCGAGCGTCACGCGGTTGAGCGCCGAGCCGTTGGAGAGCACCTTCGTGTCACGCGCGTCGCGCAGCTGGTTCGGGTCGAACGACGGGTTGCTGGCGAGGACCTTGACGCGCCCGGTCGACGGGTCGAGCGCGACGACCGACCCGCGCTGGCCGCCGAGCGCCTCGTAGGCGACGCGCTGGGCGTCGGGATCGAGCGACGTCCGCACGTCGTCGCCGACGGGGTCCTTGCCGCTGAGCTGGTCGATGATCGACCCGACGTCGTCGCGCGCGCCGGTCAGGTCGTCGTTCTTGGACTGCTCCAGGCCCGACCGGCCGACCGTCGTGAACGAGTAGCCGATGGCGTGGGCGAAGAGGCTCCCGGTCGGGTAGCGGCGCGAGTACGTCTCGAGCTGCCCCTTCACGGAGCGGGCGAGCACCGTGCCGTCGGCCGCGCGGATCGTGCCGCGGCGGATGCGCTGCTGCTCGAGCAGCTCGCGCCGGTTGAGCGCGTTGTCGCGCAGCCCCTCCGCCTCGAAGACCGTCCAGCGCGACGTGAACGCGATGAGCAGCGTGAAGAGGACGATGACGACGGCGAAGAGCTTGAGGATCGACCCGTTCACTGCGGAGCTCTCGCGCGATTGGAGACGGTGAGGAGCAGCGCGAGCAGGATGAAGTTCGCGACGATCGACGAGCCGCCGTAGGAGACGAACGGCAGCGTCACGCCGGTGAGCGGGATCACCTTCGTCACGCCGCCGACGATCACGAAGACCTGCAGCGCGAAGACCGCGGTCAGCCCGGTCGCGAGCAGCTTGGAGAACGAGTCCTGCGCGAGCATCGCGGTCTTGAACCCGCGCTCGACGATGAAGAGGTAGATGCCGATCAGCGCGGCGGCGCCGAAGAGGCCGAGCTCGTTCGTGATGAGCGCGTAGATGAGGTCGGTCTCGGCCGCGGGCAGGATCCGCCCGCCGCCGGGCAGGTTGAGCAGCGCCTGGCCGAACCCGGTGCCGAACAACCCGCCGTCGGCCTGCGCGAAGAGCGACTGCGCGAGCTGGTAGCTGCCGCCCGACGCCTTCTCGTAGAGCTGCTGGTCGAACGGGTGCTGCCACGCGTCGATGCGGTCCGCGACGTGCCCGACGGTGCTCGAGAAGAACCACGCGCCGGCGGCGAACATCGCGAGGCCGACCGCGACGAAAGACACCCGGTTCGTCGCGACGTAGACGAGCGCGAGGAACCCGCCGAAGAACATGAGCGACGAGCCGAGGTCGCGGATGAACACGAGCAGCACCATCGACGCGCCCCACACGACGAGCAGCGGCCCGAGGTGCTTGAGGCGCACGCCCTCCATGAGCACGAGCCGCGTGTCGCGCAGGTAGCTCGCGAGGAAGACGATCATCGCGATCTTCGCCAGCTCGGCCGGCTGGAAGGTCACGGGCCCGAGCTTCACCCCCAGGTACGCGCCGTTGACCTGCGCGCCGATCCCCGGCAGGCGCGGCAGCAGCAGCAGGCCGATGCCGACGAGCGCGATCGTGTAGCGGTACTGCTCGAGCGGCCGGTAGTCGCGCAGGAAGACGATCGTCGCCGCGAAGACGACGAGCCCGACGACGAACCACGTCGCCTGGTCGCGCGCGAGGTCCTCGTCGATCCGGTAGATCATCACGATCCCGAACGAGGCGAGGATCGCCACCAGCGGGAACAGGTACGGGTCCGCGTACGGCAGCGTGAAGCGCAGGATCATGTGCGCGCCGAAGCACAGCCCGAGGAAGATGAGGCCGTACGTCAGCGAGACGTTCGACAGCAGGTCGTCCTGCTGGATGAAGATCGCCGTGAACCCGGCCGTCACCAGCAGGGCTGCGGGGATCAGCCCGAGCAGCTCCTTGTTGCGGGCGCTCATCAGGACAGCTGGCCGCGCTCGAGGCGGCTGACGAGGTCGTACGCGTCGCTCTGGGACCGCAGCTTCTGGTCCTCGAGCAGCGTCTGCCGGCGGGAGGCCGGGACCTGCTCGCGCGTCACGGGCGACGTGTAGTTGCGCTCGTAGAGGTTCAGCCCGAGCGGCAGCTCGTACGGCAGTCCGCGGTAGATCGTCACGTAGCCCTGGTCGTCCGCGGCCACGAAGTACACCGAGCGGACGGCGAGCGCGACGCCGAAGAAGACGGGCACCGCGAGGAAGAGCGTGACGCCGAGGGCGACGAGCGCCTTGCGCCAGCGCGACCGCGGCTTGCGGCGGCCGGGCGGCGTCGCGGCGGCCATCGGCTCCAGCCGGCGGGTGGCGGGCTCGGGCGTGGTCCGCTCCATCGTCGCGACCGGCGCGGTCCGGGTTCGCTTGCGCTCCTCCGCCTCGAGCGCGGCCTGCACGTCGGTGGTGCGCAGCGCGCTGTCGCCGGTGCTCGTGGCCTGCTCGGAGGTCTCGGCGGCACGTGCGCCGCTGCCGACCTCGTCGATGCGGAAGAGGACGACCGTGATGTTGTCGCGGCCGCCGGCCTCGTTGGCCGCGTCGATGAGCTTGCGCCCCGCGTCCGGCAGGGCGGTCGCGCTCCGGAGGATCTCCTGGATCTCCGGCTCGCCGATCATCGTCGTCAGCCCGTCGCTGCAGATGAGCACCACGTCGCCGGCCTTCGCCTGCCAGGACTCCGTGTCGACCTCGACGGTCGCCTCCGGCCCGACCGCGCGGGTGATGACCGAGCGCTGCGGGTGCTCCCTGGCCTCCTCCGGCGTCAGACGCCCCTGGCGCAGCAGCTCGTCGACGAGCGAGTGGTCCTGCGTGAGCTTCTCGAGCTTGCCGTCGCGGAAGAGGTACGCGCGCGAGTCGCCGACATGCGCGACGTGCAGCGCGTCCTCGCCGACGAGCACCGCGGTGACCGTCGTGCCCATGCCGGCGCGGCGGTCGTCGGACTGCGCGAGGTCGTGGATCCGGCCGTTCGCCGCGCGGATGAGGTCGGCGAGCGCGTCGACCGTGTCGACCGAGCCGCCGCCGAGCGTCTCGACCGCGATCTGCGAGGCGATCTCGCCCGCCCGGGCGCCGCCCATGCCGTCGGCGACGGCGAAGAGCGGCGCGCGCGCGTAGAGGTTGTCCTCGTTGGCGCGGCGCGCGCGGCCCGTGTGGGAGCCGTGGAACTGCTCGGCGACCCGCAGCATCAGCCGGCTCCGGGGTCGAAGCGGAACACGGAGTCGCCGATGCGCACCCGGTCGCCCGCATGCAGCGGCTGCGGCCCGCGCAGCAGCTCGTCGTTGAGGTACGTGCCGTTCGTCGAGCCGAGGTCCTCCAGCACGACGGCCGCGCCCTGGCGCTCGATGCGCGCGTGGCGCGAGGAGGCGAACGGGTCCTCGAGCACGATCTCGACGTCGCCGCGGCCGAGCGTCGCCCCGCCGCCGACGTCGTAGCGCATCCCCGCCTGGTGGCCGGGCGCGCGCTCGACGACGAGCATCGCGTTCGCCACGGGCGACTGGTGGACGCTCGTCGCCTCGCCGAGCTGCGGTCCCGTGACCGCGCTCGCGCGCCCGCCGGCGACCGCGACGTCGGTCCCGCGGCGCAGGTCCTTCAGCGCGCTGCGCGCGATCCACAGGAGGAAGAGGTAGAGGACGGCGATGAACCCGAACTTCAGGGCCACCGACACGGGTTCCAGTTCGGCGGCGAGGATCATTCGACGACGAACCGGATCTCCGCGGTCCCGAGCGCGATGCGATCGCCCGGCTCGATGCTGGTCTCGCCGTTGGCCCGGTGGCCGTTGACCTTGACGCCGTTCGTGGAGCCGAGGTCGCGGATCGTCCACTGCCCGCGGCCGCTCGGGCGAATCTCGGCGTGGTGGCGCGAGACGTTCGGGTCGCCGAGCACGACGTCGCAGTCGCGGCTGCGGCCGATCGTGCCGCCGGCGGGGCCGAGCACCATGCGCTTGCCCTCGGCGAGGACCATCGCCCTGGTCGGGCCGGCGAACTCGGGGGCGGGCCGGTCGAGCTCCTCGCGCAGGCGGTCCGACGTCGAGTAGACCATCGTGTGGCCGTGGTCGCCCTGCTCCGGCGGCTTGTCGTCCTGCGTCGTGCGGACGAGGCGCGCCTGGATGCCGAACTCGCCGAGACTGAGCGCCTCGTCGGTCGAGAACGTCACCTGCGGCCGGCTGACCAGCGCGAGCTTCTCGCGGCGGGCGTGCTCGAGCAGGTAGGCGGCCAGCTCGTCGGCGATGTCGCGCTCCACGCCGCCGAAGCGCTCGCGGTCCTGCGGCGAGAGCCAGACGACGTACTCGTTGGGGACGTAGACGCGCGAGACGGACACCGTCTTGTGCTGGTCCATCTCCTTCGCGAGCCCGCGCGCGAGCTCGACGGGACGCACTTCCGAGCGGAAGACGCGGCCGAACGTGCCCTCGACGAGGCCGGCGATCCTGTTCTCGAGGTTGCGCAGGACGGACATGGGTCAACGGGCCGGACTACCCGGCCGAGAGGGAGCCATGCTACTCGCGGCCCATGGCCGCCACGGCACGCGCGGCGACCGCGAACCCCGCGCCCAGCGCGACGGCGGCGCCCGTGTTCGCGGGCTCGGCGCCGTCGAGGGCCTCCGCGATCGCGGGCGTGGCGGCGGCCAGGGCGGCGGCCCAGAGGGCGGCGCCGAGCGCGTCGACGGCGGCGTTCGCGCCCCGGACGACGAGCGGCAGCACGGCCGCGGCGACGGCCCACAGCGCCGCGAGCGCGAGCGTCGCCGGCTCCGCGACGACCGCCAGATCGGGCTTGCGGTCGGTGATGATCGTCACGAGGCTGAGCCACCAGAAGCCGATCGCGCCGAGCGCCGCTCGCGCGGGCAGCGTCCTCGCCTGGCCGGCGAGCGCCGGGTACGCGCCCGCGAGGCCGATGGCGCCCAGCGCGGGCGCCGCGCCGGGCAGCGACCACGTGGGGCCGTGAAGCACGAGCAGGACCACGACCGGCGCGGCGGCGGCGAGCACGACGAGCGACGCGCGCTCGGGCCCGACGACGATGAGCAGCGCGGCGAGCGCCATGAGCCAGCCCAGCCGCGGCAGCAGCGCGACGAGGCCGGCGACGACCGCGGCGACGGCGAGCGGCTCGGGCGCCGCGACCGCCCCGCCGAGCGTCAAGTCCGCCGGCAGCGCCCTGATCGCCCAGTACGCGAGCGCGCCGCCCGAGAGCGCCGCGAAGATCCGGCCCGGCCCGCTCGTGCGACGGCGCAGACCGCCCCGCTCCGGCTCCATCCGGCGCGCGCGCTCGACGAGAGGTGCTTCTTCGCCCGCCCACCGAGGATCCTGGCGCCATTCGTCCTCGCGCCGCTCGGCCCGCCAGCGCCGAGTCCGCTCGAGCATCCCGCCGAGCGGCGTCATCGGCGCGGTGACCATGCCCGGCGCGTCGTCCATGAACGGCTGGGCGGCCTGCAGCGCGCGGCGGAGGTCGGCGATCGAGCCGCGCTCCTCGGGGTCGGGGTCGACGGCGGCGTCGATCGCCCAGCAGAGCTCGTGCGGGAGGTCGGGACGGAGGTCGTGCAGCGGCGGGCACTCCATGCCGACGCGGCGGGCGGTCGCGCCGGCGCCGTCGGCGCGGATCGGGTTCGTGCCGCCGAGCGCCTCGTAGAGCACGAGGCCGAGCGCGTAGAGGTCGACCGCGGGCGTGACCCGGCCGCCCTCGGCCTGCTCGGGGGCCATGTAGGCGAGCGTGCCGATGACGTCGCCGGTGCGGGTCAGCGCGCCTTCGTCGGCGAGGCGCGCGATGCCGAAGTCGGTCAGCTTCGCGAGCCCGGCGCCGTCCTCGACGTGGTCGGGGACCATGACGTTCCCCGGCTTGACGTCGCGGTGGATGACCCCGCGCGCGTGCGCGTGCTCGAGCGCCCCGCACAGCGCGACGCCGATCTGCACGACGTCGAGGTCGCTGAGCGCGCCCTCGTGCTCGAGGTCGGCGAGCGTGGCGCCGCGGACCAGCTCGGACACGAGCCACCACGCGTCCTCGTCGTGGCCGGCCTCGTACAGCGCGACGATCCCCGGATGGGCGAGCCGGGCGGCCGCGAGCGCCTCGCGCTCGGCGCGCGGGTTCTCGTCGCCGTCGAGGGGGATCCGCTTGACCGCGACCGGCCGGTCGAGGCGCTCGTCATGCGCGAGCCAGACCACGCCGAAGCCGCCGCTCCCCAGCCGGCGCACGAGCCGATAGCGGTCGAGGACCAGCGGCGCGTCCGTGGTCGCCAGTTCGAGGGTGTCCGGCTGCTGCACCACGTTCGCAGTTCAGCAGGCGATCCCTCGCTCCCTGCCCGGTCGGGAAGGGAAACGCCGCCTGGCACGGAACTTGCAAGCGCGGGTCCGCCGGGTCTCCCGGTCATACTGGGGCCCGAACACGCCCGCAGAGAGCGAAGTTCTTGTCCTTCTTCGACGACGGCGAAGAGCCACCCACCCGAGCGCAGCAACGGCCCCGCCGGCCCGCGGGCGCTGCGACGCGCGCGCGTCCGGGGTCCGGGCAGCCCGCGGACGCGGTGCGCAACCGGCGCATCGTGGCGCTGGTCATCGGCGTGCTCGTGTTCATCCTGCTGGCGGTCGTCGTCAACAGCTGCCTGGACAACCGCGCGGAGAACCGGCTCAAGGACTACAACCGCGACGTCGGCGAGGTCATCAGCGCCTCCGATCGCGAGGTCGGCGCCCCGCTCTTCGACGCGCTCTCGCAGGGCGGCCAGGCCCCCAACGAGCTCGAGCAGAACATCAACCAGCTGCGCGTCGTCGCCGAGCGGCAGGTCGAGCAGGCCGAGGGCTTCGACGTCCCGGACGAGCTGAAGACCGCCCAGCGCAACCTGCTGCTGGCGCTGGACCTGCGGTCGACGGCGGTGGGCAAGATCGCGTCCGAGGTGCGCACCGCGCTCGTGCAGGACGGCGGCGACCAGGCCAGCGCCGCGGTCGACCAGATCGCCGCGCAGATGCAGGCGTTCCTCTCCTCCGACGTGATCTACGACGCGCGCGTGCGCCCGTTCATCAGCGAGACGTTCGACGAGAAGGGCATCACGGGGCAGCGCATCGCCGACTCGCAGTTCCTGCCGAACCTCGACTGGCTGCAGCCGGGGACGGTCGCCGACCGGCTCGGCGCGCAGGGCGGGAGCGGGTCGGGCAGCGGCAGCGGGACGCCCGCGCCGGGCCTCCACGGCCACGGCATCGTCAGCACCGCCGTCGGTGACGTGACGCTGCAGCCGGGCGAGACCTCGAACCGGATCCCGGCCGGGTCGGACGTGACGTTCACCGTCACGTTCGCCAACCAGGGCGAGAACAACGAGGAGAACGTCCCGGTCCGCGTCCGCATCCGCGGCGCCGGCAAGCCGATCAGCGCCACGCGGCGCGTCGAGGAGACCACGGCGGGTCAGAACGCCGAAGCCTCCATCCCGCTCGGAACCGCGCCGCCCATCGGCGTGCCGGTGACCATCGAGGTCACCGTCGGGAAGGTCCCGGGCGAGGAGAAGACCGACAACAACACGCAGACCTACACGGCGATCTTCACGCGATAGGTTCCTCCGTCGTGGACGATCTCTCCTCCACGACGGGCATCGTCGCGCTCGCCGCGGGCGGGGTGGCCGTGCTCGCGATCATCTGGGCGCTCGTCCTGACGATCCAGCTGCGGCGGCTGCGGGCGGCGCAGAAGGTCCTGCTCGGCGACCTCGGCGCCCGCGACCTCACCGTCCACGCCTCCGAGCTCGACGCCGCGTTCCGCGCGCTGCGCGACCACGTCGAGGACGTCCACGGCCGGATCGACGAGCGGCTCGTCGAGGCCGAGGAGCGGCTGGACGGCGCGTTCGCCTTCCGCGGCCTCGTGCGCTTCGACGCCTACAACGAGATGTCCGGGCGGCAGTCCACGTCGATCGCGCTGCTCGACGCGACGCGGTCGGGGATCGTCGTCTCCTCCATCCACCACCGCGACCAGGCGCGCGTGTACGCGAAGCAGGTGCGCGACGGGAAGAGCGAGCTGCAGCTCGCGCCCGAGGAGGAGGAGGCCATCCGCCTCGCGTTCGCGGAGCCGGCGAAGCACGGGTGACGCGCGCCGCGTTCCTGGGCCCGGCGGGGACGTTCAGCGAGGAGGCGCTGCTGGCGAGCGCCTCGCGCGTGGTCGGCGACGGGGTCGAGCCCGTCCCGCTCGCCACCGTCCACGAGGTCGTGCTGGCAGTGCAGGAGGAACGGGTGTCGCACGCGATCGCGCCGATCGAGAGCGCGAGCGAGGGATCGGTCGACGCCACCCTCGACGCGCTCGCGAACGACGCGCCCGAGGTGTCGATGATCGCCGAGGTCGTCCTCCCGGTGCGCCACGCGCTGCTGGCCGCACCTTCGGTGGAGCTCGACGCCGTGCGCGTCGTCGTGTCCCATCCACAGGCGCTCGCCCAATGCGCCCGCTACTTACGCGCCTCGCTGCCGGAGGCCCGCGGGGTCGCCTGGACGTCGACGGCCGAGGCGGTCCGCGTCGCCGTCGAGCGGGCCGGCGAGGGCTGGGCCGCCATCGGCACTCACCGCGCCGCCGCTCTCTACGGCGCCGCCGTCCTCCGGGACGGCATCGAGGACATCACGGAGAACGCCACCCGCTTCGTCTGGCTCGCCCGCACCGCCGACGCCCCTTCCCCTGGCGCGGCGGCGCCCGCCGCCACGACCTCTTCGCGCGGCGCGGGCAGACCCGCCGCCACGACCTCTTCGGCCGGCCCCCACAAGACCTCGCTCCTCTTCGCCGGCGAGGGCACCGGGCAGTCCGGGTGGCTCGTCCGCTGCCTCTCCGAGTTCGCGTTCCGCGGGGTGAACCTGACCCGGATCGAGTCGCGGCCACGGCGCGACCGGCTCGGCGACTACCTCTTCTTCGTCGACCTCGACGGCTCCGTGGACGACGAGCGCGTACGCGACGCGATCGACGGGCTTCGGGCGCACTGCGACGTGCTTCGCGTCCTCGGTTCGTACCCGGCGGCGTGAGGACGCCGTGGCCCCGGGTATCCTTCGCACAGCCTCATGGGCACACTGACCCCACCAGCCGCGCCGGGGTTCGCGCCGCCAGCTGAGCACCAGCGGCGCGGACCTGATGCTGGTCGGGTGCTCGTCCTCAACGCCACGTACGAACCGATCAACGTCTGCACGGTTCGCCGCGCGACCGTCCTCCTGCTCAAGCAGAAGGCCGAGCTCGTCGAGCAGGGCGCATGGCAGCTGCGGTCCGAGCACACCCAGATGCCCCGCCCCGTCGTCATCCGCCTGATGACCTACGTGAAGGTCCCGCGCGACACGCACCGGCGCAAGATCACCCGCCGCGCCGTGTTCGCCCGCGACGGCTGGACGTGCCAGTACTGCGGCGCCCGCTCCAACCTCACGGTCGACCACGTCATCCCGCGGTCGAAGGGCGGCTCGTCGGAGTGGGACAACATCGTCGCCTCCTGCGCGCCCTGCAACCGCCGCAAGGGCGACATGCTGCCGGCGCAGGCCAACATGGTCCCCGCCCGAGTACCGCGGGCACCGAGCCCGCACGTCTTCATCCACGTCGCAAGCCCGCGCATCCCGGCGGCCTGGCGCCAGTGGCTGCCCGAGGCCACGACGGACTCGACGCCCGTCGCCTCAGCCGCCTAGCCGAACGGGGACTGCAGACCAGACGCGTCGATCGTTGCATCGTGCGTGGGTGCGCCGACCAGGGACAGTACGGACGTACGGACCTGGTCGGTGCGGCCGCGCACGCCCAACGAGAACGTGTCTGGCGTTGATCAACGACGAAGGGCGCCCTCAGGAGAAGGCGCCCTTCGAAGAACTTCACTGGACTTTCAGCCCGATCGGCACTTTTCTAAGCGGCCGGGGGGACGAGCTCCGGCGTGCCTTTCGGGGGATCCCGGTTGGATTCGCTAGGGCAGAGCCCAGCGCCGACCTAGCGGCCGGTCACCTCCAGGGTCCCGCAAGAACTGTCACTACAGATACGGACCACCTCCTTCCTCTGGTCCGGCCAGAGTAGCGCACACCGGGGACGTCGTTGCGTCCACAAGCTCAGGCGTCGGGCGTCGGCGGGCCGTCGGTCGCGTCGAGGTCCGTCTCGGCCGGCTCGTCGGTCTCGGGGGAGCTCTCGTCGAGCGCCGCCTCGGCGGCACGGGCCGCGTCCTCGGAGAGCATCGCCTCCGGCCCCGGCGCGTGCTCCTCCGGCAGCGCCGGACCGGCCTCCGCGCTGCCGCCGCTCGCGTCGAGCGACAGCGGGCCCTCGGTGGCGACGGTCTCGGCCAGCGCGGCGGGGTCCGCCTCGTCCGCCTGGGACTCCATGACGAGCGCGACCGCGGAGACGACGTCGTCCTCGCGCATGTTCATGACCCGGACGCCCTGCGCAGCGCGGCCGTACTGGTTGATGCCGCGCACGCCGGTGCGCTGCACCATCCCGCTCACCGAGATGAACACGAGCTCCTCGTGCTCGCGCACCACGAGCGCCGCGGCGAGGCCGCCGCGCTGCTCGGAGAACGTGATCGTCTTCACGCCCTTGGCGCCGCGGGAGGTCAGCCGGTACTCGGAGACCTGGGTGCGCTTGCCGTAGCCGCCCTCGGTCACGACGAGCAGGTCCTGCTCGTCGCGCGCGACGTCCATGGCGAGGACCGCGTTGCCCTTGCCCGTGATGTTCATGCCGCGCACGCCCGAGGTGTCGCGGCCCATCGCGCGGACGTCGTCCTCGTGGAAGCGGACGGCGAGGCCGGCCTTGGACACCATGAGGATCTCGTCGTCGCCCGACGTGCGGCGCACCTGGATGAGCTCGTCGTCCTCGCGCACCTTGATGGCGATGATGCCGTCGGCCTTGATCGGCGTGTTGTACGCGCCGAACTCGGTCTTCTTCACGGTGCCGTTCTTCGTGGCGAAGATCAGGTACTTGCCCTCGGCGAAGTCGCGCGTCGAGAGGACGGACTGGATCCGCTCCCCCTCGCGCAGCGGCAGCACGTTGACGAGCGCGCGCCCGCGCGCCGTGCGCGACATCTCCGGCAGCTCGTAGACCTTGGACCGGTAGACCTTGCCGCGGTTGGAGAAGAAGAGCAGGTAGTCGTGCGACGAGCACACGAAGAGGTGCTCGATGTAGTCGCCTTCCTTGAGGTCCATCCCCGTCACGCCGCGCCCGCCGCGGTGCTGCTGGCGGTACGTGGCGAGCGGCAGCGACTTGATGTAGCCCGTCGACGTGATCGTGACCACCATCTGCTGCTCGCGGATGAGGTCCTCGATGTCGATCTCGTCCTCGGAGTCGGCGATGTGCGTCCGCCGCTCGTCGCCGTAGGCGTCGGAGACCTCGCGCAGCTCGGTCTTGATGAGGTCGAGCACGTTCTGCTCGTCGCCGAGCAGCGTCCGCAGCTCCTTGATCCGCTCCTGGATCTCGGCGTACTCGGCCTTGATCTGGTCGGTCTCGAGCGCGGTCAGCTGCGACAGGCGCAGGTCGAGGATCGCGGACGCCTGGATGACCGTCAGCGAGAAGCGCTCGACGAGCTGCTCGCGCGCCGTGTTGCGGTCGGGCGAGTTGCGGATGAGGTCGATGACCGCGTCGAGGTTGTCGAGCGCGATGAGGAGGCCCTCGAGGATGTGGGCCCTGGCCTCGCGGCGCGCCAGCTCGAACTTCGCGCGGCGGACGACGACCTCGCGCTGGTGCTGGACGTAGTGGTGGATGACCTCGCGGAGCGACAGCGTGCGCGGCACGTTGTCGACGAGGGCGACCATGTTCACGCCGAACGTCGACTGCAGCGGCGTGTGCTTGTAGAGCAGGTTGAGGACGACGTTCGGGTCGGCGTCGCGCTTGACCTCGATCACGAGGCGCATGCCGCCCTTCTTCGAGGAGTGGTCCTCGAGGTTGGCGATGCCCGTGACCTTCTTGTCGTTGACGAGATCGCGGATCTTCGTCATGACGCCGCCCTCGCCGCCCTTCTTGACCATGAAGGGCAGCTCGGTGACGACGATCGCCTCGCGGCCGCGCGGCAGGTCCTCGAAGTGGGCCTTCGCGCGCACCCGGACGCGGCCGCGGCCGGTCTCGTACGCGTCGCGGATGCCCGCGCGGCCGAGGATGATGCCGCCGGTCGGGAAGTCCGGGCCCTCCATGTGCCGCATGAGCTCTTCGACGGTCACGTTCGGGTTGTCGATGTACGCGATGACCGCGTCGGTGACCTCCCGGAGGTTGTGCGGCGGGATGTTCGTCGCCATGCCGACGGCGATGCCGGACGAGCCGTTGACGAGCAGGTTGGGGAACCGCGCCGGCAGCACGAGCGGCTCGTGCGTCGAGCCGTCGTAGTTCGGCCCGAAGTTCACGGTGTCCATGTCCAGATCGCGCAGCATCTCCTGCGCGATCCGGGTGAGCCGGGCCTCCGTGTACCGCATCGCCGCGGCGGGGTCGTCGTCGATCGAGCCGAAGTTGCCCTGGCCGTCGACGAGCTCGTGGCGCAGCGAGAAGTCCTGCGCCATGCGGACGAGCGTGTCGTAGATCGCCGAGTCGCCGTGCGGGTGGTAGCGGCCCATGACCTCGCCGACGATGCGCGCCGACTTCACGTACGGGCGCGTCGGGCCAAGGCCCATCTCCCCCATGGCGTAGAGGACGCGCCGGTGGACCGGCTTGAGGCCGTCGCGGACGTCGGGAAGCGCGCGCCCCACGATCACGCTCATCGCGTAATCGAGGTACGCGGTGCGCATCTCGTCTTCGAGGGCGCGCGGCTCGATGTTGCCGCCGCCGATGATGTCCGTCGACACCGGTCAGGCCTCCCTTAGACGTCCAAGTTGGCGACCAAGCGCGCGTTGTCCTCGATGAACTCGCGCCGCGGCTCGACCTGGTCGCCCATGAGCATGGAGAAGATGCGGTCCGCCGCCGCCGCGTCCTCGACGTTCACCTGGGCGAGCGTGCGGCTGGCCGGGTTCATCGTCGTCTCCGCGAGCTGGTCGGCGTTCATCTCGCCGAGCCCCTTGAACCGCTGCACGCCGACGCCCTTGCGGGAGACGGTCAGCACAGCGGTGCGCAGCGCCTCGAACGACAGCGCCTCCTCGGCGTCCTCCTTGAGCTGCACGGTGAACGGCGGGGTGCCGGCGAGCTCGACGAGCTGCGCATGCACCCGCACGAACTGGCGGTAGTCGTTCGAGTCGAAGATCGATCGCGGGAGCCGGTGCGTCCGCGCGAGGCCGGTCTTCCGCTCGACCGCCTTCACGACGATCAGGTCCTCGCCGGCGTCGACGAGGTCGATGTCGTACGGCTCGCCCTCCTCGATCTCACGGGAGACGAGCTCGATCGCGGCCTCGGCCGTGACGACCTGCTTGTCGAGGATCGTGCTCTCCGACAGGAACGACACGAGGTCGTGCCCGTGCTCGGCCTTCAGCGACGACGCCCAGCCCTCGTACTGCTTGAGCAGCCGGGTGAAGCGCTGCCAGCGCGACTCGGTGAGCTTGAAGGCGTTGCCGTCACGGTCGGAGATCTCGAAGCGGTCGAACTTGTCGGACAGGAGGATGTCCTCGAGCTCGCCCTCCTTCTCGATGTAGCGCTCGCGGCTGCCCTGCTTGACCTTGTAGAGCGGCGGCTTCGCGATGTAGACGTAGCCCTCCTCGACGAGGTCGCGCATCTCGCGGAACAGCAGCGTCAGCACGAGCGTGCGGATGTGCGCGCCGTCCACGTCGGCGTCGGTCATGAGGATGACCTTGTGGTAACGGAGGTTCTCGAGCGAGAACTCGTCGCGGACGCCGGTGCCGAGCGCGGTGATGAGCGCCTGGATCTCGTTGTTCTGGAGGACCTTGTCGATCCGGCTCTTCTCGACGTTGAGGATCTTGCCGCGCAGCGGGAGCACCGCCTGCGTGTTGCGGTCGCGGCCCTGCTTGGCCGAGCCGCCCGCGGAGTCGCCCTCGACGATGAACAGCTCGCAGATCGCGGGGTCCTTCTCGACGCAGTCGGCGAGCTTGCCCGGCAGGCTGTTCGACGACAGCGCGCCCTTGCGCGACATCTCGCGCGCCTTGCGCGCGGCCATGCGCGCCTGCGCCGCGGAGACCGCCTTGCGGACGATCGCCTTCGCCTCCTGCGGGTTCTCCTCGAAGAACTGGTTCAGGCCGGCGTGCACGACGGACTGGACGAAGCCGGCCATGCCCGGGTTGCCGAGCTTGGTCTTCGTCTGGCCCTCGAACTGCGGATCGGAGAGCTTGGCCGAGATGACCGCCGTGAGCCCCTCGCGCACGTCGTCGCCGGAGAGCGGCTGATCCTTCTCCTTGAGGATCCCCTCCTTGCGCGCGTACGCGTTGACCACGCCGGTCAGCGCGGACTTGAAGCCCGACATGTGCGAGCCGCCCTCGTGGGTGTTGATGTTGTTGGCGAAGCTGTGGGTCGACTCCTGGTAGGTCGTGTTCCACTGCATCGCGACCTCGACGGCGCCCTCGCGCTCGTTCTCGCCCTCGAGGAAGATGACCTTGCGGCCGATCGCGTCCTTGCCCTCGTTGAGGTGCAGCACGAAGTCCTCGATGCCGCCCTCGTACTGGAACTCGACCTTCTTGCCCTCGCCGCGCTCGTCGGTGAGCGTGATGTGCAGGCCGCGGGTGAGGAACGCCGTCTCGCGGAGCCGCTGCTCGAGCGTCTCCCACTTGAACTCGGTGACCTCGAAGATCTCGGCGTCGGGCAGGAACGTGATCGTCGTCCCGTGGTCCTTCGTCGGCTCGCCCTTCTCGAGCGGGCCCTGCGGCGCGCCGCGGACGTAGCGCTGCGACCACGTGAAGCCGTCGCGGCGGACGGTGACCGTCAGGTCCTCCGACAGGGCGTTGACGACGGAGACGCCGACGCCGTGCAGGCCGCCGGAGACCTTGTAGCCGCCGCCGTCGCCGAACTTGCCGCCGGCGTGGAGCACGGTGAGCACGACCTCGACGGCCGGCTTCTGCTCCTTGGCCATGGTCGCGACCGGGATGCCGCGCCCGTTGTCGGTGCAGGTGACCGAGTTGTCCGGGTGGATCGTGACGTCCACGCGCGTGGCGTGGCCCGCGAGCGCCTCATCGACCGAGTTGTCGACGACCTCCCAGACGAGGTGGTGCAGACCGCGTTCGCCGGTCGACCCGATGTACATGCCAGGACGCTTGCGAACCGCCTCGAGTCCCTCGAGGACGGTGATGTCCTGCGCGTCGTACGTGCGCCCCTCGTTCTTGTCGTCGCCTGTGGCCAACCGGTCCTCCTACTGACACACGAACGCCCCGGGGGCGGTGGCTGCCCGGGGCGGTCTTCTGTTCACCAGAGGATAGCAAAGGGACCCCACGGGACCCCCTGTCGCGGCGTTGCGAAATGCCTGCAAATCGCGACGAAAGAGCAGCGTCACGCGCGGGGTCCCCGCCGGCCCGCCGCGGTGCACCGCAGCTCCAACACCCGGGCTTCGCCCAGCGCGGCGTTGAGCTTGCCCACGAGGTCGGGGGCCAGCAGGGTCAGCTCGTGCGCCCAGACCGACGAGCGGCACCGCACCGTGACGACCCCGGCGCGCTCCGAGACCGGCTCCGCCTCGGCCGCGACGGCGGTGCCGACGGCCTGCGGCCACGCCCGCTGGATGGCGGCGAGCGGGGTCAGCGGCTCGAGCTCGCCGGCGAGCCGCTCGACGGCCTCGGCAAGGGGAAGAGGCGCCCGGCGCCAGGTCACGCGGCCTCCACCCCGTTGACGTCCTGCAGCGCCGTGCCGGCCGTCACGGCGATGCGCACGACCCCGGCGTTTTGGGCGCCCGGGACGTGCGCGAGGTCGGTCGTCGTGATGACCGCCTGCCCGCCGGACCGCACGCGCTCCACGAGCTTCTCCCGCCGGGAGCTGTCGAGCTCGCTCATGACGTCGTCGAGCAGCAGCAGCGGTGCACCGCCGCGGGCGGCGCCCAGCGCCTCGCGCTCGGCGAGGAGCAGCGCCAGCAGGCCCATCCGCTGCTCGCCCTGCGAGCCGTAGGCGCGCAGCTCGCGGTCGTCGCGCAGGAGGGCGAGGTCGTCGCGGTGCGGTCCACGCAGCGTGTGCCCGCGGTCCAGGTCGGCGTCGAGGCCGGCGGCCAGCTCCGCTGCGAGCTCCTCCGCCGACGCGGCGCGCGCCTTCGGCCGCTCCTCCAGCCGCGCCTCTCCCGCGAGCCCGAGGTCCGCGGCTGCCGCCGCGAAGGGGTCCTTGAGCGCGGCGCTCGCCTCGGACCGATCGGCGCGCAGGGCGACGCCGTGACGCGCGACCTCGTGGTCCCACGCCGCCATCGACGCCCGCGACGCGCGGCCCTGCCGGATGCGCGCGAGCAGCGCGTTGCGCTGGGCGAGCGCGGCGCCGTACGCCTTGCGCGTCCCCGCCCGCGACGGGAACAGGGCGGCGACGACCTGGTCGAGGTGCGCGCGCCGCAGCGCCGGCGGTCCCTTCACGAGCTCGAGCCGGTCCGGCAGGAACACGCTCACCAGCGGCCGCGCGGGGTTGTCGACAAGCCTGTCGACAACGGCGCCGTCGACGCGGAAGCGCTTGCCCTCGGACGGCTGGAAGCCCACGAACAACTCGTGCACATCGCCGTCGTCGTCTCGCGTCGTCAGCTCGACGCGCGCGGCCGCGGCCTCGAACCGCGGCACCTGGCGCTCGTCGCTCGTCCGGCACGAGCGCCCGGTGCAGCCGAAGTACAGGCCCTCGAGGAGGTTCGTCTTGCCGGCCCCGTTCGGGCCGTGGATCACCGTGAGGCCCGGCCCGAGCCGCACGTCGGCCGTCGCGTACCCGCGGAAGTCCTTCAGGCGGATGCGCTCGACGACGACGCCCGGCACGGCGGCACGATCAGACGTTCAGGCGGATCGGCATGATCAGGTAGAGGAAGCCGGAGCCGTCCCCCGCCTCGATCAGGCCCGGCCGCAGCGGGCTGATGAGCTTCAGGACCAGGTCGTCGCTCTCGACCGAGTCGATGCCGTCGCGCAGGAACTCGGGGTTGAACCCGATCTCGAACGGTTCGCCCCCGAACGGCACCGGCACGGTCTCGCGCGCCTCGCCGACGTCCGGCGTCTGCGCCGACACCGTCAGCTCCCCCTCCGCGAAGCGCAGCCGCAGCGGTGCGTTCTTCTGGGCGAGCAGGGAGATGCGGCGCACGACGTCGCCGACCTCCTTGCTCTCGAGGCGCAGCTCGTGCTCGTACGTGTCGGGCAGCAGCTGGCGGTAGTTCGGGAACTGACCTTCGATGAGGCGCGAGCTGAGGACCATGCCGCCGACCTCGAAGACGATCTGGTTCGCCTGGCGGGTCGCGCGCAGCGTGTCGGCGTCGGCCTGCTGGGCGATGCGGGCCAGCTCGGCAAGCGCGCGGGCCGGCACGTTGGCCTCGAAGGCGCCGTCGAGCGGGGCGTCGAGCGGCGTCTCCTTCACCGACAGGCGGTAGGAGTCCGTCGCGACCATCCGCAGCTCCGACTCGCCGGCCGAGACGAGGATGCCGGTGAGGATCGGGCGCGTCTCGTCGCGCGAGGCGGACCGCTGGACCTTGTTGACCGTGGCGACGAACGCGCCGGCCGGGACGGTGACGACGGCGTCGCCGGTCGGCTCGGGGAACGGCGGGAAGTCCTCGCCGCGCAGCGTGCGGATGTGGAACTGGGCCGAGCCCGACAGCAGCTCGACGTCCTGCTGCGCCGCGCGCAGCTCGAGCGTCACGGTGTCGGCCGGCAGCGCGCGCACGACGTCGAGGGTGAGCCGCGCGGGGAGGACGGCGGTGCCTTCGCGCTGGACCTCCGCCTGGAGCGGGACGCGCAGGCCGACCTCCATGTCCGTCGCGCGCAGCTCGACCTTGCCGCCCTCGGCGACGACCTGGACGCCGCTCAGCGCCTGGACAGCCGAGCGGGTGGATGCGACACGGGCGACGGTCTGCAGCTGTGCGAGCAGCTCGGCCGCCGAAGCCTGAAGCTTCACGATGATCGAACTCCTCTTGGTTCTTCAGAAGTCATAGGGGCTGTGGATGTGTGGATGGCGGGTGCAGATGCCCGGTGGTTGCGGAGTCTTCACGCACAACGGGCGATCCAAGAGCGGTGCGCAGTCTGTCAGCCGCGCCTGTCGGCACGCACGACGTCACCGAGCCTGTTGACGACGTCGCGGATCTCCTCGTCGGCGGCCATGCGCTCCTCGACCTTCCGCACGGCGTGCAGCACGGTCGTGTGGTTGCGTCCTGCGAAGGCCTCGCCGATCGCCGGCAGGCTCTCCTTGGTGTGGACGCGCGCGAGGTACATGGCGACCTGGCGGGGGAACGAGAGGCGCGCGACGCGGCTGGAGGAGAGGAGCTCCTCGCGCGTGATGCCGTAGTGGTCGCAGACGGCGTCCTGGATGGCCACGATCGAAGGAGGCCGCGGCGGGCCCGGTCTCGTCCCCGGGGCATGTGCACTGCCCGGGTACAGCTCGTCGAGGACGTGCTCGGCCAGCTCCGGCGTGAGCTCGCGGCCGGTGAGCGAGGAGTAGGCGACGACGCGGATCAACGCACCCTCGAGCTCGCGGACGCTGCCCTCGATGCGGTCGGCGATGACGTCGAGGACGGCCGGCTCGGGCAGCGGGATGCCGTCGACCTGCGCACGCTTGCGGAGGATCGCCGTGCGCATCGTGCGGTCGGGCGGCGAGATGTCGGTGACGAGCCCGGACTCGAAGCGCTCGCGCAGCCGGTCCTCGAGCTCCTTCATGTCGCGCGGCATCCGGTCGCACGTGAGGACGAGCTGCGCGCCGTTCTCGATGAGCGCGTTGAAGGTGTGGAAGAACTCCTCCTCGGTCTTCGCCTTCGACTGCAGGAACTGCACGTCGTCGATGAGGAGCACGTCGTTCGCCCGCCAGGTCGCCTTGAAGCGCTCGGCGTCGCGGGTCTGCAGCGCGCGGAGGAACTCGTTGGTGAAGCGCTCGGCAGTCGTGTACCGCACGCGCAGGCTCGAGTCGTACGCCTGCAGGTAGCTGGCGATCGACTGCAGCAGGTGCGTCTTGCCGGTGCCGGGCGGCCCGTAGATGAAGAGCGGGTTGTACGCGGTGCCGGGCAGCTCGGCGACCGCGAGGGCGGCGGCGTGCGCGAGGCGGTTGCCGATGCCGATGACGAACTGGTCGAAGGTGAGCTTGGGGTTCAGCTCGGGGCGCTCCTCGAAGGACGCCGGCATGGGGACCGCGTGGTGCTGTCCCGCGTGCTGCCGGCGATCGGGCGTCGAGGCGGCGACGACCTCGACCTCGGCGCCCGGGCCGAGGACGGCGGCGGCGCAGGTCTGGACGACGCGGCCGAAGTGCGAGGCGATCCAGCCACGCCGGTCGTCGGGCGCGGCGAGCACGAGCGTCGTGCCGTCGACGTCGCGCAGGGCGAGGTCGTCGAGCCAGAGCTCGTACGTTCCGGGATCCACCGCTCGCCGCAACTGCTCCTGCACGCGCGTCCACATCTCGGCGGCGTCAGGTCTCACGGCAGGCGGAAGCTCCTCTCCAGGGCAGGCTCGAACGGCGGATCATCGGGGGTGGGAGCCCCGTCGGGGCCCCGGCAGGCGGACGGTACCACCGGGGGCGCCACGTGCTCGGAGGGAGCTCGCAAAACGCGTACGTTTCGTCTGGACCGAGTGCTATCGCGCGGTGCGTTGTATCCTCGACGGCCCCATGAAGCGGACCTACCAGCCCAAGAAGCGCAAGCGCGCTCGCACGCACGGCTTCCGCGCCCGGATGAGCACGCGCGCCGGCCGTCTGACGCTCAAGCGGCGTCGCGACAAGGGCCGCAAGCGCCTGACCGTCTGAGGCGCGTCCCCGTGCCTCCGAAGCGCGGGCGCCTGTCACGCAGTGCCGAGTTCGAGCGGGTCTACCGCCATGGCCGCTCGCACGGCAACCGGCACCTCGTCCTCTACACCTTCCCGCGCGAGGCGGATCCGGCGCACCCCGACGCCACGCCGCGGCTCGGCCTGTCCGTGTCGCGGAAGGTCGGCGGCGCCGTCGAGCGGAACAAGGTCAAGCGACTGCTGCGCGAGGCGTTCGCGACGGAGGCGGAGCGGCTGCCGGCCGGGCACGACGTGGTGGTCGTCGCTCGTCCCGAGGCCCGCGAGCTCGCGGATCGCGAGGGGCTCGAGGGCATCCGCGGCGCTCTCGTCGAGCTCGTCGACAAGGCGTCGTCATGAAGTTCCTGCGCTCGCTCGCCGTCGCGCCGATCATCGCCTACCAGCGCGTCATCTCGCCGGCGCTGCCGCGCCGCTGCAAGTACGAGCCGACCTGCTCCGCCTACGCGGTCCAGGCGATTCGCGAGTACGGCATACTGCGCGGGCTGGTCCTGGCGGGCTGGCGCCTGCTGCGGTGCAACCCGTGGAGCCACGGGGGCTTCGATCCCGTCTCCGAGCAGCGGCTCTTCACCCGCCGTCCCTCTTCTTCCGCCGCATGAGTCCGATCCTCGCCAACATCCTCCAGCCCCTCATCGATGTCTTCGAGGAGGTCCTGAAGTTCTTCCACGACAACGTGGGCCTCAGCTGGGGGATGTCGATCATCGCGCTGACGGTGACGATCCGCGCGCTGCTCCTGCCTTTGACGCTCAAGCAGGTCAAGTCGATGCAGGCGCTGCAGCGCATCGCGCCGCACATGAAGGAAGTCCAGGCGAAGTACAAGGACGACAAGCAGCGCCAGAACCAGGAGATGATGAAGCTCTACCAGGAGCACAAGGTGAACCCGTTCGCCTCGTGCCTGCCGCTCCTGGCGCAGCTTCCCGTCTTCATCTCGCTCTTCTACATGCTCCGCGCGGACCTGCGGTTCGACATCTGCCCGAGCACGCAGGCGGCCGCCGGCGCCCCGCCGGCCGACACCGTCCCGTGCGGCTCGACCGACGCCTCGCAGTTCTTCTTCATCCCCGACATCACGGACAAGGCGACCGGCGGCGTTCTGATCGCGTTGATAGTCCTCTACGTCGGGACGCAGCTGGCCTCGTCGCTGCTCATGTCGATCTCCGCGGACAAGAACCAGCGGATGATCTTCCTGGCGCTGCCGTTCATCTTCATCCCGTTCGTCACGGGCTTCCCGGCCGGCCTGCTCGTCTACTGGATCACGACGAACACCTGGACCATCGTCCAGCAGTACATCGTCCGCAAGACGGTCGGGCCCGTGCGGCCCCCCGGTGGAGCCGACGGCGGTCCACCCGACGGTGGATCGAAGGGCCCGAGCGGCCCCAACGGGTCGGACGTCAAGGACGGCGCGAAGCGCAAGACCGAGCCGGTGCCCGCCGGCGCCGTAGCCGCCGGCACGCGCCGGACGTCGGCGCCCCCGCCCCCGCCCGGCAAGCGCAAGAAGAAGCGATCGGGACGGCGGCGCTAGATGGCTGCTGATCAGAAGTCCGCCGCCGAGGCGCTGCAGAGCCTGCTCGAGCGCATCGCCGACGCGCTCGACCTGGGCGCCACCGTGCGCGTCGAGGACGACGGCGAGACGCTGACCGGCGTCGTCGAGGCGAAGGACGTCGGGCTGTTCATCGGGCATCACGGCCAGACCATCGAGGCCGTGCAGCACCTGGCCCAGCGGGTCGCCGGCGACGTCGACGGCGAGCGCCGGCGGATCATCGTCGATGCCGCCGGCTACCGCGCCCGGCGCGAGCAGGTCCTGCATCGCCAGGCCGAGGAGGCCGCGGACAGCGCGCTGCGCACCGGCCGCCCCGTCGCTCTGGACGCGATGTCCTCGAGCGAGCGCCGGATCGTCCACGAGTTCCTCCGGGACCGTGGCGACGTCGAGACGCATTCCGAGGGCCAGGAGCCGGACCGGCACCTGGTCGTCTCACCGCTGTCCTCCTGACCTGCTTCAGTTTCACGTGTTGTTCCTCCGTGAAACAACACGCGTCTGATGCTCTCCGAGGTTGACCGCGGCCTCGTCGCCGGCCTGCTCGTCGGACAGGGCTCGTTCGGCGGCGACGGCAAGCAGCCGCAGATCACGCTGCGGATGCACGTGCGGCATGAGGCGCTCTTCCAGTGGCTGATGGCGCGGTTCCCCAGGACGCGGCTGTACGGGCCGTACCACCATGGGGAGCGGTCCTACTACCAGTGGATGGCGCGCGGGCAGGCGCTGGTCGAGGACGTGCTGCCGGTGCTGGAGTCGGTGGTGTCCGAGGAGCTCGACGGGCCGGCGGCCGAGAGGTTGCGAGAGATGCGGTCGAAGTACGCGGACTTCATCGCGCGGGCCGAGCGGCGGGCCGCTCTGGCCGCTGAGTCCTCCGACGGCTGAGCTCCGTTCGAAGACCGAAAGGAACGTGCACGGGGTCCGCCCAATCGAGAGGCGGTGCACGAACCTTTCGGTATGTGCGTAGGAACGTGCACAGCGCCTGGCGGATCCGGCCGCGGTGCACGAAACGATCGCTCAAGAGCCCCAAGAGCGAAACCATCGACAGCGGACCACGCCGGGGCCCGGGACGGCCGAGGCAACGAAGCGCGCTGGGCGCGAAGACTCGGTTGGGCGCGAGACGCGGCCGGCCCGGTGTCGCACGTTGCCAACCCCTCTGGCGCGCGAAAGACGGACCGAACGACCACGAACCGCAGAACCCCTCCCTCGCCGGCCCCCGCGAAGAACCGGCCAACGGAGAGCACCAAAAGGCCGCGTCGCGCCGGGACAACCATCATCCTGTCGCGGCGAATGACCCGCCTGGAAGAGCTCGCGACGACGCACGGATTGACGCGCGAAACGCAAGACGCGTTGCAGCAGCTCCTGGACACCGTCGCGAGCGACCCGACCGCCCCGACGACGGTTACGGACCCCGACGAGGCCATCGACGTCCACATCGCCGACTCGCTGAGCGGCCTCGAGATCACTCCGATCAGAGAGGCGGAGACGATCGCCGACCTCGGCGCCGGCGCCGGGTTCCCCGGGCTCGTCCTCGCTGCGGCGCTGCCGGAGGCGCGCGTGATCGAGATCGAGAGCGTCGGCAAGAAGGTCGACTTCATGACGCGCGCGATCGAGGCGGCGAACCTCACGAACGCGACAGCCGTCCACGCCCGCGCCGAGGAATGGAAGAACGGCATCGAAACGTGCGATGTCGTCACCGCAAGGGCGCTCGCCGACCTCCCGGTCCTCCTCGAGTACGCCGCGCCGCTGCTCAAGGAGAACGGGATGTTCGTCGCCTGGAAGGGCCGCCGGGACGATGACGAGGAGGGGCGCGGGAGCGTCGCAGCGTGCGAGCTCGGCCTCGAACTCGTTGAAGTCCGCAAGGTGCGGCCATTCGAGCGCGCTGAGAGCCGTCATCTCCACCTCTACTCGAAGGTTCGACCTACACCGCCCAGGTACCCCCGTCGTCCGGGAATGGCCCGCAAACGACCGCTTGGAGCCTCAAGTCGAGCGTGAGAGCTGCCCGTTCGGGCCCGAACGGTCGCGGTCGTCCGGCCGATGGCGGGAGTACCTTGGCGGTCGATGGGGACGGTCTACGCGATCGCGAATCAGAAGGGCGGCGTCGGCAAGACGACCACGGCGGTCAACGTCGCGGCGTGCATCGCCGAGGCCGGCTACCCGACGCTGCTGGTGGACATCGATCCCCAGGCGAACGCGACGGTCGCGCTGGGGGCGCCCAAGCACGGGCGGCCGAGCGTGTACGACGTGCTCGCGGGGGAGGCCGATGCCGCGGACGCGATCCGGGACACGGAGATCGAGCGGCTCAGGCTCCTGCCGTCCCATCCGGACCTCGCCGGCGCGACGGTCGAGCTCCCGCAGCAGCCCGGCTCCGAGCACCGGCTGCGCGACGCCCTCGCCCCTGTCCGGGAGCAGTTCGCCTACACGCTGCTCGACTGCCCGCCGTCGCTGGGGCCGCTGACGGTCAACGCGCTGGTGGCCGCCGACCGCGTCATCGTCCCTGTGCAGACCGAGTACTTCGCGCTCGAGGGGCTGGCGGGCCTGCTCGACACGCTCTCGCTGATCCAGCGCGAGCTCAACCCCCGCCTCACGGTCGCCGGGATGCTGCTGACGATGCACGACGCGCGGACGCGGCTCGGCCGCGACGTCGAGCGCGAGGTGCGCGAGCACTTCCCGTCGCTCGTGTTCCGCACGGTCATCCCGCGCAACGTGCGCGTCGGCGAGGCGCCGAGCTTCGGCGTCCCGGTCATCCACCACGACCCGCACTGCGCCGGGGCGGATGCGTACTTCGAACTTGCCAAGGAGGTGGCGCAGCGTGGGTGACCCGTTGCGTCAAGTCCTCTTGACGAGGAGTCAACGCCACACGGACGAAAGGCGACTTCCATGCTCGGCCGCGACGACCTTCGCACGGAAGTGACCAGAGCGAAGTCCGCTCCGAGCCGAGGGATGGGGCGCGGGCTTTCCGCGATCCTCTCGGTGTCCGACGCGCCGGTGGAGGGCGACGACCTCCGCGAGCTGCCGGTCGACCTCATCGCCCCCGGCGTCCACCAGCCGCGCAAGGCGTTCGACGACGCCGCGCTGCAGGCGCTCGCCGACTCGATCACCGAGCGCGGCGTGCTCCAGCCGGTGCTCGTCCGGCCGGTGCCGGGCGGGACGTACGAGCTCGTCGCGGGGGAGCGGCGCTGGCGCGCGGCGAAGCTGGCCGGCCTCGAGAAGGTGCCGGCGCTCGTCCGCGACCGCGACGACGCCCACGCGCTCGAGGTCGCCCTCATCGAGAACATGGCCCGGGAGGACCTCAACCCGATCGAGGAGGCGCGCGCGTGCGCGGCCCTGGTCGAGGAGCTCGGGCTCACCCGCGAGGACGTCGGCCGCCGCGTCGGCCGCAGCCGCGTCGCCGTCTCGAACCTCCTGCGCCTGCTCGACCTCCCCGACGACGCGATCAAGCTGCTCGAGGACGGCGACCTCTCCGAGGGCCACGGCCGGGCGCTGCTGCTCGCCGAGCACCACGACGCCCGCCGCCGGCTCGCGAAGACGGCGGTCGTCGAGGGCTGGTCGGTGCGGACGCTGGAGCAGAAGGCACGCGACGCGAACGGTTCGAACGCGGCACCGCGTCGCCGTCCGGTCGCCCCCGCCGCGCTTCATCCGGACCAGGAGGCGGCCATCGCCGAGATCGCCGAGACGCTCGGCGGAGCGCTCGGAACGGAGGTCCGCGTGCGCCCCTCCGGCACCCGCTTCCGCATCGAGCTGGAGGTCGCGACGATCGAGGAAGCGCACGCCCTCGCCGCCCGGGCGCGGAGGACTGGCGGCGCTACACTGCCGCACGACTGAGGGCGATTAGCTCAGTCGGTTAGAGCGCTTCTCTGATAAGGAAGAGGTCGGTGGTTCGAGTCCACCATCGCCCACTCGCGAAGGCCCGCTGACAGCGGGTCTTCTTCGTTCCCGGGGGATGGGCGCGGACGGATGGTCGAGTCGCGTACCCACTTCCTGGACGAACATCCGACTTCCACCCGGGTCGATCGTGGAAGAACCTTGAGCGGAGCCCCGCCTCTTCAGGGGCCTCGCCACCACGTTGCTCGACACCGCTCGTCCCCCGTCGCCCGCGATCGTCGGCCGGTTGCCGCTCGTTCTCGGCACAACGGCCGGCGCCTCCGCGCTCTTCACCGTGCTCGTGGCCGGCGTGCCGGACTTCCGCTTCGCGTTCCGCAGCCCCGAGACGCACGTGGCGATCGAGACGGCCGCGACGCTCGCCCCGGCGCTCGCCGCCGTGCTCAGCATCGGCCGGCTGCGGATGCACGCCTGCGTCGCCGACCTGCTCCTCACGGCCGCGCTGATCACCTTCGCGGCGACGAACCTCCTCTTCTCGCTGCTGCCCGCGCTGATCAGCGACTCGCCCGGCGGCTCGTTCGCGACGTGGGCGCCGGTCCTGGGCCGCGGCGTGGCCGCGGTGCTGCTGTGCTGGGCGGCGTTCGGCTCGCAGCGCCGGCTCCCGGATCCGAAGCGGTCGCTCGGACGGCTCGGGCTCGCGATCGGCGCGGGTGCCCTGACGATCGCCGCCTTCGCCTGGCTGGCCGGCCCATCGCTTCCGGACGCGATCGACCCGCAGCTCTCCCCCGAGTCGAGCAACCGACCACACGTCGTCGGCGCCCTGCCCGTGCTCGTCATCCAGCTCGCGACGATGGCCGTCTACGCAGCCGCCGCAGTCGGGTTCGCACGGCGCGCGGTCGTCGAGCGCGACGAGTTCAGCGCCTGGTTCGCGACCGCCACCGTGCTCGGCGCCTTCGCGCGCCTGAACTACTTCCTCTTCCCGTCGCTGTACTCCGAGTGGGTCTACACCGGGGACTTCCTGCGCGTCGGGTTCCATCTCGTCGTCCTCATCGGCGCCGTGCGGGAGATCTGGCGGATCCAGAAGGCCCAGGCGGTCGCGGCCGTGCTCTCGGACCGCCGCCGGATGGCGCGCGAGCTGCACGACGGCCTCGCGCAGGAGCTCGCGTTCATCGCGACGCACACGCAGCGGCTCGGCCTGCGCACGGTGGGGCGCCGGACCGATCAGGCGATCCTCGTCGACCAGCTGACGGAGGCGGCGCATCGTGCGCTCGACGAGGCGCGCGCGGCCATCGAGGTCCTGGCGACGCCGCTCGGCGAGCCGCTGCGCGACGCCATCGAGCGCGCGGCGGAGCATGCGGGCGAGCGGTACGGCGTCCGCGTTCGTGCAGTCGGCACGAGCGAGGTGGAGGTGCCCGCCGGCGTCCAGGACTCGCTCGTTCGCATCGTGCGGGAGGCCGTCTCGAACGCCGCGCGGCACGGGGAGGCGAGCGCGGTCGACGTCGAGCTGAGCGGCCCGGCGCCGCTGGTCATGCGGATCCGGGACGACGGGCGCGGCTTCGACGCCGCGTCCCCCAACGGGTCCGGCTTCGGGCTCACGAGCATGCGCGAGCGCGCCGGCGCGCTGGGCGGGGAGCTCAAGGTGACCTCGCAGCCGGGCGCGGGGACGACCGTCGAGGTGCGCATCCCGTGACGCGCACCGTGGTGCTCGCCGATGACCACCCGCCGACGCGGCGCGGCGTCCGCGCAGCGCTCGAGGCCGGCGGCTTCGTCGTCTGCGCGGAGGTCGGGACGGCCGACGAGGCGGTCACGGCCGTCGTGACCCACCAGCCCGACATCGCGCTCCTCGACGTGAACATGCCGGGCAGCGGCATCCGGGCCGCCGCGCGCATCGGCAGAGAGGCCGAGCAGACCGCCGTGGTGATGCTGACGGTCTCCCGTGACGACGAGGACCTGCTCGCCGCGTTGCAGGCCGGTGCTCGGGGCTACCTGCTGAAGGACACGAGCCCGGAGCGGCTGCCGCTGGCGCTCGAGGGCGTCTTGGCGGGGGAGGCGGCGTTGCCGCGGACGCTGGTGGCCAAGGTCATCACGGCGTACCGCGGCCGGCAGCAGAACCGCCGCCTGCCGCTCCTCCGCGATCGCGGCGTCCAGCTGACCGATCGGGAGATCGAGGTGCTCGACCTGCTCGCCGAGGGGCGGACCACCAGCTCCATCGCCGCCGCGCTGAGCGTGTCCCCGGTCACCGTCCGGCGGCACATCTCGTCGCTGCTGCACAAGCTCGGCGTGGGCACGCGCGACGAAGCGGTCGACCTCCTTCGCCGGCCGCGGTAGCCGCGCTCACACGAGCCCGAGCCGCACCGCCGCCACCGCCGCCTGCACCCGGTTCTCGACGCGGAGCTTCTGCAGGATCATCGAGACGTGGCTCTTGACGGTGCTCGGGCTCAGGAAGAGCCGCTCGGCGATCGCGGCGTTGTCGAGGCCGTCGACGAGCAGCTCGAGGATCTCGCGCTCCCGGCCCGACAGCTGGACCTCGCCGACGGCGGTCGTCCGCGCGCGCTCGCTGCGCAGGCGCTGCACCAGCCGCCGGTTGAGCTGCGGCGAGACGACGACCTCGCCGTGGATCGCGCACTCGATCGCCTCGCAGACCCGCTCGATCGCCGCGTCCTTGAGCAGGTAGCCCGCGGCGCCCTCCAGCAGCGCCTCGACCACGTCGTCCTCGCTGAGCGAGGCGGTGAGCACGAGCACCGCGGGCGCCGGCTCGAGCCGCCTGACCACCGCGGTCGCCTCGATGCCGGTCATCCCTGGCAGCGAGAGGTCCATCACCAGGACGTCCGGGCGGCGGTCCCGTGCCATGCGGACGCCTTCCTCGCCGGTGCGGGCCTGGCCGATGACGTCGAAGCCGTGCTCGCGCAGCAGCTCGGCGAGGCCGGAGCGGAAGAGGTCGTGGTCGTCCACGACGACGATGGAGGTCGGCCTCCCGTTTCGTCGCTCCTGGCTTTCGTCGGAGGTCGTCACACTGCGTCCTGCTCGGCTCAGCAGGACCGTACCGGTCGGTTCCCGTCTTCGTTGCCAGTTCCGCGTTCAACGTGTGAACGCAACGCTGCCTGCCCGGCCCATGGCCCCTCGCCGTGTCGGGCGAGAGAGTCGGTTCGTCGTCATGAAGCACTCCGCATCGTCCCGTTCCAGCGCGTCTGCGGCGGCCGCGCAGCCGGCCGATGCCTCGCTTCGCGCGCTCTCGGAGGTGGGCCTCCGCCTCCGGGAGCTGACGACCCGCCGACCCGGCGACGCCGCCCCGCCAACGCGCACCGAGGTCGAAGCCGTCCTCGGAGACGCCGCGGCGGTCTCGCTCGACCTCCAGCGGATCCTCTTGCGTGCCAAGCAGGCCCGCCGCGACGCGCTGCTCGCCGGCGGCACCGACCCGGCGGCCCTGTCGCTCGCAGTCGACCTCTCCGCGCAGATCGAGGAGACCAGCGACGGCATCGCCGTCCTCGACGGCCTCGTCGCCGCCGTGCGGCGCTCCTTCACGTCGCGAGATTGACCGTCAGCAGGCGGGATGGCGGCCCCGGCGGCCATCCCCGGTAGGACGCCCCCGGCCGGGTATGCTCCGGGAAGTGCAGGAGATGGTCATCTACGGGGTCTCCTTCGACATGGTGGGCAAGCAGCCCATCGTGCTTCTGAAGACAGTGGACTCGAACAAGTTCCTCCCCATCTGGATCGGCCATCCCGAGGCGGCCGCGATCCTGATGAAGCTCCAGGGAGCGAGCACGCCGCGCCCCATGACGCACGACCTCATGTGCGACATGCTGGGCGAGCTCGACGTGAAGTGCTCCCAGGTCTCGGTGACCGAACTGCGCGAGAACACGTTCTTCGCCACGATCACCCTGTCCATGAACGGCCGCGAGATCGAGATCGACTCGCGCCCCTCCGACGCCCTCGCCCTCGCCGTCCGCTCCGGAGCCCCGATCTTCGCGGCCGAGGAGGTCATCGCGGAGTCCGCGATCGAGTTCGAGCACGAGGTCGAGGACCAGGAGGAAGTGGTCGAGAAGTTCAAGGACTTCCTCGACCGCGTCAGCCCCGAGGACTTCCTCGGCGGCGACCCCAACGGCTGACCCGCCTCCGCGCCGCCGGCCTCTTAACGACGAAGGGACGCCCGAAGGCGCCCCTCCATCGCCGGAGATGCGACTGGCCCGCTACTTCACGATGTCGAAGTAGCCGTCCACGGCCGTGAACGAGGCCGGCGTGCTGTAGACGGTGACCTTGTACTTGCCGAGCGGCAGCGCGCCCGACGGGTACAGCGAGGTCTTCTTGCTGGACAGGTTGTAGATCCACTGCCCGGCAGCGCCGTCGAAGCGCATCAGGTCAGCGGCGTCCGGCACGCTCGCCTCGGTGGTCTCGTTCGGCGCCTCGGCGCCGGCGAGGTCCTGGTAGCGCGACAGCTTCACTCGCGGCTGGATCCCCGAGCCCACAGGGGCGCCGTTGCAGTCGGTGATCTTGATCTTGATCGGGAAGACGCTGCCGAGCTTGAAGTTGCTCGACTTGTCCGCGTTGATCGGCTGCAGGATCCCGCTGCCAGTTGAGTAGAGGAACGAGACGCTCCCCGTGGTCGCGGTCTCGGTGTCGCTGCCGGTGTCCTTGTCCGTGAGCGTGACCGAGGGCGTAAACGAGCCGGCCCCGTACGTGTGCGAGTAGCCCGTCTGCAGGCCGCGCGAGTTCAGCGAGAGTGACGTCGAGTTGGTGTCACCCCAGTTGATCGCGCCGGTCCACGGCGAGTCGTTCACGCCGGCGTCGTCGAACGAGAACTGCAGCCCGACCGAATTGCCGCCGAGGCACGCCACGCCCGAGTTGCCGGATAGCGAAAGCGGATCGATCACCGGTGCGACGTTGTTGACGCCGAGGGCGAACTGCGCCTGAGATTGGGCGGTGCCATCGCTGGCGGTGATCGTCACCGTCTGGCTCTGCGACGGGCCGTCAGTCGTCGCGTAAGACCACGACCAAGTGCCGCCCGATCCGGGCGTGACTGTCCCAACGGAGGCCGAGAGGTTGACGGGGTCGCCGTCGCTATCGCCGAACGTGCCGGAGTTCGTCGCCGTCGCGCCCTCGTTGACCGTCACGCTGGAGTTGTTCGCCGAGACGGTGGGCGCGTGGTTCGTGGGCGGCGGCGGGTTGTCCGGGTCGCAGTTGACGTTGACCATGAAGAACGGGCGACCACCGGCGTCGCTCTGGGCCGAGTAACCCGACTCGGCACCGACGACGTCGACGTAGACCTTGTACTGCTTGTCGTCCTCGATGGTGTCGTCGATCGACGTCTCGATATCGATCGCGAACGAAGGCGAATCGCCGTCCCATGGGTCGGGCACGCTCGGCGTTCCACCGACGAGGGCAGCGGAGATCTTCGGATCCTCTGGCGTGAACGTCACGCCGAGGTCCTCACCGGCCGTGAAGTGCTGAGAGGGCTGGTTCTCGGCGCCGGTGTACTTCACGACGATCTCGCCGGGAGCGGTCGCCGTGCAGGCGTAGGCGCCGGTCCCCGAGCCGAACACCGCGGGGCTCTTCCCGTTGTCGGCGGTGTCGCCGTCGGGCATCACCTGGTCGGCTGTGGCCAGGCTGATCACGCCGACCGCGCAGATGAGCGCGAAGGCTGATGTTGCGACGAGTCGCCGGAGCGACCGGAATGGGTTGAGCATGCGTGCCCCTTCGTCGAGTGCGCCAGCTGGCTCGACCAGCGTGCGGAGTTCTGGTGCGAGCCTCTCGACTCATCCGGCGCCGGTGCTAGGGGCCGAGTGGGTGAATGGTGTTCACGCGTGTGAACGGGAGTTGACGCAGGGAGGTTCCTCCCCGGCGGGGGCTCAGGTGGCCGGCGCGTGGCGTGAGAGCGCGAGGTCGAGCACGCGCTCGACGAACGTCTCGAAGGCGATGCCGGCGGCGTCGGCCGCCTGGGGGAGGAGCGACGTCTCGGTGAGGCCCGGCACGGGGTTGACCTCGAGGAGCTGGAGCGCGTCGTCGTCGCGGGAGCACATGAGGTCGACGCGTGCGAAGCCCTCGCAGCCGAGGAGCTCGTAGGCCGCGAGGGCCAGCTCCTGTGCTCGGGCGGTGACGGCGTCGCCGACCTCGGCGGGGCAGACGAACTCGGTTCGGCCGATCTCGTAGCGCGCGTCGAAGTCGTAGAAGTCGCGGTCGATCGGGACCGCCTCGACGACCGGGAGCGCCTGCCCGTCGAGCACCGACACGGCGAGGTCGCGGCCGTTGACGTAGCGCTCGAGCAGGACCTTCTGGTCGTAGGAGAACGCCGCGACCAACGCGGCCGGCACATCCGAAGCGGCGCGGGCGAACTTGATGCCGAGGGCGGAACCCTGCCGGGCCGGCTTGACCACGAGCGGGAACGCCAACCGCTCCTCGATCGCCGGCAGCGCGTCGGCGGCGCCGAGGTCGCGGAACGCCGTCTCCGACCACGCGAAGAAGTCCGGCGTCGGAAGCCCGGCGTCGCGGAAGGCGTGCTTGGCGAGCACCTTGTCGGCGCAGCGGATGCACGCGGAGACGCCCGACCCGGTGTACGGGATGCCGAGCACCTCGAGCAGCTCCTGGACCGTGCCGTCCTCGCCGTCGCGGCCGTGCAGCGCGACGAAGGCGACGTCCGGCGCCACATCGCGGAGCACGCGGACGAGGTCGTGCCCGACGTCGATCCCGATGGCTTCATGGCCGAGCCGCTCGAGCGCGTCCTGCACCCGAGCACCGGACCGCATCGACACCTCGCGCTCCAGCGAGCGCCCGCCCTTGAGGACGGCGATCCGGCTCATCCGCTCGCGCGGCGCTGCAGCGGCAGGACGTTCGTCGGCCCGGCCTCCGGCTGCGGGCGCGCCGGCCGCGGCGCCGGGGCCGCGGGACGCATCCCGGTGAGCGTGCCGTACAGCTCGACCTGCTCGCGAACGACCTCGCCGATGCGCCGCACGCCCTCGCGGATCTCGTCGTCGTCGACGCCCGAGAAGTTCAGCCGCATCGACGACGCCCCGCGGCCATCCAGGAACGCCGCCCGGCCGGGAACGAACGCGACGTTCTCCTGCAGCGCCCGCGCGAGCAGGTCGGTCGTGTCGATGAAGTCCGGCAGCGTCGCCCACAGGAACAGGCCGCCCTCGGGGTACGTCCAGGTCGACTGCTCGGGGAAGTGCTCGCCCAGCGCGTCGACCATGACGTCGCGCCGCCGCCGGTAGAGCTGGATGAGCGACCCGAGGTAGTCCTTCCAGCGGCCCTGCTCGAAGTACGCGGCGACGAACGCCTGCGTCAGCGACGACGAGCAGAGATCGGCGCCCTGCTTGCCGAGGTTCATCTTCTCGAGCACCGGCCGCGGCGCCGCCGTCCAGCCGAGCCGCACGCCCGGCGACAGGATCTTCGAGAACGTCCCGAGGTAGATGACGAACTCGCCGCCGTCGAGCGAGTACAGCGTGGGGAGCGCCTCGCCGCCGTAGCGCAGCAGCCCGTACGGGTTGTCCTCGAGGACGAGCAGCTCCCGCTCGGCCGCGATCTCGACGAGCCGGCGCCGCCGGTCGAGCGCCATCGTCACGCCGCCCGGGTTCTGGAAGTTGGGGATCGTGTAGACGAACTTCGGCGTGCGGCCCTCGCGGTCGAGACGGTCCAAGGTCGCCTCGAGCTCGTCGATCCGCATCCCCTCGTCGTCCATCGCGACCTGCACGACGTCGGCCTCGTAGGCGCAGAACGCCGGCACGGCGCCGGGGTACGTCGGCGCCTCGGCGACCACGACGTCGCCCGGGTCGAGCAGCGTCTTGCACACGAGGTCGATGACCTGCTGGCCGCCGGTCGTGACGAGCACGTCGTCGGGATCGACCTTCGTGTCCTCGGCCGCCATCACCTCGACGATGCAGTCCTTGACCGCGGCCATGCCCTCGGTCGGGCCGTACTGCAGCGCCTTCGCGCAGGACTCCGCGGCGACGCCCTGCATGATGGAAGCGAACGAGTCCGGTGGGAACGTCGACGTGTCGGGTAGACCGCCGGCGAGGGAGATCACCTCGGGACGTTCGGTGATCGCCATGAGGTCCCGCATCGCCGAGGACTTCATGACCTTCGTACGGCTCGCGAAGAGCCCCGCGTAGCGCTCGAGATCGCGGGCCGCCGGACGGGAGCGTTTCGAACTGGGGCTCATCTGGCAAGGTTCGCCGGGGCCGGGCAACCGTAGCGGACCATGGACACCATCTTCGACATCTTCACGGGCATCGGGCTGGCGCTTGCCGCCGGCATCCGCCCCTTCCTGCCGGGGCTCGTCGCGGGCGCACTTGCGTCCGCCGACGCGCTCATCGACTTCGACGGCACCGACCTGTCCTTCCTGGAGGACCCGGTCTGGCTGCTCGCCCTCGTGGTCGCGCTCATCGTCGTCGTCGTTCTGCAACGACGCGGCGAGACCTCCGTGGTCGTCTCGATCGTCGCCGGATTGGGGGTCGGCGTCGGCGCGCTGCTCTTCGCGGGCGCGCTCGCCGACCACTCCGACACGTGGTGGCCGGGCATCATCGGAGGCATCTTGTGCGCTCTGCTCGCCGAGCGGGCCGCACGCGCGCTCTTCGCCCGGGTTCGAGCCCGTCTCGACGCCGACGCTCGCAGCGCGCTGCCGGTCTACGCGGACGGCGCCTCGCTGCTGCTCGCGGCGCTCGCGATCGTCATCCCGCCCATCTCGATCATCGCGCTCGGCTTCATCATCTGGCTGCAGATCGGCGGCAAGCGGCGCGAGGGCGAGAAGTACGCGGGTCTGCGGATCCTCCGCTAGCCCCCGTGGCCGCCCCGAAGAAGCTCGTTCTGGCCGTCATCGACGGCCTCAAGCCGTCGGCGCTCGAGCGCGCGGTCGAGACCGGACGCGCACCGACGCTCGCCACGCTCATGGAGCGCGGGACGTACATCAGCAGCTGCGCGGCCGCGTTCCCCTCGGTGACTCCGGTGTGCGCGGCGGCGATCGCCACCGGGACGTTCCAGGACCGCCATCACATCCCGTCGATGAACTGGTGGTGGCGGGAGGAGCGCCGCTACGTCGAGTACGGCTCGAGCTTCGGCGCGGCGCGGCGGCTCGGCATCAACCGCCAGCTGGTCGACACCGTCTACCGGATGAACATGGAGCACCTGGCCGAGGACGCGCCGACCGTGTTCGAGTCGCTCGACGACGCCGGCGTGCGCACGGCCGGGACGACGTACCTGATGTACCGCGGCCGGCACGAGCACCTCGCCTCCCGCGACAGCGCACTGACGCGGATCGCGGGCCAGACGCTCTTCCGCCGCCCGATCCTCGGCCCCCGTGAGCTCTTCTACGCCGACCTCTACGCGAGCCAGAAGACGAACTGCCGCAGCCAGCTCGGCATGCCGGGCCTGCGCGATCAGCACACCGGCTGCGTCAGCGCCCACCTCGTCGAGCACGACCTCTTCGACTTCCTGCTCATGTCGCTGCCCGACAACGACACGCACTCGCACAAGTACGGCCCCGACGCCCAGGTCACGTCGATCCACGAGGCCGACCGGCAGCTCGAGCGCGTCATGCACGCCGGCGGCGGCCCGGACCGCTTCCTCGACGAGCACGCGGTGATCGTCGTCGCCGACCACTCGCACGCGCTGGTCGAGGAGAGCATCGACCTCTTCAAGGGGCTCAGCGACTTCGAGCTGACCGGCCCCGGCGGCGCCACGCCGGACGAGGGCGAGATCGCGATCTGCCCGGCCCAGCGCTCGGCGATGCTCTACGTGCTCGTGCCCGAGGCGCGCGAGACGCTCATGCCGCGGCTGCTGGAGGCGTCGCTCGCGGTCGACGGCGTCGAGCTCGCCATGCACCGCGCGGACAGCGTCGCCGTCGTCATGTCCACCGCCGGCGCGCTGACGTTCGCGCCCGGGGAGGAGGTGAGCGACGTGCGCGGCGGCCGCTGGGTCGTGCGCGGCAACCTCGAGGTCCTCGACGCCCGCATCGAGAACGGCGTGTTCCGCAGCGAGACGTTCCCCGACGCGCTCGCCCGCGTGTGGTCGGCGCTCGACTGCCCGACGTCGGGCGACGTGCTGCTGTCCGCGGCGCCCGGCTACGAGTTCCTCGACTGGGGCGGCGGCGACCACGTCGGCGGCGGCTCGCACGGCTCGCTGCACCGCAGCGACTCCCTCGGCGCGCTCATCCTGACCGGCCTCGACGTCGATGATCAGGAGCAGTGGTCGATCCGCGACATCGCTCCCCTGATCAGGACCCACTTCCAGGTACCCTCGACCGGGTGACCTCGGAGCAGCTCGCGGTCCCGCTCCGCCAGCGCGTCCGCGTCGGCATCCGCCACTCGCGCAACTGGTTCCAGCTCGTGCGCTTCGCGCTCGTCGGCGCCAGCGGCTACGTGGTGAACCTCGCGGTGTTCACGCTGCTCGTGCACGGCGCCGACGCGAACTACCGGCTCGCCGCGCTCGGCGCGTTCCTGGTCGCCGTCGCCAACAACTTCGTGTGGAACCGGCACTGGACGTTCCGGGCGCGCGCCGGCCACGCCGGGCACCAGTCGGCCCGGTTCCTCGCCGTCAGCGTCGCCGCCTTCCTCTACAACCTCGCCGTGCTCGAGCTGCTGGTCAGCGGCGCCGGGATGGCCGAGGTGCCGGCGCAGGCGCTGGCGATCATCGCCGCGACGCCGCTCAGCTTCCTCGGCAACAAGCTGTGGTCCTTCCGCGGGTGACCGTGCGGGCGGCGGCCGCCGCCCTGCTCGCGCTCCTGCTCCTCGCCGCTCCCGCCATCGCGCAGGAGCCGGTGCGGCCGAAGTCGCTCGACGACCCGCCCCAGTTCCACCGCCTGACCGGCAACGCGGTGCTGCGGATCGCCGACCGCAACGCGAAGGTCGTCGCCGAGCGCGCCAAGTACCCCGGCTCCACCCACGAGGTCTTCACGAAGGGCCCGGCGCGCTGGCAGGTCTCGTACTTCTCGAAGGGGCGCAAGAAGGAGATCGCGCAGGTGCTCGTCGACGACGCGTCGGGCGCGGTGCTGGAGGCGTGGACCGGCTTCCGCGTGCCGTGGACGATGGCGCGCGGCTACCCCGGCGCGTTCGGCCGCAAGGTCACGGCGCCGTACGTGTGGATCCCGCTGCTCGTCGCGTTCCTCGTCCCGTTCGTCGACGTCCGCCGCCCGTTCCGGCTGCTGCACCTCGACCTGCTCGTGCTCGCGAGCCTCTCGATCTCGCTCGCCTTCTTCATCGACGGCGACATCGAGGAGTCGGTGCCGATGTCGGTGCCGCCGCTCGTCTACCTGATGGGCCGCATGCTGTGGATCGGGCTGCGGCCACGCGCGCGCCTGCCGGCCGCGATGCCGAAGCTGCTCGTCCCGCACCGGTGGCTGCTGGTCGGGCTCGTCTTCCTGCTCAGCTTCCGCATCGGGCTGAACATCACGAACTCGAACGTCATCGACGTCGGGTTCTCCGGCGTGCTCGGCGCCGACCGGATCATGGACGGCAGCCCCCTCTACGGCGGCTGGCCGAAGGTCAACGAGCACGGCGACACGTACGGCCCGCTGACGTACCTGCTCTACATCCCGTTCGAGCAGCTGCTGCCGTGGAGCGGCGACTGGGACGACCTGCCGGCGGCGCACGCGGCGGCGGTCGCGTTCGACCTCGCGACGGTCCTGATGATGTTCCTGCTCGGGCGCAAGGTCGCAGGCGCGAAGCTCGGGATCACGCTCGCGTACGCGTGGGCGGCGTTCCCGTTCACGCTCTTCGCGCTGAACTGCAACGCCAACGACGCGCTCGTCGCGTTCCTCGTCTGCCTCGCGTTGTACGTCGCGGTGCCGGGGCGCGACCGCCCCGGGTGGAGCCTCGTGCGCGGCGGCGTGACCGCGGCGGCGGGGCTCGCGAAGTTCGCGCCGCTGGCGCTGGTGCCGCTGCTGGCGCTGCACGACGGCATGCGGCCGCGCAAGCTGCTCCTCTTCGCCGCCGGCTTCGTCGCGGTCGCGGCGGCGCTGCTGCTGCCGTTCGCGACGGACGTGTCGCTGTTCTACGACCGGACGATCGGCTTCCAGGCCGACCGCAACGCGCCGTTCTCCCTGTGGGGCCTCTACGACATCGATCGCGGATCCCTGTACATGACGGCGTTCGCGGTGATGCTGGCGTGCGGGCTGCCGTTCGTGCCGCGGCGCACCGACCTGGCCGGGCTCGCGGCGCTGTGCGCGGCGGTGCTCGTCGCGTTCCAGCTGTCGCTGACGTACTGGTTCTACCTCTACGTCGTCTGGTTCTTCCCGCTGGTCATGCTGGCGCTGCTGGCCCCGGCGCCGGCTTCCACGGCCGCCGCACCGCTTCGATCGACTCCGCCCGTCGTGGAGCGCCGGCCCGAACCAGCGCTCCCATGAGCCACGGGTCGTCCTCGGACGTGTCGAACCGCTGGCGCATCTGCTCGACGAAGCCGGCGATCGCCTGCTCCTTGCGCACGCCGATGACGCCGCCGCGCGGGCCGGTCATCCCGACGTCGCTCATGTAGGCGGTCCCCTTCGGCAGCACGCGCTCGTCGGCGGTCGGGACGTGAGTGTGCGTGCCGAGCACGGCGGTCACGCGGCCGTCGAGGTACCAGCCCATCGCGACCTTCTCGCTCGTCGCTTCGGCGTGGAAGTCGACGAGGACCTGGTCGGCCTTGCCGTCGAGCGAGCCGAGCACAGACTCGACCTCGTCGAACGGCGACCGCGCGGCGCTGAGGAAGATCGAGCCGCTGAGGTTCACGACCGCCAGCCGCGTCCCGTCACGCTCGACGATCGTCACGCCCCGGCCGGGGTGGCGGCGCAGGTAGTTCGCCGGGCGCACGATGCGCGGCTCGCGGTCGAGGTAGGGCAGGATCTCGCGGCGGTGGTAGGCGTGGTTGCCGAGCGTGATCGCGTCCACGCCGGCGGCGAGCAGCTCGTCGGCGATCGCCGGCGTCACGCCCAGGCCGCCCGCGCTGTTCTCCGCGTTGACGACGACGAACGTCGGCTGCAGCTCCTCGCGCAGGGCGGGAAGAAGTCCAAGGAGGGTGCGACGACCCAACCCCCCGACGACGTCCCCCACGAAGAGGATGCTGCTCATCGGCATCCTTCCCGAGTGATGAGCGCGCCGGAGTCCCAGCCCCCGCAGGTGCCACGGCCGGTGGTCGTCCCGCGCTGGGTGCAGCTGGCGACGCTGCCGGTGCTCCTGCTGATGCTCTGGGCGCTCGCACGCGCCGCCGGCGTCGTGCTGCTCGTCTTCATGGTCGCGGCCGTCATCGCGCTCATCCTGAACCCCATGGTGTCGTGGCTGCAGCGACGCCGCCTTCCCCGTGGCCTTGCGGTCGCCCTCGTGTACGTCGGGTTCTTCCTCACCGTCGCCGCCATCGGCGTCGTCCTGGCCAACCCGATCGCCGACCAGGTGTCCGCCTTCCAGCGCGACGTCCCGAACCTCATCGACGACGCGAACGCCTCGCTGCACGACCTCCAGCGCACGTTCGACGAGAAGGGCATCGACGTCGAGATCGAGGCGCAGGGGCAGAGCGCGCTCGAGACGCTGCGCGACCGCGTGCTCGAGGGATCGGGCGAGATCGTGTCGTTCACGGGCGGGCTGCTGCGCGAGCTCGTCACCGTCTCGGTGCAGCTCATCCTCGTGCTCGTCCTCAGCATCTACATGCTCGTGTACGGGCCGAAGATCGGCGACCTCGTGCGGTCGGTGATGCCGCCGGGCGACGGGACGGCCGAGGACGACTACCCGACGCGCGTGCAGAAGGCGGTGTCCGGCTACGTCCGCGGCCAGCTGCTCTTCAGCTTCATCATGGGCACGAGCGCGGGGCTCGCGCTGTGGATCTTCGGGACGCTCGGCATCTTCCCCGCAGGCAAGACGTACGCGCTGGCGTTCGGCGCGTTCTTCGGGGTGATGGAGCTGATCCCGTTCGTCGGGCCGTTCCTCGGCGCGCTGCCCCCGATGATCGTCGCCCTGTTCGACGAGCCGATCACCGCCGTGTGGGTCGGCCTGCTGTTCCTCGCGCTGCAGCAGCTCGAGGGCCACGTCGTCGCGCCGCAGGTCTTCTCGTACGCGCTGCGGATCAACCCGCTGCTCGTCATCTTCGCGCTGCTGTTCGGAGCGGAGATCTACGGCCTCGTCGGCGCGCTCATCGCGCTGCCGATCGCGGCGACCCTGCGCGAGACCGTCGTCTACCTCAAGCGCCACCTGGTCTTCGAGCCGTGGGGGACGATGCCGCTCGCGATGGCGGGCAACGGCGGGCGGCCACCGCCGTGCCCCGAGTGCGGCACGCCGCCCACGCCGGGCGACGCGTACTGCCGGCAGTGCGGAGCGCACCTGCCGACTAGCCTGCCGACCTCGTGATCGGCGCCCAGGAGCTCACCCGTCGCTACGGCGACCGCGAGGCGCTGCGCGCGGTGAGCTTCGCGGCTCGCGAGGGCGAGCGGCTGGCGGTCATCGGGCCGAACGGCGCGGGCAAGACCACGCTGCTGTCGATCCTCGGCGGGCTGCTCGAGCCGACGTCCGGCAGCGTCGAGCTGCCGTCCGGGGAGATCGGGTGGGTGCCACAGCAGGTCGCCGTCTACCGGAAGCTGTCCGTCGCCGAGAACCTGCGCCTGTTCGCGCGGCTCGAGAAGGTCCCGGACGTCGACGCCGCCGTGGCGCGCGCGCTCGAGCAGACCGGACTGGCCGAGCGCGCCGGCGACGAGCTCGGCACGCTGTCGGGCGGCAACCGCCAGCGCGTGAACATCGCGATCGGCCTCATCGCCGACCCGCCCGTGCTCCTGCTCGACGAGCCGTCCTCGGCGCTCGACCCGCGCCATCGCCAGCGCGTGTGGTCACTGCTCGAACGGCTCGCCGAGCGCGGCCGGACGATCGTCTTCGCGACCCACGACCTCGCCGAGGCCGCGCGGCACGCCGACCGCGTCCTCGTGCTCGCGGAGGGCGAGCTGCTCTTCACCGGCACGCCGGAGGAGCTCGAGGCGGCGGTCGGGCCGGCGAAGGACTTCGAGGCGGCGTTCGTGGCGTTCCTCGCCGAGAAGGGGCACTGAGCGGTGCGCTGGCTGCTCGTGAAGGACCTGCAGATCCTCCGGCGCTCGCCGCTGCTCGTCGTGCTGCTGGTCGCCTACCCCGTGCTGGTCGCGCTGCTCATCGGCTTCGCGCTGTCGGGCGGCCCCGCCAAGCCGCGCGTCGCGTTCGCCAACGAGGTGCCGGCCGGCGAGGGGCGGTTCCAGGTCGGCGGGGAGGAGCGCGACGCCGCCGACTACGCCGAGCGCCTCTTCGACGCCGTCGACGTCATCCGCGTCAAGGACCGCGCGGCGGCGATCGAGAAGGTGAAGTCCGGCGACGCGCTGGCGGCGCTCATCGTCCCGCGCGACGCGGGCGCGAAGCTGCGCAGCGCTCTGAGCCTCACCGGCTCGGGGGAGCGGCCGTCGGTCGAGGTCATCTACAACGGCGAGGACCCGGTCAAGCGGCGCTTCGTCGAGTCGACGATCCGCTCGCGCCTGAACGACGCGAACCTCGCGCTGGGCCGCGAGATCACGAAGGTCGGCGCCCAGTACCTCGACATCATCCTGCGCGGCGGGACGTTCGACCTCTTCCTGCAGAAGTTCGATGTCCTCGGGCTGCAGCGCGCGGCCGACATCGTGCGCCGCGCGCAGGCCGAGCTGCCCGCCGGCTCGCAGGCCCGCGCGGACCTCGGCCGCGTCGAGCGGTTCGCGGATCTCGCCGTCGACAACCTGAACCTCTCGGATCAGATCCTCGCGTCGATCGGCGAGCCGGTCACCGTCAAGCAGACCGTGCTGAACGGATCGCGCACGCCGCTCGACGCGTTCGCCGTCGCGGTGGCGGTGACGATCTCGCTCATGTTCGTCACGGTGCTGCTGGCGGCGGGCATGCTCGCGCTCGAGCGCGAAGAGCACGCGTTCGGCCGCCTCGTGCGCGGGCTCGTCACCCGCACGACGCTCGTCGCCGAGAAGGTGCTGCTGAGCGCGCTGTGCGCCTTCGGCCTCTCCGTGCTCCTGGTCTGCGGCCTCGGGCTGTTCGTCGACGTCGCGTGGGGCCAGGCGCCGCTGTGGCTGCTCACGCTGGCGCTGGCGGCGGTGGCCTTCGGCGCGATGGGCGTCGCGATCGGCGGCCTGGCCCGCGAGGTCCGCGCCGCGTCGCTGCTCGCGTTCCTGCTGTCGCTGCCGATCGCGTTCCTCGCGCTCGTCCCGAGCGGGTCGGTCGCCCCGGCGGTCTACGACGTCATCCGCGTCGTGTCCGCGCTCTTCCCGTTCCGCCCGGCCCTCCACGCGCTCGACGCGACGCTCAACGACACGGGCCGGTCGGTCGCCGGCCCGCTGCTCCACCTCCTCGCGCTGGCCGCCGCCTACGGAGCGATCGCACGGCTCGCTCTGCGTCGATTCGCCTGACCAGGGCTACGCTTGGTTCCTGATGGCCTTCCCGGAAACGCGCCTGCGCCGCCTGCGCCGCACGAGCCCGCTGCGGAACCTCGTGCGCGAGACGCGGCTGGATGCCGGCGACTTCGTCTACCCGCTCTTCGTCGAGTCCGGCCTCGACGGGCGCCAGGCGATCTCGGCGATGCCGGGCGTCGACCGGCTGTCGATCTCCGAGGCGGTCCGCGATGCCGGCGAGGCGGCCGCGCTCGGGCTCGGCGGGATCATCCTCTTCGGCATCCCGGCCGACAAGGACCCCGAGGGCACCGGCGCCTACGACGACGAGGGGATCGTCCAGCTCGCGACGCGCGCGATCAAGGACGCGCACCCCGACCTGCTCGTCATGACCGACGTGTGCCTCTGCGAGTACACGAGCCACGGGCACTGCGGCCTTCTTCGCACCGATGGCACCGTCGACAACGACACGAGCGCCGAGCTCATCGCCCGCACCGCCGTCTCGCAGGCCAAGGCCGGCGCGGACATCGTGGCGCCAAGCGACATGATGGACGGGCGCGTCGGGTTCGTCCGCCGGGCGCTCGACGACGAGGGCCTCACCGACGTGCCGATCGTCGCCTACAGCGCGAAGTTCGCCTCCGCCTTCTACGGGCCGTTCCGCGAGGCGGCCGACTCGACGCCCGCGTTCGGCGACCGCCGCGGCTACCAGATGGATCCGGCCAACGGCGACGAGGCGCTGCGCGAGACGCTGCTCGACGTCCAGGAGGGCGCCGACGTCGTCATGGTCAAGCCCGCGCTGCCGTACCTCGACGTCATCCGCCGCGTGAAGGACGAGACGCGCATGCCCGTCGCCGCGTACAACGTCAGCGGCGAGTACTCGATGGTCAAGGCCGCCGTCGCGGCCGGCCACCTCGACGAGCGCGCGACGGTCCTCGAGACGCTCACCTCCATCCGGCGCGCCGGCGCCGACATCGTCATCACCTACCACGCCAAGGACGCCGCCCGATGGCTTCAGTAGCCCAGCCGAAGGTCCGCAGCCGCAAGGACGGCGCCGCCCGCCCGCTCGACGACCTCGACAAGAGGCTGCTCAACCTCATGCAGGGCCGCTTCCCGCTCGAGCAGCGCCCCTACGCCGCCGTCGCGCGCGAGGCGGGGATCAGCGAGGAGCAGGCGATCGAGCGCGTGAAGGCGCTGCTCAAGGACCGGATCATCCGCCAGGTCACGCCGATCTACGACACCCGCGCGTTCGGCTACGGCTCGATGCTCGTCGCGGCCAAGGTCGACCCGGAGCACCCGTGGCGCGCGGGGAAGGTCATCAACGCTCACCCCGGCGTCAGCCACAACTACCTACGCAACCACGACTTCAACATGTGGTTCACGATCGCGGTCGAGGAGGACTCGAAGCTCGGCCTCGACGGCACGCTCGAGGTGCTCGCGAAGGAGGCCGGCGCGGAGTCGATCCGCCAGCTGCCGACGCTGACGCTCTTCAAGATCCGCATGGACCTCGAGATGGAGGGCGGCACGCAGGACCTCGCCTCGAAGGTCGAGGCGGTCACGCCCGCGCCGACCGAGAAGGTGCCGTTCGACGAGCTCGACAAGGCCGTCGTGCGCGCGACGCAGGGCGACATGCCGATCGTCCCCGAGCCGTACGCGGACGCGGCGAAGGAGCTGGGCGTGACGCAGGACGCGCTGCTCGAGCACCTCGCCGGCATGAAGGACCGCGGCCTGCTGCGCCGCGTCGCCGCGATCCTCTTCCACCGCCGCGCCGGCTTCAGCGCGAACGGCATGGGCGTCTGGAAGGTGCCCGAGGACAAGATCGCCGAGATCGGCCCGCAGATGGCCGCCTACCGCGGGATCAGCCACTGCTACCAGCGCCCGACCTACGAGGACTGGCCGTACTCCGTCTTCACCATGGCCCACGGCCGGTCGAAGGAGGAGTGCGACGCGATCCTCGACGCGATCGCCGACGAGTTCGGCATCACCGAGCGCGCGACGCTCTACAGCTCCACCGAGTTCAAGAAGATCCGCCTCCTGTACTTCACGGAGGACTTCAAGAACTGGGAGCGCGAGCACGCCGGGGTCTAGTGGTCCCGACCATGAACACCCACGCCGTCTGGCGCCCGGTGATCACCGCCTGGCGTCGTCCTCGACCGCTCGAAATGCCGGAGGCATTCCTTCGGGTCTGCGTCCTCGCCAGCCGGCGCCACCGAACGCCAGGACGCCGCGCGTGTCCATGATCGGAACCACTCGGCCGTGACGGTCTCGCTCCGCGACACCAAGTCGTCCGCGCTGTACGGGCGGGCGCTGCAGTACCTCCCCGGCGGCGTCAACTCGCCGGTCCGGGCGATGCAGTCCATCGGCCGCGACCCGATCTTCGTCGACCGCGCCGACGGCGCCGAGCTGCAGGACGTCGACGGCAACCGCTACGTCGATTGGATGATGTCGTGGGGCCCGCTGATCCACGGGCACGCGCATCCGGAGATCCTCGAGGCCGTCCGCGGCGCGGCCGACCACGGCACGACGTTCGGCGCGCCGACCGCGGGTGAGGTCGACCTCGCCGAGGAGATCTCGCGCCGCATGCCGTCGGTCGAGATGGTCCGCATGACCTCCAGCGGCACCGAGGCGTCGATGAGCGCGATCCGCCTCGCTCGCGCCGCGACCGGCCGCGAGAAGCTCCTGAAGTTCGCGGGCGCCTACCACGGGCACGTCGACGGGCTGCTCGCCGAGGCCGGCTCCGGTCTCGCGACGCAGGGCATCCCCGCCAGCCCCGGCGTCCCGCAGGCCGCGACGGCGAACACGATCATCGTGCCGTGGAACGACCCCGAGGCGGTCGTGAAGGCCACGGAGGAGCACGAGCTCGCCGCGATCCTCGCCGAGCCGTACCCGGCCAACATGGGGCTCGTCCCGCCCACGGAGGGGTTCCTCGAGCTGCTGCGCGACCGTGCGACGGAGAGCGGCGCGCTGCTCGTCTTCGACGAGGTCATCACCGGCTTCCGCGTCGGGCCCGGCGGCGCGCAGGAGCTCACCGGCGTCACGCCCGACCTGACCGTCATGGGCAAGGTCATCGGCGGCGGCCTGCCCGCCGCGGCGTACGGCGGCAAGCGGTCGCTCATGGAGATGGTCGCCCCCGCCGGCGACGTCTACCAGGCGGGGACGTTGTCAGGGAACCCCCTTGCCGTCGCGGCGGGCCTGGCGACGCTGGCCATGCTCGACGAGCAGGCCTACCTGCGCCTCGCCCACACCACCGACGCGCTCGCGAACGGGCTGCGAGAGGCCGCGGCGAGCGCCGGCCGCACGCTGCAGGTCTCGAGCGTGGTCGGGCTCGTCACGCCGTTCTTCGCCGACGAGCCGGTCCGCACGTACGAGGACGCCAAGGCGGCCGACCGCGACGCCTACGCAGCGTGGGCGCGCGCCCTCCTGGGCCGCGGCGTCTACCCGCCGCCGTCGGCGTTCGAGGCCTGGTTCCCCTCGCTGGCCCACACGCCCGAGCACATCGAGCGCACGGTCGAGGCCGCCGCCGCGGCGTTCGCGGAGATCGCATGAGCGATCCCGCGTTCGAGGCCGTCCACGAGGGCTGGCTGCTGCACAGCGAGGGCCGCGGGCGGACGCTCGCACCCGACGACCCCGACCTCGCGCTGCTCGAGGGCGACCGCCTGTACGCCGACGGGCTCGAGCAACTGGCTGCTCGCGGCGACCTCGCCGCGATCTCCCTGCTCGCCGACGTGATCTCGATGTGTGCGCGATCTCACGCGGAGGACAGGCCCACGCTGTCGCATGATGCATGGGCGAAGACGGCGCTCGGCGGCGCCGGACGCACGTCGGCGCGTCCCTGCTCTCCCGAGCGGTAGATTCCCCGGTCCTTCAGATGCCTGACCGCCACCTCCAGTCCAAGAGCAAGTACACGGCCGACCGGCAGATCCCGGGGGCCTTCGAGGGCGAGACCGTCACCCGCCGCCGCTTCATGGTCGGCACGGTCCACGTCGCCGGAGCCGTCGCGATGTCCGCCATCGCGCTGCCCGCCCTGGGCTTCGCCCTCGGTCCGATCTTCGAAGAGAAGGAAGCGTCCTGGCAGCCCGTGGGCCGCGAGGACGAGTTCGGCGACGACGAGTACATCCCCAAGGTCATCACGGAGACCGAGGGCATCGGCGTCGTCGGCCAGACCACCGTCTACATGCGCAAGCGCAACGCGAAGATCGACACCGAGCCGGCGGACGAGTACAACGAGTACATCGCCATCTCGACCCGGTGCATGCACCTCGGGTGCCCGGTCCGCTACGTCGCGGCCGCCGAGCGCTTCGTGTGCCCGTGTCACGGCGGCGTCTACGACTTCCGCGGCGTCGTCAGCGGCGGGCCGCCGGTCCGGCCGCTGGACCGCTTCTACACGCGCGTGGTCAACGGCCAGGTCGAGCTCGGGCCGCGGTTCTCGGTGAACACCGAGATCCAGCGCTTCTCCCCGCGCCTGCCGGGCGAGGACCTCGACGGCGTGGGCCAGTACCTCTACCCGTCGCGTCCGACGATGCGGAAGCTCCCGAACACCTGAGTCCCATGCCGAAGCTCAAGCTCCCCGCTCCGCCCGTCCCCAACTCGCTCAAGCCGCCGCCGGCCAAGCCCGGCCGGAACGGCAAGACCGGCCCGCTCGACACCGCCAAGGAGGCGGGGATCAGCGCGGTCGACTGGATCGACGAGCGCACCTCGCTGTCCGGCGGCGCGCGCTGGATGATGTTCCGGAAGGTCCCGAAGGGGACCAACTGGTTCTACACCCTGGGCTCGGCGACGATGTTCGCCTTCCTCAACCAGGCGATCACCGGCGTCTTCCTGGCCATGTACTTCCGCCCGTCGGCCAACGAGGCCTACGAGTCGGCGCGCCACATCACGAACGACGTATTCCTCGGCGAGTTCGTGCGCGGCATGCACAAGTGGGGCTCGACGGTCATGGTGATCCTCGTCTTCCTGCACATGGCGAGGACGTTCTTCTTCGGCGCGTACAAGTACCCGCGCGAGCTGAACTGGGTCATCGGCGTCGTCCTGCTGATCCTCACGATGGCGATGTCCTTCACGGGCTACCTGCTCCCGTTCGACCAGCGCTCCTACTGGGCGACGATCGTGGGCGTGAACATCAACGGCACGGGCCCGCTGCTCGGGCCGTACCTCTCCGACTTCCTGCTCGGGGGCGGCGAGTTCAACGCGACGACGCTGTCGCGGTTCTACGCGATCCACATGCTGCTCATCCCGGGGTTGATCGCCGCCCTCATCGGCGCGCACCTCTACCTCGTGGCGAAGCTCGGCACCACGGCGCCGCCGTGGCTGAAGGCCGAGGACGCTCCCGAGCTGCGGACCGAGGAGCGCTAGGTGAACCGCCAGGAGAAGGAGCAGTACCTCCGCGAGTACTCGATCCTGAAGGCGCAGGGGAAGCCGTTCTTCCCCTACGCGGTCGCGAAGGACTCGATCATGGCGGCGATCGTCGTCGGTGTGATCGTCCTCATGTCGCTCATCCTCGGCGCCGAGCTCGGCCCGAAGGCGGATCCGACGACGACCACCTACGTGCCGCGCCCCGAGTGGTACTTCTTCTTCCTCTTCGAGCTGCTGCGCGTCATCAAGCCGTCGACGCTGGTGCCGCTGGCGACCATCGGGATCCCGACGATCGCGATGATCCTGCTGTTCCTGCTGCCGTTCTACGACCGCGGCCCGGAGCGGCGGCCCGAGCGGCGCCCGATCGCCACCATCGCCGGCATCTTCACGATCTGCGCGATGGGCTACCTGACCTACCTCGGCGCGAACGCCGGCTCGCCGACCGCCATCGACATGGAGACCCCCGCGTCGGTGCGGGCCGAGGGCGCGACCGCGACACGGCAGTTCGAGGAGGGCAAGCAGGTCACCGCCCAGTCCGGCTGCCTCGCGTGCCACAAGATCGGCGAGAACGGCAACGACGGCCCCGGGCCGCCGCTGACCGAGATCGGCGAGCGCCTGCCCCGCCAGGCCATCGCGCGCACGCTCGTCAACCCGACGGCGCCGATGCCCTCGTTCAAGGACCTCCCGCCGGAGCAGTTCAACAACCTCGTCGAGTTCCTCGCGCGGTTGAAGGGCTCCTCCATCAGCGAAGGCACCTGACCTCCGCCCGCCCATGACATCGAAGTCGGGCACGCTCGAAGCCGGGCAGGTTCGGGCGATGTTCGACCGCATCGCCGGCGTCTACGACCTCATGAACGGGGTCATGACCGCCGGCCTGCACCACCGCTGGCGCGCCCGGGCCGCCGACCTCGCGCAGGTCGGCCCGGGCGACCGCGTGCTCGACGTCGCGACGGGCACGGGCGACCTGGCGATCGAGCTGGCCTCGCGCGGCTGCGACGTGGTCGGCAGCGACTTCTCCGAGCAGATGCTCGAGCGCGCGCGCGTGAAGGACCCGCGGATCACGTGGGAGTGGGGCGACGCGCTGGACCTGGAGTACGAGGACGGAGCGTTCGCCGCGGCGACCGTCGGGTTCGGGGCGCGGAACTTCTCGGACCTCCCGAAGGGCGTGAGCGAGATGGCTCGCGTCGTGCGGCCGGGCGGGCGCGTGGTGATCCTCGAGATCACGACGCCGACCAAGCCGCCGCTCTCGACGTTCTTCCGCGCGTGGTTCGACACGATCGTCCCCGCCCTGGGCCGCGTCGCCGGCGATCCGCAGGCCTACGAGTACCTCCCCGCCTCGGTGCGGCGCTTCCCGGACGCCGCCGGGCTCGGCAAGGTCCTGCACGACGCCGGCCTGCGCGACGTCGGCTGGGTCCTCACCGCCGGCGGGATCATCGCCATCCACCACGGGACGGTCCCGGGCTCGTGAGCCTGGCCGTCGATCCCGCCGTCGCGCGGATCGTTGAGGCGGCGGGCGACTACGTCCCGCGACTGCTGGCGCGGGTCGAGGAGCGGTTGGCCGAGGTCGCGCGGTCGTACGGCGAGGTGCTGGCCGAGCATGCGGGCTCGACGATCGCCGCGGGCGGCAAGCGGCTGCGGCCGCTGCTGGTCCTGCTGGCGGCCGGCCCCGACGTCGACGAGGAGGCTGCGATCCGCGCCGCCGCCGCGGTCGAGCTCGTCCACTCGGCGACGCTGGTGCACGACGACGTCCTCGACCACGCGACGCTGCGCCGCGGCCGGCCGACGGTCGTCGCGGTGGCGGGCCGGGAGATGGCGACCGCGACGGGCGACCTCCTGTTCTCCCGCGCGTTCGCCCAGCTGGTGCTGAACGAGGACGTCGCCCAGATCAAGGCGCTGTCGCGGGCGTCGTCGGCGCTGGCGCGTGGCGAGCTCGTCCAGCGCGAGGACGCCTGGGACGCCTCGGTGACCGTCGAGCGCTACCTCCTGCGGTGCGAGCTCAAGACGGCGCGGCTGTTCGAGGCCGCGTGCGAGCTCGGCGACCTCCTGCGCGGCTCGGGCGGCCTGGCGGGGTTCGGCCACCGCATCGGGCTCGCGTTCCAGATCCTCGACGACGTGCTCGACGTCAGCGGGCCGGCGGAGCGCACGGGCAAGCACCGCGGCACCGACCTGCTCGACGGCACGGTCACGCTGCCGTTCATCCTCGCGCGCGAGCGCGGGCTCGACGTCGACCCCAGCTCCATCACGACGGCCGAGGCCGCGGAGGAGGTGTGCGACGCGATCGCCGCCACGGGCGCACTGGAGACTTCGCGCGAGAGGGCGCTCGGCCTGGTGGCCGAGGCGAAGGGGATGCTGCCGGACCTGCCGCAGCGACGAGCGCTGGAGCTCGTCGCCGACTCTGTAGTCGCGCGGTACTCGTAGCGGGCTAGACCGCTTCGCTCTTGGTTTCGGCCTTCGGTCCTCGCAAGCTCGGACCTTCGGACGACGTTAGGGCTAGAAGTCTTCCGGCAGGACGTGATCGTTGCTGAGCGCGTCGACGAAGCGCTCGATCTCGTCCTCCATGTTGGCGGTCATGAGCCGCTTGAGGTCGCGCACGAGCGCCTCGGTGCCGCGGTCGAGCTCCTCGTCGAAGCGCTCCACCGTCTCCTGCTCGAAGGTCCCGGTGCCGGCCCACTCGCAGTTGGGGCAGCGCAGGTGGACCTCCCAGTGCGTCGGGCCCGCCTCGGACCACTCGACCGGGTAGACGAGCTCCGAGTCGCAGGACCCGCACACGTGCAGGTCGTGGTCGACGTCGGTGACCACCGGCTTGGAGGCCGGCGTGGTGGGGGCGTCGAGGTCCTCGAAGTAGACGACCTCGATGGTCTTCCCCGAAGGGAGGACGACGCGGCGGACGTGGTGATGTTGCTCCGGGTGCTGGCTCATGACTGGCCTCTCGCATCCAGTCATCGGCCAAGTGCGTAGGGAACTTGACAACGAAGTTCACGCACGTTGCGCAACGTGCGGATGGACCGCACCGCTACGCTTGGCGAGACCCTCTCGGAGGAGCATCCATGGGCCCCATCGGCATCCCGGAACTCATCATCATCCTCGTGATCCTGCTGGTCATCTTCGGCCCCAAGCGGCTGCCCGGAGCCGGGCGTGCCCTGGGCACCGGGATGCGGGAGTTCAAGGACTCGCTGACCGGCGGCAAGGGCGACCGGGACGACGACGACGAGGACGAGCAGCCCAAGGCGCTCGAGCCCGCGCCCGTCTCGGCTCCGACCGCCGCCCCGGCCACCTCCGACGAGCGTCACGAGGCGCCGGTCTCCTCCGAGCCGCGCGCGTAGGCGCGCCGCCCCGGCGCGTAGGACCCCCCGATGGCGACGCTGGTGCGCCACCCGGTCTCCCACGAGGACCGGCTGAGCCTCACCGAGCACCTCGATGAGCTGCGCTCGCGCATCATCATCTGCGTCGTCACGCTCGTGGCCGCGTTCGGGTTCACGTTCTGGCAGAACGACGCGATCCTCGAGATCGTCAACCGGCCGCTCGAGCAGTCGCAGAACCTCGAGGGCAAGAAGGGGTCGAACGACCCGCTCGAGCAGAACGCGACGTTCCAGATCCGCACGGCGGCGAAGTTCCGCGCCGATGCCGCCTTCTACGAGAGCCAGGTGCGACTGAACCGCCGGCTGGCGGCGGCCGCCTCGAACCCGGCCACCCGGGCTGCTTACGCGGATCTCGCGACGAAGGCAGAGGCGTCCCGGAGGGCATCGCTGGCCGCGGCAGCAGCCGAGCCGACGAACAAGGAACGCCAGCCGGTGACCCTGGGCGTGGCCGAGCCCTTCACCGCCACGACGACGGTCGCGTTCTACGCGGCGCTGCTGCTCACGCTCCCGGTGCTCCTCTGGCAGCTCTACGCCTTCGTGCTGCCCGCGTTCGCGCCGGGGGAGCGGAAGATCGCGTTCCCGCTGATGGCGCTGGTGCCGGGGCTGTTCGCCGCGGGGGTGGTCTTCGGCTACTTCGTCGTCCTGCCGAGAGCCGTCGACTTCCTCCAGAACTTCAACGACGACAACTTCGACATCCTGCTCCAGGCCCGCGACTACTACAAGTTCGCGGTCGTCTTCATAGCCGGCATCGGTCTGCTCTTCGAGATCCCGATAGCCGTGCTGGCCATCACGCGGCTGGGGATCCTGACGCCGCGCCAGCTGCAGAAGAACTGGGGCTACGTGCTCCTTGCGCTGTCGATCGTCGCGGCGGTCGCGACGCCGACGCCGGACCCGGTGACGATGTCGCTGGCGCTGGTACCGCTCTTCCTGCTGTTCGAGCTGAGTATCCTGCTCGCAGCGTGGCTGAACAGGATCAGCCCGCCGGGTTCGCTGTGGGGTGAGGAGATCGACGACCCCGACGAGTACGAGCTCGCTGACCACGACGAGGACTGACCTCCCGCAACCATGCTGTTCGACCTTCGCGGCCGAGGCCGCCGCCGTACCGTCCAGGTGATCTACCTGGGCCTCGCGCTCCTGATGGGCGGAGGCCTGGTGCTCTTCGGCGTGGGCGGCAACGTCGACGGCGGCCTGCTCGACGCCTTCCGCGACGGCGGCACCAGCGCCAACGACCAGATCGAGAAGCGCGTCGAGGACGCCGAGAAGGCCGTCGCTGCCAACCCGCGCGACGCCGCCCTCTACGCACGGCTCGCCGAGGCCGAGTACCAGCTCGCCGGCGTGTCCAAGGGCTTCGACCAGAACACCGGCACGTTCAACGGCGACGCGAAGAACCAGCTCGTCAAGGCCGAGCAGGCGTGGGACAAGCACCTCGCGATCGCCGGCGACGCCAAGGCCAACGCGAACACCGCGGCGATCATGCGCAACGTCTTCTCGCAGGGCGGGCTGAACAAGCCCGACAAGGCGGTCCGCGCCCAAGAGGTCGTCATCGAGGCCAACAAGAACCCGGGCTTCGGCGACTACGCCCAGCTCGCGGTCCTGGCCTACTCCGCCAACCAGACCCGCAAGGGCGATCTCGCCTCCAAGAAGGCGCTCGAGCTCGCCCCGAAGGACCAGAAGGCATCGCTCAAGGCGTCGATCGAGCAGGCCAAGACCCAGGCCATCCAGCAGCAGGCCCAGGGCACCGTCACGCCCAACACCGGCTGACGTTCGCACCCGGTCTCGCGGCGGATGCCCGTCGCTACACTCTCCAACTCGCCAGCCCCTGTAGCTCAACTGGCAGAGCAGCGGACTCTTAATCCGAAGGTTGAAGGTTCGATTCCTTCCGGGGGCACTCCCCTGACGCCCGGTTCTGCCGGGCGTTCGTCGTTCCGGACCGTGAGCGACTGACGCCGCCGGACGCGGCGCGTGCCATGCTCATCGGGCCATGCGTCGCTCTCTGCCGCTGCTCGTCTTCGCGGTCGCCACGACCGCCTGGGCGCTGCTCGAGCTCGCCACCGGTGCCGATGCGGGGTTCCTCTACCTGGCTCCGGCGTTGCTCATGGTGCTGCCGCTGCTCTGGGGGCGGTACGTCGGGGAGGAGCGGCTCGCTGCTCTCGCCGGGCGCCGAGATGCACCTGCGACGCTCAGGCCGCAGGCGTCCGTTCCACTGCCGCGTGCGCATGCGCGGGTCCTCTTCCGGGGCGGCCGGCTCGTCGGCTCCTCGCTGGCCAAGCGCCCGCCTCCCGCGGTCGCGCCGTCCCTCGCCTAGCAAGCGGATCCGCGTTCGGTGAGGCCGGGCGGGTCCGTGTGACCCGTGCCAGCCTCCGTACGAAGGAGCCGTTCCATGAGCCGTACCCAGCGCCTCGTTCTGCTCGGGGCCGCAGTCGTCGTCATCGTCGTCGCAGCCGCCGTCGCCCTCGGATCGGGCGGGAGCGACGAGAAGTCGTCGGGGCCCGTGACGATCGACGTCAAGGACGCGAAGCCCGTCGGCGGGGTGAAGGACATCACGTACAAGAAGGGCGACGAGATCGACCTGACGATCAACAGCGACACCGCCGACGAGGTCCACTTCCACGGCTACGACGTGCACCGGGACGTCGCCGACGGCGGGACCGCGCACTTCAAGATGAAGGCGACGATCGACGGGAAGTTCGTCGTCGAGCTCGAGGAGCACAAGCAGACGCTCGCCGAGGTGTCGGTCGAGCCGTGACGCTCGTCTGGCGACTGCGCGCGTCCGTTCTGCTCCTGGCGGGCGCCATCGGCGTGCACCAAGCGCGGTTCGTGTTCGCGACCGCCGAGCACGAGCACGAGCTTGCGGCCGTCCACACGTACCTGCGGTGGCTCACGCCCGTCGCCGGCGTCCTCCTGTTCCTTGCCACCACTCATCTCGTGACGCGGCTTCGCAGGAACGACGAGGGAGCGGCGCGGCTGCCGAGCGGCCGGACGCTCTTCGTCGCTTCCGCGCTGACGCTGCTCGGCGTCTACGGCTTCCAGGAGGCGGCGGAGGCGTTCGTCGTCCACGGCCATCCGCCGGGCGTCGCCGACGTCGTCGGGAACGGCGGGTGGACGGCGATCCCGTTCGGCCTCGCGGCGGCCGCGGTGATCGCGCTGCTGCTGCGCGGAGCGGCGGAGGTCGTGCGATGGGCGCTCGCTCGGCAGCGGAACGAAGAGCGGCGCGAGGCGGAGGTGCGCGTCCCGGTTCGTGACGTCGTTCGTGTCCCGCGCACGAGCGTTCTTGCACGGCGTCTGGCAGGACGCGGGCCGCCCCGTGCGTCCGGACGGAGGACCCATCGCTCGCAGCGCAGCCGGCGCACCCGCGAAGGGCGGGTGACGCCCGCGATCGCGCACGCCTTCCCGAACTCAACGCAAGGACACACGACAACCCATGCACCGTTCCATCCGAGCCGCGACGCTCGCAGCGCTCCTGACCATGGCGGTCCCGGCGGTCGCCGGCGCTCACGTCACCCTGCAGCCGGACGAGGCGCCCGCGGGCGGCTTCGCTCGCCTGGATGTGCGCGTCCCGAACGAGCGCGACGACGCCTCGACGAAGAAGGTCGAGGTCAAGCTGCCCGACGGGTTCATCTTCGTCTCGTACGAGCCCGTCGCCGGCTGGACGACGAAGGTGAAGATGGCGAAGCTCCCCGAGCCGGTCGAGGCCTTCGGCGAGCAGCACACCGAGCAGGTCGACACCGTCACCTTCACCACGAAGGGCAAGGGCATCGGGCCGGGCCAGTTCCAGGACTTCGGCCTCTCGGTCGGCCTCCCGGACAAGCCGGACGCGACGCTGACGTTCAAGGCGATCCAGACGTACTCGAGCGGCGAGGTCGTCCGCTGGATCGGCGCGCCCGACGCCGACCAGCCGGCGCCGCAGGTCAAGCTCACCGCGGCGAGCGGAGACGGTGGTCACGCGGCCGCGAACGCGGACCAGGCCTCCGCGGCGGCGCCGGCGGACGAGGGCAGTGACGATGGCGGGAGCGACACGCTCGCGATCGTCGCGCTCATCGTCGGCGCCGGCGGGCTGCTCGCCGGGGTCGCCGGCTTGACCGCGGCACGGCGGGCACGGGCGGCCACGGCCACCGCGTGATCGCGAAGGTCGCGGTCGCCGCGTGCGTCGCGGTCGTCGTCGCCGGCGCGCTCCCCGCGAGCGCGCCGGCGCACGCCGTGCTGCAGCACACGACGCCGCATCAGAACAGCGCGGTCGACACCGCGCCGAAGTCGGTGCAGCTCGACTTCAACGAGCCCGTCGAGGTGAGCTTCGGCGCGCTGCGCGTGTACGACACGGACGGGCGGCGCGTGGACACGGGGAAGGTCGGCTACGCGCCGGGCGGGCAGACGAGCGTGACCGTTGGCCTGCGCGGTGGACTCGGCAAGGGCGTGTACACGACGACCTATCGCGTCGTGTCGGCCGACGGGCACCCGGTCTCGGGCGGGTTCGCGTTCGGGGTGGGCGAGCAGGTGAGCGCCCAGCGCGGGACGCCGCAGGTCGCCGACCTGCTCGCGCGCTCCTCGGCCGGGCCCGCGGTCGAGGGCACGTACGGCGTCGTGCGCGGGCTGCACTACGCGGCGCTGCTGCTGCTCGTCGGCGCCGTGTTCTTCCGGCTGCTGATCGGCTCGGGGCGCTGGCCGAGTCGTCTGCTGATCGGCGCGGCCGCAGTGGGCCTGCTCACCTCTCTCGCCGGCATCGCGCTGCAGGGTGCCCTCGGTGCGGGCGTCTCGCTCGGCGATGCGCTCGACGGAGCGGTGCTCGATGGCTCGCTCGACACCCGCACCGGTCACGCGTGGTTCCTGCGGAGCTTCCTGTGGGCGCTCGCGCTCGTCTTCCTGCTGCTCTACCGCGACTTCCGCAGCCGGCGGGAGGCGGTCGCTCTGGCGGTGCCCGCGGCGCTGCTCGTCGGCACGCTGCCGTACGCGGGGCACGCCGACACGCAGTCGCCGAAGGCGGTCCTGATCCCCGCCGACGTGGTGCACGTCCTCGCGGGAGGCGCATGGCTCGGCGGCCTCGTCCTGCTGCTCGTGTGCTTCTGGCCGCGCGACCGCGCAACGGTCGCTGCCGTCACGGCGACGCGGCGGTTCTCCGCGCTGGCGCTGCCGGCGATCGCCGCGCTCGTCGTCGCCGGCAGCGTGCAGGCGTGGTTCTACCTCGGCTCCGTTGGCGCGTTCTTCGACGGCACGTACGGCTGGGCGCTTCTCGCGAAGATCGCGCTCCTGGTCGTGATCGCGGCGATCGGCGCGGCGAACCGCCGGCGTCTCGCGCGCGACGGCCAGCCGGCGCTCCGCAACGCGATGCGCGTCGAGGTGCTCTGCGGCGTGCTCGTGCTCGCGGCGACCGCGACGCTCGTGCGGGCGGCGCCGCCGGCGACGGTCAACGAAGGCCCCGTGGTCCGCGAGCTCGACCTCGGCCCGATGCGCCTCCAGCTCGACATCGAGCCCGCCACCGTCGGGCCGAACGACCTCCACCTCTACCTCTTCGACCGCCGCACCGGCGCGCAGGTCGACCGGGTCGAGGAGCTGACCGTGCGGCTCGTCGAGGCGGACAAGGGCATCGGTCCGATCACGCTGCGCATCCCGCGCAAGGGACCGGCGCACTACGAGCTGCGCAACGCGACGCTCGGCGTCGCGGGCGAGTGGCAGGCGACGATCACGGCGCGCGTGTCGGAGTTCGACGAGTTCGCGGCCAAGACGACGTTCCGCGTGCGGCGATGAGCGCGACCGGCAGGTAGGTGGCGGCGAACACGACGAAGAGCGCCGCGTGCGGCAGCGCGCCGGTCGCCGCTCCGTACGTCGCGTAGGCGGCGATGCTCGCGACCTCGGTCAGCAGGCCCGCGAGCGAGGTCACCGTCGCGCGGGCCGGCCCGCTGATCGCGTGCTGCAGATCCGTCTCGACGGCGATCGCGCTCGCCTGGAACGCGCAGAACGCGAAGCCGATGAGCGCGAAGCCCCGGGGCAGCGGAGCGAGCGCGCCGGCCGCCAGCGCGAGCGCGCCGGCGGCGAGGAGCACGCCGCGCCTACGCGGTGATCGGCGGGTGACGACACCGCCGAGGAGGCCGCCCGCTGCGACGCCCGCGTAGACGAGCAGCAGGAGGAGCGGGATCTCCTCGTCCGTCGCACCGTGCTCGGAGGCGAGCAGCGGGGCGTACTCGTCGAGCGCTCCCCACACGACCCAGACGGCCGGGACCAGGAAGACGGCGAAGCGGAGACGAGCGTCGCGGCGGACGAGCGATGCGCCGATGGCCGCGGTGCGGAGGATGCCCGGCTCGTCGGCCGCCGACTCGACGGGAGCGCGGTGCTCGGGAAGTGCGGCGCCGGCGAGCGCCGCGCAGAGGCACGCGGCGATGCTGGCCAGACCGACGGCGTCGAACCCTCCGGCCGCGAGCGCCGGCGACGCGAGGCCGATGGCCACCGCGGACGCGACCGTGCCGAGCGCGCTGGCGCGGCCGGCGACGGTGGCGTACCGCGACGCCTCGCCGCGCCGGTCGAGCTCCTCGTAGACGAGCGCCTCGAACGCACCCGACTGCAGCGCGCCCTGCAGCCCCCACAGCACGAACCCGGCCGCGAACGCCGGGTACGACGGCGCGAACGTCCACAGCGCGAACCCGATGGCGCCGAGGCACGGCGCGATCGCCAGCAGCGAACGCCGCGAGACCGTGTCGGCCCACGCGCCGGACGGCAGCTCGGCGACGAGGCCGGTGAGCGACCAGACGACGAACAGCGACGAGATCTCCGCCGCGGACAGGCCGGCGTCCGCGAAGAGCACCGCGTAGAGGGGGTACAGCAGGATGAAGTCGCCCAGGAACCCGTAGGCGTAGACCGGGACGACGAGGCGGGCGCGGGATCAACGCGGAGGAGGCATCCACCCGCATGGTGCCGGGCGTTGACACGTCTGTCCACCCCGCTTGTGGGAACGCGCCAGAGGAGTAGCTTTCCGTGGCACTTCTGCCACGGAGGAGGGAGACCTTGAGAGCACGGATCGCCTTGCTGGCCACGACCGCAGCGTTCGCGGCGTTGCTCGCCACGCCGCCGGCGCACGCCGATGGCCTCTGCCCGGACATCCCGGTTCCGCCGACAGCCGCGTTCACCTTCACGCCGGATCTCCCCGAAGCCGGCCAAGTCGTCGCGTTCGACGGCTCGTCGTCGCTGCCCGGCTCGCTGCTGACGCAATTCGACGCCGGCCTCGGCCTCGGGTTCCCCCTCTGCACGCCCGGCGCGCCGCTGCCGCAGCTCATCACCGGCTGGCGGTGGGACTTCGGCGACGGCACCCCGCCGGTGACCGAGGCCGATCCGCTCATCGAGCACACGTACGCCGCGGCGGGCGGCTACACGGCGAAGCTCGAGGTGCTCACGGCGCTCCTCCCCGCATCGGTGACGAAGCCGATCACGGTCAAGGAGAAGCCCGCTGACCCGCCGCCGACCACCACGACGACGACCACACCTCCGCCGACCACCACGACGACCCCGCCGACGACGACGACGACCGTCAAGCCGACCACCACCACCACGACGACGGGCTCGACGAAGAAGAAGCTGAAGAGCAACGCGTACTACTGCCGCGCCGCGAGCAGGAAGCGCATCAAGGGCCAGAAGCAGACGCCGTACAGCCGCTGCGTCTCGGCGCTCAAGAAGCTCCGCGCGAAGCGCGTCAAGACGGCGAAGCGCGCGTGCAAGGGCACGTCGAAGAAGCGCGTGCCGGGCAAGAAGCGCACGCCGTACGCTCAGTGCGTGGTCTCGGCCAACGCTCTGCTGCGCGACATGAAGGGCTGACCTCGCAGCGGGAGGAGCTCGAGCACCGGCTGGCCGCGGCGGGCTTCGTCGCGGCCGCCGAGGAGGCCGGCGAGCTCCTCGCCGCCGCGGCGGGCGACGACGCGCGCCTGAACGCGATGCTCGACCGGCGCCTGACCGGCGAGCCGCTCGCGTGGATCACCGGCACGACGACGTTCTGCGGCCTGGCGGTCCTGGTGCACCCGGGCGTGTACGTCCCGCGCTGGATGACCGAGCTGCTCGCCGAGCGCGCGGCGCAGCGGCTGCCCGCGGACGGCGCCGCCGTCGACCTCTGCACCGGCAGCGGCGCGGTCGCGAAGGTGCTGCAGGCCCGCCGGCCTCGCGCACGGGTCGTCGCGACCGACCTCGACGAGGCGTCCGTCCGGTGCGCGCGGGCGAACGGCGTCGACGCGCGGCAGGGCGACCTGCTCGAGCCGGTGCTGGACGAGCGCTTCGACGTCGTGACGGGCGTCGTGCCGTACGTGCCGACGACCGAGCTCCGGCTGCTGCAGCGCGACACGCTCGCGTTCGAGTCCCCGTGCTCCTACGACGGCGGCGACGACGGCATGGACCTGCTGCGCCGCGCCGCCGCGCAAGCAGCCACCGTGCTGAAGCCCGCCGGCGCGCTGCTGCTCGAGCTCGGCGGCCGCCAGGCGGAGCTCCTGCAAGCCGAGCTCGAGGAAGCCTTCGACACCGTCAGGGTGCTCACGGACGAGGACGGCGACGTCCGCGGCATCGAAGCCACCCGCCGCCCCTGACACGTCGTCGAGCCGTCCACGGCGGCCTCGCCGGCTCAACCGGAAGGCGGTGCGCGTCGATCGGTTCGGACCATGCGTGCTCTTCGCCTGATCGTCTTCAGCGTCGCGATCGCGCTGCTGGGCGGCTCGTTCGCCACCGCCGCCTCCCGCGCCGCCAACCGGACGACCGGAGCGGATCGCTCCGATGAGGTGCGCCGCGACGGCGACGCCAGGGAGAACCGCGGCACCGGTGTCGGGAACGGCAGCGGCCGGGGCCTCGGCGCCGACGACGCGCCGCTCGGCGCGCCGCCCGCGGAGCTCGTCGCGCTGCCGGAGCGCCCGGTCGATCCGGACGCCGTCGCGCTGCCGGAGCCGCCGCGGCTCGGCGAGACGGCCGGCGCGGTCGCCAACCGGGGCACCGTGCGCATCAAGCGGGCCGGCGACGACGAGTTCACGAAGCTCGAGGGCGCCGAGACCGTGCCGATGGGCTCGACCGTCGACGCGACGAACGGCCTGGCGCAGATCGTCGTCGCGGCGACGCAGGACGGCATCCGCCAGAGCGCCGTGCTCACCGGCGGCGTCTTCGCGGTCACGCAGAGCACGCCGGCGGCGGACGTCGCCGCGGTCACCGACCTCACGCTCAGGGGCGGCGACTTCAGCGACTGCGGCCGCGCGCCCAAGCCCGGCAAGGCGCACGCGGCGGCCGCGAAGCGCAGGACGCGCGGCGGCGTGGTCCGCGGCCTCTGGGCGGCGGCCAAGGGCAACTTCCGCACGCGCGGGCGTCACAGCGCGGCGACCGTCCGCGGCACCCGCTGGGCGACCGTGGACCGCTGCGGGTCGACCACCGTCAAGGTCTTCGAGGGCATCGTCGACGTCATGGACTTCTCCCTCGACGAGGTCTTCACGGTCCGTGGCGGCGAGCGCCACGTCGCGCGGCCGAGCTAGTCCTCGACGAGCGGCACGAACCGCACGCCGCCGGCACGGCGCCGCTCCAGCCGGCCCTCCGCGTCGCGCCGGACGACGACGAGCTCCGTCCCGACCGGCACCACGAGCCGCCCGCCGGGCGCGAGCTGCTCCTCGAGCGCCGGCGGGACGCGCTCCCGCGCCGCCGCCGCGACGTTGATCCCGTCGTACGGCGCCGCGACCGGCCACCCGAGCGAGCCGTCGCCGACGAGCAGCTCCACGCCGCGCGTGCCGGCCGCGAAGAGCGCGCGCGCGGCGGCGGCCGAGAGCTCCGGATCGCGCTCGATGCTCCACACCCGCGCGCCCAGCTCCACCAGGATCGCGGCGTGGTAGCCGGAGCCCGTACCGACGTCGAGGACGCGGTCGCCCGGCCGGACGTCGAGCAGCTCGCACATGTGCGCGACGACGAGCGGCTGGGAGATCGTCTGGCCGTGGCTGATCGGCAGCGCCTCGTTGTCCCACGCGCGCGAGCGCAGCGCCTCGGGGACGAAGACGTCGCGCGGGACGCGCGCGATCGCGGCGAGGACGCGCTCGTCCCGCACGAACTCCCGCAGCGATGCCAGCAGACGCTCCCTAGACTCGCCCGCCATGCCCCTAGCATGCCTGGACGGCAAGATCCTCGACGCCGCGGAGGCCCGGCTGCCCGTCGAGGACGAGGGGCTGTTGCGCGGTGACGGCGTCTTCGAGGTCGTCCGGCTCTACGACGGCAGGCCGTTCGCGCTCGACGACCACCTCCGGCGCATGCAGCGCTCCGCCGACAACCTGCGGCTGCCGGTCGACATCGACGCGGTCCGCTCGGACGTCGAGCGGCTGGTCGCCGAGGCGGGCGCCGGCGACGCGAAGATCCGCATGCTCGTCACGCGCGGCGGGCGGCGCATCAGCCTCGTCGAGCCGCTGCCCGCGCCACGCGAGTCGGTGGCGCTCGCGACCGTCGAGTACGCGCCGCTGCGCACGCTGACCGGCGTGAAGTCGCTGTCGTACGCCGCGAACATGCTCGCCACGCGGCTCGCGAAGGAGGAGGGCGCGGACGAGGCGCTGCTGACGACGCCGCACGGCCGGCTGCTCGAGGGCCCGACCGCTTCGTTCTTCTGCGTGGTCGGGGACGAGCTCGTCACGCCGCCGCTGTCCGACCACGTGCTCGCTTCCATCACACGCGCGCGGCTGATCGAGATCCTCGACGTGACCGAGCGCCCGGTCAGCCGCGACGAGCTCCCGCGCATGGCCGAGGCCTTCCTGGCCGGAACGACGATCGAGGTGCTGCCCGTCCGCGCGATCGACGCGCAGGAGCTGCCGTGGCCGGGACCCCGCACTCGCGACGCCGCGACGAAGCTGCGCGAGCGGATCACCGCCGAGCTCGGCGCATGAAGGTCGTCACCGTCATCGGGAACCGGCCGCAGTTCGTCAAGGCCGCGGCGGTCTCGCGCCGCCTGCGCGAGGAGCACGACGAGGTGCTCGTCCACACCGGCCAGCACTACGACGACGAGCTGAGCACGGTCTTCGTGCAGGAGCTCGGGATCCCGCGCCCCGAGATCGAGCTCGGCATCCACGATGGGACGAACACCTCGCAGACGGCGCGGATGGTCGCGGCGCTGGAGCCGCTGCTCGCCGAGCAGGCCCCCGACGTCGTGCTCGTCTACGGCGACACGAACTCGACGCTCGCCGGCGGGCTCGTGGCCGCCCAGGCGCAGATCCCCGTCGCGCATGTGGAGGCCGGCATGCGGTCGTTCGACCGCCGCATGCCGGAGGAGCTCAACCGCGTCCTGACCGACCACCTCTCCTCGCTGCTGCTGTGCTCCACGCCCACGGCCGTGGAGAACCTCGAGGCCGAGCGCGTCGCCGGCCGGATCGAGCTGGTCGGTGACGTCATGGTCGACGTCGCGCTGACCGTGCAGCCGCGCGCGCTCGAGCGCCGGCCGCCCGACGTGGTCCCGAACGACTTCGTGCTCGCCACCGCGCACCGCGCGGGCAACGTCGACGACCCGGCGCGGCTGCGCGCGCTGGTCGACCTGCTGCTCGGCGCCCCCGAGACCGTCGTGCTGCCGCTGCACCCGCGCACGCGCGCGCGGCTCGCGGCGGCGGGGTGGCTCGAGGAGGTGGAGCGCGGGCTCGTCGTGCTGCCGCCGCTCGGCTACGTCGACTTCATGGCGCTGCTGCTGCGCGCCGACGCCGTGCTCACCGACTCCGGCGGCGTGCAGAAGGAGGCGTACCTCGCGGGCGTGCCGTGCGTGACGATGCGCGACACGACCGAGTGGGTCGAGACGGTCGACGCCGGGTGGAACGTCCTGGTGGACCTCGACGCCGAGGCGGCCCGCGCGGCGCTGGACCGCGAGCTGCCCGCGGAGCGGCCGCAGCTCTACGGCGACGGGCGCGCGGGCGAGCGCGTCGTCGCGGCGCTTACGGGCGCCCGAGCCGGCTGACGCGCACGCCCTCGAAGCGGTCGAGGTCGAGGACGCCGCGGCCGTCGACGACGTGCCGCGCGCCGGGCAGGTCGGCGGCGCCGAGCGTCCGGTACTCCGCGTGATCGGCCTGCACGATCGCGGCGTCGACGGGCCCGCCGTCCCACGGCTCGTACCCGTCGCCGCGCAGCTCCTCGTCGCTGTAGAGCGGGTCGGCGAAGACGGCCGTCGCGCCGCGCTGCGCGAGCACCTCCTGCAACGCCCGAGCCCCGCTGAAGGCGTCCTCCTTGACGCCGCCGCGGTAGGCGACGCCGAGGACGAGGACCCGCTGGCCGGCGACGTCGCCGAGCAGGCCGACCGCGTACGCGGGCATCGCGTCGTTGATGGTGCGGGCCACCCGCGGCAGCTCCGCGTCGGGGGCGCCCGCGAGCAGGAACCGCGGGTAGACCGGGATGCAGTGGCCGCCCACGTAGACGCCGGGGCGGTGGATGTGGCTGAACGGCTGGGAGTTCGCGGCGTCGATGACGCGCTGCACGTCGAGGCCGCGGCTGTCGGCGACGCGCGCGAGTTCGTTCGCGTACGCGATGTTCAGGTCGCGGTAGGTCGTCTCGGCGAGCTTCGCCAGCTCCGCCGCCTCGGCGCCGCCCATCGGCCAGACCTCGGCCTCGGTGATGAACTGGGCGTAGAGCTCCGCGGCGCGCGCCTCGCCGGCCTCGTCCAGGCCGCCGACGAGCTTCGGGTACGTCGCGAGGTCCTGGAAGACGCGGCCGCTGAAGACGCGCTCGGGGCTGAACGCGACGTGGAAGTCGACGCCGGCGCGCAGGCCGCTTGCACGTTCGAGGAGCGGAGCGACCCGCTCGCGCGTCGTCCCGACCGGCACGGTCGTCTCCACGACGACGGTGGTCCCCGCGCCGCGCCGCAGGCCCGCGCCGATCGCCTCCGTCGCCGCGTCGAGCGCGTCCCACAGCGGCTGCGCGTCCGCGTCGACGTAGAGCGGCGGGACCGCGACGACCAGGTCCGGTCCCTCGGCGACGGCCGCGGACGTGCCGGTCGTCGCGCGCAGGCGGCCCGCGGGGACGAGCTCGGCGAGCAGCTCGTCGAGGTGCGCCTCGCCGGGGAACGGCGGCGTCGCGGCGTTGACGAGCTCGACCGTGCGCTCGTCGATGTCGGTGCCGACGACGTCGTGGCCGGCGCGGGCGATCTGCACCGCCAGCGGGAGGCCCATCTTGCCGAGGGCGACGACGACGGCCTTCATGCGGGCGCCAGGCGGACCGTCTCGCCGCTGCGCGCGGACTCGAGCACGGCCTCGGCGGTGAGCACCGTCTCGAGGCCGGCGGCAAGCGGCACGACGGGCGCGTCGTCGTCGCCGGCGCAGTACGCCCAGAACGCCTCGTGCTCGACGAGCAGCGGCTCGCGCCGCTCGAGCGCGAAGCGGATCTGGTTGCCCTCCGACACGCCGCGCAGCTGCTGGGTGGCGTCCCACTCGATCGCGACGTCGGCGTTCTCGAACAGCGTGAGGTCCGCGGTCAGCGTGTCGGCGAGCAGCATCCCGCGCTCCCCGAGGATGCGCGTGCGGCGCGTCTTGGTGGGGCTGAGCCAGTCGACCTGCGTCGTCCACGTCACGCCGCTGGCGAGCCGCCCGGTGGCGAGCACGAGGTCCTCGTGCTCGCGCCCCATGCGGTGCGACGTCTGCGCGGCGAGCAGCTCGACCGGCGACTCGCCGAGCCAGCGGACGAGGTCGAGGTCGTGCGTCGCGAGGTCCTTGACGACGCCGACGTCCTTGATGCGCTGCGGGAACGGGCCGGTGCGCTCGGTGCCGATGAGGAACACCTCGCCGAGGTCGTGCTTGCGCGTGCGCGCGGCGAGCAGCGCGGGGTTGTAGCGCTCGACGTGCCCGACCGCGCCGCGGACGCCCGCCGCTTCGACGGCCGCGATGACGGCGCGCGCCTCGTCGCCCGTCGCCGCCAGCGGCTTCTCGATCAGCACGTGCACGCCCGCGGCGGCGAGCTGCTCGACGCAGGCGACGTGCTCCTCGGTGGGAACGGCGACGACCGCGAAGTCGGGCTTGCGCTCGGCGAGCAGCTCGTCGACCGAGTCGAACAGCAGTCGCGCGTCGGCGACGGAGCGGAAGCGGTCGCCGCCGGGATCCACCGCGCCCGCGAAGCGAACCTGCGCGGACGATTGGAGGATGCGGGCGTGGTGCCGGCCGATCATCCCCAGGCCGACGACTGCGCCGCTGAGCGGCTGCGAGAGGCCGTCCATGAGGCCGGTAGGGTACTTCCCGTGTCGGCCGGGCCGCTCCGCAGGACCATCGCGCGCCGAGCGGCCCGCGGGTCGTCGCTGCGCATCGATCGCAAGACGTGGGTCCTCGGTGCGGGCGCCCTCGTGACCACGGGCGTGCTCGTCGTCGGCGAGGTCGCGCGCGTGTGGACGCGCGGGTCGGCGCCGCTGCCGACGGAGACCGAGAACGTGCTCGGCGCCGCGGAGGAGGCCGCGCGCGAGACCGTCGAGGTCGCGGTGGCCGGCTACCGCGGCGGCTCGTCGCGCGAGAACGCGCTGCTCAACCTGCTCGGGTCGTTCTCGCTGACCTTCGGCCTCACGCGCGCGTCGACGGCGGTCATCCGGCGTCACGGGCGGCTCGGGCCCATTCGCAACTACCGCCTGGGCGGCCGCCACATCCACCACTTCGTGCCGGGCATCGTGCTCGCGTTCCTCGCCGGCGGGATCTCGGTCGTGACCCGCAACGAGGAGATCGACAAGTGGTTGGCGCTGCCGTTCGGCGCCGGCGTGGCGCTGACGCTCGACGAGGCGGCGCTGCTGCTCGAGCTCGACGACGTCTACTGGACCGAGCGAGGCGTCGTGAGCATCCAGATTACCCTCGGGGCGCTGGCCCTGCTGTCGTCCGTCGCGCTCGCGCTGCGCGTGCTGCGGCGCGGCGAGCGGACCGTGCTCGAGGACCCGTTCCCGGCGATGGCGTCGGCGTCATGGACAGCGGCCTGACGCCGGGCGATCCCCTGGGCGGTCGCCCGCCGCAGGCGCCCGACCCCTTCGGCCGCGAGCCCGAGCCCGTCGAACGGGCCTTCGGCTATGGCGATGGGCCGACGCCGCCGGGCGCGTTCGCTCCGCGGGCCGTCACGCCGTGGCCGCCGGCGGAGGCGGACCTCGCCGAGTGGTGGCGCCGCGTCGTCGCGACGCTCATCGACGGGATCATCGTCGGCGGCGCGACGCTCATCCTGCTCGCCGTGCTCGGGGCGGGCGTCTTCGGTGACGGCGACGCGGGCGCAGGCGAGGTCGTCGTCGCCGCGGTGGTCGGCACCCTGCTCTTCGCGGCGATCGCGCTCGTCTATGCGCCGGCGGTGATGGCGCGGACGAACGGCGCGACGCTCGGCAAGCTCGCCGTCGGCATCCGCGTCGTGCGGCCGGCCGGCAAGCGCGTCGACTTCCTCTGGGCGGCGTACCGCGAGGTGCTCATCAAGGGCCTGCTCGTCGGCATCGCGTCTTCGTTCACGGGCGGCATCGCGTTCCTCGTCGACGTGCTGTGGCCGCTGTGGGACAGCCAGAACCGCGCGCTCCACGACTGGATCGTGGACTCGCGCGTCGTGAAGAAGTAGCTGCCGGCGGCGCTCAGGCGGGGACCGCGGCGCGGTCGCGCATGCGGATGATCTGCTCGCGCCCGGGGCCGACGCCGACGAGCTCGATCGGCACGCCGGTCGCCTCCTCGATGTACGCGAGGTAGTCGCGCGCGGCGGCGGGGAGGTCGGCGGGGGTGCGGCACTCGCCGATGTCCTCGCTCCAGCCCTCGAGCTCCTCGTACTCGCCCTTCGCGTGGTGCAGCACCGACTGGTGGTACGGGAACTGGTCGAACTCCGCCTCGTCCTGCCCGCGGTAGCGCGTGCAGACCTTCACCCGGTCGAATCCGCTGAGAACGTCGAGCTTGGTGATGCAGAGCGCGGTCATCGTGTTGATGCGCGTCGCGTAGCGCAGCGCGACGAGGTCGAGCCAGCCGGTGCGGCGCGGCCGGCCGGTCGTGGTGCCGAACTCCCCGCCGCGCTGGCGGATCTGCTCGCCGACCTCGTCGTGCAGCTCGGTCGGGAACGGGCCGGCGCCGACGCGCGTGGCGTACGCCTTCGCGATGCCCCAGATCTCGTCGATGTCCTTCGGCCCGACGCCCGCGCCGATGGTCGCCGAGCCGGCGACCGGGTTCGACGAGGTGACGAACGGATACGTGCCGTGGTCGAGGTCGAGCAGCGTCGCCTGCGCGCCCTCGAAGACGACGCGCTGGCCCTTGTCGAGCGCATCCCAGACGAGGCGCGACGTGTCGGCGATGTACTGCTCGATGCGATGGCCGTACGTGAGGTACGCCTCGGTCATCGTCTGCAGGTCGAGCATCGGGTCCTTCATGAACGGCCGCAGCAGCAGCCGCTTGGGATCCATCGCCGCGACGATCTTCTTCTTGAGGATCTTCTCGTCGAGCAGGTCCTGCACGCGGATGCCGAGGCGGGCCGCCTTGTCGGCGTAGCAGGGGCCGATGCCGCGGCGCGTGGTGCCGATCTGCAGCTTGCCGAGCTTCTGCTCGCCCGCCTGATCGAGGAACAGGTGGTACGGCATGATCAGGTGCGCGTTCGCGCTGATCCGCAGCCCGGAGACGTCGATGCCGCGCGCCTTCAGCGCGTCGATCTCGCCGGTCAGCACCTTCGGGTCGATGACGACGCCGTTGCCGATGACGCACTTCTTGCCCGCGTGCAGGATCCCGGAGGGGATCAGGTGCAGCGCGAACTTCTCGCCCTCGCGGACGATCGTGTGGCCGGCGTTGTTGCCGCCCTGGAAGCGGATGACGGCGTCCGCCTCCTCCGCGAGGAGGTCGACGACCTTGCCCTTGCCCTCGTCTCCCCACTGGGCGCCGACGATCACGATGCCTGGCATGCGGTCCCCGAGTCTATGAGGCTCGTGTCACCAGGCTTCGGGCTCGTAGACCGGCTGGCGCCGGTCGGTGCCCATCATCGGCACGAGGTCGCACATCTCGACGAGCCTCGAGACGGTCCGGCGGCCGACCTGCTCGCCCAGCGCGTCGGGCAGGAGGTTCGACGTGATGACGGTCGAGCGCTCGTCCTCGTAGCGCGAGTTGACGATCGAGTAGAGCTGCTCGAGCACCCAGTCGCTCGTGTTCTCGGCGCCCAGGTCGTCGAGGTGCAGCAGGTCGACGGTGGCGAGCTCGTCGAGCAGCGACTGCGTCGATTCGCCGTTGCCGATCGTGTCGCGGACGAGGTTGAGCAGGCGCGGCGTCGAGTAGATCGCCACGGTGCGCTGGGCGCGGATCGCCTCCGCGGACACGAGCATCGCGAGCGTCGTCTTGCCGGTGCCGACGTCGCCGGCGAAGTACAGGCCGCGGCCCGCGTCGAGGCTGGCCTCGATGTCGCGCACGAAACGGCGCACCGGGCGGACGACGGGATCGGGCATCGAGGCGATCGGCTCGCGGTCGAAGCCGACGCCCTGGTAGCGCTTCGGCAGCCGCGCCTCCAGGCGCGACGCCCGGCGCAGCGCCATCCGGCGCGGCCGGCACTCGCAGTCGCGCGCGGTGTTCGTCGTCTCGTCGATGACGAACCCGCTGCCGTCGCAGTGGGGGCAGCTCATCGGGCGCGCTTGCCTGCGGTGCTCACTGGAAGCGCTCCCCGGCGTAGTTGAGGAACTTCGGGTACTCCTTCTGGAACGTCAGGACGACGTCGCCGATAGCGCCGTTGCGGTGCTTGGCGATGATGATGTCGGCCTCGCCCTCGCGCTCGGACTCGCGGTCGTAGTACTCGTCGCGGTAGATGAAGGCGACGAGGTCCGCATCCTGCTCGATCGAGCCGGACTCGCGGAGGTCCGAGAGGACGGGCCGCTTGTCGGTGCGCGATTCCACGCCGCGGTTGAGCTGGGAGAGCGCGATGACTGGGCAGCTGAGCTCGCGCGCGAGCATCTTCAGGCCGCGCGACATCTGGCCGATCTGCTCGACGCGGTTCTCGACCCGGCCGTCCGGGCGCATGAGCTGCAGATAGTCGACGATGATCAGCCCGAGGCCGTGCTGCTGGTGCAGCCGGCGCGCCTTCGCGCGGATCTCGAGCAGGCCGAGGTCGGACGAGTCGTCGACGAAGAGCGGCGCCTTGGCGAGCCGCTGGCTGGCCTCGAGGATCTTCGGCCACTTGTGCTCGGCCACCCGGCCCTTGCGCAGCTCCTCGCCCTTGATGCGCGCCTGGGACGCGACGAAGCGCTGGGCGAGCTCCGTCTCCGACATCTCGAGGCTGAACAGCGCGACGGGGGCGTTGTGCTCGATCGCGGCGTTCTCCGCGATGTTCGTCACGAGCGCGGACTTCCCCATCGACGGACGCGCGGCGATGATCACCAGGTTGCCCGGCTGGAAGCCGCCGGTCATCTCGTCGAGGTCCTTGAAGCCGGTCGGCGTGCCCGTGAGCGCGGTGCCCTCGAGGCTGAGCCGGTGGAGCTTGTCGAGCTCCTCGTCCAGGATCTCCTCGATCGAGCGGAAGTCCTTCTGGCTGTCGTCGTGGGCGACCTCGAGCATCGCCCGCTCCGCCTGCTCGACGAGCTGGCGCGGGTCGCCGATCTGGTCGCGGACGCTGGCCTGGATCTCGTAGGTCGTCTCGAGGAGGCGGCGGACGAGCGCGCGCTCGCGCACGATGCGCGCGTAGTGCCGGGCGTTGCCGGCGGCGGGGACGGAGGCCGCGAGGCTGTCGACCGAGGCGCGGCCGCCGACCTGCTCCAGCTGCCCGCGCGACTCGAGCTTGTCCGTGACGGTGATGACGTCGATCGGCTCGCTCTCGTTGTACAGGTCGACCATCGCCTCGTAGACGAGGCGGTGCCGCTCGCGGTAGAAGTCGGCCGCCTTGAGCGACTCGTCGATGACGAGCGTGTACATCACGCGCTCCGACAGCAGGATCGCGCCGAGGACCGACTGCTCCGCCTCGAGCGAGTGGGGCGGGGCCAGGCCGGCGAGGACGCTGCCGGTGTCGGCGTCGAGCATCGTCATCCGGCGGCGAGCATAGGTCGGCGGCCGGCGTCGCCGGAACGATCTTCCCGCTCCTTGCGTGGACTTGTGGCCGGACGTTCGGGCACGAACGCATGTTCGCGCTCGCGGAGGACGGAAGGCGCGGGCCGGACCGGGAACGAGAACGGCCGCGCTGGTGCGCGGCCGTTGAGGTCCTGCGGGTCTTGCGGCGGCTTACTTCTGGTCGGTGACGATCGTCTTGACCGTCGCCGTGACGCCGTCCGAGACCTCGACCTCGACCTGGAAGGTGCCGACGTGGCGGATCGGCTCGTCGAGGCGGATCTTGCGGCGGTCGACCTCGAAGCCGCGCGCCTCCTTGATGGCGTCGGCGAGGTCCTGCGTGGTGACCGAGCCGAACAGGCGCCCGTCGTCGCCGGCCTGCTGCGAGATCGTCAGGACCGTGCGGTTGAGCACCGCGGCCGACTCCTCGGCGGCGACCTGCGCCTGCTGCGCGGCGGTCGCGGCCGCGGCCTGCGCCTGCTGCGCCTGGGCGAGGAGGCCCTTCGTCGCCGGCGCGGCCAGCTTGCGCGGGATCAGGAAGTTGCGCAGGTAGCCCTTCGAGACGTCGACGACCGCGCCGCGCGACCCGACGTTCTCGACGTCCTGCAGCAGGATGGCCTGCGGCATGGCCTAGCGGTCCTCGCGGTCGCGGCGGCCGCCGCGGGGGCTGTCCTCGCGGCCGCCCTCGGCGACGTACGGCAGCAGGGCCAGCTCGCGGGCGCGCTTCACGGCGCGGGCGATCTGGTTCTGGTGCCGCCGGCACGCGCCGGTGATGCGCCGCGAGCGGATCTTCCCCTTCTCGGAGATGAAGCGCTTGAGCCCGTCGACGTCCTTGTAGTCGACCTGCTCGATCTTGTCCTTGCAGTACGGGCAGGGCTTGCGCCGGCCGCTGCCGGGACCGCCCTTCCGATCACGGCGCCGCACGGGGCGCCGGTTGCGCTGCTTTGCCACTGGGACCTCTTACGTCTCTTAGAAACTGGAAGCGCGCGCGGACCTTCGCCGCGCGCGACGCGGTCTCATTGTGACACAGAGGTCCCCGAACCCCCCGAGGGGCGCCCGGAACCGCCGGATCATCCCGCGTGGTGCGGACGGAGAAGACGAGCCTCCGGCCATCGTCCTGACGACCGGAGGCTGCGGGCGCTCTCGACGCCATCTCGCGACGGCGGGCTCGGAGCGGCCCCTCCCGGCGGTCTTCCGACGGCCGGGGACAGGAGGCGTTCCCCCGCCCGGCCATCGCATCGACGGCCGGGCAGAAGGCGTTCCCCCTAGAACGGGATGTCGTCGTCCGCGTGGGACGAGGTGCCGGCGCCGTTGGCGACCGGCTGCGGGGCGGAGAAGTCGCCGGTGTCGACGGGGACGTCGGTGCGGGGCGTGAAGCCGCCGCCGCCCATCGCGCCCTCCTCGCGCCCTCCCAGGAACTGGATGTTGTCGGCGACGATCTCGACGGCCTGGCGGTTGTTGCCTTCCTTGTCCTGCCACTCGCGCCACTCGAGGCGGCCGTCGATGGCGACCGGGCGGCCCTTGGCCAGGTACTGGGCGGCGTTCTCGCCCTGCCGGCCCCAGATGGTCACGTCGAAGTAGTTGGCCTTGTCGACCCACTCGCCGGACGAGCCGTCCTTGCGCCGCGTGTTCGACGCGATGCGGAGGCTGCAGACAGCCAGGCCGCTCGCCGTCGCGCGGAGCTCGGGGTCGCGAGTGAGGTTCCCGGTGATGATCACCCGGTTGATGTTGGTCGCCGCCATTTGCGCGGCCTCCTTTCGGCAACGAAGAAGCTTGTCGGCGAGTCTAGGGGCGGGATCGGAAGGTTCCTCCCCCGTCCCCGCAATCTCCGCGAACTCGTTGCGAAGTCGCGCCGAAGTCGTGCGGTCTGACACCCGCACGGAGCGAAGTCGCGCCGCTTGGCGCGCCGGAGCTAGGAAGCGGCGTCGACGGGCTCGGCCGCGGCGACCGGCGCCGTCGGCTTGAGGTCCGGCGGATCGGGCGTGCCGGGATCGAGCTTGATGATCCGGTAGCGGACGACGCCGTCGGTGATGCGCAGCGTGCGGTCCAGGCGCTCCAGGAGGTCACGCGGACCCTGGAACTGGATCAGGTGGTACTCGGCGTCCTTCTTGTGCTTGATCTCGTACTGCATCTGACGCCGGCCCCAGTCGTGGGCCGACACGATGCTGCCGAGATCGGCGACGAGAGCCTCGACGTCCGCGAGGATGCGCTCGCGCTGCTCGGCGTCGAAGTCGGCGTCGAGGAGGACGGTGAGGTCGTATGTCGGTGCAGGACGCGCCATGAGCCGCGGAGCATGGTAGCGAGGGGGCGACCGAACCCCCGTCAAGACCTCTCGGGAGGATGGACCTCCTCCGCCGCATCCGCTGGAACAACGTCGCCCGCGCCGTCGCCGCCCTCGCCGCGATCGGCCTCGTGATCGCGTGGCCGAGCCTCAGGTCGGAGCCGCCGGAGATCCCGGTTGCCGGCGCCGCCGAGCCGCCGCGACCGGAGATCGGCGTCGCGGGCGCCGGGGAGGCGCCGCGATCGGAGATCTCGGCGCCGGCCGTCGAGGAGTCGCCGGTGGCGAAGGCGACTCAGGGGGAAGAGCCGTCGAGGGGCGCCCGGAGGTCGAAGGTGTCGGCACGACGGGACAGCTTGCGGAGACCGGCGAGCCCGCGCCGACGGAAGGTCTCTTCGCGCGCGACGCGCGAGGCGAAGGCGCGCCGTGCCGCAGGGCGGAGAACGCGGGCGCGGGTGCGGCGGGTGGAGACGCGACGTGTGGCGTCGGCGCCGCCGGCGCCCGCCTCCTCGTCCGTCGCGAACCGCGTCACCGCGCCGCAGTCGGCGGTGCATCGACCGGCCCCGGCGCCCGGGGAGTTCGGGTTCGAGGGGTAGAGGAGCGCCGCCGAGGGACGTCCTGTCCCGCCGCGGCGAGTCGTTGGCTTCTCCTTCGTCGTTCGCGGTCGCGGGGGCCGGCGAAGGGGGAGGTTCTGCAGTTGTGGTCTTTCGGTCCGTGTTCGCCGGGGCAGTGGGGTCAGCAACGTGCGACACCGCGTCCCCCGCGTCCGCGCACGGGTTGTTCGGGTCGCGCCTCTTACGCTCGGTTGCCCCGGCCGTCCCGGGCCCCGGGCGTGTGCTCCCGGGGATGGTTTCGCGACTGGGCACGAGCAACCGCCGAAGGGAACGTGCACCGTCGGCGCCCCTGGCGGTCGCGGTGCACGAAACCTTCGCTATGCGAACGAAACGTGCACCGCACCCGTCCCGGACGCAAGGCGGTGCACGAACCTTTCGCTATGCGATAGGAACGTGCACCGCACCCGTGAAATCGGAGGGCGGTGCACGAACCTTTCGGTATGCGGAACGAACGTGCACCGGACCCGCCGGGAACGACGACGGTGCACGAATGTCACGGCGCGAAACCATCCCCGGGAGCACACGCCCGGGGCCCGGGACGGCCGGGGCAGCCGAGCGTAAGAGGCGCGACCCTAACGACCCGTGCGCGGACGCGGGGGACGCGGTGTGGCACGTTGCTAACCCCACTGGCGCAAACGACCACGGACCGAACGACCACCTCACTGGAACCGCTCCCTCGCCGGCCCCCGCGACCGCAAGCGAACAAGGACAAGGCAACGCCCCGACGCGGCGGGAGGCGAGCCCTCGCCGCGCACGCGCTTCGACGGTCTAGACCGCCGGATCCCCCGCGGAGGCCTTCTTGCGGATGTCCGCGAGCTGGTCGTCGATCCAGTCGCCCGGGTCGCGGGCGGTGACGATCTCCTGCAGCCCGTGCATCCTGCGCTCGCGCTCCTCGGAGGCCATCGTCAGCGCCGCGTGGATGGAGTCCGCCGTCTCCTGGATGTCGAAGGGGTTCACGGAGAGCGCGAACTCGCCGAGCTCCTCGTGGGCGCCGGTGTTCTCGCTCAGGATCGAGACGCCGTTGCGCTCGTTGACGAGCGGGCCCTCCTTCGCCACGAGGTTCATCCCGTCGAACATCGCGTTGACGATCAGGACGTCGTAGTGCTTGTACGACGCCATCGCCTCCTCGAGGTCGTCGCGCAGCTTCAGCTGGATCGGCATCCAGTCGGGCGTCCCGTGGCGGTGGTTGACGACGGCCACCAGCGCCTCGATCCGCTCGAGGTACTCGGCGTACTCGGGCACGTCGGTCCGGGACGGCATCAGCTGGGCGACGAACGTCACCCGCTCGGCGAACTCGGGGTGCTGCTCGAGGAAGAGGTCGAACGCGGAGAAGCCGCGCAGGACGTTCTTCGAGAGGTCGGCCCGGTCGACGCGGAGGATCTGGAACTCGCGCCGGCGCTCGAGCAGCTGCTCCTCGAACGACCGCGTCCGGTCCGACGCTGCCACCCGGCACGTCGCCGACGCATCGATCGGCAGGGGGTAGGCGCGGACCCAGACCTCGCGGTCCTCGAACCGCACGACGCCGCGCCCGAAGTCGACCTCGAGGTCCATCAAGTCACGGCAGCACTGCAGGAAGTTCCAGCGGTACGAGCGCGTGTGGAACCCGATGATGTCGTTCGAGAGCAGCCCCTCGAAGATCTCCCGGCGGATCCCGCGCGGCAACACGCGCCAGGCGTCGGGCTGCGTCCACGGGATGTGGATGAAGTGGTGCAGGAACGCGTCCGGCCGCGCCCGCCGGACGAGGCCCGGCAGCGTGTAGAGGTGGTAGTCGTGGACCATCACGACCGGCTCGTCGACGCCGTCGATCTCCTCGACGACCGCCTCGGCGAGGTCGTCGTTGACGACGTTGTAGCCGTACTCGAACGCCTCGACCTCGTTGCGCCGGATGTCCGGGGCGTTCGAGAGGTCCCAGAGGTAGTGCTGGATGAACCAGAGCATCGGGTTCGCGAACACGTTGTAGAAGCGGTCGTAGGCCATCGGCTCGGAGGCCACCAGCCGCACCTGGTACGACGCGTCCCGGCCCGGGACCGACACCTCGAACGCGCCGCCCTCGTGCTTCTCGGAGTGCTCGACGTCCTCGTCGGTCATCGCCGACGCGATCCACAGGACCTCGCGGTGCGATGCCAGGCCGGTCAGGGCCGTGACGAGCCCGCCGGTCCCGCGCTTCATCTCGCCCTCGGGGCCGAACGTGACCGGCCCGCGGTTCGAGACGAGGACGAGCGGCCGCGCGCCCCCGCTCATGAGGCCTCGGCGCGCTCGACCGCGCCGCCGGCCTCGGCGAGCGCCGCGGTCATGATCTTCAGGTAGTCCCGCAGGTAGCGCGGCGTCAGGAACTGCTTGCGCACGTGCTCCTTGCCCCGCTTGCCCAGCGCCTTGCCCAGCGCCGGGTCCTCGATGATGTCCCGCGCCCGATCGGCGCATTCCTCGATGGAGTCCACGAGGTAGCCGGAGATGCCGTTCCGCACCTGGAGGGGTATGCCCCCGACGTTGCCGCCTATGAACGGCCGGCCCTTCCAGAGCGCCTCGCTGACCGTCAGGCCGAAGCCCTCACGCGTCGACTTCTGGATCACGACGTCCGCGTGGGACTGGAACGCGTTGACCTCGATCGAGCCGACGTTGTTGAAGTTGTTGAGGATGTGGATGTCCGGATCGCCGGCACCGTGGGCGATCGTCGCGTTGAAGAAGTCCCAGCCCTCGGGGTCGTCGCTGGCCATCGACCCGACGAGCGCGAGCTGCACGCTGGGGATCGACTCCTTGACCATCCGGTAGGCGTCGATGACGCCCAGCGGGTCCTTCCACGGATCGAACCGCGACACCTGGCACATGAGCGGCCGGTCGACGTCGATGCCGAACTGCTGGCAGACGTACGAGGCGTCCTCGGGCGACAGCGCCATGTTCTTCGGAGCGAGCGGGTCGATCGCCGGCGGGACGACGTTCACGGTGCCCTTCATGCCGTCGGGCACGTAGTTCTCGACGTGGAACAGCGACTGCGGGTACTCGCTGATGTACGGCAGGAGCTTGCCGATCGTCGCCGGGTTCGGCGTCGAGACGTCGATGTGGCAGCGCCAGACCCACGCGCGCGCCTTGTCGGGGACGAGCGAGTACATCGCGGCCGGCTGCGGGTCGTGGACGATCGCGACGTCCCAGCCCGCGTTCAGCTCCCGCGAGTTCATCTCGTTGTACCGGCGCCACGTCTCCCACTGCTCGTCGGTCAGGTCGTCCGGCGCCCCCTGGAGCGCGTTGTGCATGAGCTTCGTGGCGTTGAAGAACTCCTCGCGGCCGTAGATGACCTGCCATTCGCAGTCCAGCCCGACGTCCTTCATGAGCGGGACCAGCGTGTAGAGGATCTCGGCGACGCCGCCCCCGAAGGCAGTCGCGGAGAGGTGCACGACGCGCGTGCCCTCCAGCGGGGCGGCGAGCTCCCGGATCTCCTCGATGAGGGGCCGGCCCACGATGTGCGTGTAGTCGGCGAGCGTCTTGGCGCCTACGGCAACAGGCTGGAGCATCGGCCCTTCGAACGCTACCGCGCGAGGTGGCGTAGCCGCCCGATTCCCGCGTCGACCTCGCGGAGGACCTTCGCGTGGAGCGCCGGGTTGGCCGCCGCGACGCACGCCATCTGGTGCTCGACGCCCGCGCCGAGCAGCGGCCGGTCGTCCAGCGGCCGGCCGTCCGCGTCGGTCACGACGGCGCCCGCCTCGAGCAGGCAGAGCACGGCGGCGGCGAGGTCGTACGGCGTGTTGTTGAGCACCGCGCCGCGCCCGACGCGTTCCCACGCCTCGCGCATGCCGGGGACGTCGTCGACGATGCGCGGACTGGGCTCGACGTACGCGTCGAGCTGCCCGGTGGCGATGCGCGTCATGTCGTACGTCGCCGATCCGAGGTCGAACGCGGCGCCTCCGGTCGACGAGACGTCGAGCAGCTCGGCGAGAACCTCGACGACGACCCGGGAGGGCCGGCCGCGCAGGCCGTAGACCCAGAACATCCGGTCGAGGTCCTCGTTCGCCGACAGCACGACCGGCACGTCGGCCTCCAGGCCGCCGCCGCGGCGCGCGACGAACCGCGCGCCGGACTTGATCTCGACGATCACGCCGGTCTGCACGTCGCGCATCCGCGGCACGCCGTCGTCCGGCATCCGCGCGACCGCGACCGACACGCAGGCCGCCTCGAAGCCCGCCATCGCCGGGCGCGTTCCGTCGATCGGGTCGACGACGAGCACGTACGGCGGGTCGTCCGGCCCGACGAGCCCGCGGTCCTCGGAGAAGAACGCCAGCTCGGGCGCGCGCTCGGCGAGGAACGTCTCGAGGTGCCGCTCGGCCTCCTCGTCGATCGCGAACGTGATGTCGCCGCCCCCGCCGGCCCTCTCGTGCGCGCGCCCCGCGTGGGAGCCGAGCGACGGCAGGACGGTCTCGCGCAGCGACAGCGCCAGCTCGACGGCGAGCTCGTCGACCACCGGCTCAGCCGTTCGAGACCTGCGCCGGGCGCTCGCCCAGCTTCACGCTGATCGTCCGGCGCTTGCCGTCGCGGACGACCTCAAGCGGGACCTCGTCGCCCGGCCGGTACTTCGTCAGCGCGATGCCGAGGTCGTTCTCCGTGTGGACCACCGTGTCGCCGACCTTCGTGATGACGTCGCCGCCGGTCCTGTAGGGCCGGGCCTGGAAGCGCTCCGAGCCGCCGCCGTCCTCGATCCCGGCCTCCTCCGCAGGGCCGTCCTCGACGACCTCCTGCACCCAGGCGCCGTCCTCGGTGCCGAGGTCGAACCGCTGGGACAGCTGCGGGTAGACGGGCGTCGTCGAGACGCCGAGGTACGCGTACTTGACCTCGCGGTGGTCGCGGATCTGCTCGGCCGACCGCTTGATCTGGTCGACCGGGATCGCGTAGCCGACGCCCTCGCCGCCGCCGCTGTTCGTGCGGATCTGAGCGTTGATGCCGATCACCTCGCCCTTGGCGTTGATGAGCGGGCCGCCCGAGTTGCCCTGGTTGATGGCGGCGTCGGTCTGGACCGCGCCGAGCGTGTCGAACCCGGTCAGCGACTGGATCGCGCGGTCGGTGGCCGACACGACGCCGACCGACAGCGACTGCTCCTCGCCGAACGGGCTGCCGATCGCGACCACGGGCGCGCCGACGCGGACGTCCTTGCCCTCGCCGAGCGGCAGCGGCCGCAGCGTCAGCCCCTCGAGCGTTTCCAGGCGCAGCAGCGCGACGTCGGCGTTCGGGTCGAACCCGACGATCTTCGCGGCGACCTGGTTGTCGTCGGGGAACTTGACGTAGACCTCCTCCGCGCGCTTGATGTCGCGGCCCTCGCCGCTGGTCACCACGTGCGCGTTGGTGATGATCTCGCCGTCCTCGTCGACGACGAAGCCGGACCCGATCCCGCCGCGGCCGTTGGCCGAGTCCTCGCCGAAGAGCGAGATGACCTCGACGACGCCGGGGCCGACGCGGTCGAAGATCGCCTCGGGGTCGAACCCGCCGCCCTGCGCCTGCTTGAGCACCTCGACGCGCGTGGTGCGCTCGACCGTCGCCGTCTCGGGGTTCTTCGCGGTCGTCTCGGGGTTCTTCGCGGTCGTCTTCTCGTCGTCGCCCCCGCAGCCGGCGAGCAGCGCGGCGGCGAGGAGCGCGAGGGCGGCGAGGCGCCTCACGCGGGCAGCTCGAGGGTGAAGGTGGTGCCGCGCGCGGCCGGCTCGACGCCGAGGCGGCCCTCCATGCGCTCCGCCAGCTCCCGCGCGATCGCGAGGCCGAGGCCCGAACCCTGGCCGTCGCCGGCGCTGTAGAAGGGCTCGAAGAGGCGGTCCATCGACTGCCGCTTGATGCCGCCCCCGAAGTCGCGGACCGACAGCCGAACGTGGCCGTCGTCGCGGGTCGCCGTGACGATCATGTCCGTGCCCGGCGGCGTGTGCGTGAGCGCATTGTCGATGAGGATACGCAGGATCTGGGCCACCCTCTCGCGGTCGAGTTGGGCCTCGACGGGCAGCCGGCCGAGGCGCAGCTGCAGGTTCGAGTCATGCCGTGCGAGGGCGGGCTGGAACTCGTTCGTGACGGTGCGCGCGAGCATCCCGACGTCGGTCGGCTCGGGCCGCAGCTCGAGTGACCCGGCCTCGAGCTTCGAGAGGTCGAGCAGGTCGACGGCCAGCTTCTGGAGGCGCTCGACCTGGTCGCGCACCTGGGTCAGGAACGCGTCGCGGGTCTCCTCGTCGAGGTCCTCGTCCTGCAGCAGCTCGAGGAACCCGCCGAGCGAGAAGATCGGCGTGCGCAGCTCGTGCGAGGCGGTGGCGATGAAGCGCTTGCGCGCCGTGTCGAGCTCGCCGAGCTGGCGCTGCATGTCGTCCAGCGCGACGGCGAGCTGCCCCAGCTCGTCCGGCCGGTCGATGGGGAACCGGCCCGAGAAGTCGCCAGCCGCCACGCTGCGAGCGGTGCGCTCGAGCCGCTTGATGCGCCGCGTGAGCTGCAGCGACAGCAGGAACCCGCCCGCCAGCGCCAGCCCGAGCGCGATGCCGCCCGCGACGAGGATGCGCCGCCGCACCAGCGTCACGTTGTTCTCCACGTCGCTCAGCGGGGCGGAGTAGACGATGACCTGCTCCACCCGCCCGCGGCGGACGATCGGGTACGCGGCCTGGCCCATCCGGCCCGACGAGCTCGACTCGGTCCCGGTCGTGACCTTCCGCTGGCGCGCGGCGTCGCTGGCCACCTCGAACTGGAGGTCCTGCGGGTCGGCGTCGCCGGTCGAGTCGGTGACGACCTGCGTCTCGAGGCCGAGCGCGACCCGGTTGACGCGCAGGACGGTGACGAGCGCGTTCGAGCGGTCGCCGACGCGCGCGACGACCTCCTTGAGCAGGCCGATGTCGGCGTTGCGCGAGCGGACGATCGGCGCCGAGTAGCGCCGGGCGTCGACGACGAGCGCGTCGAGCTTCTGCTCGCGCAGGTTGTCCTCCAGCGGCGGCGCGACGTAGACGTACACGAACCCCACCGCGATCAGCGTGATCGCGAAGACGAGGAGCGCGAGGCGCGTGCGGATCGAGCGCAGGCTCAACATCGCCGGATCCGATGCTGCGGGCTAGGCGTCGTCCGTGTCGCGGAACCGGTACCCGACGCCGCGGACCGTGAAGAGGTACTCCGGGTCCTTCGCCTCGAGCTCGAGCTTCTCGCGCAGGTGCCGGATGTGCACGTCGATCGTGCGCGGGTCGCGGAACGCCGAGTCGCCCCAGATCCGCGTCAGGAGCATCTCGCGGGTGAAGACGCGGCCGGGGTTGCACGCGAGCGCCTTGAGGATCTCGAACTCGACGTACGTGGCCTGGACGTCCTCGCCGCGGACCTTGACGGTGCGCTTGGCGAAGTCCATGCGCAGGTCGCGGACCTCGAGCTGCTCCTCCTCGACGTCGGCCGACGGGGCCTGCCAGGTCGACCGGCGCAGGGCGGCCTTGACGCGGGAGCGGAACTCGCGCAGCGAGAACGGCTTGGTGATGTAGTCGTCGGCGCCGAGCTCGAGCCCGACGACCTTGTCGACCTCCTCCGCCCGCGCGGTGAGCATGATGATCGGGACGGTGCTCTTCGCCCGCAGGCGGCGGCAGACCTCGAGCCCGTCCAGGCGCGGCATCATCACGTCGAGCACGACGAGGTCGTACGAGCCGTCGTCGAACCGCGCCAGCGCCTCACGCCCGTCCGAGGCGCAGACGACGTCGTAGCCGTCCTTCTGCAGGGGGTACGAGAGCAGGGTCTGGATGGCGTGCTCGTCATCGACGAGCAGGATGCGTGGGGAGCGTTCAGCCATCGTCGCTCCCCATATGGTGACGGGTCGGCGATGCTGGACAGCAGGCTCTACCGCGCGGCGTTCCTGCCGCTCTTCCTCGGGCTCCTCCTGGCGGCCTTCGCGCTGAGCGATCAGCCGAGGGCGATCGGGACGACGCTCGCCCCCGACGCGTTCGACGGGCGGGCCGCGTACGGGATCCTCGGCGACCTCGCGCGGACGTTCCCGAACCGGCGGCCGGGCTCCGCCGGGGACGAGGCGCTGGCGACCCGTGTCCAGACCGAGATGTCGAACGCGGGCTTCGCGACGCGGCGTGTCTCCGACCGGGCCGAGACGATCGACGGCGACGCCACGTTCAGCACGGTCATCGGGGAGCGGACCGGCCGCGACCCGCGGCGGCTGCTGATCATCGCCCAGCGCGACGCGCGGGAGAGCGGCTCGGCGGCGCAGCTGTCGGGGACGGCGACGCTGGTGGCGCTGACGCGGCTGTTCCGCGGGCGCTCCGTGCGGCGGACGCTGACGCTCGTGTCGACGAGCGGCGGCACCGGCGGCGCGGCCGGCGTGCGGCGCCTGATGGGCAAGCTCAGCGGTCCGACGGACGCGGCGATCGTGATCGGCGACGTGGCCGGCTCGACGGCGCGGGTGCCGCGCGTGATCCCGTGGTCGGAGCACGGCGGCACGGCGCCGATGCGGCTGCGCCGCACGGTGGAGCTGGCGGTGCGGCAGGAGACGAACCTCGGGCCGAGCTCGCCGCGGGCGCTGCTGCAGCTGGCGCGGCTGGCGGTGCCGCTGACGCTGACGCCGCAGGGCGCGCTCGGGGCCGACGGGATCTCCGCGGTGACGCTGCAGGCCAGCGGCGAGCGCGGGCCCGGCGCGGACGACGAGGTCTCCGCGGACAAGCTCGAGGACTTCGGGCGCGCGACGCTGCGGTCGATCACCGCGCTCGACAACGGGCCCAACGTCCCGTCCGGTCCGCGCGAGTACATGGTCTTCCGGAAGCGCGTGCTGGCGAAGTGGGCGGTCACCCTCGTCGCCGCGCTGCTGCTCCTGCCCGCGCTGGTCGGTGCGATCGACGGGCTGGCGCGGGTGCGGCGCCGGCGCCGCCCGGTGGCGGCGTGGTTCCCGTGGCTCGCCCTGCTGGCGACGCCGTTCGTGCTGACCGCCCTGGTCGCCCGGCTGCTCGGCCTGACCGGCGTCGCGCCGGCGCTGACGGGCGTCGTGGGCGCGGGCGCCGTGCCGGTCGGGTGGGGCGTGATCGCCGGCTTGGTGGTCGTGCTGGCTGCGGGCTTCTTCGCGCGGCGCTGGTTCGCGGTGCGCGGGCCGCGGGAGCCCGACGAGCTGGAAGGCGGTGCCGCCGCGGTCCTCGTCGTGCTCGTCGCGCTGGCCATCGGCGTCCTCGTCGTCAACCCGTACACCGCGCTGCTGCTGTCGATCACCGTCCACTGCTGGCTGCTGGCCGTCGTCCCCGAGATCCGGCTGCGGCGCCTCGGCGGCGTGCTGCTCGTGCTCGCCGGCTTCGCTCCCTGGGTCCTCGTCGGGCTGTCGTACGCGGACGCGTTCGGGCTCGACGCGGCGGAGGCGCTGTGGAGCGCCGTGCTGCTGCTGACGGGCGGGACCGTCGGACCGCTGGGCGTGCTGGTCTGGAGCGCCCTGCTCGCGTGCGGCGTGGCCGCTGGCGCGATCACGTGGCGCAAGCGCCCGCCCGCGCGCGCCGAGGAGGAGCCCCCCGGGCCGCTGACGACCCGCGGTCCGGCCAGCTACGCCGGGCCCGGGAGCCTCGGCGGCACCGAGTCGGCCTTGCGGCGCTGAGCGGTGGCTAGCCTGCGTTGCGACCGTCCCGGCGCCGTGCCGATGACGGTGAGACCTCCATGCGCCGCGCTCTCCGAGCCTTCTCGACGGTCCTCATCATCGCGGGCGCGCTGCTGCTCGTCGATGCGGGGCTGACGCTCGCCTGGCAGGAGCCGGTCTCGGCGTTCTACGCGCGGATGACGCAGGACAGGCTCGGCGGCGACCTGGAGGAGCTGGAGAAGGCGGGGCCGACGCAGCTCGAGGCGCGCGCGCTCGTGCACCTGCGCACGAGCGGCCGGCGGCTGGCGTTCCTCGCACGGTCGCTGAAGCGGCGCACGGAGGACGGCGAGGCGGCCGGGCGGATCCGCATCCCGGCCATCGGCGCGAAGTTCGTGGTCGTCGACGGCACGAACGCGGGGGACCTGCGCAAGGGCCCGGGCTTCTTCCCGCAGACGCCCTATCCCGGCGCGGGCGGGACGACGGCGATCGCGGGGCACCGCACGACGTACCTCGCGCCCTTCCGCAAGCTCGACGAGCTCGATCCCGGCGACAGCGTCGTGCTCGAGATGCCGTACGGCCGGTTCACGTACTCGGTGGAGCGCACGCGCATCGTCGACCCGGACGAGATCTCGGTCATCAAGCGCGTCGGGTACTCGCGCCTCGTGCTGTCCGCGTGCCACCCGCTCTACAGCGCGGCGCAGCGGATCATCGTCTTCGCACGCCTCGTGAAGACGGAGCCGCGGGGCGCCGCGGCCCGCGCCTGAGCCCGCACGTCAACGCGCCACGACGGAGCGTTCTCCTGCCACGCTGGACGACTGGTCGAACGCCCATCGGTCGTCGGTCCAGATCGGGTCGCGACTCGCTCGTGCCGGGAACTCCGTAACCGATGTCGAGCCCGAGCATGATGGTGAACGACCTGAAGCGCCGCGTCTCCCGGCGTGACTACGACGTCGACTGCGAGGCAGTGGCCGAGGCCTTCCTCGCGGTTCACAGCCGGTGCTGGTACCCCTCGAACGAGCGCTCGCCGTTCACGCCTCCGGGCGAGAACGAGACGCCCGGTAACCCGTCCGTCACCGCGCCGATCACGGTGAAGCGCGGCGACGGGGATGCCGGCAAGCACGCGCACAGCTCGTAGTCCTCGCCGCCGGTGACGGCGAGCTCGGCGGCGTCGGCGCCGAGCTGCTCCGCGACCTCCGCGACGCCCGGTGCGATCGGCAGCGCCGTGAGGTCCACCTCGACGCGCACCCCGCTCGCCTCGGCGACGTGCCGCAGGTCGGTCGCGAGCCCGTCGGAGAGGTCGATCATGGCGTGCGCGCCCGCGGCGACCAGCTCGCGCGCCGCGTCGAACCGTGGCTCGGGCCGGAGGTACGCGGCGACGAGCGCCGCGCCCGGAGAGGGCTCGCCGTCGCCGGCCGAGGCCCGCGGGGCGGTGGCTCTTCCCTCGAGGATCGCCAGGCCCGCGGCGGAGGCGCCGAGCGGGCCGGAGACCACGACGACGTCGCCGGGCCGTGCGCCGGCGCGGCGGACGAGGTCCTCCTCCCTGTCGGCCCAGCCGACGACCGTCACGGTGATCGTGAGCGCGGGCGCGCGGACGACGTCGCCGCCGGCGATCGCCGTGCCGGTGCGGGTCGCGAGGGCGGCCATCGCCCCGGCGAGCTCCTCGGCGGCCGCGGCGGTGAAGCCCTTGGGCAGCCCGAGCGAGACGTACGCCTCGCCGGGGTCGGCGCCCATGGCCGCGAGGTCGGAGAGCGCGCCCGCCAGCGCGCGATGGCCGGCGTCGGCGGGCGAGGCGTCGCCCAGGCGGAAGTGGACGCCGTCGACCATCGTGTCGATCGACGTCACCGCCAGCGGCCGCGCGCGGACCACCGCGGCGTCGTCGCCGGACGGCACGACGACGCGCTCGGGCGACGCGCCGATGATCCGCCGGAAGGCGTCGATCAGCGCGAGCTCGCCGGGCTGCTCGCCCACGGCGGCCGCCTAGCGCCGGCCGTTGCCGTTGCCGTTGCCGTTCCCGTTGTTGCCCGGCGCGGCGGGCGCGCCCTGGGGCGGCGTCTCGTACAGGTCCGGGTCGTAGCCGGTGCCGCCGGCGTTGTCGCCGTTGCCGTTCGTGCCGTTGTCCTGCGGCGCCGGCGGCGTCGTCGCGTCCGGCGTCGCGCCGCCGGTCGCCGGCGGCGCGGTCGTGCCGGAGGTCGTCCCCGAAGTCGTCCCGTCGGTCGTGCCGTAGCCGGTGGTCGACCCCGGCGCGCCCGTCGTCGAGTAGCGACCGAAGAACGGTGCGGCCTGGAACGGCTCCTTCGGGGCGGGGAAGCTGCCGCAGCCGCGCTTGACCGACTTCATGTACCGGCCCCAGATCTGCGCGGGGTACGTGCCGCCCGCGACGGAGATCGGCGTGACGGGCGGGTACATCTCGACACGCGACTTCGGGTAGCCGACCCAGACCGCGGTCGCCAGGTTCGGGGTGAACCCGACGAACCACGCATCGGTGTGGTTGTCGGTCGTGCCGGTCTTCCCGCCGGCCGGGCAGCCGATGTTCGCCGAGACGCCGGTGCCGCCCTGGATGTTCTTGATGAGGATGTCCGTCGCCTTCGCCGCGACGCCGTCCTTGAAGATCCGCGTCTTCTTCGTGTCGAGCCAGTTGTCGACCTTGCCGTCGGCGAACTTCACGCGCTCGATCCCGCGCGGGATGATCCGCTCGCCCCCGTTGGCGATCGACGAGTAGGCCCTGGCCATCTCGAGCGGGGACACGCCGTCCTCGAGGCCGCCGAGGATCTCCGCGGGGTAGCCGTTGAGCTTCGAGGTGATGCCCATCTCGCGCGCCGTCTCCTTGACGGCATCGGGCCCGACGTCGAGCCCGAGCTGCATGTAGACGCTGTTGTCGGACTTGAGCGTCGCGGTGACGAGGTTCATCGAGCCGCCGTACGTGTTGTCGTACGTCTTCGTCTCGATGGGCCCGTACCTCGGGTCGTTGAACTTGAGCGGCTTGGAGACGTACGACGTCGACTCGGGCGACACGCCGCGCTTGAGCGCCGCCATCAGGCCCATGATCTTGAACGTCGAGCCGGGCTGCCGCCGCCCCTGGCTGACGAGGTTGTACTTCGTCTCCGCGTAGCTCGCCGAGGAGGCCATCGCGAGGATCCGCCCGTCGCGGGGGTCGACGGTGGCGATCGCCGACTTCGGCGGGTTCGCGAACGTCAGGACCGACGCGATCGCCGCCCGCGCCTGCTGCTGCATCTTCAGGTTGATCGTCGTGTAGACGCGGAGGCCGCCCTTGCGCACGCGGTCCACGCCGTACCGGTTGATCAGCTGCTGGCGGACGTAGTCGAAGAAGAAGCTCTCGCGGCGCTGCGTGTAGTACCGGCTCTTCTGGACGCCGAGCGGCCGCTCCTTCGCGCGCTCGGCGGTCTCGCGCTGGATCATCCCCAGCTCGGCCATCTTGTCGAGCACCCGGTTGCGCCGCTCGAGCGCCACCTGCTCGTCGTCGAACGGGTTGTACCGCGAGGGCGCCTGGGGGAGGCCGGCGAGCAGCGCCGCCTCGTGCAGCTTCAGGTCGCGCGCCGGCTTGTTGAAGAACACGCGCGCCGCGGCCTGGATGCCGACCGCCGTCTGCCCGCCCACGGTCCCGTACGGGGCGTTGTTGACGTACTTGTCGAGGATCCACCGCTTGTCGTGGATGTTCTCGAGCTCCTCGGCGAGCTTCGCCTCGCGCACCTTGCGCTTGAACGTCCGCTCCTTCGAGATGTAGAGCGTGCGGACGAGCTGCATCGTCAGCGTCGAGCCGCCCTCGACCGTCTTGCCCGACTCGAGGTTCTTCACGGCCGCGCGGATGACGCCCTCGAAGTCGACGCCCTTGTGGCGGTAGAAGCGCTCGTCCTCGATCGCGACCGTCGCGTCCTTGACCGTCTGCGGGATCGACGCGTCGGGGATCGGCGTGCGCAGGATCTCGGCCTGGATGAACCCGAGCGGCGTCCCGTCGGCCGCGAACACCTGCGACGAGGAGCCCTGGTCGATCGGCTTGAGCTCGCTCAGCTCCGGGGCCGAGGAGGCGATGCCGACGATGTAGCCGACCACGCCGAGCACGCCCAGCACGAGGCACGTCGCGAGGACGCCCAGGATGAGGAAGGCCGGGCCGGCGCTGTGCTTGCGGCGGCGCCGGCGCTGGCGGGCTGCGCGGGACATCTGCCCGCACATTCTGGCAGCGTGCGCCGGCTCCTCCTGCCGGTCGGTCAGCGAAGGCCCGCGGCGCGCAACGCCTTGAGCCCCTCCCGGCGCAGTTCCGCCTCCTCCGCGGGGCGCTCCAGCGGGGTGGTCGGGCGGCCGATCAGCCCGATGGTCGTGCCGTCCTGGTCGACCGCCTTGATCGTCACTGCGACGTCCTCGATCGCGTCGCCGAGCACCTCGATCGCCCGCAGCTCGTCAACGTCGGGCGACAGCCACAGCTCTATCTCCACGCCGACCGTCTCCGTCACGATGGAGTCGTTGCGCACCACCGCGTTCGCCAGGCGGCCGTTGGGCACCACGATCCGCGTGTCGGCGCCGGTCGTGAGGTACGTGTGCGTGAGGCGGATGTCCTCGACGACGCCGCGGTGCTCCTCGAAGGACACGAGGTCGCCGATGCGGATGGGCTGCGTGACCGCCAGCGACACGCCGGCGATGATGTTGCCGAGGGTCTGCTGCGCCGCGAAGCCGATGACCGCCGCTGCGATGGCGCCGGACGCCAGGATGCTCGCGGCGAACCGGTCGAGCGCGGTGAACTGGGACAGCGCGAGCGCGAGGCCCATCACGATGATGGAGGCCTCGACGAAGCGGCGGATGAACCGCAGCCGCGTGGCCAGCGTCGGATCGACGCGGCCGCCGACCACGCGCCGGGCCAGCGCGTGCCCTCGACGCTTGAACGCCTGATCGACGATGAACACCACGAGGATGACCAGCAGGAGCGTGCCCGCCGCCGTGAGCTGGTGGTCCCAACGCTGGAAGAAGTCGTCGGCGAGCACGGACGGGGACCGTAGCGAGGCCACCCGGCGTACCGCGGTCGGCGTCGCGGTGCGTGCGTTCGTGCTCTCGCGCGTCGTCGTCCTCGTCTCCGGCGTCACCGCCGTGGCGCTCGCCGGCATCCGCTGGGACAACGCGTCGCGGTACGACGCGGAGGGGCTGACGCGGCCGTTCGGGGCGATCGGGAACGCGCTCGTCGCGCCGTTCGCGCGCTGGGACAGCGTCTGGTTCCTGCGGATCGCCGACGGCGGCTACGACGACGAGCGCGCGGCGTTCTTCCCGCTCTTCCCCTTGCTGTCCCGCGGGCTCGGGCTGCTGCTCGGATCGACGCTCGTCGCGGGCATCGCGGTCTCGCTGGCGGCGCTGCTCGTCGCGCTCGTGCTGCTGCACCGGCTCGTCGCGCTCGACTTCGGCGGCGAGGCGGCGGCGCTGACGGTCCTGCTCGTCGCGGTGTCGCCGGGCGCGCTGTGGTTCGGAGCGGTCTACAGCGAGGCGCTCTTCCTCGCGCTGTCGGTCGGCGCGATCTACGCGGCGCGCACGGACCGGTGGACGGCGGCGGCGATCGCGGGCGCCTTCGCGGCCGCGACGCGCAGCGCGGGGCTCGTCCTCCTGGTGCCGCTGCTGGTGCTGTGGTGGCAGTCGCCCGAGCGGCGCACGGCCGACCTGGCACGGCTGGCCGCCGTCCCCGCGGGCCTCGCCGTCTACTGCGTCGCCCTCGCGCTCGCGGGCGAGGACGGGCTGGCGCCGTTCCGCGCGCAGGAGGCGTGGGACCGGACGTTCGCCGGGCCGTTCGGCGCGATCCCCGACGGTGTCAGCGCGGGCGTGCGCGGCATCGGCGACGTCCTCACCGGCGCACCACGGCCGCACGTCCCGTTCGATCCGGCGGCGCTCGACGCGATGCTCCTCGTCGTCCTGGTCGCGGTGCTCGTCGCGCTCGCCGGGGCGATCCGGCGGCTGCCCGCCGCGTACTGGCTCTACGCCGCCGCGGCGCTGCTGCTGCCGCTGTCGTTCCCCGCCGAGGGCCAGCCGCTCATGTCGCTGCCGCGGTTCGCCGCCGTCCTGTGGCCGCTGCACCTCTGGCTGGCGCTGTGGCTGCTGCGCCATCGCCCGGCCGTCCGGCAGGCGGTGCTCGCGGCGTCCGTCGCGCTGCTCGCCGTCACGAGCTGGCTCGTCTCGACCTGGCACTGGGTCGCGTGAGGGCGGTTCTGCTCGACGCGCTCGGCACGCTCGTCGAGCTGCCGCCGCCCGGTCCGGCGCTGGTCGAGGAGCTCGCGGCGCGCGGCGTGCCCGTGACCGAGGACGATGCGGCGGCCGCGATCCGGGCGGAGATCGCGTACTACCGCGCGCACCTCGACGACGCCGCGGACGCGGCCGGTCTCGCCGACCTGCGCGCGCGGTGCACCGAGGTGCTGCGCGACGCCCTGCCCGAGTCGGCGCGCGGCGTCGGCGACCTGCAAGCCGCGCTGCTCGGCGCGCTGCGGTTCCGGCCCTACCCGGAGGTCCCGGACGCGCTGGCCCGGCTGCGCGAAGGGGGAGCGCGCCTCGTCGTGGTCTCCAACTGGGACGTCTCGCTGCACGAGGTCCTCGAGCGGACCGGCCTGGCTCCGCTCGTCGACGGCGCGGTCAGCTCCGCCGAGTTCGGCGCCGCGAAGCCCGACCCGGCGCTCCTGCGCGAGGGGCTCCGCCTCGCCGGGCACGTCGCGCCGGGCGACGCGATCCACGTGGGCGACTCGATCGAGCACGACGTCGCCGGCGCCCGCGCCGCGGGCATCGAAGCGATCCTCGTCTCGCGGGACGCCGCGGCTCCTCCGGAGGGCGTCCGATGGGTCCCCGATCTCGGGGCGCTCGCGGCGGAGATCGCCGAGGGCGCGGCGTGAGGCGGCGGGACGGGCGTTCGCGCCCCCTACGCTGACGACCGTGTCGGCCACCACGTGGGAGCGCTCGCCGGAGCGACCGCCGGACTCCGAACCGCCCGCTCCGCAGCCGGGCGAGCAGCGCTGGCTGCCCTGGACCGCCCCGGTCGGGCTGCTCACGGCGCTTCTGGTCGCCACGGTCGGCGGGCTGATCGTCGCGATCGTCGGGACGGCGTTCGGCTACTCCTTCGAGAGCGGGGGCGACACGCCGCCGGGGATCCTCCTCGGCGCGACGTTCGTGCAGGACCTCGGCTTCATCGCGGTGGCGCTCTTCTTCGCGCGGATGGCCGGGCCGGTGTGGCCGTCGCAGTTCGGGCTGCGCCGCACGCGGCCGTGGCCGGCGCTCGGCTGGGCAGTCCTCGTCTTCGGCGCGTTCTTCGTGTTCCTCGCGGTGTGGGCGCCGCTCGTGGGCCTGGGCGAGACCGAGGACCAGCTCGACGACCTCGGGGTCCGCGACAGCGACGCCGCGCTGGCCTTCGGCATGGTGCTCGTCTGCGTCATCGCGCCCGTCGTCGAGGAGTTCTTCTTCCGCGGCTTCTTCTTCGGCGCCTTGCGCAACTGGCGCGGCTTCTGGCCCGCGGCGATCATCACCGGCGTCTGCTTCGGCGCGATCCACTTCGGGTCGGCCGATCCGGCGGCGCTCGTGCCGCTCGCCGTCCTCGGGTTCGGGCTGTGCTGGCTGTACCAGCGGACCGGCTCGCTGTACCCGTGCATCGCGCTGCACGCGATCAACAACGCGATCGCCTTCGCCGCGTCGATGGACTGGACGTGGCAGTTCCCCGTGCTGATCGTGGGATCGCTGGCCGGGTCGGCGGCGCTCGTCGTCGGTGGGTCCAGGCTGTTCCCGAGCCGCCCCGCCGTCGACTAGCGTTCAGCGCCTTCCATGCGTCGCCACCTGATTCTCACCGCCCTCGCGGCGGTGGCGTTCCCCGCCGCCGCCTCCGCCCAGACTCCCACGACGCCGGCTCCGGCTCCTGCTCCCGCGCCCGCTCCCGCCCCGCAACCGGCCGCCGCCACGCTGCGGATCGCGACGCAGGGCGTCGGCGGCGACGGCGCCGTGCTCGCCCGCGGCCGCTGGGGCGTGGTCGGCAAGCTCCTGCCCGCGACGGCCAAGCAGAACGTGGTCATCCGCATGTACCGCGGCGGGAAGAAGGTGGCGGTCAAGGAGGTCCGGACCAAGGCCAACGGCCAGTTCCGCGCCAAGTTCTCCTTCACGCGGTACGGCATGTACCTGATCACCGCGTCGCACAAGCGGTCGGCGAAGCTCGACACCGCGACCGCCAAGCAGCTGCGCGTCGAGGTGCTGCCGCGCAGCGTCGGCCCCGGCTCGAAGAGCGAGGCGATCATCGCCATGCAGCGGCGCCTCAGCGCGCTGGGCTACGTCGTCGGCGCCCGGGGCCGCTTCGACGACCGCACCGCCCGCGCCGTCACCGCGTTCCGCAAGGTCACCGGGATGGCGCGCACGACGAGCGCCAACAGCGCGTTCATGGGCCGCATCGCGAAGGGCGGCGGCGTCTTCCGGGTGAAGTACCCGAGCCACGGCAAGCACATCGAGGCCGACCTCTCGCGCCAGGTGATCGCGCTCATCTCCGGCGGCGAGGTCGAGCGGATCTACCCGACGAGCTCCGGCGCGCCCGTCACGCCGACCGTGCTGGGCCACTACCGCTTCTACCTCGCGCAGCCGGGCTACAACTCCAAGGAGATGTACTACTCCAAGTACTTCATCCGTGGCTACGCGATCCACGGCTACAAGTCGGTGCCGGTCTACAACGCGTCGCACGGCTGCCTGCGCGTCCCGATCCCGGACGCCAAGTCGATCTACGACTGGATCGAGCTCGGCGACCGCATCGACGTCTACGCCTGAGACGCGGCCGCGAGATCTGACAGCACGCTGACCATCCCGCCGCGCTCGTGGGCCGCGCGGCGGCGGTCGGCGCCGTTGCCCTCGCGGAGGATCTTCTCGACGAGCTCGAGCTCGTCCGCGTCGACGTGGCGGCGGGCGAACGCGACCGCGCGGCGGGCGACCTCCGGAACGGAGCGCAGCGCGCCGTCGGCCCAGATCGTCGCGCGCAGGCCGTCGCGGGCGGCGCGGAAGCTCGACTCCATGAGCACGCCGCTGTCGTCGGCCGGCCGCGGGCTGTCGACCTCGTGCAGCGCCAGGCCGTGGACGAGCGCGGCGAGCGCCGCGACGTGGTCGAGCTCGGCCTGGGCGTCCATCGCCCGCACCTCGACCGTGCCGAGCAGCGGGTGCGGCCGGACGTCCCACCACAGGAACGTGTAGTCCTCGAGCTCGGCGCCGTCGACGATCCGCTCGACCGTCCGCGCGTAGTCGTCGAAGCCGCGGAACGCGCGGGGGATCTCCGACCGCGGGTACGCGCGGAACATCTGCGCGCGGGCGGACGCGAACCCCGAGTCGAGGCCGTACCAGTACGGCGAGTTCGCCGACAGCGCCTGCAGGAGCGGCAGGTGCGAGCGCAGCCCGTTGTAGGCGAGGATCGCCGTCGCGGGGTCCGGCATGCCGACGTGGACGTGCGTCGCCGCCGTGGGCGTCCGCGAGATCAGCCCGCGGAGCGTCTCGACGATCGCGTGGTAGCGCGGCTGGTCGACGTGGACGACGTCGCCGAACGCCGCGGCGGGATGCAGGCCGGAGCCGATCGCGGCCGCGCCCGACTCGCGCAGCCGCCGGCGCAGCGCGCGCAGGTGCCCGATCGCCTCGCCCGCGGTGGCGCTGACCGCCGACTTCAGCTCGATCTCCGCCTCGTACGTGTCGGGCGCGAAGCGGCCGTCCAGCCGCACGTTCCCGTCGCCGGCCTCCGCGAGCCCGCGGAGCGTCGCGCTGGCGGTGTGCGACAGCGCGTGGGTGTGCGGGTCGACGAGGAGCAGCTCCTCCTCGACGCCGAGACGGAAGCTGGGGCCGCGCCCGAAGTTGACCTCGGGGATGCCGGCGGCCATGGCCCGTACAGTACGGGCCCGTGCCGGCCAGGGAACGTCTCATCGCGGAGCTGCGCGAGCACGCGCTCGTCATCGGCCGCGTCACGCTCACGAGCGGCCGCGAGGCCGAGTACTACGTCGACGCCAAGCGCGCCATCCTGCTGCCGGCCGGGTTCAAGGCGCTCGGCGAGCTGGTCGCCGAGCAGGCGCGCGCGTGGGGAGCCACCGCGGTCGGCGGCATGACGATGGGCGCCGACCCCGTCGCGTGCGCCGCCCTCGCGGGCGGGTTCGACGGCAAGGCGTTCTTCGTCCGCAAGGACGCGAAGGCCCACGGGCTGCAGCGCCGGGTCGAGGGCCCGTTCCTGGACGACGCCGACCGCTGCGTCGTCGTCGAGGACGTCGTGACCACCGGCGGCTCGACGGTCGCCGCGATCGAGGCGCTGCAGGAGGAGGGGCGCGAGATCGTGGGCGTCATCTCCGTCCTCGACCGGCTCGCGGGCGGGGGCGAGCGGATCGAGCAGGTCGCCGGCGCGCCGTACGTTCCGCTGGCGACGATCGACGACGTCTACCCGGACCGCCCCGACCGGCAGGGTTGACCGCTCTCCGCGCCCTCGTCGACGTCTCCGCCGCCGTCGGCGCGACACGGGCGCGGACCGCGAAGATCGCCGCGCTCGCGGAGCTGCTCGCGGGGCTGGCGCCCGACGAGGTCGTGCCGGTCGTCAGCTGGCTGTCGGGTGAGCTCACGCAGCGCCAGATCGGCGTCGGCTGGGCGCTCCTGAAGGACCCGCCTCCGCCCGCCGCGGCGGCGGCGCTGTCCGTCGCCGACGTCGAGCGCGCGTTCTCCGCGATCGGCGCCTTGAGCGGCGCGGGGTCGCAGAAGGCCCGGCGCGAGCAGGTGGGCGCCCTGTTCGCGCGGGCCGACGCCGACGAGCAGGCGTTCCTCGTCCGGCTGCTGCTCGGCGACCTGCGCCAGGGCGCGCTCGCCGGCGTGATGACCGACGCAGTGGCGAAGGCCGCGGGCGTGCCCGCGCCCGACGTGCGCCGCGCGCTCAGCCTGCACGGCGACCTCGCGGACGTCGCGCGGCTCGCGCTCACCGAGGGCGCCGCCGGCCTGGCGACGCTGAGGCTGCAGGTCGGCCGGCCCGTCGCGCCGATGCTCGCCGGCTCGGCGCCCGACATCGGCGCCGCGATGGAGAAGGTCGCGCCCGCCGCGGTCGAGTGGAAGCTCGACGGCGCCCGCGTCCAGGTCCACCGCGCGGGCGGCGACGTGGCGATCTTCACCCGCTCGCTCGACGACGTCACCGCGCGGCTGCCGAAGGTGGTCGAGGCGACGCTCGCGCTGCCGGCGACGGCGCTCGTCCTCGACGGGGAGGCGATCGCGCTGCGCGACGACGGCCGGCCCGAGCCGTTCCAGGTCACCGCGTCGCGCTTCGGCACCGGCAAGGGCCGCGACCACCCACTCAGCACGCTCTTCTTCGACCTGCTGCACGCCGACGGCGAGGACCTGCTCGACGAGCCGCTCAGCCGCCGCGGCGAGGTGCTCGACGGGCTGACGGGCGACGTGCACCGCATCCCGCGCGTCGTTGCCGACGACGCCGAGCAGGCGCAGGTCGCGTTCGACGCCGCGCTCGCCGCGGGCCACGAGGGCGTGATGGTCAAGGCGCTTGACGCGCCGTACGCCGCCGGCCGGCGCGGGTCGGGCTGGCTGAAGGTCAAGCCGGTCCACACGCTCGACCTCGTCGTGCTGGCCGCCGAGTGGGGCCACGGCCGCCGCCGCGGCACGCTCTCCAACCTCCACCTCGGCGCGCGCGACGCCGACGGCTGGGCGATGCTCGGCAAGACGTTCAAGGGCCTGACCGACGAGCTGCTCGCGTGGCAGACCGAGCGGCTCCTCCAGCTCGAGACCCACCGCGAGGGCATCGCCGTCTTCGTCCGCCCGGAGCTCGTCGTCGAGATCGCCTTCGACGGCGTGCAGACCTCCTCGCGCTACCCGTCGGGCGTCGCGCTGCGCTTCGCGCGCGTCAAGCGCTACCGCGAGGACAAGACCGCCGCCGAGGCGGACACGCTCGAGACGGTCAGAGCGATCCGCGACGGCCGAGCGTAGGAGACGCCCCGACCTGGATTCGAACCAGGGGCCTTCCCCTTAGGAGGGGGACGCTCTATCCAGCTGAGCTACCGGGGCCGGTGGCCGATGGTAGTCGGCCCTCGATCGGCTGCGGGAAAGCCGCACGCACCCGGCGGATCGGCGCTGATGGTGGGGGTCCGACCCGGATCTAGCGTGGTGGACATGCTCACCAAGTTCTTCAACCTCACCACCGTCGCCGGCGGGATCGCAGCCGGCCTCCTCATCGCCGGGGCGCTCGCGCTTGCCGGAGGTCTGTACGCGAAGGACGTAGTGCATGACCAGCTCACGCCGCAGAACATCGTCTTCCCGCAGAAGGGCGAGGAGCTGCCGGCCAGCCTCAACCAGTACGCCGGCCAGAAGGTCGACACGGGCAAGGAGGCCGAGGCGTACGCGAACGACTTCATCGGCCTGCACCTGAAGCAGATCGGCGGGGGCAAGTCCTACTCCGAGGTCAGCGCCGCCTACATGGCCGACCCGAAGAACGAGGAGCTCGCGCAGACGCGCCAGACCATGTTCATGGGCACGATGCTCCGCACCTCGCTCCTGAACGCGTGGGGCTGGGCGAAGGTCGGCTCCTACTCCGTGATCGCCGGCATCGCCCTCCTGGGCCTCGGCGGACTGCTGCTCATCGCCCCGGTCGCCTCCTTCGTGGGCGAGCGGCGCCGCCGCACCGCGCCGGTCAAGACGACCACCGCGCCGACCACCGCGTAGCGGCGAGTACCTCGAGACGGTCGCGACGCGCGCGTAGGCTGCCGGGCCGGATGGCCCGCTGGCTCGTCGACGGCACGAACGTGATGGGGTCGCGCCCCGACGGCTGGTGGCGCGACCGCCGCGCGGCGATGCAGCGGATCGTCACCGCGCTCGACGACCTCGCGCAGGAGACCGGCGACGAGGTGCTCGTCGTCTTCGACGGCCGCGACCGCGACCTCCAAGCCCTCCGCGTCACCGTCGGCTACGCGCCGCACGCCGACGACGCGATCACCGAAGCGGCCGGACCCGCCACGACCGTCGTCACCTCCGACCGCGAGCTCCGCGGCCGCGTCGAGGCGCGCGGCGCGACGGTCATCGGCTCCGGCGGCTTCCGCGACCGCCTCGGGATCTAAAGCGCGCGGGCGAGCGCGTCGAGCTCGTCGGAGCGCTCGGCGACCAGGTCGCGGGCCTGGTCCTGCAGCGCCGCGAGGTTGCCCTGGCTCGCGTCGTCGAGCGCGTCGGACGCCGTCGTGAGCGTCGGCTGGAAGCGGTGGTGGCGGTCGCCGAGGAGGTGGTCCAGCTGGTAGGTCACCGCCGACGCCACGCCGTCGAAGACGACGTCGATCACCGGCCGGACCCACTCGAGCCGGCCCCAGCCGCGGGCGTCCTCGTAGGCGATCGGGCGCGTCAGCGATCCGGTGCCCAACGAGACCAGCACGAGCTCGTTCGTGACATCGACCCCCGACCGCCTGGCGACCTCGGCGTAGGCGCTCATCGCGGGGTTCGTGGCGAAGACGCCGCCGTCGATGAGCGGGCGGCCGTCGACGAGCCACGGCTCGAAGTAGGTCGGCGCGGCGGAGGTCGCGCGCGCGACGTCGGTCATCCGCACGCCGCGCCACTCATCGCGCCACGACTTGAAGAACACGTTCGACCGCGCCTGGAGGTCGTAGGCGGTGACGAGCACGTCGAGCCGCGCGTCGCCGAGCAGCGCCGCGCCCAGCTCCTGCTCCAGCGCCGCGTTCAGCGCCGCGTCGTCGTACTTCTCGTCGAGGATCCCGTCGGCGCTCGTCACGCGCTTGAGCAGCGACCGATGGAAGATCCTCGGCCCCTCGTCGAGGTAGAGCGGCACGACCTCGGCGGCCGGCCGCCCCGTGCCCAGCGCGCACGCGATGATCCCGCCGGTGGACGTCCCGGCGACGACGTCGAACAGCTCGTACGCCGGCCGGCCCGCGCGCCGCTCGAGGTCCGCGAGCACCATCGCGGGGATGAGCCCCCGGATGCCGCCGCCGTCGATCGAGAGGACGCGCACCGCGCGTCGCCGCCTACGAGTCGGCGGGCGCCGCCGCGGCCTGCTGCTGCGGCGATGCGGAGTCGTCGAGGAACTCGGGCTTGCCTTCGCCGGCGTTCAGCGGGCTCAGGTCGGAGCGCTCCGCGCCCGCGATCTCCTCGCGCGTGACGTTGAGCGGGTAGTGGCAGGCGGCGACGTGGCCGTTCGCGTACTGGTAGAGCGGCGGGACCTCGGCCTTGCAGCGCTCCTGCGCGCGCGGGCAGCGCGTGTGGAACACGCAGCCCGACGGCGGGTTGACGGGCGACGGCGGCTCGCCGCCGACCACGATCCGCTCGCGCTGGCGGTTGAGCTTCGGATCCGGCACCGGGATCGCCGACAGCAGCGCCGACGTGTACGGGTGGATCGGCTTGACGTAGAGCTCCTCGGACGGCGAGAGCTCCATGATCTTGCCGAGGTACATGACCGCGATCCGGTCCGAGACGTGGCGGACGACGGAGAGGTCGTGGGCGACGAACAGGTACGTCAGCTTGAACTCGTCCTGCAGGTCCTCGAGCAGGTTGACGATCTGCGCCTGGATCGAGACGTCGAGCGCGGAGACCGGCTCGTCCAGCACGATCAGCTTCGGCTCCAGAGCCAGAGCGCGCGCGATGCCGATGCGCTGGCGCTGACCGCCGGAGAACTCGTGCGGGAAGCGGTTGACGTGCTCGCGCGCGAGGCCGACGCGGTCGAGCAGGTCCGCCGTCCGCTGCGCGATCTCCTTCTTGTCGACGCCGTGCAGCCGCAGCGGCGCGCCGATGATCTGCGCGATCCGCTTGCGCGGGTTCAGCGACGCGAACGGGTCCTGGAAGACCATCTGCATGTCGCGCCGCATCGGCCGCAGGTCGCCGCGGCCGGCGTGCGAGATGTCGTTGCCCTTGAAGGTGATCGTGCCGTCCGTCGGCTCGATGAGCCGCATGAGCGTGCGCGACAGCGTCGTCTTGCCGCAGCCCGACTCGCCGACGAGGCCGAGCGTCTCGCCCTCCTCGAGGCGGAACGTCACGTCGTCGACCGCATGGACGTACGCGGCGATCCGGTTCAGCAGGCCCTCGCGGACGGGGAAGTGCTGCTTGACGTGCGACGCCTCGAGCAGCGCGTGGCCGTTGGTCGTGGCGGCGGCGCTCACGCGACCGCCCCCTCGACCTCGAGGCCGATCTGACCGTCCTCGCTGATGACGCGCTTGGCGCGCTTCTCGGCGAGCGGCAGCCAGCAGCGGTCGTCGTGGCCGGGCGCGTCCGGGATGCGTCCCTCGAGCGCCGGCGTCTTCTTGCACTCGGCGAACTCGTGCCGGCAGCGCGGGCGGAAGTGGCAGCCCTCCGGCCGGTTGATGAGCGACGGCGGAGCGCCCGGGATCGACGGCAGGCGCTCGGGGCGCGGGCGGTCGATCCGGGTGATCGACCCGAGCAGCCCCCACGTGTACGGGTGCTGCGGGTCGTAGAAGATCTCGTCCAGCGTGCCGGTCTCGACGATCCGCCCGCCGTACATGACGGCGATGCGGTCGGCGATGTCGGCGACGACGCCGAGGTCGTGCGTGACGAGGATGATCGCGGTGCCCGTGCGGTCGCGCAGGGCGCTCATCTCGCGCAGGATCTGCGCCTGGATCGTGACGTCGAGCGCGGTGGTCGGCTCGTCGGCGATGAGCACCGACGGGTCGTTCGCAAGCGCCATCGCGATCATCACGCGCTGGCGCATGCCGCCCGAGAACTCATGCGGGTAGCTGTCGACGCGCTCGCGGGCCCGCGGGATCCCGACGCGCTCGAGCAGGGCGACCGTCCGGTCGCGCGCCTCGGCGTCCGAGACGTCTTCGTGCGCCTGGATCTGCTCGACGATCTGCGCCCCGATGCGGTGCACGGGGTTCAGCGACGTCATCGGGTCCTGGAAGATCATCGCGATCTCCCGTCCGCGGACCTTGCGCAGGGTGTCGTCGTTCGCGGAGATGAGCTCGGTGCCCTTGAGCGTCGCGTTGCCGCCGAACCTCGCGTTCGGCGAGCGCGTGAGGCCCATGAGGGTCATCGCGGTGACGGACTTGCCGGAGCCGGACTCGCCGACGACGGCGAGGACCTCACCGGGGCGCAGGTCGAAGGACACGTCGTCCACCGCATGGACGACGCCGTCCTCGGTGCGGAAGCTGACCTGGAGGTTGTTGACGCTGAGAAGCGGTTCGGTGCTGCTCACTGAAGGCGGATCCGTGGGTCGAGAGCGGCGTAGACGATGTCCACGATGCCGTTGACGAGGACGATGAAGAACGCGCCGAACATGGTCACGGCGAGGACGGGCGGCACGTCGAGGCGGCCGATGGCCTCCGCGAAGTACTGCCCGACGCCCTGCAGGTCGAACACGGTCTCGGTGAGGATGGCTCCGCCGCCGAGGACGTAGCCGAGATCCAGGCCCCACAGGGTGATGACCGGGATGAGCGCGTTGCGCAGCACGTGCCGCATGAGCACGCGGCGCTCGCTGAGGCCCTTGGCGCGGGCGGTGCGGACGTAGTCGTCGTTGATCGTGTCGAGCACGTTCGAGCGCACGACGCGCGAGTAGACGCCGATGAAGAGGATCGCCAGCACGACCCAGGGCATGAGCAGGTGCTTCGCCCACTCGACCGGGCCGTCCGCGGCGATCTCGGAGTAGCCGCCCGCCGGGAGGATCCCCCACTTCGACCCGATGTAGTACGAGGCGAGCGCGCCCAGCCAGAACACCGGCATCGAGATGCCGATGAGGGCCAGGATGGTGACCAATCGGTCCGACCACCTCCCCGCTCTCACCGCGGTCCACAGGCCGAGAGCGACGCCGATGACGAACCAGATGATCGCTGCGCCGATCGCCAGCGCGAACGTGCGCGGCGCGCCGTCCTTGATCTGGTCGATGACGTTGACGCGATCCGAGTACGAGACGAGGTCGCCGCTGAACAGCTTCTCCATCGTCTTGCCGTACTGGACGAAGATGTTCTCGTCGAAGCCCCACTCCTTGCGGATCGCCTCGACGACCTCCGGGCGCACCTGCTTGCCGGCCATGCGGTCGGCGGGGTCGCCGTTCGGGATGACGTTGAAGATCAGGAACGTCACGATCGACACGGCGAACATGACGAACGCCATCCCGATCAGGCGGCGGATGATGAACCGGCCCATGCCTACTGCTCCAGCTTGATCTTGGCCCGCGGGTCGAGCGCGTCACGCACGCCGTCGCCGAAGACGTTGAGCGAGAGCACCGTCAGCGCCAGCATCGCGCCCGGCACGATCGTGAGGTGCGGCGCGCTGATCAGCAGGTCGAGGCCGTCGCTGATCATCGTGCCCCACGACGGCTTCGGCGGCTGCACGCCCGCGCCGAGGAACGAGAGCGCCGACTCGAGCAGGATCGCGTTCGCGAACAGCAGCGGGAAGAAGACGAGGATCGTCGAGCTGATGTTCGGGAGCAGCTCGCCGAACATGATCCGCCAGTCACTGGCGCCCTGGGCGCGCGCGGCCTCGACGAACTCCTTCTCGCGCAGCGACAGGATCTGACCGCGGATCGGGCGCGCGAGGTAGACGACGCCCACGGTGCCGATGATCAGCGTCGGGATCCACAGCGAGCCGCCGTGCAGCGTCGTGAACCCGAGGTTCAGGCCGCCGAGCGACAGCGACACGCCGAGCGCGATCCCGAGCAGCAGCACGGGGAACGCCCACAGGATGTCCATGCCTCTGGAGGCGATCGCGTCCACCCAGCCGCGGAAGTAGCCGGCCAGCAGGCCGATGAGCGTCGCGAGCAAGACGGTGATGATCGTGGCGACGCTGCCGATGAAGAGCGAGTTGCGGGCGCCGTAGAGCAGGCGCACCATGACGTCGCGGCCGCTGCCGTCGGCGCCGAGGAAGTACTTGCCGTCGGCCTTGAGGTACTGCGGGCCGATCGGGACGCCGTCGAACTCGACGACGTTCTTCGTCTCCCCGTCGACCGTGATGGTGTCGGAGAGGTGGTTCGTGTTGGGGTCCGTCTTGGCGACCTGGTCCGCCCACACCGGCGCCAGCAGGGCGCAGAGGACGAGCAGGAGGAAGACGAAGCCGAAGAAGAGGGAGACCTTGTTGCGGCGCAGCCGCCGGAAGGCGAGGCGCCACGGACCGGTCCCGGCTGCGATCGGAGCGCCGATCCGTTCCTCGAGGGCCAGCTCCTTGATCTGGTCGTCGGGGTCGGAGAACGCCGTCGAGCGGTCTGACTGAGTGGCCATGGTGTATCGACGAACGATAGGGCGCTGGGGAAGGGGCCGCCGGAGCGGCCCCTTCCTTCGCTCAGAGCCCTACGAGACGCAGAGCTGCGTGAGGTCCAGCTGGTAGACGGGGTGCGTCACGACGCAGTTGTCGAAGTCGACCCGCTCGGACACGAAGTTCACCAGCTTGCGGTGGCCGTAAGCGGCGACGTACGCGTTGTCGATCACGTACTTGTCGAGCTCCGCGTAGGTCCCGGCCGACTCCTCGATCGGCAGCTGGTTGGCCTTCTTCAGCTCCTGCCGGATCTTGGGATCGTCGACGTTGCCGAAGTTCTGGTTGTTCGTGTTCTGGATGGACGCCGGGTCCACGAGGAACATGAAGTTCCTCGGGTGCGGGAAGTCCTGGAACCAGTTGGCGAAGCCGGCCTGCGCCTTCGTCTTCTGGTTGCCGATCGTCTGGAAGTAGACCGAGGCCTCGACGATCTTCGGCTGCGCCTTGAACCCGATCTGGTTCAGGACGTCCGCCAGGTACTCCGCGACCGGCTTCGACGGATCCTCGTCGTTGCCGTAGACGTCGACCTTCTGGCCGGTCAGGCCCGCGTCCTTCACGAGCTGCTTGGCCTTCTCGACGTCGGGCGCCGCGTTCGGGTCGCCCCACGGGCACGGATCGATCTTCTCGTAACCCTGCATGCCGGGCGGCAGGAAGTTGCAGCCGGGCTCGAAGAGGCCACCGAAGAGACGCGCCAGGGCGCGCTTGTCGATCGCGTAGTTGACCGCCTCACGGGCCTCCTTCTTGTCGAAGGGGGCGATCCGCGTGTTGAGGAAGTAGTAGTACGTGGAGTTCGTCGTGTACTCCTCGAAGCGGTCCTTGTACTGCTGGCTCGCGACGCGGAGCTGGTCCGGCAGCGGCGGGTCGATCGCGTAGTCGATCTTGTTCCCGATGATGTCCTGCGTCTGGCGACGCTGGTTCTTGATGATCGTCGCCGTGACCTTGTCGAGCTTGGCCTCGGGGATCCCGTCGATCTTCGGGAAGTTCGGGTTGCGCTCGAGGACGTAGCCGCGGTTCTGCTTGACGTCCTTGAGGATGAACGGGCCGACGCCGGCCGGCGGGTTCTTCGTCATGTTCTCGAACGGCGTCGAGCTCGGGACGATGCCCGCGAAGTCCATCGCGAGGACGTACGGGAACGAACCATCGGCCTCGGCGAGCGTGATCGTGATCTCGCCCGTCTGGTCGTTTGTCTTGATCCCGCTGATGTCGCCCTTGGCCTTGCCCTTCTTGACGTAGTCCTCCGCCCCGACGATGCCGAGGTAGAAGGCCGAGCCACCGGACTCCAGGTTGAGCACGCGCTTGATCGTGTGCTCGAAGTCCGAGGCCTTGACGGGCGTGCCGTCAGAGAACTTCAGGCCCTGGCGCAGCTTGAGCGTGTAGGTCTTCCCGTCCTCCGACACCTCGGGGAGCGCCTCGGCGAGGCCCGGGATGAGCTTCGCGCCCTCCGCGCCCTCCTTGTGCTCGTACGAGAGCAGCGGGGTGTAGACGGTCCACAGGGCGAACCAGCCGTCCTGCGTGTAGGACAGGGCCGGATCCATGTAATCCGGGAACGACGTGTGCGCGACCTGCGCCTCGCCGCCGGTCTTGGCCGCCGGCGTACCGCCGGACGAGCCCGAGTCGCCGCCGCCGCTGTCGTTGTCGTCGCCGCCACAAGCGGCGATCGCCAGCGCAAGCGACAGCGCGAGCGCGAGGGCCAGGAGGCTCCTCAGGGTCCTTCGCATGTACATCCTCCTCTGAGTCGGCGGGGCGCCGCGTTCCCAATTCGCGGACGTGACCCCGACGTCCTCTCCCAATAAGCGTGGGGGAGCGTACTGCGGAGACGTCGCTCGCCGAGGTCCGGGGGGTGGCTCAACCGGCGCTTAACAGTCACGCCGTCAACTCCGGATGGCGGTGTGGCGGTCAGTCGAGCCAGGTTGCGACGTCGCCGAGCGGCGCCCGTTCGGGCGGCGGCTGCTCCTGGCGCTTGGGTCCGAGATGCAGCAGGCCGATGGCGTTCTCGCCGTCCTCGAGGCCGAGCGCGGCGCGGCCCGTCTCGGCCAGCAGCACCTCCGGCGTGCGCCAGTACGTGGCCAGGCCGCGGGCGTGCGCGGCGAGCAGGATCGCGTAGGCCGCAGCGGCCGTCGCGTCGCGGTCCTCCTCGTTGCCGACGTACGAGACGGCGACGAGCGTGGGGGCGCGGTCGAGCTTCGCGCCCGACCCGGCCTTGAGCTCGTCGGCGGCGGCCTTGAGCCGCTCGAGCGACGCGGGCCCGAGGACGCGGAAGCGCCACGGGTTCGTCAGATGGTGGTTGGGCGCCCAGCGCGCGAGCTCGAGCAGCTCGGTCAGCGTCTCGCGGTCGACGGGCTCCGCGCCGTACGCCTTGTGCGTGCGGCGCGTCTTGATGGCCTCTTCGACGTTCACTCGTCGTAGAGGCTCTCGTTCGCCAGCTGGTTCCCGCGAGCGTCGAAGAGCTTCACGTCGAGGGTGTCGCCGCGGTAGTCGTCGGGCGCGATGAGCGTGAAGCGGCCTTCGACGAGCTCGCACTGGTCGACGGCGAGGTCCGCCAGCTCGGCCGTGACGACCGCGCCGCCGTCGACGAGCGGGCGTCCCCACACGAGCGTCATCGCCGCGACGTTGCCCTGCTCGCCGCGCCAGCCGCCGATGACCTCCTCGCAGAGGTCGAGGCGCCAGTCCGGGTTCTCCTCCGCCGTCTCCGTCGTGAAGTCGGCGCTGGCGTGGAAGTGGTCGGGCTCGGCGTCCTCGCTGCCGGGCGCGAACGAGACGAACCCGAAGAGGTCGAGGCCGGTCGTGGTGCGCGCCGTGACGGGGACGTAGGTGCGGCCGTCCCAATGGCGGTCCGGATGCCAGAGGAGGTCGCCCGGCTCGCCGAGGTCCTCGCCGTCGGCGTCGATGCGCAGGCAGGCGGCGAGGAACTCCTCGCGCAGGCGGTCGGCCCAGCGGCCGTAGGGGACGCCGTCCTGCGGCGGCTCGGCGGCGAAGCGGACGACGAAGCGGTCGGTCGGTGGAGTCATACGTCGCCGTATGTCCGAGCTTGCGAGGACATCAAGGCGAAACCCTATTTCCTCATCTCTAGGAACACGGTCACGGGTCCGTCGTTCACCAGCTCCACGTCCATGTGCGCGCCGAAGACGCCGCCCTGCGCGCCGAGGCGGGCGCGGAAGCGCTCGTACAGCGGCTCGGCGTGCTCGGGCTTCGCGGCCGCGACGTACGACGGCCGCGTGCCCTTGCGCGCGTCGCCGTAGAGCGTGAACTGGCTGACGACGATGGCCCCGCGGTCGCCGAGCGGCTCGTTCATCCGGCCCTCGGCGTCGGGGAAGACGCGCAGCGCCCGCACCTTGTCGGCGAGCTTGTCCGCGACCGCCTCGTCGTCCGAGTGCGTCACGCCGAGCAGCACGAGCAGCCCGGCGCCGATCGCCGCGACGTCCTCGCCGTCGACGACGACGCGCGCCCGCGAGACGCGCTGGACGAGCGCGCGCACTACGCGGGCGTCTTCACGCGCCGCCAGCCGTGCGGCACGAGCGGCGCGCCGGCGCGGCACTCCTCGAGCAGCCGCGCGGCGAACGCGCTCGGCTGCTCGCCGTCCTGCAGGCCGCCGCCCGCGGGGGCGAAGAACCGCAGGGAGACGCGCGGGCGCGTGGGGAACTGCGGGATCTGCACGGTGCCGGTGATCGAGCACGCGACGATCGCCGCCTCGGGCACCGCGGTCGCGAGGCGGGCGATGCCGCTGCGTGCACGCAGCTCCTTGCCCTTGCTGCGCGTGCCCTCGGGGAAGACGCCGATGACCGCGCCGCCGCGCAGCTCCTCGATCGCGCGGTCCATCGCGTGCAGGTCGCCCGCGCCGCGGTCGATCGGGATCTGGCCCATGCCGTTGAGGACGGGGCCGAGCAGCGGGAAGCCCCACAGCTCCTTCTTGGCCAGCGCGTGGATCTGGCGGCGCTTGAGCGCGGCGACGCCGACGGCGACCGGATCCCAGTAGCTGTCGTGGTTGGCGACGATGAGCGCGGGCCCCTCGGCCGGCAGCGCCTCGAGCCCCTCGACCCGCATCCGCCCCCACCACTTGGCGATCGGCGTGCACGCCAGCATCGCGGCGCGGTAGGTCGGCGACGGCTCTCCCCGGGGTGGCATCCGCGAAAGCCTAGGGTGGAAGCGCGGTCCCGGGCTGCCGATGGGGTCGCATGCTTCGGACTCACCGTTGTTCCCTGGCCGTGCTCTGCGCGCTGCTCGTGTTCCCCGCCGCCGCCTCCGCGAGCTCCACCGTCTCGCTGGGCGGACGCGCCCTCACCGTCACCGGGTCGGCCGGCGTCGACAACGTGTCGGTCAACTACCGGGACTACTCGGCGCCGAACGGGCTCGTGATCACGGACTCGAACGGGATCACGGCCGGCGCGGGCTGCACGATGGAGAGCGCCACGTCCGTCGTGTGCGCGACCGCCAAGCCGGCCGCCGGCAACCTCGTCACCGCGACGGTCAACCTCGGCGACGGCGACGACGGGTACTCGAACTACGTCGACGGCATCGCCGACACGATCGACGGCGGCACCGGCAACGACAAGGTCAACGGCCGCGTCGCCGGCGACTCGACCGTGCCCGCGACGGACATCGTCAACGGCGGCGACGGCAACGACGAGATCAGCGCCGGCAGCGGCGCCGGCACCACGTGCAACGGCGGCAACGGCGACGACTACATCACCTGCTTCTACGTCCCGACGGGCGTGGTCGTCAACGGCGGCGCGGGCCGCGACACGATCACCGGCGGCGACGGGCCCGACCAGCTCAACGGCGACGCGGGCAACGACGTCCGCATCTCCGGCGGCAAGGGCAACGACGTCATCCACGGCGGCGACGGCGACGACGGCAACCAGGGCGTCTCGGACATGCTCAACGGCGGGGAGGGCGCCGACGAGATCTTCGGCGACGCCGGCATCGACCGCCTCGTCGAGGACCGCAACAGCGACCATAAGCAGTTCTGGTCGCTCGACGACCAGGCGAACGACGGCCAGGACTCCGACGACAACGGCGCCGCCGACGAGGGCGACAACGTCCACAGCGACGTCGAGAACGTGACCGGCGGCTACGACGACGACACGATCGTCGGCTCGGGCGCCGCGAACGTCCTGAACGGCGGAACGCTCGGCGACGACACGATCCTCGGCCTCGGCGGCGACGACCAGCTCTTCACCGGCATCACCGGCGACAAGGACAGCGCCGACGGCGGCGAGGGCAACGACAAGGTCCAGGGCAACGGCACGCTCGTCGGCGGCCCCGGCAACGACCAGATGGCCGGGCAGAGCGGCAACGACCTCATCGACGCGGGCCCCGGCATCGACACCGTCTCGGCCGGCGACGGCAACGACGTCGTGCGCGCGGCGGACGGCGAGGTCGACACCGTCGGCTGCGGCATCGGCGCCGACGTGGCGGAGGTCGACGGCAGCGACGTCATCAACCAGGATCCCGGCGACCTCTGCGAGACCAAGACGGTCAAGCAGGCCGCGGCGCCGGGCACGACGCAGAACCCGACAGGCAACCCGAACGCGTCCGCGACGCTGCTCGTGCTCGGCGCGACGGCCAAGCTGAAGGGCTCGACCGCGGCGTTCGGCCTCACCACGCCGGGCGCGGGCATCGTGTCCGCTCAGGTGCTCGTCGGCGGCGCCGGCGCGCGCGCGGCGGCCGCGAAGGCGATCGTCGTCGGCAAGGCGCTGAAGAACATCACGAAGGCCGGCAAGCTCACGCTGAAGATCAAGCTCAAGGGCAAGACGAAGGCGGTCAAGCGGCTGCTCAAGCGCAAGAAGTTCGTCGTGACCCTCAAGACGCGGTTCACGCCGGCGGGCGGCGCGGCGGGCAAGTGGCAGACGCGCAAGGTGACCGTCAAGCGCTGACCTAGGTGACGGCCGCGGCGACGATCGCCACGGCCACCATGATCGTCGTCGTCCACGCGAGGGCCGAGGCGCAGATGCGCAGGTCGAGCCCGTATGCGTGGGCGACGACGAGCGAGTTGATGCCGCTCGGCATCGCGGCCTGCAGGAGGTAGGCGTCGGGCACGCCGATGACGAGCGCCGACAGCCCGATCATCAGCGCGGGCGCGACCACGAGCCGCAGCACGATCGCGATGCCGATCGGCGCGGTGAGCGGGGGAGGGAACGCCAGCGCTCCCTCCTCGCTCTCGGCGGCGAGGTTCACGCCGAGGATGAAGAAGCCGACGGGGAGGATCGCGAAGACGAGCGCGTGCGCGACGTCGACGAGGACGTCGGGCGCGAGCGCGTCGGGAGCGAGCAGGCCGGCGGCGACCGCGATGAGCGGCGGGTTGCGGAAGACGAACGCGCGCAGCCGCTCGCGCGGCGTCCCGCCGGCGAGCGTCCCGAACGCCGCGCCGACCGCGAAGCCGAAGCCGTAGAACATCGGCCCGCTGACGACGGTGTCGAACGCGATCGCGGCGCCGACGGCGCTCGTGCCGAGGATCGCGGCGCACATCGGCACGCCCAGGTAGCCGGTGTTCGCCAGCATCGAAACGAGCATCAGCGAGCCCGTCTGGTCGCGGCGCAGCCTCAGCAGCCGGCTTCCCGCGAGGTACGCGAGCGCGGCGACGATCGCCAGCTCGAGGTACGCCAGCACGAGCCCCGCGCCGACGCCCGCGGTCAGGTGCAGGCGCGCGAGCGAGAAGAACGTGATGAACGGCAGCGCCGTCCAGAGGATCGCCGTGATCGCGTGCTTCGAGGCGGCCTGCGCGCGCTCGCCGTAGCGGCGCTCGGACAGCAGCCCGACCGCGGTCGAGAGGACGATCGCGACGGTGACGAGGAGCAGCGCCTACGCCTCGCGCAGCTCCGCCGCCGCGCGCTCCGGCGCGACGACGTTGAGGTGCACGCCCGCGCCGAGCTCGAGCCCGGCGAGATGGGTCAGCCGGGGCAGGACGTCGATCCGCCAGCAGAAGTGGTCCGCGCCGCGCGGGGCGGTGCGCACCCAGAGGTTGAGCGGCGGGGCGGCGCCGAAGAGGCGGCGCAGCCGCGACAGCGCGTCGAGCAGCAGCGCGGCGCCGGTGGGGCCGTCGTCCTCGAACCGCGCGCGGGGCGCGCGCGGCGCGAGCATGAGCTGGTACGGCAGTCGCGACCCGTAGGGCGCCATGAGCACGGCCTCCTCGTCGATCGCGACGATCCGTTCCCGCCGGCGCACCTCCTCCTGCACGAGGTCGGCGAGGAGGTTGCCTCCCATCGTCCGCGTCGCGTACGCGCCGAAGCGCTCCCGCTCGCGCGCGATGCCGGCGGGGACGAAGTCGAGCGCGTACAGCTGCGCGTGCGTGTGCGGCAGCGACGCGCCCGCCTCGCGGCGCTCGTTGACGATCACGTGCACGTACGCGGCGTTCGCGTGCGCGCGCATCCGCTCCCGCCACACGTCGACCGCCAGCGCGACCTGGTCCGGCGGGAGGTCGGTGAGCGAGCAGACGCTGTCGGGGGCGTTGACGATGACCTCGTGCGCTCCCGTGGCGGCGGTCGCGGCGAAGAGCTCGGGCCGCGCCTCGGCCTCGGGCTGCGGGCTCCCGGGGTCGAGCGCGGGGTAGAGGTTCGGGACGACGCGGACCTTCCAGCCGCGCGTGTCCGGCTCGCCCCCGTCGGGCCGGACCGCGTGGACCTCCGGCGGCGTGCGGTCCTCGTGGCCCTCGGCGAACGGGTCGCCCGACGGGTCGATGCCCTGCGCGGCGGGCACCGCGTCCTTCAGGCCGCTGCCGGGGCGCATCGCGCGCTCGGTCGCGACGATGGCCTTGAGGCCGGTGAGCGGGTCGATCCGGACCTCAGGCACCGGCGTAGCGCTTGATGTCCGCCTCGAGGTCGGCGTCGTCGCGGTACTGGCCCTGGTGCGTGAAGACGCGCTTGCCGGTCTTGTCGTAGAAGACCGTCACGGGGAGGCCGCCGATCGCGCCCTCCTTCTGCACGATCCGCGAGTTGCCGTCCTCGAAGCTCGGATACGGCACGGGCCGCTTCTTCAGGAACGCGCGGGCGTCGTCGTTGTTGTCGTTGACGTTGAGCGCGAGGAAGCCGACGCGCTTGCCCAGCTTCGTCGCCACGCGCGAGAAGATCGGCATCTCCAGCCGGCACGGCCCGCACCACGAGCCCCATGCGTTCACGACGACGGGGTACCCCTTCAGCTGCGCGAGCTCGCGCCGGTAGGCCTGCTCGCCGCCGCCGGTCTCCAGCTCCGACGCGCGCTCGTACAGCGCGGCCAGCGGAGCCGGCGCACCGCTCAGCTCCCGTTGCATCTCGGCGGTCGACGGGCCGTCGTCGGAGGACGACTCGCTGCTGCCGCCGCCGGCCTGCACGATGCCGATGGCGAGGACGGCGACGAGGGCCAGCGCGGCAAGCCATGGGAGGGCACGGCGCATGACCAGAAGAGTGGCAGACGCCATCCGGTGCGCTAGACTCCTGGTCAGCGGAGCCGCCGAGGGAGGCGTTCCGTGCCGGTCCTGCATGAGGACCGCCCCCGGGTCGCGTGGAGTGCCGCGCCGAACGGCCCCTCCCTCCGCGTCCGTACCTGTCTTCGAACACGAGCAGTAGCTCTTGGCTGAGTCCACGCCGTCGACGGCGCCCAGCGCCGCACCCCTTCCCGATGAGGCTTCCATCGCTCGCGCCGAGGCGCTCGTGCGCGAGTGCTTCGTGCTTCCCGGGGAGGACCAGGCGGAGGCGCTCGCGCCGCAGTCCCCGCGCCGGTGGGCGCTGGATGCCGCGCTGGAGGAGCTCGACGCCGGTGCGAAGGTGCCGTCGACCGAGTGGCGCCGCCGGTACTCGCTGCTGCTCGGGCTCGAGCGCGTGCTCTCCGAGGACGAGCCGAAGCTCGCCGACGGCACCTCGCTCAACCCGCACCAGGTGGACGCGCTCTCGGGCACGCTCACCGCGCTGCTCGCAGACGCCCAGCGCGGCGCGACGCTGAGCGCGAACGGTGGCAGCGGCGGGAACGGCTCCACGCTTGCCGCCGCGGTCGACGCCGCCGGCAACGGCGTTCCTTCGACGATCGACGCCGACCTCGACGAGGACGAGGAGGAGATCGACGAGGACGTCCCGGAGGACGAGGAGCCGCTCGACTACGACGCGACCGCCGAGGACCAGGCGATCGACGAGGCGCCGGAGGATCCGAACGCCCACAAGCGGTTCTGGTTCGAGCACGCGACGGGCGCCGGCAAGACGGTCGCCGCGATGGGCTTCGTCGACGCCTCGCGCACCGGCGGCATCCTGATCCTGACCCACCGCCGCAACCTCGTCGACCAGTTCAACGGCGAGCTGCGCGAGCGCGGCTACTCCGACCGCGTCTGCAAGCCGCTGCTCGCCGGCGAGGACCGCGCGAACGGCCCGGTGACCGTCGAGACGTACCAGTGGTTCGTCCGCAACGCGGGCAGCATCTCGTCGGCCTACACGGTGGTCATCTGCGACGAGGCGCACACCGCGCTCGGCGAGAAGACCGCCGCCGCGATCCGCAACTGGACCGGCCCGATCTTCATCGGCATGACGGCGACGGGCGCGCTGATCGCCCGCCACGTCACCGACCTCTTCCCGACGCAGACGTCGCGCTTCGACCTCGCGCAGGCCGCGCGGCGCGGCGTCATCGCGCCGCTGCGCTGCGTCCGCATCCCGCCGGGCCCCGGCGTCCGCACGATCGCCAAGGTGCCGCTGCGCCGCGGCGAGGTGGACACCGAGTTCGACCAGGAGATGCTGGCCGAGCTGCTGGATCAGCTGCCGTTCAACCTCGCGGCGGCGAACCTCTACAAGACGCGGTTCAACCAGCTCCCCGGCGTCGTCTACGCCGCGGGCGTGCGCCATGCCTACAACCTCGCCGAGGCCTTCCGCGAGGAGGGCATCAAGGCGATGGGCGTGTCCGGCGAGACGCCCAAGCGCGAGCTGGCCGAGATCCTCGCGCGCTACGAGCGCGGCGACATCGACGTCCTCATCAACGCGCAGCTGCTCGCCGAGGGCTGGAACTCGCCGCGCGCGACGGTCTGCTTCCACCTCGCTCCCACCGCGTCGAAGCGCATCTACCAGCAGCGCGTCGGCCGCGTCACGCGTCGCCAGCCGGGCAAGGAGGCGGGCATCGTCGTCGACTTCGTCCATCCCGGCACGAAGCACGACGACCCGGTCGTCACGCTGCACTCGCTGCTCGACCGCGACGTCTACCGCGGCGGTGCGATCGTCGTCGGCCCCGTCCGCCGCGGCCGGGGACGGCGCGTGCGCGTCGAGCGCCGCGTCCTGCCCGTCGCGTCCGACGAGAACCGGCGGATCGAGGTCTTCGAGCGCGAGCTGTGGCGCATCGCCGTCGAGCACCTCGACTGGGGCGAGCAGATCCAGTGGGCCGCTCTGGCCGGCGCGCGCGTGGCGCCGTCGGGCTGGCGCCGGGCGCGGGCGATGCTCCACTTCGACAAGTCGGGCGAGCTGAAGCGCACCTTCCTGCTGACCGCCGTGCAGCGCAACAAGAACCCGCAGCTGCGGGTGCGCGCGTTGCAGGAGATCGCCGCGTCGCGCGACGCCGAGGCGTTCGACCTCGCCCTGGACGAGGTCGGCGGCTGGCCGCGCGACGAGAAGCGCGAGGCGTGCAAGCTCATGCTCCAGGCGCTCGCCGAGAAGCGGATCGGCCGGCGCGACCAGGCCGACGCGTGGATCTGGCGGGTCGCCGGCTACACCGCCGAGCTGCACGAGGAGTACGCCGTCCAGCGCTGGCCCGAGACCAAGCGGCTGCTCGGCCTGCTCGCGAACTCGAGCGGCGGGGGGCACGCGCGCAACGCGCGTCGTCTCGTGCACGCGGCCCGCAAGCAGGACCGGCGGCTGTCCGCTGCCTTGCTGGCGGCCGCCACGCGGTACACGCACACGCCGGAGGCCGAGGAGGTCCTGCGCGGCGCGCGGACCCGGATGGCCCGCAAGCCGGCTTCGTTGTCGCGCGAGCTGCTGCGCAACTTCCCGAAGGGCCGCCGCGGCCGGTCGCGCCGCCGCAAGAAGAAGGGCGAGCCCGGAGAGGCCACCGTCGACGCGGTGAACGGAGCGGCCGCCGCCGTGTTGGCCGCGCGCGAGGGACCGCCGGAAGACGACGACGACCTCGATCTCGACGACGTCCTCGACGCCGACCCGGACGACCTCGACCCCCCGGCCGGCGACGAGATCCCCGAAGACGAGTCCGAGCGCGACGAAGCCGAGGCCGACACCGGCGAGGAAGACGCGGAGATCGACGACGAAGCGGTCGGCGCCCCGAAGCCGAAGCGCCGCCGCTCCCGCCGCAGGAAGCCCGCCACCGGCACCGGCACCGACGAAGCCTCTCCCGCCGACGCCGAGACGGACACCAACGAAGCCACTCCGGCCGACGCCGCGACGGACACCAACGAAGCCTCTCCGGCCGACGCCGAGACGGACACCGACACCTCTCCGGCGGACGTCGCGGGGAGCGCTGCCGCCGCCAACCCCGCGGAGACCTCTGCCGCCGCCACGTCGGCGGAGACCTCTTCTGCCGACGAGCCGGCGAAGCCGGCGCCGAAGAAGCGCGCCCCTCGCCGCCGCACGCCGAAGAGCGCGGTCGAGGCAGCCGCCGACGCGGTCGCCGCTGCCGCCGCGACGACCGATACGGCGACGAGCGAGACCTCTTCCGACGACGGCGCCGCCGCCGAGCGGAAGCCGGCGAAGAGGACCTCCCGCAGGACGTCATCGAAGAAGTCGTCGTCCGACGGCGCCGTGTCGACCGCGGAGACGTCGCCCGAGGGCGCGACAATCGGTGACTCTCCGGCCGAGGACGTTCCCGCGGGAACCCCCGACGACGAGAAGCCGGCGCCGAAGAAGCGCGCGACGCGCCGCCGGACTACGAAGAAGGCCGCGGGCGAAGACGCCGCCTCGACCGACTCCTCTTCCGTGGCCGCCGGCGAAGACGCCGACTCGTCTTCCGACTCCGCCGACGCCTCTGCGGCCGACGGCGCTGAGGCCGAGGCCTCTTCCTCTTCCGAGGAGAAGCCGGCGCCGAAGAAGCGCGCGCCGCGGAAGCGGAAGAAGACGGAGGACGACGGGCCAGACGCCGTCGCCTCCGAAGACGAAGCGGCCTAGCCGCTCCTCCTCGCCGCCCGTCGCGACGGCGCGGCGACGACGGGCCGGCCGCCTACGACGGAGGCGGGACGGTCCCGAGGTGGACCTCGCCGGCGTTCAGCGCGCGGCGCTCGCCGGACGGCAGCTCCACGACGAGGTTCCCGTCGTCGTCGATCCCGTCGGCGATGCCGGCGCCGTCGTGCCACGAGATCTCCCGTCCGGCCAGGGCGTCCCGCGAGCGCCAGGCCTCGAGCGTCGCCAAGACCGGCTCTTCGAGCCGGTCCTCGAACGCGCGAAGGAGCCGGCGAAGGACGCGGTCGACGTCCGATGGCTCGAGCCCCAGACCGGTGGCCCGGTCCCGCAGCTCCTCCGGGAAGTCCGAGGCGCGCACCGCGACGTTCAAGCCGATCCCGACGACCGCCCAGCGCTCCTGCGGCCGGCCCTCGACCAGGATCCCCGCGACCTTCCGCCCCTCCAGCAGCACGTCGTTCGGCCACTTGATCGTCACCGCGTCGCGGCCGACATCGGCCACGGCATCGGCGACCGCGACCGCGGCGAGCAAGGGCAGCATCGGCGGCGGGTCGCGCAGCACCAGCGACATCAGCAGTGCGCGATCGGGAGGCGCGGTCCAGACGCGGCCCTGCCGCCCCCGGCCCGCGGTCTGCGTACCCGCGGTCACCAGAGCGCCATGCGGCGCGCCCCCGATCGCGAGGTCCCGCGCCCGGAGGTTCGTCGAGTCGGTCTCCCGCAGGTGAAGCCGCGGCGTGCCGAGCCGGTTCACGCGGGGCGGATCCGCAGCTCGTCGTCCAGCCGCGCGCCGAGCCGGTCGACCGCCGACCCGCGGTTCACGGCCAGCGCGAGGGTCCGGTAGGCGTCCTCGTAGAGCAGCAGCTCACCGGCCTTGACGTCGGCGAACGTCCGCGCGTACTGCACGTCGTGCTCCTCCTCCTCGATCGCCACGACGGCCCGGTGCCCGAGCATCAACCCGGTCCCCGCGAGCTGCTGGTGGTCGACGTTCAAGGTGACGTTGCCGAAGCGGTCCACCGCCAGCACGTGGCCCACGACGGACTCGTCCTCGACCCGCGCGGTCGGCAGCTCGAGGACCGTCAGCTCACCGACGTCGATGGGCGAGCCGGCGTCGCGCAGCTCGGCCCCCGCGGCCAGCGCCGCGGCGACAGGCGCGAAGAGGTCGCGGCCGTGGAAGGTCGCCGACACGGGCCGCAGCCGGTGCGGCGACTCGCTGATCTCGACCGCCTCGACCACGCCGCCGAACCGCTCGGCGGCCGGCAGCAGCAGCCCGTTGTCGGGTCCCACGAGAACACGGTCGTCCTCGGCGCACCGCAGCGCGACGGCCCGCCGGTCCCCGCCGACCTCGGGATCGACGACCGCGAGGTGCACGCCCGGTGGCGCGTAGGGCGCCGCACGACGCAGCATCAACGCTCCGGTGCGCACGTCATGACGCGGAACGTCGTGCGTCAGGTCGATCACGCGGACCTCGGGCGCGATGCGCGCCATGACCGCGTGGCACACGCCGACGAAGTCGTCACCCCGCCCGTAGTCGCTGAGGAACGTGATCATGACCCGGGCGAAGGGTAGGCGCAGACCATGGCCGAACGCAGCGACGCACCCCTTGCCGACGAGCCCCAGCCCGGCGCGATCCCCAACGACACCCCGCCGAGCGGCCTGCCGGAGGGCGCCGACGAGGCCGATCCCCTCGGCGTCCCGGACCAGGGCGACCCCGAGGGAGAGGGCGACACCCCGCGCGGGGAGGACGCCCAGCCCGGGATCACCGAGGACGAGCCCTTCACGGGCGGCTGAGCGCCGGGGCACCGTGCACGCACGGTGCCTGACCCCGTTGTTGCGCTAGGCGGGGTGGCGGCGGAGGGCCTCGAGCCCTCCCTGGAGGAAGACGAGCGCCTCGTCGAGGACCTCGGCCGCCTCACGCTGGCCGTGGGCGTGCTCGTCGTCGTCCCAGCGGCTGAGCGCCTGCAGCGCGGCCAGCGACGCGGCGGCGACGAGCTGGGCGCGGAGTGATCCCTGCGGCACGTCGAGGTCCTCCGCGACCGCCTCGTGGAGGAGGTGCCCCAAGTCGTTGAGGTTCGTGCGCTCGTGCGCGGTGAGGGCGGGGGACGCGTCGATCAGTTGCCGGCGGCGGGCGCCTTCGTTCTCGTCGAACCGCCCCTCCGCATCGAGCGCGAGGGCCCAGGCGCGTAGGGCGTCGAAGGCGGTCTCGCCGGCCGGACGATCCCGCAGCCGCGCGGCGAAGCTCGTCACGAACTCCTCGTGGTCGTGGAAGACCACGTCCTCCTTCGAGGGGAAGTAGCCGAAGAACGTCCGCGGCGAGATGTCCGCAGCCTCGGCGATGTCGGCGACGGTGGTCCCGTCGAACCCGCGCTCCTCGAAGAGCTCGAGCGCGACGCGGACGATGCGCGCGCGCGTCTCGGCCTTCTTGCGCTCCCGCAGACCCGGACCCGACATGCACCAGGCAGTCTACCCGATCGCTTCACAAGCTGCAAAATTGCAGCGACTGCAAGCACCCCGCTACACTGCCGGCCATGTCCGCCGCCCTCGCCCGCATGGCGCGCGCTCTCACGCACCACTGGAAGCGCAGCCTCCTCGCCGCCATCGCCTCGCTCTTCGTCCTCGGCGCCCTCGCGTCCGCGGGCAGCCCCGCCGCCGACGACTTCAAGGTCCCCGGCACCGAGTCGCAGAAGGCCATCGACCTCTTCCGCGACCACACGCCCGCCCTCGCCGGCGCCGACGCGACGATCGTCTACAGCACCGCCGACGGCAAGCTGACCGACGCGGGCAAGCGCGCCGAGATCGAGAAGTCGATCGCGGCGATCAAGAAGCTGCCCGGCGTCGTCTCCGTCGGCGATCCGTTCGCGCAGGGCGGCCAGCTCTCGAAGGACGCCACGATCGGCGCCGCCGACGTCCGCTACAGCACCGATCCGGGGGACATCGAGAAGGAGGACGGCGAGAAGCTCGAGGAGGCCGCGCGGTCGGGCGAGGCCGGCGGCGTCTCCGTCGCCATGCGCGGCCAGGTCGTCGACATCGCCCAGCAGCAGGAGGCGCCGGTCGGCGAGCTCATCGGCGTCGCGCTCGCGTTCATCCTGCTGACGGTCCTCTTCCGCTCCTTCGCCGCGATGATCGCGACGCTCATCGGCGCGCTGCTCGGCGTCATGACGGGCCAGCTGCTGATCGCGATCCTGAGCGATCCGCTCGGCCTGCCGTCGTTCGCGGGCACGATCGCGGTGATGCTCGGCCTCGGCGCCGGCATCGACTACGCGCTGCTGATCATCGCGCGCTTCCGCGAGCAGGTCGCCGCCGGCGACTCGGTCCGCGACGCGTCGGCGAAGTCGGCCGCGACGTCGGGCGCGTCCGTCGTCGCCGCCGGCCTGATCGTCATGGTCGCGATCGCGGGCCTGCTCGTCGTCGGCATCCCGTTCATCGGCCGCATGGGCATCGGCGCGGCGATCGGCGTGGCCGCCGTCGTCGTCTCCGCGCTCACGTTCCTCCCCGTGCTCATCGGGGCGCTCGCGAAGTGGCTCAAGCCGAAGAAGGCCGCTCACGTCCGCCCGTCGCCGTTCTTCACGCGCTGGGGCGAGCTGGTCACGCGCCGCCCATGGGCGTCGATCGCCGCGGCGGTCGCCGTGCTGCTCGTCTTCGCCGCGCCGCTCACGCAGCTGCGCCTCGGCCAGCCCGACGACGGCAACCAGCCCGAGGGCAAGACCCAGCGGATCGCGTACGACCAGCTGAAGACGGCGTTCGGCGCCGGATCCGCCGGCCCACTGCTCATCGCCGTGGACACGCCGGACGGAGCGAGCACCAGCAAGGCGGACCTCGCGAAGCTCCAGGCCGCGATCGCCAAGACGCCGGGCGTGGCGAACGCCTTGCAGGCGGCGCCCAGCCGAGACGACGCGATGGCCACGATCGGCGCGATCCCCACGACGTCGCCGCAGGACAAGCGCACGAGCGCGCTCATCGAGCGCCTGCGCACGGACGTCATCCCGGCCGCGACCGAGGGGACGCAGCTGAAGGCCTACGTCGGCGGCCAGACCGCGATCTTCGAGGACATGTCCGACAAGGTCGCGAGCCGCCTGCCGCTCTTCATCGGCGTCGTCATCGGGCTCTCCGTCCTGCTGCTCATGGCCGCGTTCCGCTCGCTGTGGATCCCGCTCGCGTCGGCCGGGTTCAACCTGCTGTCGATCGGCGCCGCCTACGGCGTCGTCACCGCGGTGTTCCAGGAGGGCTTCGGCGCGAGCCTGCTCGGCGTCGACAGCGGCGTGCCGATCGTCTCGTTCATCCCGGTGATGATCTTCGCGATCCTCTTCGGGCTGAGCATGGACTACAACGTCTTCCTGCTCAGCCGGATGCACGAGGCCTACAACGAGGGCGACGGCCCGCGTGAGAGCGTCGTGCACGGCATGGCGCGGATCGGCAAGGTCGTGCTCTTCGCCGGCCTGATCATGGCCGCGGTGTTCACCGCGTTCGTGACGACCGACGACGTGATCTCGAAGATGATGGGCCTCGGCCTCGGCCTCGCGATCCTCATCGACGTGCTCATCGTCCGGCTCGTCATCACGCCCGCCGTCGTGACGCTGCTCGGCGACAAGGCGTGGTGGCTGCCGGGGTGGCTCGACAAGCTCCTGCCGAACGTCTCGCTCGAGGGCCACCTCGTCGAGAACGTCGACCCGCGGGAGCCGGCGATCGACGACCTGCCGCCGGACTTCGAGCCGGAGCGCGAGCGCGAGCCGGTCGGCGTCTAGCCGGCGGCCGCGTCGGCGACGAGCGCATCGAGGAGCCCGTCCGGGGTGTGGACGGGCGCCTCGACGTGGGGTTCGAGGCCGGCATCGCGGAGCGCCTCGCTCGTCGCCGGGCCGATCGAGACGACGCGCGCGTCGCCGACCCCTCCCGCGGCCGTGAGGAACGCGCGGACGGACGAGCCGCTCGTGAAGGTGACGTAGTCGGCGGCGGGGAGCGCGCCGTCGATCGGCTCGGGGACCGTCCGGTAGAGCGCGAGCACCTCGACCTCGGCGCCGCGGTCGCGCAGCGCGTTGTCGAGCACGTCGCGCGCCTCCTCGGCGCGGGCGATGAGCGCGCGCTTCACCGGGACGTCGCGCAGCGCCTCGACGAGCCCCTCGGCCACCGCGCGGTCCGGCACGACGTCGGCCTCGATGCCGCGGGCGCGCAGCGCGCGGGCGGTGCCGGGGCCGATCGCGGCGATCGTCGGCCCCGCGAGCGCGCGGGCGTCGCGCACCTCGTCGAGCAGCCGGTCGGCGCCGTTGGGCGACGTGACGCAGACGAGGTCGAACTGCCTGAGGTCGGGCACGGTGACGGCGAGCGGCTCCGTGCGGATGGCGGGCGCCTCGACGACGGAGGCGCCGAGCTCGCGCAGCCGGGCGGCGAGCGCGCTGGCCTGCGCGCGGGCGCGCGTCACGACGACGGTGCGGCCGGAGAGCGGGCGTCGCTCGAACCACTGCAGCTCGTCGCGCAGCGCCGCGACTTCGCCGATGACGGTGATCGCCGGCGCCTTGATCCCCGCTTCGGCGGCGCGCGCCGGCAGCGTCTCGAGCGTCGCGGCCAGCGAGCGCTCGTCGGCGAACGTGCCGCGCTGGACGATCGCCGCGGGTTGCGACGCGGGACGGCCGTGGGCGATGAGCTGCTCGGCGATCCGCGGCAGCTGCTTGACGCCCATGTAGAAGACAAGCGTGCCGGGGAACCGCGCGAGCGCCTCCCAGTCGATCGCCGTCTCGGGCTTCGCGGGATCCTCGTGGCCCGTGACGAACGCGACCGCCGACGCGGCGCCGCGGTACGTGACCGGGATGCCGGCGTACGCGGGCGCGGCGATCCCGGACGTGACGCCGGGGACGATCTCGAACGGGATCCCCGCGGCGCGCAGGACCTGCGCCTCCTCGCCGCCGCGGCCGAACACGAACGGGTCGCCGCCCTTCAGCCGCACGACGACCTTGCCGGACGACGCCTTCTCGACCAGCAGCCGCTCGGTCTCCTCCTGCGGCACCTGAGGCCCGCCGCCGATCTTGCCGACGTCGATGACCTCGCACGAGTCCGGCACGGCTGACAGGGCCTCGCGCGGGATGAGCTTGTCGTGCAGAAGCACCTCCGCGCGCCCCAAGACCTCCAGCGCGCGCGCCGTCATGAGGCCCGGATCCCCCGGCCCCGCCCCGACCAAGTAGACGATCCCGGGGGTCACGCCGGAGATCCTCCGTGGGGAGGCGACGACGTCTCTCGGGGCGGCACCGTGGGCGCGCGAAGGATCTCCTCGGCGCCGGCCGTGAGGAGGCGTCCCGCGAGCTCCTTGCCGGTCTCCTCCGGATCGTCGCCGATGAGCTCGTCGGTGAGCCAGGCGGAGCCGTCGGCGGCGCCGACGAACGCGCGGACGAGGAGGGACTCGTCGAAGCGCTCGGCGTGGACGCCGACGGGCGTGTCGCAGCCGGCGTCGAGCCCCGCGACGACCGCGCGCTCGCAGACGAGCGTCGCGAAGGTCGTGGTGTCGGTGATGTCCTCGAGCGCGGCGAGCGTGCGGCGGTCGCGCGAGCGCGCCTGCAGGGCGAGCGTCCCCTGCCCGGCGGCCGGCACGAGATCCAGCAGGCCTCCGGCGGCATCGGAACGACCCAGCCGCTCGAGCCCCGCGGCGGCCAGCACGATCGCGTCGGCCTCGCCGTCGGCGAGCTTGCGCAACCGCGTGTCGACGTTCCCCCGCAGCGCGACGACGTCGAGATCCGGACGGCGCGCCCGCAGCTGCGCCGCACGGCGCAGGGACGCCGTCCCGACCCGCGCGCCGGACGGCAGGGCATCCAGAGACGGCGCACCGCACAGCACGTCGCGGGCGTCGGCTCGCTTCGGCGCGCCCCCGATCACCGTGCCGCTGGCGATCCGCACCGGGACGTCCTTCGCGCTGTGCACCGCGACGTCGGCGTCGCCGCCGAGCAGCGCCTCCTCCAGCTCCAGCACCCACTCGCGCTTGTCGTCGACCGCCCGGCGGCGGTCGCCGGACGTGACGATCTCGACGATCTCGTGCTCGCCCGGAAGCAGCTCCGCGACCATCCTCGCCTGCGTGAGCGCCAGCGCGCTGCCGCGGGTCGCGATCCTCACGAAGAGCGCCGGCGCAGCGCGCGCACGTTCTCGACGTCGGGCTGCACGTCGGTGTCCGCGGTGCCCTCGTCGAGCCCGAACAGCTCGCGCGCCAGTTGCTGACGCCCGTGGCCCACGCTCTTCAGCCGGATCGTCGGTTCGTGCAGCAGCCGGTTCATGACCGCCCGCGCGATCGCCTCGACCCGCGCGAGGTCGCGCGGCGACGCGCTGTCCCAGCGGCCGGCGTTCTCGCCCAGCACGGCGTCGACGATGTCGTCGCCGTGCGCGCGCAGCGCCCGGATGGTGGGGAGCGCGTCGAGCGAGCTGAGCCACGTCGCGAACCGGCCGATCTCGTCCTCGACGATCTCGTCGGCCTTGCGCGCCTCGGCCTCGCGGCCGGACAGGTTGTCGTGCACCACCCGCTGCAGCCCGTCGACGTCGACGAGCGTCACGCCGTCGAGCGTCGCACACGCCGCCTCGACATCGCGCGGGACGGCGAGGTCGATGACGAGCAGCGGCCGGCCGTTGCGGGCGCGCATGACGAGGTCGAGCTCCTCCGCGCCGACGATCGGGTGCGGCGACGCCGTGGAGGCGAGGAGCACGTCGGCGTGCTCGAGCTGCTCGGGCAGCCGGTCGAGCGGGACGACCGAGCCGCCGAAGCGATCGGCCAGCGACCGCGCGCGGTCGGCGTGGCGGTTGGCGACGAAGATGGTGGTGACGCCCTTGGCGGCCAGCGCCTGGGCGGTCAGCTCGGCGGTCTCGCCGGCGCCGACGATCACGACCTCGCGCTGCGACAGGTCGCCCAGCACGTCCGCGGCGAGGTCGACCGCGACGGACGAGACCGATGCGCCGCCCGAGCCGATCGCGGTCTCCGACCGGACGCGGCCGCCCGTCTTCAGCGCCGCGTTGAAGAGCCGGTTGACGAGCGGGCCGTCGGTGCCGGCGGCGCCCGCCTCGTCGAGCGCGCGGCGCACCTGGCCCATGACCTCGGCCTCGCCGACGATCATCGAGTCCAGGCCGCTCGCGACGCGGAAGAGCTGGCGCGCGGCGTCGCAGTTGCGCGGCGCGTAGACGATCTCGGCGAGCTCCGTCGGCCGGATCGCGGCGCGCGCCGCGAGCTTGCCGAGCGCCGCGCTCTCGGCCTCCATCGCGTCGGAGACCACGAGGTAGAGCTCGGTCCGGTTGCAGGTCGAGATCACGACGGCCTCGCGGATCGCCGGCGACGACGTGACGTCGTGCAGGAACGGCGCGATCTGCGCCTGCGTCAGCGACAGCCGCTCGCGCACCGCGACGGGCGCAGTCTTGTGCGAGACGCCGAGGAGGAGGACCTCGCTCATCGGGTGCCGACCTCCTCGCGCTCGTCGGCCGGCGTGAGACGGTCGGCGCGGACCTCGCGTTCGGCGAGCTGCGCCTCGAGCGAGCGCCGTTCGCGCGCGGTGCGCCGGACGCGCAGCGTGATGATCCCGATGTAGATCGCCAGCAGGATCACGAACACGGCGTAGGCCGCCTCGAGGTACGGGCTGCTGTCGGGCATCAGGCGGTCACCTGCGGAGCGGCGCTGCGCCCGCCGCCGAGTCCGAGGTCGTCCCCGGTCACCTTGCGCCGCAGGCGGCGCACCTCGGCGCGCTCGCGCTTCGCCGCCAGCTCCACCCGGCAGAGGGTGACGAACAGCAGCGCCATCGCGGCCAGGCAGATGAGGAACGTCAGCATCATCTCGCCCGGCATGCCGCCGGTGGTCGTGCCGAGCGTGCGCGGGTGCGTGTAGCTCTGCGCCATCCGCACCGCCGCGAAGTTCAGCGGCACGAACGCGCCCGCGACGATCGCGAACACGCTGGCGTAGCGGGCCTGGCGCTCGGGGTCCTCGATCGAGAACCGCAGCGGCTGGTAGGTCGCGTAGAGCAGGAAGACGATCAGGAACGAGACCAGCATCGGCTCGTCCCACACCCACCAGTGGCCCCAGGAACCGCGGGCCCAGATGGAGCCGGTGATCAGCACGCCGACCGCAAGGATCAGCGACATGTGGATCACGACGTAGGAGCGGAAGTCCCACTTGGGGTCGCGCGTGCGGAGGTGCTGCACCGCGAGCAGGCCGCCGGCGACGAAGCCGCACAGCGCGACGATCGCCATCGGGACGTGGACGTAGAAGATCTTCTGGAGCAGGCCCTGGTCGGCGTCCTCCGGCGCGTAGCCGAAGATCATGAACGCCGAGAAGGCGATCGCGAGCGTGGAAGCGATGATCAGGGCCTTCAGGCCCTTGCTGGAGCGGGTCACGGCTTTCAGTCCTCTAGGAGGAAATCGAAGACCCCGTAGGCGACGAGGCCCATGAGCAGATCATAGATCGCGATGATCGCCAGCCATCGCTCCGGGAGCGTCTGCGCGCCACCGGCGGCGAAGAGCGGCGCGGAGGCCTTCGACGCGGCGAGCACGACGGGGATCAGCAGCGGCAGCGTCAGCAGGGGCCCGATGAGGTCGCGGGCGCGCGTCCGGATGGCGAGCGACGCGACGAGCGTCCCCACGATCGCCAGCCCCCCGTTGGCCAGGACGAGCAGCAGCAGCCACTCCGGCAGGGCCGGCAGCGGATCGGGCCCGAGCAGCAGGATCACGAACGCCGGGACGGCGACGACCTCCACGAGGCAGAGGAAGACGAACAGGCCGACGGCCTTCGCGACGAAGAGCGCGGTGCGGTCGACCGGGGCGAGCAGGAACCCGTCGAACCCGCCCTGCTCCTCCTCCGCGACGAACAGCCGGTTCTGACCGAGGACCGCCGCGAAGAGCAGGGTGACCCAGAAGACGCCGGCGGCCAGCGAGCCGTCGACGGTCGGGCGGTCGAGGCCGAAGTGGAAGAGCACGAACGTCGTGACCGCGAAGAGCGTCATCGCGGGGATCGACTCGAACGTCCGCAGCTCGACCCGGAGGTCCTTCCGCAGCAGGGCGGAGACCGCGCGCCTCACCGGTAGAGCCCCAGGATCTCGGCTTCGGAGATCTCTCCGGCGGCTCGCAGGAAGACCGGTCTCCCGCCTCTCAGGCCGAGCGCGAGATCCGCCTCGGCCAGACCGCCGGTCGGATCGTGGCTCGTGACCACGCGGGTCTTGCCCGAGGCCTTGCCGACGAGCGGCTCGACCAGCTCGATCGACCCGGGGTCGAGGTTCGCGCGCGGCTCGTCGAGCAGCAGCACCGGCGGGTCGTGCAGCACCGCGCGCGCGACCGCGACGCGCTGGGTGAGGCCGCGGCTCAAGACGTGGACGCGCTCGTCCGCGCGGACCCGCAGGTCGAGGACATCGAGCAGCGCGTCGACGCGCTCCTCCGCGACGCCGTGCAGCCGCGCGTGGAACAGCAGGTTCTCGCGCGCGCTGAGGTCGCGGTACAGCAGCGGGTCGTGGGCGAGGAACCCGATCTTCGACCGCACCTGCCAGCCGTCGCGCGGCAGCTCGCGGCCGAGGACGCGCGCGACGCCGCGGTGCGGGCGCAGCAGCGTCCCGAGGATCCGCAGCAGCGTCGACTTGCCGGCGCCGTTCGGCCCGAAGACGACGAGCGTCGCGCCCTCCGGGAGGGTCAGCGAGACGTCGGCCAGCGCGATCCGTTCCCCGAACGCCCGCGCCAGGCCCTCCGTCTCAATGGCGGGAGTCGCCCCGGAGGGTGGCGGAGACATGCCGCAGGGTCGGCGCGATGACGGGGAAGAGCTCGCGGACCGCCTTCGGGCTGCCGGGGAAGTTGACGATGAGCGTCTGGCCGGCGATGCCCGACACGCCGCGGGACAGGATCCCCATCGGCGTGTTGCGCTGCGCCTCGGCCCGCATCGCCTCGGCGAAGCCGGGCGCGTCGCGCTCGACCACCGCGCGCGTCGCCTCGGGGGTCACGTCGTCGGGCGTGAAGCCGGTGCCGCCGGTCGTGAAGACGAAGTCCATGTCCGAGTCGACGAAGTGGTGCAGGCGGTCCTCGATGAGCGAGAAGTCGTCGGGGACGACCTCCATCGCCTGCACGTCGGCGCCGGCGTTCTCCGCCAGCTCGGCGAGCAGCGGCCCGGACTCGTCCTCGGCCTCACGCCGCGAGACCCGCGTGCTGATGGTCAGGACCGCCGTGCGCATCGCGGCGCGCAGGCTATCCGGCGAGGAAGAGCGGGGGGTCGATCCGGTGGATGCCCTGGGCATCCAGGTACAGGCGCGGCCGCGCGTTGGCGAGCGCCAGGGCGGTCGTGGCGGCCGGCAGCGCGCGGTTGGCGGGGCGGGGGGCGCGCACCTCGGTCGGTCCCGAGCCGCCGAAACGCGGGGTCCACCAGACCCGACCGCCCGAGGTGAGGAACGCGAGGTGGTACCGCGAGAGCACGATGCTTCGGGGCGCGGTCCCGCCGCCGGACACCGAGAAGGCACGGCCGCGGCCGCTCATGCGCCGCACTCTCACGCGGCTGCCGTCCGTGTACGCGACGCGGCTGGTCGATGCGGCGGTCTCGCGCGCGACGGTCCGCGCGACCCGGCGTACGGCACCCGACGGGCTGGTGACGAAGACGCCGCGCCGAGGGCCGCTTCGGCGAACGAACGCGTATCGGCCGGTGGCCAGGCTGGGCGCCGTCTCGACCGCCGCGGTGTTGATGGCGCGGACGGGCCGCTCGCGGAGCGTCCGGACGTCGAGCTGGTGGACGTCGCCGTCATCGCGGGCGTAGACCACGGCGAGGCGGGCCTCGGCGAAGCGCAGCGACGTCGTGCCGATCGACGGATCGGGGGCGCGGGCGAACGATCGGATCGGCGGCGTCACGATCGCTCCGTCCGGGCTGCGCAGCACGAGTCGCCAGCGGTCGTTCGCCACCGGGGCGGCCCACGCGAGCCAGCCGCCGCCGGACGCGAGGTTGCGCGCGCCGGGAGCGGCGACGACCAGCGTGTCGGCCGACGCCGTCGCCGTCCCGGCGACGGACGCGAGCAGGGCGGCGACGACGATGCGCCTCACACCCCCGGAACCCGGGAAGCGATCAGGAGTCGCGGCGCCAGGTGCCCGACCGCCCGCCCGTCTTCTCGAGCAGCACGACCTCGGCGATCTCGACGCCCTTCTCGAGGCCCTTGACCATGTCGTACACGGTCAGCGCGGCGACCGAGGCGGCGGTCAGCGCCTCCATCTCGACGCCGGTCTGCGCCTGCGTGCGCGCCTCCGCGACCAGCGTGATCGTCCCCGCGTCCGCGTCGATGTCGCCCTCGACGCCCGCGTACGACAGCGGCAGCGAGTGGCACAGCGGGATCAGCTGGTCCGTGCGCTTCGCCGCGAGGATCCCCGCGATGCGCGCGGTGCCGAGGACGTCGCCCTTCGGCGCGTCGCCGCGCGCGACCGCCGCGGCGGTCTCCGGAGCCATCCGCACGGTCGCCCGGGCGACCGCGCGGCGCTCCGTCACGGCCTTCGCGCCCACATCGACCATGCGGGCGCTGCCGTGCTCGTCGAGGTGCGTCAGTCGGTTGTCGCCCACCGCCCAAGCATGACGGGTGGGGTCTCGACCCGCGGCCGCAGGTAGGCCACGACGGTGATGGCGAGGCAGACGACGTAGTAGGCGAGGAAGCCGTACAGCGCGGTCTCCGGCCCCCCGGTGTGCTCGATCGACTTCGAGAACGCCTGCGGGATGAGGAAGCTGCCGTACGCCGCGACGGCCGAGCTGATGCCGAGCACCGCGGAGGTCTCGCGCAGCGCGCGCGGCCGGTCGTGCGGGTGCATCGCGGTCAGCACCTTCGGGACGATCCGGAACGTCGACCCGTTCGCCATCCCGGACAGGACGAACAGCACGAGGAAGCAGCTGAGGAAGAGCGGGAAGCTGCCGGCGTTCAGCGCGGCGATGACGCCGGGCACGACGCAGCTCATCCCGAAGAACACCGCGACGGTCACGCGGGCGCCGCCGACGCGGTCGCTCAGCCAGCCGCCGAACGGCCGTGCGATCGACCCGACGAGCGGCCCGAGGAACGCGTACGTCAGCGGGTCGTAGCCGGAGAACTGCGTCTTGATGAGCAGCGGCATCGCGGCGGAGTAGCCGATGAAGCTGCCGAACGCGCCGATGTAGAGCAGCGTCAGCAGCCACGTCTGGCGGTGCCTGACGACGCAGACCTGGTCGGCGAACGACGACTTCATCCCGGCGATGTCGTCCATGCGGCTCCACGCGCCGTACGCGGCGAGCAGGATGAACGGCACGAACACGAGGCCGGCGTAGGCGAGATGCAGCGCGGCGCCCGCGCCGATCGCGATGACGAGCGGCACGACCTTCTGCACGACCGCGACGCCGATGTTGCCGCCCGCCGCGTTCAGCCCGAGCGCCGCGCCCTTGCGGTCCTCGGGGTAGTAGTAGGAGATGTTCGCCATCGAGCTGGCGAAGTTGCCGCCGCCGAAGCCGGCGGTCGCCGCCGCGGCGAGCAGCGCCCAGTAGGGCGTCGCCGGATCGCTCACCATCCACGCGAGCAGGCCGGCGGGGATGAGCAGCAGCAGCGCGCTCACCATCGTCCAGCGGCGACCACCGAAGCGCGCGGGCGCGAACGTGTACGGGAAGCGCATCGTCGCGCCGACGAGGCCGGGGATCGAGACGAGCCAGAAGAGCTGGCTGGTCGAGAGGTCGAAGCCGCTGTCGTTGAGCTTGACGGCGACGACGCTCCACAGCTGCCAGATCGAGAAGCCGAGGAACTCGGCGAAGATGGACCAGCGCAGGTTGCGGCGCGCGACTTGACGACCGGTCTGTTCCCAGAACTGCGGGTCGTCGGGTTCCCAGTGCGTGATGGCTCGGCTCATGCGCGTCGATGCTGAGGTGCGGCGGTGTCCCCGCCTTTGCACTCGCGTTTCGGATCTGTTTCCGGGGCGTCACCCGACGAAGGCGTCGAGCGTGGCGGCCGCCCGGCCGTCGTCGAGGACCGCCTCGGCGCGCGTCAGGGCGCCGGTCGGCGTGTCGGCGAGCCCGGCGGCCAGCAGGCGCAGCGCGGCGCTCAGGGTCACCGCGTGCCGGGCCGGGCCGTGCTCGTCGCCGCTCAGCACCGCCCGCGTGAGGCCCGCCGCGATGGCCGGGTCGCTGTCGCCGCGGACGACCATGCCGAGCCGCTCGGGCAGGTCGAGCGGGCCGTCGAGGCTCGCGGCGATCGGCCGGCCGGGACGCAGCACGTCGGAGCCCTCGATGCCGCGCAGCGCGATCGCCCGGTCGGCGCCGAGTCGCTCGAGCGCGCCGAGCAGCCGCGGCCCGTAGCCGCCGTGCGTGTGGCCGACGACGAAGCGCTTCGCGCCGAACCAGTCGACGAGCTTCTCGGCGGAGTGGAACGGGCCGCGCAATCCGACCTCGTCGCGCACGGCGGCAAGCGCCTCCCAGCCCTCGACCGCCTCGGCGGCGTGGAGGAGCGCGGCGCCCGAGCGCTCCAGCATCGCCTCGGTCTCGTCGGGGGCGGGACGCGCCGGGCCGCCGAGCTCGGCGAGCACGTCGGCGGGCGTCACCCCGTGCTTCGGGCCGAGCCGCGTCGCGCAGGCGATGACGACGGCCGCGCCCGCGGCGGCCGCGCAGACCGTCGCGGCGAGGCCGAGCGACGGGCTGTCGGCGATCCCGTCGAACGCGCCCGCCGTGACGACGATCGGGCCGCGGCCGGCGGGCACGCGCAGGTCGAGCGCGCGGTCGCGGACGGCCTGCGCGATCCCGGCGAGCTCCTCCGCTCCCTCGCCCTTGAACCGCAGGCCGATGAGGAACGCGCCTGCCTGCGCTGGACTGACGGCGCCGTCGAGCAGCGCGAGGCCGACCTCGCGCGCCTCGTCGAAGCTGAGGTTGCGCGAGCCCCTCGGACCCGTCGCGACCGCCTTGATCGTCTGGCGGAAGCCGGGGTAGGTCGTGCGAACGCTCACGGGCCGCCGCCTCCTTCGATCGAGAACCGGTAGCCGACGGACCGCACGGTCTTGATCCGCGCCGCGTGCTCGGCGAGCTTGGCCCGGACGCGCCGCACGTGGACGTCGACGGTGCGCGCGCCGCCGTAGTAGTCGAAGCCCCACACGCGGCTCAGCAGCGCCTCGCGCGTGAAGACCCGGTTCGGATGCGTCACGAGGAACTTGAGCAGCTCGTACTCCATGTACGTGAAGTCGACGGGACGGCCGGCGATCGAGACCTGGTAGGTCGCGAGGTTCACCTCGAGCGTCCCGACGCGAACGACGTCGTCGGCCGGCACGCCGCGCACGCGGCGGCGGGCGCGGGCGATGCGCGCGCGCAGCTCGGCGGGGCGCAGCGGCAGGACGATCAGCTCGTGGCCCTCGTGCACCGTGATGCCGTCGGAGAGCTCCTCGTCCTCGATCGCCAGCACGAGCGGCACGTCGCCCATCTCCTCATCGGCCTCGAGGCGCGTGCACAGCTCCGGCTCGCCGAGCACGAGCGCGACGTCGGGCGGCTTCGGCGGCCCGCCGCCGTCGCCCTCGGGGCGCAGCGTCCCGTTCACCGCGACGCGGCGCGGCGCGAACCCGAGCTCCGCCAGCAGGCGCGCGGCCTCCTTCGCCGGGGCGTCCTCGGCGCCGGACTCGAGGTAGATCCACGCCTCGCCCATCTAGAGCAACCGCAGGAAGCGGCGGTGCTCCCAGGACGTGATCGTGGCGTGGAACGCGTCCCACTCGAGGCGCTTGTTGGCGACGACGAGGTCGACGAGGCCGTCGCCGAGCGTCTCGCGGGCCAGTTCGGACCCCTCGAAGAGGTCGGTCGCCCTCTTGAGGTCGGACGGCAGCAGCTCGGTCTCCTCGTCGGAGCCGTCCTCGGGCGGCAGCTGGTAGCCGCGCTCGATCCCGCGCAGCCCGGCGGCGAGCACGAGCGCGATCGCCAGGTACGGGTTCGCGCCGGGGTCGGGGGAGCGGAGCTCGAGGCGCGTCGCGGACTCCCGCTCCGGACGCGTCGCCGGCACGCGCACGAGCCCCTCGCCGCCGGTGCGCGTCCACAGGATGTGGCTCGGCGCCTCGAAGCCGGTCGTGAGGCGCTTGTACGAGTTCACCCACTGGTTGGTGAGCAGGGTCAGCTCGGGGGCGTGGGCGAGCACGCCGGCGAGGAAGCTGCGGCCGGCGTCCGACAGCGGCTGCTCGGGATCGGGGTGATGGAAGAGGTTGCGGTCGCCGTCGAAGAGCGAGAGGTGCAGGTGCATGCCGCTGCCGGCGTGGTCCTCGAGCGGCTTCGGCATGAACGTCGCGAGCAGGCCCAGCTCGCTCGCCACCTCCTTGACCGTGAGGCGGAACGTCGTGATCGCGTCGGCCATCGACAGCGCGTCCGTGTGGGCGAGCTGGATCTCGTGCTGGCTGGGGGCGACCTCGTGGTGGCTCGCCTTGACGGGGATGCCCAGCTGCTCGAGGTGGTCGATCGTGCGGCGGCGGAAGTCGGACCCCTCGTCGAGCGGAGTCAGATCGAAGTAGGCGCCGTTGTCCAGCAGGCGAGGCTCGCCTGAGTCCGCGCTGTCGCCGGCGAAGAGGAAGAACTCGATCTCCGCGCCGACCTGCGCGGTCCAGCCGAGGTCGGCCACGGACGCGAGGACGCGCTGCAGCGCCTGCCGGCTGTCGGCGGCGAACGCGGCCCCGCCCTCGCGGCGGATCGTGCAGAACATGCGCCCGACCGGCGCGTCGCGCCAGGGGAGGAGGCCGAACGAGTCGGGGTCCGGGAACGCGAGGACGTCGCGCTCGCGCCGGCGGGCCGCCGCCTCGAGCGAGGAGCCGTCGATGCCGACGCCGTCCTGCAGCGCGCTCTCGACCTCGGAGGCCGGGATCGCGAGCGACTTGAGCACGCCGAGGACGTCGACGAACCAGAGCCGGACGAACCGGACACCGCGTTCCTCGACCGTGCGCAGCACGTACGCGTCGTGGGGACCCATGACGCTCGGCCACGCTAGGAGAGGGTTCGCGATCCTTCATCCGCCCCGCGGTCGGAACCGGTTCGCCGTCATGTCGAATCGCGTTCATCAGCCTGAAACACACGGGTCGTTCGCGGGAAACGGCTTGCGCCCATGCTCGCCGGGTGCCCGGACCGGAGCTGACCCTGTGCCCGTACTGCGGGACCGGCTGCGGTCTGCGGGTCACCGTCTCGGGCGGGCGCGTGGCGCGCGTGGAGGGCGATCCGCGTCATCCGGTCAACCGCGGGCGGACGTGCCGGAAGCCAACGGACCTGGGGTCCGCGGTCCATGCCGCGGACCGTTCCGTCGTGCCTCTGGCGCGGTCGTCGCGGGACGAGCCGTTCACCGCCGTGTCGTGGGACTCCGCGCTGGGCGGGGTCGCGTCGTCGCTGCGGCGGATCGTGGCGGAGCACGGGCCCGACGCGGTGGCGTTCTACATCTCCGGCCAGCTGCTGACGGAGGACTACTACGCGGTCAACAAGCTCGCGAAGGGGTTCCTCGGGACGAACAACGTCGACTCGAACTCGCGGCTGTGCATGTCGAGCGCCGTCGCCGGCTACACGGGTGCGTTCGGCAGCGACGGGCCGCCGCCGGCGTACGCGGATCTGGCTCTGACCGACTGCCTGCTCCTGCTCGGGTCGAACACCGCCGCGTGCCATCCGATCGTGTGGTCGCGGATCCGCGATCGGCAGGCCGAGGGGGCGACGGTGATCGTCGCCGACCCGCGCCGGACGCCGACCGCGGCGGCCGCGGACCTGCACCTGCCCGTGCGGCCGGGCACCGATCTGCCGCTGCTGAACGCGATGCTCGGCGTGCTCGCGCGGGAGGGGCTGCTGGACGAGACGTTCATCGCGCGGCACACGAGCGGCTTCGACGAGGCGTTGGCGGTGGCGTCTGCGTGGCCGGTCGAGCGGGCGGCGGCGGTCTGCGGCGTGCCGGCCGCCGACATCGAGCGGGCGGCGTCGCTGTTCGGCGCGGCGGGCGCGGCGATGGCGCTGTGGTCGATGGGCGCGAACCAGTCGACGGTCGGCACGCTGAAGAACCGCGCGCTCATCAACCTCTGCCTGGCGACCGGGAACCTCGGCCGGCCGGGCGCCGGGCCGCTGTCGCTGACGGGGCAGCCGAACGCGATGGGCGGGCGCGAGGTCGGGGGCCTCGCCCATCTGCTGCCCGGCTACCGGCGGGTCGACGTCGCGTCCGATCGCGCGGCGATCGCGGCGCACTGGGGCGTCGACCCGTCGGTCCTCTCATCCGCGCCCGGCCTGACCGCGACCGAGCTCATCGACGCGCTGCTCGACGGCCGCGTCCGCGCGGTGCTGGTCGCGGCGACGAACCCGATCGTCTCGCTGCCGGACGGCGGCCGCGTCCGCGAGGCCCTCGAGCGCGCCGAGCTCCTCGTCGTCCAGGACTGCCACCACCCGACCGAGACGTCCGCACTCGCCCATGTCGTCCTCCCGGCCGCCGCGTGGCCGGAGAAGGAGGGGACGATGACGAGCTCCGAGCGCCGCGTCGGCCTCGTCCGCAAGCTCCTCGACCCACCGGGAGAGGCCCGCCCCGACTGGCAGATCTACGCCGCCCTCGCCCGCGAGCTCGGCTTCGCCGACGCCTTCAGCTGGTCCTCGCCCGCCGAGGTCTACGACGAATGGGCCGCCTGCACCGCCGGCCGCCCCTGCGACGTCACCGGGATCTCCCACGAGCGGTTGCGGCGAGAGGGCTCCGTCCAATGGCCCGCCCCGGCGTCCCCCGACCACGAAGGGACAGCGCGTCTCTACGCGGAACGAAGGGTCCTCACGCCGGACGGCCGCTCCCGCTTCGCGCCGACCCCGCACGCGGATCCGGCGGACGCACCTGACGACGCGTTCCCGCTCGTGCTCACTACGGGCCGTCTCGCGGACCAGTGGCACACGATGTCGCGGACGGGGAAGTCGGCGCGGCTGAAGGCGGGCCGGCCGACGGTCTCGCTCCATCCGGAGGACGCGAAGGGGATCGCCGACGGCGACCGCATCCGCCTCCGGTCCCGGCGAGGAGAGGTGCTCGTCGACGCGGTGCTCGACGACACGCTCCCGCGTGGCGTCGCCTTCGCGCCGTTCCACTTCGGCGCGCTTCACGCACCCGCCGGCGCCGGCCAGCTCAACGCCCTCTCGCACGCCTCGATCGACCCCACCTCCAAGCAGCCCGAGCTGAAGGCGATCGCCGTCGCCGTCGCGCCGCTCGCCACCGCCCGAGGGGCTTCGCGCGGCGGCGCCTCTGCCGCCCCCGCGGCCTCTGCCGGCCGCCTCCGCGCGTCTTCGCCGGCGCGCCGCCACCTCGTCATCGCCGGCACCGGGATGGCGGGTCTCGCAGTGGCGGAGGAGGTGCTCGCACGGGACCCCACGTGGCGGATCACGATGTTCGGCGAGGAGACGGGACCGGTCTACAACCGGATCCTCCTGTCGAAGCTGCTCGCCGGCGAGTGCGGCCCCGGGGAGCTCGCCGTGCGGCCGCTGGGCTGGTACGCGGAGCGGGGCATCGACCTCCGCGGGGGCTGCGCGCTGACCGCGATCGACACCGCCGCGAAGACGGCCACCGACGTCTCCGGCGAGGTGCATGGCTACGACGCGCTCGTGCTCGCGACCGGGTCGCGGCCGTTCGTCCCGCCGGTGCCGGGCGCGGACCTCCCGCACGTCGGCGTCTTCCGGACGCGCGCCGACGTCGAGGCGCTCGCCGGGACGCCGCTCGCGGGGCGCCGCGCGGTGGTGCTCGGCGGCGGGCTGCTCGGCCTCGAGGCGGCCGCCGGGCTTCGCGCAAGAGGGGCGCGGGTGACCGTCGTCGAGCCGGCCCCGCAGCTCATGGGACGCCAGCTCGACGTAATCGCGGCGGGGATGGTGGAGGCCGCGCTCACCGACGGTCGCCACCCAACCGACGCGCTGTCGCATCGTGGGATGCGGGTGCACACCGGCGTCTTGCCGCGGGCGATCGGACCCGAGGAAGTCGAGCTCGAGGACGGCACCGTGCTGCCGGCCGACCTCGTCGTGATCGCGGCGGGCGTGCGGCCGGAGACGACGCTCGCGCGCGCCGCGGGGATCCCGGTCGAGCGTGGGATCGTGGTCGACGACGCGATGCGCGCGGGCGCTCCGTCGGTGTTCGCCGCGGGCGAGTGCGCCGAGCACCGCGGGACGATCTACGGGCTCTGGGCGCCGCTCGCCGAGCAGGCGCGCGTCGCCGGCGCGGGCGTCGCCGGCGATCCGGCCGCGTTCCACCCGCAGGTCACCGCGACCGTCCTCAAGGTCTCCGGCGTCGACGTCTACGCGGGCGGGGTCGCCGAGGCGGCGGACGGCCAGGACGAGGTCGTCCTCCGCGACACGCGGCGCGGCGTGTACCGGAAGCTCATCCTCGACGGCGACCGGCTCGCCGGGGCGATCCTCATCGGCGACGTCGCCGACGCGCGCCGTTGCACCACCGCCCTGCGATCGGGCGAGCCCGCCGAGGAGACGCTGCTCGCTCCGGCCGGCGCCGCCGCCGAGCCCGTCGTCCCCGAAGGCGACGCGACTGTCTGCTCCTGCAACGCCGTGACCGCCGCAGAGATCGAAGGCGCGATCACCGCCCGCGGTCTCACCACCGTCGCCCAGGTCGCCAACAGCACCCGCGCCACGACCGGCTGCGGCGGCTGCGCGAGCGACGTCCGTTCGCTGCTCGACCGCCACCGTTCATCGGCTCGAAACACAAGCGACCAGGTCGCGAAATCGCCCGCGGCCACGATGCCGGCATGAGGGAAGACGGACTTCCGGCCGCGCCCACCCGGACCTCTCCGGCCAGCGGCTCCGTCGTCGTCGTGGGCGGCGGCATCGCGGGCCTCGCGGTCTGCGAGGCGCTGCGCGAGCGCGACGCGCTGCGGCCGATCACGCTCGTCTGCGCCGAGCCGCGCCTGCCGTACGACCGGGTCCGGCTCTCCGAGATCCTCGTCTCCGGCGCCTCGTGCGAGACGCTGCAGCTGCGCCCGCCGGAGTGGTTCGACGACCACCGCGTCGAGGTCTTGACGGGTCGGCGGGTGGACGAGGTCGATGCCGTGGCGCATCTCGTGCAGCTCGACGACGGGACGGCGCTCCCGTACGGCGCGCTCGTGCTGGCGACGGGCTCGACGGCGCTCCTGCCGCCGATCCCCGGCATCGACCTCGATCACGTGCATGCGTTCCGCGGTCCGGAGGACTGCGACGCGATCCGGGCCGCCGCGCGGAGGGCGCACCGCGCGGCGGTCATCGGAGGCGGGCTGCTCGGCCTGGAGGCCGCGCGCGGCATCGCGTCGCAGGACGGGGTGGGTGGGCTCCATGTCACGGTCGTGCACCTCATGGACCGGCTGATGGAGCGCCAGCTCGACGCCGGCTCGGCGACGATGCTCAGGGCGGCGCTCGACGTCGACGTCCAGCTCATCCGGCAGACCACCGCGATCACCTCGCGCGGGCTCTCCTTCGCCGACGGCGAGACGCTCGACGCCGACCTCGTCGTGGTGTCGATCGGGATCAAGCCCGAGACCGCGCTGGCTCGCGCCGCCGGGGCAACGGTGGAGCGCGGGATCGTCGTCGACGACGCCCTGCGCACCTCGCTTCCCGACGTCTACGCGGTCGGCGAGTGCGCGCAGCACGACGGGCTCGTCCACGGGCTCGTCGCGCCGATCCTCGAGCAGGCGCGCGAGGCGGCGAAGGCGATCACCGCCGGCGACGCCGCGTACGCCGCGAGCGTCCCGGCGACGAAGCTCAAGGTCGCGGGCATCGACCTCTACACGGTCGGCGCCGCCGAGGGCGACGCCGAGGTCGTGACGGCGGACGCCACGGCGGGCGTCTACCGCAAGCTCGTCCTCAAGGACGGCGTCGCCGCGGGAGCGATCCTGCTCGGCGACCTCCGCGGGTCGGAGCAGCTGGCGACCATGGTGCGGCGCGGCGAGGCCGTTCCCGATCCCCTCGACGCCCTCGTCGCGTCGCTCGACGCCGGCCCGGCCGAGCTGCCCGGCGACGCGCAGGTCTGCAACTGCAACGGCGTCTGCAAGAGCCAGGTGATGGACGCCGTCACGGAGCAGGGCGCGACGACGCCGCGCGAGGTCATGGCGATGACGCGGGCGGGGACGGGCTGCGGCTCGTGCAAGCCGCTCGTCGTCGACCTCGTGGCGCTCGCGGCCGGCGGCGAGGTCGCGGACGAGCCGCACTACCTCTGCCCCTGCAAGCGCCAGACGCGCGAGGACCTCGCGGCGACCATCCGCGAGCACGGCTTCGACTCCGTCACCGCGGTCTCGGACGCCTGCGGCACCGGGCGCGACTGCGGCGCCTGCAAGCCCGCGCTCGCCTACCTCGTCTCCGAGATCACCGCGAACCGCCATCGCGAGGAGCGCCACGCGCGGTTCATCAACGACCGCGTCCACGGGAACATCCAGAAGGACGGCACGTTCTCGGTCGTCCCGCGCATGCGCGGCGGCGTGACCACCCCGTCCGAGCTGCGCCGCATCGCCGACGTCGCCGAGAAGTACGAGGTCCCGCTCGTCAAGGTGACCGGCGGGCAGCGGATCGACCTGCTGGGCGTCGCGAAGGAGGATCTGCCGAAGGTGTGGGCCGAGCTCGGGATGCCGAGCGGCCACGCCTACGCCAAGGCGGTCCGCACGGTGAAGACGTGCGTCGGCAGCGACTTCTGCCGGTTCGGGCTCGGCGACTCGATGGGCCTGGGGGTCGAGATGGAGCAGGCGTGGGAGGGCCTCCACACGCCGCACAAGGTCAAGGCCGGCGTGTCGGGCTGCGCGCGCAACTGCGCCGAGGCGACGATCAAGGACGTCGGGCTCGTGGCGGTCGGCGAGGACCGCTGGCAGGTGCGCGTCGGCGGCGCCGCCGGCGGCAACGTCCGCGAGGCCGACGTGCTCACGACCGCGCCCTCGCGCGCCGAGGCGCTGCGCGTCGCGACGACGTTCCTCCAGCTCTACCGCGAGCACGCGGACTTCAAGGAGCGGACCTACGACTTCGTGCCGCGCGTCGGCCTCGACTGGATCCGCGAGCAGGTCCTCGGCGAGGAGACGGGCGCCGCGCTGCGCGAGCGCTTCCGTCTCGCCAAGGCCGCCGTCACGGACCCGTGGCTCGAGCGCGACACGCCGTATCACCCGAACCAGTTCCGCGACCTCGAGGCGGTGGGCCCCGCATGATCCATGCCTGTCAGATCGACGACGTCCCCATGGGCGAGGGGCGAGCGGTGATGCTTGCCGGCCGCCGGATCGCGCTCTTCCGGACGCCCATGGGCTGGTACGCGATCGACCACGCGTGCCCGCACGCCGGAGGCCCGCTCGCCGACGGCATCGCCGGCGACTGCAGCGTCATCTGCCCCCTCCACGAACGCCGCTTCGCCCTCGACACGGGCGAGCCGATCGGCCACGAAGGCCCGCCGGTCGCGACACACCGGGTCCTCGTCACCGACGACGAGGTCCTCGTCGAGCTGACCCCGGCGCTCGTGCCCGCCGCCGCCTAGGCGGCGGGGACCGCGCTGCGCTGGGCGCGCGCGATGAGGTCGAGGACCGCCTGGTCCTCGCCGCGACGGAGCAGCTCGATCGGGTCGGGGTCGCCGTTGACGATCCCCTCGAAGAAGTCCTTGCGGTCGTTGTAGGTCGGGAGCGTGCCCTTGGCCCAGCCGCGGACGTCGTTGAGCATGACCGCAAGGCGGGCGTGCTCCTCGCCGAAGTGCTCCTGGATCTCGCGCTTCATCCGCTTCGCGAGCGCGGGCGACGCGCCGGCGGTCGAGATCGCGATGGCGAGCGGGCCGGTGCGGACGATCGCCGGGAGGATGAAGTTGCAGAGCGGCGGGACGTCGACGATGTTCACGAGCATCGCGCGGCGCTCGGCGTCGTCGTAGATGCGGATGTTCGTGTCCGTGTCGTCCGTGCAGGCGATGACGATGAACGTCTGCTCGAGGTCGTCGATGCCGGCGTACTCGCGGCGCTCCCACGCGATCGAGCCCTCGTCGGCCAGCTCCACCAGCTCGGGCACCGCGTCGGGCGCGATGAGGGTCACGTCGCCGCCGCAGGCGAGCAGCCCCTCGACCTTCTCCAGCCCGATCTCGCCGCCGCCGACGACGACGCACCGGCGGCCCTTCAGCTTCAGGCACGCGATGTAGAACGGCGTGTCGAGCATGTCCCGCACGCAGGTCTGGTCGCAGATCCCGCGGCGGAACTGGCAGACGCATTCCTTCCCGGCGTAAGCGGCAGCAGGCATGGTCCGAACCACTGTAGTCAGCCGTACCTTGGTTGGAGATGGCCCCGGAGAACGCCAGCTACTTCACCGACGACTCGATGCTGCGGCGCGTGCATCGCGAGTACGCGGTCGCGCTCAGCGGCCCGCGGGCGCTGCTCATGCAGGCGACCCACCACAAGGCGTTCAAGGGGTTCTTCGCGCACACCGGCGCGCTCGACGAGCCCTACGAGCGGCTGAGCCGGACGGCCGAGGTGATGGACACGATCGCCTTCGGGCCGCGCGAGCGCGCGGACAAGATGACCCGGCGCGTGCGGGCGATGCACGGGCGCGTCCGGTGGGAGGTCGACGGGGAGCAGTTCGGCGCCGACGACCCCGACCTGCTGCTGTGGATCCTCGCGACGCTCGTGGACAGCGCGCTGCTCGTCTACCAGCGCTACGTCCGCCCGCTGACGCGCGACGAGCGCGACGCGTACTGGCAGGACTACAAGGTCATCGGCCGGCTCTTCGGGCTGACTGACGCCGACCTCCCCGAGGAGATCGACGACTTCGACGCCTACATGGCGCAGATGCTGACCAGCGAGGACCTGCACCTCGACGACGACGCCCGCGAGCTCGCCATCGACATCGTCCTCAGACCGCCCGTCCCGCTGTGGGCGAAGCCGCTCCTCGAGACCGCGAACCAGATCACCATCGGCCTCCTGCCGCCGGAGATCCGGAGGCTCTACGGCTTCCGCTGGGATCCGGCGAGAGCGGTGGCCGTCCGAGCCGGCGCCGAGTACGCGCGCCGGCTCGTGCTGCCGTTCCTGCCCGGGTTCGTCCGGCATGTGCCGAGCGCCCGGGCCGCCGCCTAGCCGCGGCGTGTGCGCTTCTTCTTGACCGGCGTGAAGAGCGCCTTGTAGGACCACTCGGTCACGCAGGTGCCGGTGCCGAAGTACTTGGCCTCGCACTCGTCGCGGCCGCTCGCGGTGATCGAGAACGAGCCCTTCGTCTTGCGCATCTTCGACGCGGGCGCGTTGCCGATGTGGCTCGTCAACAGCGTGATGCCGGCACGCGAGACCGCGCCGTCCCAGTCGAACCCGACACCGTCGTCGCACGCCTTGACGACGTCGCGCGTGCTCTGGTCGAGGCTGTCGCTCATCACCCAGCGGTTGCGCGTGAGGAACTGCAGCGAGACGCTCGTGTCGATCCGGTGCTTGCCGAGGCAGTCGGCGAACTGCGTGGGGGTCTCCTTGCCGCACACCTGCCAGGTCATCCCGCCGCTGCGGCGCGTCTCGCCGGTCAGCTCGAAGTTCGGCTTGAGGTCCTTGCGCGTGACGCCCGGCTGCGCGCCCGGCGACGCGACGAGCTGAACGCGGACCGGCTTCGGCGACGACAGCTCGAGGATCTCCTCGCCCTTGCCGCTGTAGCCCTCCATCTTCGGCCCGCCGCACTCGACGGACACCGGCTGGAACGCGAACGAGCTCTTCATCTTCACCGAGAGGCGCACGTCGTAGTCGCGGATCACGGGGAGCCCCGCGGCGTCGGAGGCCGCCGGCACCGCGGCGCCGGCGAGGGAGAGAGCGGCGGCGCAGGCGCCGATGAGCTTGGAGCGGGTCGTCATGGGCGGCACCTTCGCCGCCGCTGACTGCCCGTCGCATCGGGGGTTCTCCTACTTCACCTCGAACGCGCCCCGCATCCAGGGGTGGATCGTGCAGAAGTACGCGTACTTGCCCTCGGGCAGGTCCTTCGGGGTCTGCGCCGTCGGGTTCGGGCTGCCGCCGTCGATCGGGTCACGGCCCATCGTCCCCGAGTTCCACCGCCCGTCGGCGAGCGGGTAGTTGCCGACGTACGTCCCGTTGCACGGCCACGCGCACGTGGTCACCGTGTGCCGGATCCCCGCCTGCTGGTCGGCGTTGACGAACGTCAGCGACTGCCCCTTCGGGACGACCGCGATCTCGCCGGGGGCGTCCGACCCCGCGGTGCGGTTGCCGGGGAGGTAGCTGAAGTTCGCGATCGTGACCGTGTTCGTCGCGACCGGCGTCGGCTCGCCCTTCGGGGGGAGGTCGCAGGGCCGGCCCCACTGCGGCCCGCAGAGCGGGTCGGGGTGGAACCGCCACGGCCGGTTCGGCACGCCCTCCTCCGGATCGGCGGGCAGCATGATCGTCTTGCGGCGGATCCGCTCGCGCACGACCTTCGTGTGGCAGCGCCGCTTCCTGGCGGATCCGCGCCGCTTGCGGTCGCACACGCGCACGCGGTGCTTGACCGTCTTCGTCGACGTCGTCACGCGGCGCTCGCCGGCCGGCCCGACGATCTCCTTGCGGCACTTGCCCTCGGGCTTCTGCTGCTCGTCGACGTACATGCCGAGGTGCTCCATCACGCGGTACCACGCGTGGTCGGCGTTCTCGTACGTCGCGGAGATCCGGATGCGGTCGCCCTTGCGGATCGGCGCGCGGAAGCCGGGGTGCGTGACCTCCATCTGGAAGTCCTCCGAGAGCGGCGTGCGCCTGAAGATCGCGTCGGAGCGGAACAGCTGCGTGCCGCCGTAGCCCCTGCCGTCGTCGGGGCACGGGTCGTCCTTGCGCCCGTAGTTCTCGACGGTGAGGCTGATGCCCCCGGGGTGCATGTGGCCGCCCATGCCGATGATCGTCCCGTCGACGGTCGAGGTCCACTCCTCGACGCGGCCGGACTCCTTCGCGTACTCATGCACGCCGTCGCCGGCCGGGTCGCGCGGGACGTCGTACGTCTCGCCGAACAGCACGCCGCTGACGTCGTGGTGCGGCCGGCCCATGACCTTCTCGAGCTCCTCCGGCGTCCCGTGCAGGAACGTCACGTCGAGTGCGATGTAGACCGCCAGCGGCGCCGCGGTCTTGTTGTGCAGCATGTAGATCATCAGCTGCGGGTTGCCGCGCTTGATGTACGCGCCGTAGACCGGCCCCTTCGGATCGGCGGCGGAGCGCTCCTGGAAGTCGCCCCGCGTCTCCTCGTCGCCGTTGCCGAAGACCCACTCGGTGTTCCCCTGCGTGTAGTTGTCCTCCTCGTTGCCGGGGTCGAGCGCGAACCAGTGCGCGTGGTGGATGTGGCCCTCCATGTGCGACGGCTCGGAGAGGTCCTCGACGCGCCGCATCGACGGCTCGACGGAGAGGAGGAACCCGCCGTTGACCGGCAGCTCGATGTCCGCGCGGTTCATGTCGTGACCCGGCGGAACGGTGTACGGGCCGAAGTAGAACGTCATCTTCTGCTTCGTCCCGGCGGGCTTCGGCACGAAGCGGTCGCCGCGCCGGCGGATGCCCTTCAGCCCGCCGCCGCCCTGCGCCGGAGCCGAGTGGCCGTGGGCGTCGTCGTGGTCGTGCGCGACGTCCTCGTAGGGCTCCGGCTGCACGTCCGGCGGCTTGACGCACGGCTTCTTCGTCACCGTGATGTACCGCGTGCCGCTGCGCCGCACCGTCGCGCGCTTGCGCTTCTTCTTCGCGGCCGGCCTCCTCTTCTTGACGACCGCCGCCGGCGGCTGCTCGTGCGCCGCGCGGGCCTTCACCCGGCGGCGCTTCTTCGGGCGGTCGGGAACGAAGCGGCTCGTGCGCTTGACCGTCTTCGGCATGCACGTGCCGGGCTCGAGGCCCTCCATGCGCGCCTCGCCGCCGTCGTTCGCGTAGCCGCCCTCCTCGAGCAGCTCCTTGCGCGGCCGGTAGGCGACGAGGTAGCCGGACGAGCTCTGCGTGCCGGTCGCGGTGAACACCGATCCGCCCGCGATCGCGACGCCCGCCCACGACGGCGAGCCGAGCGGCACCTTCGCCAGCATCGCGCCCGTCGCCGCCTCGCGGACGTTGAGGTGCCCGGTCATGTCCGTGCTGTACACGACGCCGTTGGCCGTCGAGGTGGAGCTGAAGTGGAGCGGCCCGCCGTCGGTCGAGACCCACGACTGCACGCCGGCCTTGTCGATCGCCCACTGCTCGCCGCCGATCGTGTCGGGGCCGTAGACGCGCTGGCCGTCCCACGCGGTCGAGCCGATGATCCCGCCGAGGAAGATCCCCGGCGGCGCGGTGATCGCGCTCCACACCGGGTCGAGCGTCTGGCGGTCGAGCGCCCAGTACGTCCCGGACTTCTGGCCCTCGCCGACGAGCTTGCGGCCGCCGGCGCCCTCGATGAGCTGCGGCGACGCCCCGAAGTCGTAGTCCGGCCCGGCGCCGACCATCTTCTCGGTGCCGTTCCAGACGTCGCCCGCGGTGGCCTGGAAGTGGTCGAGCAGCCTGCCCGTCGCCGCGTCGAGCGCCAGGACGGAGTCGGTCGTGGCGGCCGCCGGCTCGTGGTACGCGTTGCCGGTCCCGACGTAGAGCCGGCCGGTCGCGGTGTCGACCGCGGGCGTCGTCCAGACCGATCCGCCGTCGTGGCCCTCCGGGACCGTGTGCGTCTTCCACCGCAACGCGCCCGTGCGCGTGTCGAGCGCGACCACTGCGCCGCGCACGTTCACCGCGGGATCGCCGGTCTCGCCGAAGAGCGCCGAGACCCCGATGTAGGCGGTGTCGCCCCAGACGGTCGGGCTGCCGTAGACATCGGCGTTCTTCTGCGTGTCGATGACGGTGTCCCACAGCTGCCGGCCGCTCGCGAGGTCGAACGCGACGACGCGCGGGCTGTTCGGCTGGGCGACGGGGACCAGGACGCGGTCGCCGGCGATCGCGGCCGTGCCGTTGATGGGCGCGTCGACGTGCCTGGTCCACTTCACCTTGCCGGTCGAGGCGTTCAGCGCGTGGACCCAGCCCTGGTTGGTGCCGGCGACGAGCGTGTTCTTCGCGATGACCGGCGTCCCCGTGAAGTCGCCGCGGGGGGAGAAGTAGCTCCACACGGGCCCGAGCATCGGCGCCTCCGCGACGGACGGCCCCGTCGCGCCGCCGTTGCGCGAGTTCGCGAGGTCGCGGCCGTAGAGCGGCCACTCGTCCGGGCCGATCGGCTTCACCGCCGCCTGCGGCGTGAGGTCGATCGGGTCGGGCGCCATCGTCCCCGCGCCGGGGACGCTCTGGGTGCCGATGCCCTCCGGCGAGGGGATGGGGCTGTCGCCGCCCTTGACCGGCGCGACGTTCAGGACGCCGCGCATCCACGTATGCAGCGTGCAGTGGAAGGGGTACGCGCCGGCGGGCAGGCTCTCGACGCCCTTGACCGGGACCGTCTCGTTCATCCCGGCCAGCGCGCTGCCGAAGCGCCCCTGCTCGTCGGCGAGGTCGTGCTGGGCGAGCGGATCGAGGTTCGTGAGGTCGAGCGAGTCGCCCTGGCCGATCGCGAGCGCGGGCGTGGCGTAGTTGAGCGCCGTCGAGTACGCCGTCCACTTCGCACCTTGCGCGACCTCGTCGCCGAAACCGAAGACAACCGCGGCGAGCGCCGCCGCACGAACCCAGAGCCTCATCCCGTCCCCCCGTGGCGCGAACGCCATCGTTCAGACGCGGGATGAAAGCAGAGAAGTGGTGCGTGCGCGCCGTCGCACCGCGAAAAGGAGCGTCGGCGGCGCCGCGCACCGCCGGGGCCCGTCCCCGGTTGGTGCGCCTAGCGGCGAACGGTGCGCGAGGCGAGCTTCGCGAGCGCGACGGAGCGGCTGCGCCACGCGCGCGAGCGGTCTCGGTCGCGGACGGACCGCAGCCATGCGAGCGCCTCGCCGGCGCGGTACGACGTCGCGTCGTAGGGGAACCACCAGAGCGGCCGGAACGGCGGCGGGTCCCAGGTGACGACCTTGTCGTTGACGCACTCGAGCAGCGCGGACTCGCCCCGGACGCGGCCGAGGCCGGAGTCCTTGACGCCGCCCCACGGCAGCTGCGGCGCCATCGCGCTCACCTGGTGGTCGTTCATCCACACCATCCCGACGTGCAGCGCGCGGGCGATGCGGGCGCCCTGCGCTCGGTCGTCGGTCCAGATCGACGCGCCGAGGCCGACGTCGGTCGCGTTCGCCAGCGCGATCGCCTCGTCGATGCTGTCGACCGCGACGACGACGAGCACCGGGCCCGGCACCTCCTCGAGCATCAGCGGCGCGTCGGGCGGCACGTCGGTCACGACCGCGGGCGCCACCCACGGCCCATCGCCGTCGCCGCCGCAGTGCAGGACGGCGCCGCGCGAGACCGCGTCGGTGATGAGCTCGCGTACCCGGACGGCGCGCTCCTCCGAGGTCAGCGGCCCGATCTCGGTGGTGTCGTCGCGCGGATCGCCGACGCGCAGGGCCGACGCGCCCTCGACGGCGCCGGCGAGGAAGCGCTGGTAGAGGGAGCGGTCGACGTAGGCGCGCTCGATCGAGCCGGGCGCCTGGCCCGCGTTCGCGAACGCGCCCCACACGGCGCCGGCGACCGCCTGCTCGACCGCGGCGTCCGCGAGGACGAGCATCGGATCGCGGCCCGACAGCGCCAAGGTGCTCGGCGTCAGCTCGCGCGCGCACGCCTCGCCGACCTCGCGGCCGACGGCGGCCGAGCCCGACAGCCGGATCTGGTCGACGGGCGCCTCGACGAGCGCGCGCCCGGTCGCCGACCCGCCGTGCACGACGCGCAGCAGCCCCTCGGGCAGGCCGGCCCGCGCGAAGATCCGCAGGATCCGCTCACCGCACAGCGGCACGGTGGGCGACGGCTTCAGCACGACCGCGTTGCCGGCCAGCAGCGCGATCGCGACGTCGCCGAGCGGCTGCGCGAACGGGTCGGACGCCGACGTGATGACGCCGATGACGCCCACCGGCGTGTGGGTGATGCGGGCGCGCTTGGGCAGGAAGAACGTCGGCGACAGCCCGACGCGACGGTCCCCGATCATGCGCGGCCCCTGCTCGGCCAGCCACAGCAGCGTCTCGACGGCCGGCAGCAGCTCCATGTGCATCGTCTCGGCGCGCGGGCGGCCCTGCTCGCGGACGATGAGGTCGACCAGCTCGTCGAGCTCGTCGATCACCGCCTGGGCGGCGCGGCGCATGTAGCGCGCGCGGTCCTCGACGCGCAGCTGCGCCCACAGCGGCTGGACGGCGGCGGCGCCGGCGACGGCCCGGCCGACCTCCTCGGGCGCGGTGCGCGGAACGGTGCCGAGGAGCGTCCCGGTGGCGGGTTCGTGCGACTCGACGAGCTCGGAGACGGCGGCCACGCCGCCCGAATCTACGCGACGCGGCGCTCGTGGGCGCGCAGCTGCGACGCCAGCGCGTCATCGAGCAGGCGCCGCACGGCCGGATCGGCTGCGAGGACGGTCGCGGCCCGGGTGTCCGCCGCGATCGTGCCGAAGCCGGCGAGCTCCTCCGTCGCGCCCGTCCACCGCGTGGCGACGATCGCCCAGCAGCGGCCGAAGTCGCAGCGCAGAGCGCGCCGGACGTCGAGGTCGTCGGCGTGGAGTCCGAGATCGGCGAGCAGGCTCGTCAGCCCGTGGCGGTCCAGGGGACGCGCGAGGCGCAGGCGGACCCGCCCGCCGCTCGGGAGCCCATGGGAGCGGTCGAGCAGCACGTCCTTCACAACACCGCAGGCTGACAGCCGATGCGGTGCACCCCGTGAAGGATCCGTTGCGTCAGCGGCCCTTCGGCGGCTCGGGGGCGGGGCGATCGGGGACGCCGGCGCGCGCCCGCGCCTCCCGGATCCGCTCGAGCCGCTCGGCCAGCTCTGCCTCCGCCTCGTCGGGCAGGTAGAAGCGCGTGCCGGCGACCTCCTCGGGGAGGAGCTCCTGACCCGACAGGTGGCCGGGGCGGTCGTGCGGGTAGTCGTAGCCTCCGCCGCCGCGGAAGCGCGACCGCAGATGGGCAGGCGGCAGCTCGGCGCCGTTCTCGCGCACGTACTCGCGAGCGCGGGCGATCGCCCGGTATGCGGCGTTCGACTTCGGGGCCAGGGCGAGGTAGACCGCGCACTGAGCCAGCGCGTGCGCCGCCTCGGGCATCCCGACGTGCTCGACGGCGGCCGCCGCGGACGTCGCGACGACGAGCGCCTGCGGGTCGGCGTTGCCGACGTCCTCCGAGGCGAGGATCACCATCCGCCGCGCGATGAAGCGCGGGTCCTCGCCGCCCTCGATCATCACCGCGAGGTAGTAGAGCGACGCGTCCGGGTCGGACCCGCGCGTCGCCTTGATCCACGCCGACGCGTAGTCGTAGTGCTGGTCGGCGGCCTTGTCGTAGCGGATCGCCCGCCGCTGCAGTGCGGTCTCGGCCTCCTCGACGCCGATGCGCTTGCCGGACTCGGCCGCGATCTCCAGCGCGCCCAGCGCGACGCGGGCGTCGCCCTCGGACCGCTCGGCGAGGAACCGGATCGCGCCGTCGTCGGCGTCGATGCCGGTGCGGCGCAGCAGCGTCTCGACCTCGTCGGCGTCGAGCGGCTGGAGCTCGTAGACGCGCACGCGGCTGAGCAGCGCCGAGTTCACCTCGAAGTACGGGTTCTCCGTCGTCGCCCCGATCAGCGTGACAAGCCCCTCCTCGACCGCGGGCAGCAGCGTGTCCTGCTGCGCCTTGTTGAAGCGGTGGATCTCGTCGAGGAAGAGCACCGTCCGCTCGCCCGTCGCCTCACGCCGGTGCCGCGCGCGCTCGATCACCGCGCGCACCTCGGGGCGGCCCGCCTCGACCGCGCTCAGCTCCTCGAACGCGGCGCTCGCCGACGCGGCGACCAACCGCGCAAGCGTCGTCTTGCCCGCGCCGGGCGGGCCGTGCAGCAGCATCGAGTGCGGCCGGCCCTCCTCGATCGCGCGCCGCAGCGGCTGGCCGCGCTCGAGCACGTGCTGCTGGCCGACGACCTCCTCGAGCGCGTGCGGGCGCATGCGCACCGCGAGCGGCGCGTCGGACTCCGGCACGCCGGTCCGCGTCCGCACCGGCTCGTTCGTCTCGTCGGGGCCGAAGAGCTGGTCCATGCTCACGACCGCCAAGTCTGACCGAGCACCCGGCGCCAGTTGCCCCAGGCGATCTTGATCACCTCGTCCTCGGAGAACCCGGCCCGCCGCAGCGCATCCAGCACGCGCGGCAGCCCCGCGACGTCGCCGATCGCGTCCGGCACGTCGGCGCCGTCGAAGTCGGAGCCCAGCGCGACGGCGTCGACGCCGATCCGGTCGGCGACGTACCGGGCGTGCGCGGCGACCGTCTCGAGCGGCGTGTCCGTCTCCTCCGACCCGTCGGCGCGCAGGAACGCGACGGCGAAGACGATCCCGACCAGGCCGCCGCTCGCCCCGATGAGGTCGAGCTGCTCGTCGGTCAGGTTGCGCGACGACGGGCACAGCGCGTGGGCGCCGGAGTGCGACGCGACGAGCGGCGCCTCCGACAGCGCGGCGACGTCCCGGACGCCCGCCTCGTTGAGGTGGCTGAGGTCGACGACGATGCCGAGCTCGTTGCACCGCCGCACGAGCCGCTTGCCGGCGTCGGTCAGGCCGGGACCGGTGTCGGGCGATGAGGGGAACCGGAACGGCACGCCGTGGGCGAAGTGGTTCGGCCGGCTCCAGACGGGGCCGAGCGACCGCAGGCCGCGGTCGAACCAGACGTCGAGCAGCTCGAGGTCCTCGTCGATCGCCTCGGCGCCCTCGAAGTGCAGGACCGCGGCGAGCGCGCCCTCCTCGGCCGCGACGTCGAGCTCGACAGCCGTCTGCACGAGCCGCACCGCGCCGCGCTGGTGGAGGTCGACCAGCCGCGCGTACACGCGCTCGCAGTGCGCCAGCGCGTCGGCGTGCGGCACCGGTGGCGGCAGCGGGACGTCGTAGCCGTCGTCGCCGAAGACGATCTCCTCCTCGCCAGGCGACGGCGTGTAGATCGCGAAGATCCCGCCGCCGAACCCGCCTGCCCGCGCGCGCGGGACGTCGATGTGGCCGTCGGCTCGTCCGGCCGCGAAGGCATCCGCAGTCGTGGCGGTGAGCACGTCGTTGTGGCCGTCGAAGATCGGTTGCACGTCCCTAGGATGCCCGGACGATGGACGCGACCACCGTGCTGCAGCGCCTCATCCGGTTCAACACGGTCAACCCGCCGGGCAACGAGCGGCCCGCGCAGGAGTGGCTGGCGGGCCTGCTGCGCGATGCGGGCTTCGAGGTCGACCTCGTCGGACGGCTGGATGACCGGCCCAACCTCGTCGCCCGCCTGCGGGGTCGCGCGGACGGTCCGGTGCTCGGCCTCCTGTCCCACATGGACACCGTCCTCGCCACGCCGGGCGAGTGGCGGCACGACCCGTGGTCGGGCGACCTCGCCGACGGCTGCATCTGGGGGCGCGGCGCGCTCGACATGAAGTCGCAGACCGCGGCCGAGGCGGTCGCGGCGATCCGCCTCGCGCAGTCGGGCTGGCGCCCCGCGGCGGGCGACCTGCTCGTCATCTGCGTCGTCGACGAGGAGGTCGGCGGCGTCGAGGGCGCGCAGTGGATCTGCGCGAACCGGCCCGATCTCGTCCGCTGCGACTACCTGCTCAACGAGGGCGGCGGCACGGTGATCCCGTTCGACGGACGCCGCGTCTTCGAGGTCGGCGTCGGCGAGAAGGGCGTCTTCCGGTTCCGCCTGCGCGCGACCGGCGTCGCCGGCCACGCGTCGATGCCGCGCATCGGCGACAACGCGCTGCTCAAGCTGGCGCCCTTGCTGCAGCGGATGGCCACCAAGCGCCCCGGCTGGGACGTCACGGAGGCGCCGCGTGCGTTGCTGAACGGGCTGGGGCTCGGGCCGGTCGACGGCGATCCGACCGCGGCACTGCAGGAGCTCGACCGCCGCGATCCGCGCCTGGGCGTGATCGTCGACCCGATGCTCGCCGTCACGCTGTGCCCGACGAAGGCCGCCGCCTCGACGAAGATCAACGTCATCCCGTCGGAGGCGACGATCGACGTCGACTGCCGCGTCCCGCCCGGCCACGGCGAGGAGACCGCGCTCAAGCGGATCCGCGAGGTGCTCGGCGACGACGGCTACGAGCTCGTGTTCACCGAGCAGGTGATCGGGAACAGCTCGCCCGTGGCTTCACCGCTCATGGACGTCATCACCGGCTGGATCGGCGAGCAGGAGCCCGAGGCGATCGCGCTGCCGTCGATCCTGCCCGGCTTCACCGACTCGCGCACGTGGCGCGACACGTTCCCCGAGTGCGTCGCGTACGGGTTCTTCCCGCACCGGCACATGACGCTGTACGAGACGGCGCCGCTCGTGCACAGCGCCGACGAGCGCATCGACGTCCGCGACCTCGACCTCGCCACCGGCTTCTACGAGCACGCCGCCCGCTCCCTGCTCGGCGATGGCTGAGCGCACCGACCCGGAGGTCTTCCGGCTGCCGGTCGAGCGGCTGCGCGAGGGCTACTACTCGGACAACTACTTCAACCTCACGAAGGAGCTGCTCGAGGACGACGGCCACCACCCGCGCGTCGTCGTGCAGGTCTTCCAGAAGCAGCGGTCGGTGCTCGGCGGCATCGACGAGGCGATCGCGATCCTCAAGCACTGCGCCGGCCACGTCGACGCGGACGGCGCGTGGGTGAGCGCCTGGGACGACCTCGAGGTCCGCGCGCTGCACGAGGCCGACGCGATCGAGCCGTTCGAGCCCGTCCTGCACATCGAGGGCGACTACGCGCAGTTCGCCCACCTCGAGACGGTCTACCTCGGGACGCTCGCCCGCCGCTCGCTGATCATGCGCAACGTGCGCGCCGTCGTCGAGGCCGCAGCGCCGAAGCCCATCTGGTACTTCCCGGCGCGCCACGACCACTGGCTCGTCCAGACCGGCGACGGCTGGGCCGCGCACCTCGCGGGCGCGATCGGGGTGTCGACCCACGCGCAGGCGTCGTGGTGGGGCGGGCGCGGCATGGGGACGATCCCGCACGGCCTCATCGCGGCGTACGGCGGCGACACCGTCCGCGCGGCGAGGAAGTTCGCCGAGCGCTACGCGAGCGAGATGAACGTCACGGTGCTCGTCGACTTCAAGAACGACTCGGTGGGGACGGCGGTCGCGGTGGCCGACGCGCTCGGCGAGGACCTGTGGGGCGTGCGCCTGGACACGAGCGAGCAGCTCGTCGACCGGTCGCTGCTGGACGAGATGGGCGGCTTCAAGCCGACCGGCGTCAACCCGCGGCTCGTCGAGAAGGTCCGCGCCGGCCTGGACGCGGCGGGGCACGAGCACGTGAAGATCGTCGTCTCCGGCGGGTTCACCGTCGACCGCATCACGGAGTTCGAGGAGCTCGGCGTGCCGACCGACGCGTACGGCGTCGGCAGCTCGCTGATCAGGGGCTCGAACGACTACACGGCGGACGTCGTGCGGGTCGACGGGCAGCCCTGCGCGAAGGTCGGCCGGTGGGAGCGCGACGCCTCGCGCCTCTCGCCGGTCAACTGATCTCGACGCCCGGGACTTCAGGCCGGAGCCCCTGCTGCCGACGAAAGGGTCGTGCAGTGGCTGCAGGACTTCTCGTACCAGTGGCAGGGCCTCGCGACGATGCTCTTCATGGTCGCCATGGTCTGGCTGATCTGGCGGACGTTGAAGGCGATGCCGAAGACGAAGCCGCAGGAGCTCAAGCCGGACATCAAGCACCAGGTCCGCTGGGACGACATCGCGGGCGCCGATCCCGCGAAGGCCGAGCTCAAGGAGGTCGTCGACTTCCTCAAGGACCCCAAGTCGTTCAAGCGCCTCGGCGCGAAGGCGCCGAAGGGCGTCCTGCTGCACGGCCCGCCCGGCACCGGCAAGACGCTGCTCGCCAAGGCGGTCGCCAACGAGGCGGGCGCCACGTTCTTCAGCCAGTCGGCGTCCTCGTTCGTCGAGATGTTCGCCGGCCTCGGCGCCGCCCGCATCCGGCGCCTGTTCCGCGAGGCGCGCAAGGCGGCGCCCGCGATCATCTTCATCGACGAGCTCGACGCCGTCGGCGGCCGCCGCGGCAGCGACATCTCGGGCGAGCGGGAGCAGACGCTCAACCAGCTCCTCGTCGAGATGGACGGCTTCCCGTCGTCGGACCAGATCGTCGTCATGGCCGCGTCGAACCTGCTCGACAAGCTCGACCCGGCGCTGCTGCGCCCCGGCCGCTTCGACCGTCAGGTGCTCGTCTCGCCGCCGGACGTCGCCGGCCGCAAGGACATCCTCGAGATCCACACGCGCGACAAGCCGCTGCGCGACGTCGACCTCGACCGGATCGCCAAGCAGACGAGCGGCCTCACCGGCGCCGACCTCGCGAACCTCTGCAACGAGGCGGCGATCCACTGCGCGCGCCGCAAGGGCCACGCGATCACGCAGGAGGACTTCAACAAGGCCTTCGAGCGCGTCATCGCCGGCGTCGAGTCGTCGACCGTGATGACCGAGCAGGAGAAGCGCCTGGTCGCGTGGCACGAGGCGGGCCACGCGCTCGTCGGCGAGGTGCTTCCCGGCGTCGACTCGCCGCACAAGATCTCGATCGTCCCGCGCGGCGACGCGCTCGGCTACGCGATCTCGCTGCCCGACGAGGACCGCTACCTCTCGACGCGCGAGGAGCTCATCGACCGGATGGCCGTCCTGCTCGGCGGCCGGATGGCGGAGCAGATCGTCTTCGACGTCATCACGACCGGCGCGGCGAACGACCTCGAGAAGGTCGCGAAGATCGCCCACGCGATGGTCAACGTCTACGCGATGGGCGCCTCGGCGTCCGGCCAGCGCGCGTGGATCGACATCGAGGCCGCGTCCGAGGCGTCGCGGCGGGTCCGCGACGAGGAGCAGCGCGAGCTCGCCTTCGAGGCCGAGAGCATCGCGCGCGACATCCTCACGACGCACCGCGCCACGCTCGACGCGCTGGCCAAGGCGCTGCTCGAGCGCGAGGTGCTCGAGCGCGAGGACCTCGAGGCCATCATGGGCTCGATCCCGAAGTTCGCCCGCGCGGGCGGTACGGGACTGCGGATCGCCGCGGCCTCCAAGCCGACAGAGCCATAAGACCGAAAAACGGTCTACAGTCGGGAGATGGCCATCTCCCGCCGCGCGCTCGTCGTGCTCACGCTGCTGCTCGCGATCCCTCTGGTCGCGGCGATCGCGATGCAGAGCCGTTCCGCGACCGCGCAGACCCCGCCCATCCTGGCGAGCCCGAACGTCGAGCTCGTGGGCTCCGTGCAGGGCAAGGGGACGGTCGGGATCTCCGGGGTGTTCTCCCGGACGGCGCCGTACTTCTACACCTCGGGCGCCGACTCGGTGAGCGTGTTCGACGTCTCCGATCCCGAGGACCCGAAGCTCACCGGCAAGCTCGTCAACGCCGTGTTCGAGAACGAGGCGATGACGATGGGCGAGCGCATCGAGAACGGCAAGATCCGCCGCTTCGTCCTGATCGGCAACGACCTCGCCAACGTGACGCTCAACCGCGACGACGTGCCGCACGTCGGCCGCGCCAACGGCCAGGAGATGATCGTCGTCGACGTCACGGACCCGGCCGACCCGAAGGACGTCGGCCGCACGCCGTCGACGGGGCCGGACGCCGTGACCACGAGCACGCACACGATCGCCTGCATGAACGCGGCGTGCACGGTCGCCTACACCGCCGGCGGCCGCGAGGGCACGTTCTCCGTCCTCGACCTGACCGACCTCTCCAAGCCCAAGCAGGTCAAGGAGGTCAAGTCGGCGGCCGCGGGCCCCAACGCGGTCTTCGAGACGGGCGCCGGGCACCACTGGAACGTGGACGGCTCGGGCATCGCGTGGCACACCGGCTCGGGCGGCGCCGAGGCGTACGACGTGAGCGACCCGCTGTCGCCCACGCCGGTCAACGCGACGGACGCCAAGGGCGTCGAGACGCCCTGGAACGACTTCATCCTGCACAACTCCCAGCGCCCCAACGCGGCCGCGTTCGGGCCCGGGAAGGAGCCCTCGCTGGTCAACGGCAACGTCCTGCTCGTCACCGAGGAGGACTACGTCAACGACGGCGACGAGGTCGCCTGCGACCGGGCGGGGACGTTCCAGACCTGGGAGATCCCGGACATGGACGGCGCCGCCTACCGCGCCTCCAACCCCGACCAGAAGCCGAGCCGCGGCACGATCCGCCCGCTCGACATCATCAACGCGCCGAACGAGGCCGGTGGCGGCCTCACGACGCCGGTCGGCGGCTTCTGCTCCGCGCACTGGTTCGACTACCACCAGAGCGGGATCGTCGCGCAGGGCTACTACCAGCAGGGCATGCGCCTGATCGACGCCCGCAACCCGCGCGACCTCAAGCAGTTCGGCTACTTCACCGGTGGCGGCGGCGAGGTGTGGGACGCCTACTGGGTGCCGCAGCGCGACGCGTCGGGCGCGGTCGTGCCGGGCAAGAAGACGAACCTCATCTACACGGTCGACGCCGTGCGCGGCCTCGAGGTCCTGCGCGTCAACGACCTGCCGGCGGACCTGCCGGTCAGCGGCGACGAGGGCGCGCGCGGCGCGTTCCCGGCGCCGGTCGGCGAGGGCGGGGCCTCCTCGTCGTCGCGCACCGGTGCTCCGTGCGCGGCGCCCGGCTCGAAGTTCACGCGCGGCAACCGGATCGGCGCGAAGGGCATCCGGCTGCGCGGGCTCGCGCTCGCCCGCGGACGCTGCGCGGTGCGCCGCGTCGAGGTCGCCGTCGCACGGCGATCCGGCAAGCGCTGCCGGTTCCTGAAGGCGAGCGGCCGGCTCGGCGCACGCCGCAGCTGCGCCGCCCCGCAGTTCCTGCGCGCGACCGGCACGAGGCGCTGGAGCTACCGCCTCGCGCTGCGGTTGCCGCGCGGCCGCTACCTCGCCTACTCGCGCGCCGTCGACTCCGCGGGCACCGTGGAGACGTGGGGCAAGAGCCGGAAGATCCTGCGCGCGCGCGTCCGCTAGCGTCCGCGCCCGTGTTTTCACGGATCGACCACGTTGGCGTGGCCGTCGCGGACCTCGACGCCGCGATCGAGCTCTACGAGACCACGTTCGGGATGACGCTCGTCCACCGCGAGACGGTGACCGAGCAGGGCGTCGAGGCCGTCCTGCTCGACGTCGGCGAGAACCACGTCGAGCTTCTGCGACCGCTCGGCGACGACACCCCGGTGGGCAAGTTCCTCGCGAAGAAGGGCCCCGGCCTGCACCACGTCGCCTACCAGACGACGGACATCGAGGCGACCCTCGAGCAGCTGAAGGCGGCCGGCGTGCGGCTCATCGACGAGTCCCCGCGGACCGGGATACGCAACTCACGGGTTGCGTTCTGCCATCCTGCTGCCACACTCGGGGTGCTCACCGAGATCGTCCAACCCGCAGAGGACCACTGATGGCCAACCAGCGCATCTCCATCGGCTTCCAGGCCAGCCCGCCGATCGCCCTCCGCGTCTCGCAGGAGGAGCTCGACAAGCTCAACGGCGCGCTCGGCGGCGAGGGCTGGCACGACCTCCAGGGCGAGGACGGCACGCTGAGGCTCAGCCTCGAGCACGTGCTCTGGGTGCGCGTCGAGCGCGACGAGCAGCGCGTCGGCTTCGGCCTGACCTAGAGCTCCCGCCGCACGAGCTGCATCGCGCGCTCCTGCGTGCGCTGCCACTTCGGCCGCTGCTGCCAGCGGTCGGGGTCGATCCGGTCGCTGACCTCGAGGTCGCGCTCGAACTGCTCGGTCAGCCGCTCGGCGAAGCGGCGGCTCTGCACGCAGAGCGTCGCCTCGTCGTGCAGCTGGAACGAGCGGTTGTCGAAGTTCACGCTGCCGACGCTCGACCAGATGCCGTCGACGCACAGCGTCTTCGCGTGCAGCATCGTCGGCTGGTACTCGTAGATCTCGACGCCGCAGCCGGTCAGGTCGTCGTACTCGAGCCGGCCGGCGATGCGGACGAACTCCTTGTCGATGTGCGGGCCGGGCACGAGGATCCGGACGCGCACGCCGCGCTGCGCGGCGTCCTGCAGCGCCTCGCTGAACGCCGGCCGGGGGGCGAAGTACGCCGCCGTGAGGTCGATCGTGCGCTTCGCCGACGCGATCGCCAGGAAGTACATCGCCTCGATGTCCGTGTCGCCCACCGTGGCGCTCGAGCGGACGACCTGCATCGGGCCGCCGGTGTCGACCGGGTCGAGGTCGGGCAGGTGGCCCGGGCCGGCGATCACCTCGCCGGTGGCCTCGAGCCAGTTCTCCGCGAACGCGCCCTGCAGGCCACGGACGACCGGCCCGCGGACGCGGACGTGCGTGTCGCGCCAGTGGTCGGGGTCCTGGGCGTTGCCGGTCCACTCCTCCGCGATCCCCACGCCGCCGGTCATCCCGACCTTGCCGTCGACGACGAGCACCTTGCGGTGCGTGCGATTGGCCAGCCGGCGGATGGCGTACGGCTTGATGGGGCGGAACCGCGCGACGCGAGCGCCGGCCTCCTCCAGCTGCTTGATCACCGACCGCTGCATCTTCGCCGTGCCGACCGCGTCGAGCAGCACGTTGACCTCGACGCCCTCCTTCGCCTTCTCGCACAGCGCCTCGGCGACCTCGTCGACGATGTCGCCGCGCCAGCAGACGTACGTGACGAGGTTGATCGTGCGCTCGGCCTCGCGGATCGTCTCGATGAACGCCGGGAAGATCTCGTCGCCGTTGATGAGCAGCTCGACCTCGTCGCCGGTCGAGATCGGCGCGCCGGTCAGCGTCTCCGCGGCGCGCATGAACTCCGGCTCGCCGACGTCGAGGTCGGCGTGGCCGTGCAGCTCGTAGCCCTCGCCGCGCTCCCGGCGATGGCGCAGCGAGTCGCTCGCGTACCACGACCCCGCGAGCACGGCGACCCCGATCGGCCAGCGGGCCTCGCGCCAGTTCATCGCGGGACCACCACTTCCACGAGGCCGGCGACCGTGAAGCGGTTGCGGTCGAGGTCGAGCACCTCGCCGTCGACGTTGAACTGCGTGTCGGCGTCGATCTCGACGGTCTCGGCGCGCAGGTGGACCACCTCCTCCTCGTGGACGAGCTGCCCCTTGCGCATCGCCCACGCGCGGCGGGCGAGCTTGAGACGCGAGCCGGCGGGCACGATCGCGACGTCGAGCTGCTCGTCGGCCGGGTCGACGCCGCCGGTGCCGCTGTCGCCGCCGAACGCGCCGGTCGCCGCGACGAGCACCTGCCAGGCCTTGCCGTCCCAGGTCCGCTCGTCCGCGCGGACCGAGAGCCGCAGCGGCTTGCCGGTCACGCCGGCCCGGATCGCGCCGACCGCGTAGGCGAGCGGACCGAGCGCGCTCTTGAGCGGCCGGGCGCGCTCGGCCGCGAGCACCTGCAGCCCCGCCGCGGCGACGTTGACGAACGGCCGGCCGTCGGCGTCGGCGACCTCGGCGGTCCGGGTGGGAGCGTCGGCGCGGGCGGCGAGCGCCGTCGCGTCGTCGACGTCCAGCGGCAGGTCGAACCACCGCGCGAACGAGTTCGCCGTGCCGGTCGCCACGACCGCCAGCGGCAGCCCCTTCCGCGAGGCGAGCAGCGCGGCGGGCCCCACCGTCCCGTCCCCGCCCGCGGCGACGATCCGGTCCGCACCGGAGACGTCCACGTCTCCGCCGCCGCAGACCGCGTCGAAGTCGAGCACCGTCACGTCCACGCCGTGCGTCCGGAGGTGGTCGGCGACGTCGTCCGCCCCGCCGCTGCCCGACTTCGAGTTGGCCACCAGGGCGCAGCGGACCGTCCTATCCTGCGCGCGGTGCCCGTCGCCCCGGATCCCGGCGCTCAGCGGTCTCTGCGTGCGCGCCTCACCGGCGGGCCGCTCGCGCGTGCCGTCGGCCGCGTCGACGTGCGGATCTACCGCTTCGTCCGCGGAACGCTCCATCACGGCGCCGCCGAGCCGTGGATCCGGAGGTTCTCCATGACCGGGGAGCATGCGGCGCTCTGGTATCTGGTGGGTGCCGCGGGCCTCGCTGTCGACGCCCGCAGGAGGCCGCGCTGGCGCAGGGCGCTCGCGGGCGTCGCGCTCACGCAGCTCATCAACGTCTCGATCAAGGGCATCGTCCGCCGTCGCCGCCCGGCGCTCGAGGACCTCCCGCATCTCGTCTCCGTGCCCACGTCGCTCAGCTTCCCCAGTTCCCACGCCTCCACGTCCTTCGCCGCCGCGCGCGGGTTCGGCCGGCTGATCCCGGCCGGTCCGCTGCACCTCGTCGCGGGCGCGATGGCCCTCTCGCGTGTCTACCTCGGCGTGCACTACCCCTCCGACGTCGCTGTGGGAGCCGTCCTCGGCTCCGCGGTCTCCAACGCGGTGCGCCCGTGAAGGTTGGGATCGTCGGGATGCCCAACGCGGGCAAGTCCTCGCTGTTCAACGCGCTCACGAAGGCGGGCGCGGAGGCGGCGAACTACCCGTTCACCACGATCGAGCCGAACATCGCGATCGTGCCGGTCGAGGACGAGCGGCTCGACCGCGTGGCCGCCACGGTTGGCGCGTCGAACCTCGTCCACGACACGATCCAGTTCCACGACATCGCGGGCCTGGTCCGCGGCGCGCACGAGGGCGAGGGGCTCGGCAACCAGTTCCTCGCGAACATCCGCGAGACCGACGCGATCGTCCACGTCGTCCGCGCGCACACCGACGCGAACGTCATCCATCCCGAGGGCGACGTCGATCCGCTGCGCGACATCGAGACGATCGAGACCGAGCTGATCTTCGCCGACCTCGAGCAGGCCGAGCGCCGCCACCAGCGCGTCGTCCGCGCCGCCCGCGGGGGCGACAAGGTCGCCGTCGCGGAGGAGGCGTGGCTGCGCGCGCTCATCGAGGCGCTGCACGAGGGCAAGCCCGCCCGCACCGTCCCGGCGCCGCGCGAGGCGCCGAACGCGCTGCGCGACCTCGGCCCGATCACCGCCAAGCCCGTGCTCTTCGTCGCCAACGTCAACGAGGGCGACGACGACGTGCCCGCGGGCATCGCCGCCCACGCCGCCTCGCACGACGCGAAGGCCGTCGCCGTCTCGTCGCGCATCGAGGCCGAGCTCTCCGAGCTCGACGAGGAGGAGGCGGCGATGATGCGCGAGGAGATGGGCGTCGGCGAATCCGGCCTGCAGCGCGTCGTCCGCGGCGCGTTCGACTTGCTCGACCTGCTCGCGTTCTTCACCGCCGGCGAGGCCAAGCCCGCCCAGTCGTGGCACCTCAGGCGCGGCCTGACCGCCTGGCACGCGGCGGGCGAGATCCACTCGGACATCCAGAAGGGCTTCGTCCGCGCGGAGGTCGTCGGCTGGGAGGACCTCGTCGAGCACGGCGGGTACGCCGGGGCGCGCGACAAGGGCGTGCTGCGGCTCGAGGGCCGCGACTACGTCATGCGCGACGGTGACGTGATCACCGTCAAGTTCACCCCGTAGCGCCGGGTCAGGCGACGGCGCGCAGCCGCCGCTCGCCCGGCTCGCCGGTCTGCACGCTCGGCGGGGCGGGGCGGTCGCCCCAGAGCAGGACGTCGCGCAGGAGCCAGGCCAGGACGCCGGCGGCGAACGCGAGCAGCGTGAGGAGCGCGGCGATGAGCATGAGCGACCCGGGCGGCGTGGGCGGCGCCTTCGCCGGACGCGCCGTCGCCTCCGCGACCGCGCGCGACGCGGCGCTGCGGTACAGCGGCGTGCGGGCGAAGTCGCGCTCGGCGACCGTCCACGCCGGCTTGCGCTTGCCCGAGGCGTACTCGATGAGGCCCTTGTCGTGGATGCCGTCACGCGCGACGTCCTCGCGCTGCGCGCCGCCGTCCCAGTCGGGCTTGACGGCGAACTCGCGCAGCGTCCAGTAGATGGCCCCGCTCATGTAGCCGTGGCGGCCGACGACGTCGTAGTACCTCTGCAGGTACCGCGACTGGAAGGCGTAGGTCTCCTTCATGTCCGCCGGCCCGTCCATCGTCGACTCGGCCCCGAACTCCGTCATCACGAGCGCCTGGTCCGGGTACTTCGCGTGGAAGTCCTCGAGGAACGGCTCGAGGTCGTTGATGTCGCCGGTCGGGTGCGCCTCGTCGCCCTGGTACCAGCCGAAGTAGCTGTTCAGGCCGAGCAGGTCGAAGTTCGCGTACGTGCCCTGCCGCTCGAAGCCCGGCCACGCGAGCACGTCGACCGACACCGGCACGGTGGGGTCGAGGTCGCGCACCATCGCCGCGGCGCGGTCGAGGAAGTCGCGCGTGCCGAAGTTGTCGTCGGGGCGCGGCGACAGCTCGTTCGCCACCGAGTGCGTCAGCACGGCCGGATGGCGGCGCGCGGCGAGCACGGTCCGGCGCACGGTCGCGAGCTCGTGGTCGCGGTTGGCCGCCTCGCGCAGCTGGACGTCGCGGTGGTAGACGGGCGCCTGGCTCCAGACGAGGATCCCCGCCTCGTCGAGCTCGTCGAGCAGCCGCTCGTCGAGCAGGTAGTGCGCGCGCGTGACGTTCGCGCCGATCGCCTTGAGCTCGCGCACGATCTCGTCGATGTCCGCGTCGGTCAGCGCCGGCCCGCGGCCCGGCATGTCCTCCTGGATCGACGCGCCGCGCACGTTCAGCTCGCGCCCGTTGAGCAGCAGCTTGCCCTTGCGCACGGTGACGGTCCGCAGCCCGACGTGCTGGTGGTCGACCTGCTCGACGCGCGACCCGATCCGCGCCTCGACGGTGCCCTGGTAGAGCTGCGGGTTCTCCGGGGCCCACAGCTTCGGCTCGCCCGGCACCGGCGCGTCGAAGACGATCCGCCCGCGTTCGCCGGGGCGCAGCGTGCGCATCCGCACCGTCCGCGTGGCCGTCGGCCCGCCGCCCGGCGCCTGCAGCCGCGCGGTGACGAGCGGGCGCTGCACCCGCGGGGAGCGGTTCGTGATCCACCCGTCGACGCGCACCGAGGCGCGGCAGACGCCGGTGCACGCCACCTTCGGCAGCAGCCCGACGTCCTGCATCGCGACGCGCCCCAGCGGGACCAGGTGGACCTGGCGCGTGATCCCGCCCCAGTTCCACCAGCCCTCGCGGAAGCCCGGCGTGCGCCGGTTGTCGACGCGGACGACGAGCAGGTTCTCCGCGCCCGGCCGCAGCCCGGCGGCCGTGAGCTGGAACGGCGTGTACGGATCGGCGTTCGTGCCGAGCAGGCGGCCGTTGAGGAACACCTCGGCGCGCCGGCGCACGCCGTCGAAGCGCAGCCCCCACGCGAAGCCCTCGGGCGCGCGCGGCGCGCGGAACCGCAGGCGGTACCAGCTGACCTGGCCGTCGAACGTCGCCGGATCGGGCCGGCCGTCGTTGAAGACGTGTGGGACGGTGACCCGCTCCCAGGCGCCGTCGTCGGTGGCGCGGAACTCCCAGCCGCGGTCCAGCTCGGCGGCGCGCGGCGGCCCCGCGGCGTGCGCGGCGGCGGGCGCGAACGCCGCCAGGACCGCGAACGCGGCCAGGACGGGGAGCAGGGAACGACGCACCGGGGGGACCATCATGACGACGGGAGGTCAGGACGCCGCGAGCTTCTCGAGCCGCTCGGCCAGACGGAGCATGCCGTAGGACCGGGCCGTCTCCGCCGCGGACCGCCAGTCGGTCTGACGGTCGTCCGGCCTCCGTACCGGAACATCGACGAGCGTCGCGATCTCCTTGAACCGCCGCAGCGCCTCCGCGTCGTCGCGCAGGGCGGCGCCGATCCGGGGGCGCATCCGGACCGACGCGGCGATGGCGTCCTCGAGCGTTCCGTGCTCACGAAGGATGTCCTTCGCGGTCTTCTCCCCGATGCCCTTCGCACCTGGCAGCCCGTCGCTCGGGTCGCCCCGCAGCGCGATGAAGTCCGGGACCTGCTCCGGATCGACGCCGTAGCGCTTGCGGACCTCGGCGGGGCCGATGAGCTCGGGCCCCTCCTTGGCGCCGCGGGGGAACATGATCGTGACCGAGTCGTTGGCGCACTGGAACAGGTCGCGGTCGCCCGTGAAGAGCAGCGTGCGCCCGCCCGCCTCCGTCTCCGCCTGCGCGTAGGCGCCCAGGAGGTCGTCGGCCTCGAGCGTGTCGTGCTCCTCGACGTACCACCCGAACGCCTCGAAGTACGACCGCGCGCGGTGCCACTGGTGCGCCAGCTCTCCCGGCATCTCGGGGCGGTCGCCGTGGTAAGCGGGGAAGAGCTCCTTGCGGTAGACCGCCGCCTCGGCGCCGAAGCACAGGACGACGGCGCGCGGCGTGTGCTCCTCGATCGCCCGCAGCAGCAGGTTCGTCGTGCCCAGCAGCGCGTTGACCGGGTGGTCGTCGGCGTCGGTGATCGACTTGGGCAGCGCGAAGAACGCCCGGTAGAGCAGCGAAGGGGCGTCGACGACGAGCAGCGGAGCGGGCGGCACGGCGGCAGAGGCTAATGGCCGCCGTGGTGCGTGCCTTCGCGCATGACCGGGGTCAGACCCCATGCATGCACGGTGCGGCTGGTCGCGAGCGGCGTCCATCCGTCGGCGTCGAGCAGGACGACGCGGTAGGGGCGGCGCGCGGCCGGGACGCGGAACGTCGTCTCGGAGACGTAGTCGAGCTTGCGGCGGCGGTCGAACCACCAGCCGAACCGCTCGCGCCGGTAGGACTGCAGCGCGACGCGTCCGTACGGCAGCGGCGGCGTGACCTTCACCGTGACCGTCCGGCCGCGCACCGTCAGCGCCACCTTGCGGTCGGACACGAGCAGCTTGCGCGGGCGGCTCGTGCCCGCCGGCACGCCGGCGACGAGCGAGCCCGTCCGCTGCGCGGTGACGGTGGTGCGCCACGTGCCGTCCGCGGCGGCGGCCGCGGACGCGACCACGCGTGAGACGCCGGCGGCATCGACCTCGGAGACGACGACGGGCGCGGCCGGCGCCGCCCGGCCGGAGACGACGACCGGGTCGCCGGCGGGCACGGCGAGCACCGGCAGGACGTCGAGCGTCACGGGCGCGACGACGACGGCGCCGGTCATGGACGGGTGCAGCGTGCAGTGGTAGGCGATGACGCCCGGCTGGGCGACGGGCAGCTCGAACCGGCCCTCGGGCTCGAGGACGCCCGAGTCGAAGGCGCCGTCGTCGGCCGTGACCGTGTGGGTCCGGGCGCTCACGTTCGTCCACGCGACGACGTCGCCGGGCAGCGCATCGAGGTCGCCGGGCCCGTAGGCGTCCTGCTGGATCCCGACGCCCAGCGTCTCCGCCGCGGCCGCCGGAGCGAGGACGAGGGTGGCGACGAGGGCGAGGAGGGCTGCCGCTCTCACCGCGCGACCCGGTAGATGCCGATCATGCCGCGCATCATGTGGTCCTCCACGTGGCAGTGGTAGAGCCACGTGCCCGGCGCGTCCTCGCGCCAGCGGATGCGGAAGCTCTCGGCCGGCCCGACCGTCTGCGTGTCGCGGCCCTCGCCGTCCGGGGTGACCCAGCGGTGCCCGTGGACGTGGAAGGTGTGGAAGTCCGAGCCCATCGCCATGACGTCCCACTGGACGGTCTCGCCGACCTTGGCGGTGAAGACCGGCGTGTTGCCGACGAAGGCGCGGCCGTCGATCGCCATGAACTTGCCCATCGGCGACATCACGACCTGGAACTCGCGGTCGGGCGCACGCTCGTGGCGGCCGCGGATCGAGAGCATCCCGAACATCCCGCCCTCGATCGAGTGCATCATCGACGGCGAGTGGTCGTGGTACGGCCACACGCCCGCGGCGTTGCGGCCCGCGGTCAGCCGGTACGTCCACGACTGGCCCGGCTTCACGTCGGCGTCGCGCCCGGAGAAGCCGGGGACGTACGCGCCGTCGGAGCTCGGCTTGTAGGACACGCCGTGGAAGTGCATCGAGTGCGGCTCCCGACGCAGGGTGTCCATGTTCTTGAAGTGGATCCGCAGCTTGTCGCCGACGCGGGCGCGGATGAGCGGGCCGGGCACGAGCTGCCCGTCCGCGCTGGACCGCGACGCGTTCGGCAGCGGCGCGCGCCAGCCCTTCGTGTAGCGCCGGTAGACGACGGTCGGGAAGATCGTGCCCGCCGGGTCGACGGCCACGCCCTCGATGGCATCGCGACCGTTCGGCGCGATGTTCCAGCTCGTCGGGACGGCCGCCACCCACACGTCGACGACGCGCGCGTGGGCGGATGCGGCGCCCACCCACCCCACAAGCACGAGGGCCCCGGCTGCCGCCAGGGCCCTCATGGTCCTGCGAACGGGCATCGCGATCAGCCGACGATGACCTTCGCCTGCATCTGGCTGTGAAGCAGGCACATGAAGTACAGGGTCGTGCCCTTCTTGGCGGTGACCTTGAGGTCGACGGACTCGCCCTTCTCGCCGGGCCCGACGAGCGCCGAGTCGCCCGCCCTGTCGATCTCCGGCGCGGTGTTCTGGCCGGTCCCGTTCTCGAGGAACTGGAACTTCGGCGGCGCGTCGCTCTCCGGCTCGGCACCGTGAGCCGCGCCGAGCGTCTCGCAGATCTTGCAGTTCAGGAACTCGGAGACGGTGTTGGGGAGGTCCTTCTTCGCCACGACGGAGAGCGTGTGCGGGCCCTCGGTGACGACGTTGTCGACGACGTGCAGCGTGCCGCCGGACTTGACGCGGTACACGTCGCGGTCCCACCGCAGGGTGTCCTTGAAGAAGCGGTTCGCCTTGATCTGGAAGCTCTGCTTCTGCTTGATCGTGACCTTGGAGGGGACGGCGGCGGAGTGCGCGCCGCCGGCGAGCGCGACGCTCGACCCGGCCACGGCGACGACAGCGCCCGTGGCGAGGGCGATGAGCTTGGGGTGCTTCATGAAGATCCTTCCGGCCGGGAGGGTGGAGAGGGTGGGGGGAGACCCCGGCAAGCCGACCCTAACCAGGCACCGGAAGCCGGTGCAAGACCCCAGTTGCCGTGATACCGCGCCTTGGCGCGGCCGTACTCTCGAACGGTGCCCAAGCTCCCCACAGGCAGGATCGCCAGGACCGCCCGCTTCGGGTCGATGGTCGCCGGCGCCGCCCTCAAGCGCGACGACCCGGTCGCCGTGGCCGACCAGATCGTCCGCCAGCTGGGGCAGATGAAGGGCGCGGCGATGAAGATCGGCCAGGTCCTCTCGACGATCGACTTCGACATGGTCCCCGAGGACCGCCGGGAGGAGTTCAAGGAGCGGCTGGCATCCCTCCGCGACCAGGCGCCCGTCGTCCCGTTCGGGCAGATGGAGAAGCTGCTCAAGCGCGAGCTCGGCGGCCCGCTGAGCGCGACGTTCGCGGAGTTCGACGAGACGCCGGTCGCGGCCGCCTCGATCGGCCAGGTCTACCGCGCCCGCACGCGCGACGGCGACGACGTCGCGGTGAAGGTCCAGTACCCCGGCGTCGCCGAGGCGGTCGACACAGACCTGCGCAACATGAACCTGCTCTTCCCGCTCGTGAAGCGGCTCGCGCCCGGCCTCGACGTCAAGGCGCTGGGCGCCGAGCTGCGCGAGCGGATCGGCGAGGAGCTCGACTACGAGATCGAGGCGCAGAACCAGCGGCGGGTCGCCCGCGTCTTCCGCGGCCATCCGCACGTCTTCGTTCCCGCCGTCGACACGGCGCTGAGCACCCGCCGCGTGCTCGTGACCGAGTTCGTCGAGGGCGAGGGGTTCGCGGTCGTCAAGCGCGCCGACGAGGCCGAGCGCGACCGCTTCGCGGAGATCGTGTACCGCTTCTTCTGGGGCCTGCTCACGCAGGAGCGCCTCGTCGCCGGCGACCCGCACCCCGGCAACTACCTCCTGTGCCCCGACGGACGCGTGTGCTTCCTCGACTTCGGCCTGATGCGGCAGATCGCGCCCGAGTACCTCGAGGAGGAGCGACGCCTGGCGCGCGCGGTGGTGGCGGGCGATGCCGCGACCGTGCACGCGGTCATGGGCGACCTCGGCTACCTGCCCGACCCCGCCAGCTTCGACCCCGAGTCGGTCATGGACCAGATCGCGGCCGCCGGAGCCTGGTTCTTCGTGCCCGGCTTCCGACGCCTCGACCCCGAGTTCGTGCGCCACACGATGGAGGTCTCCGGATCGCCGCGCTCGCCGTGGTTCGAGCAGATGCGCCGCCAGAGCGTCCCTCCGCAGGCGCTGCTGCTGCGCCGCGGGGAGGGCCTGCTGTTCAGCGTCCTCGGCGAGCTGCGGGCGGGCGCCGACTGGGGCGCGATGGCGCGCGAGTACTTCGACGACGACGAGCCCTCCACCCCGATAGGTGCGCAAGATGCGGGCTTCTGGGGTGAACGGGTGCTCAGTTAGCGCGCATCCGCTCAAGGAACCGTGCGTGGCAGCCGAAGGGCGTGGCCATGGGACCCGATCCGGCCAGCCGCGCCGCGCACCGCCTGCTCTGCGGGCGGCTCGCCGGCCTGCTCTTCCTCGTCGGGTCCCTCGCGACGATCCCGGTCCACCAGATGTGGCAGCCGTCGGTCGGCGCGCACGTCTACGCCATCACGGCCCTCGGCGTGCTGTCGGGCCTCCTGTCGCTGCTCATGCCGTGGGACGCGATCAACGAGCGCTGGCTGCGGCTCGTGCCGCCGATCGCGTCGCTCGAGGTGGGCATCACGATGTGGGGCGTCGGCCGCCACGCCCAGGCCTTCATGTGGTTCCTCGTCTTCGTCGCCGTCTGGTCGGCGTACGCGTTCGACGACCGCCGCTCGATCATGTTGCACCTCGCCGGCGTGCTGGCGGTCGGGTGGTACCCAACGCTGCTGGCCGCCCCCGACGCGCGCGCGAACGTCGTCGCCGAGACGCTCATCGCCGTGCCGATCATCGCGGTGGCCGCCGGCGTGGTCGCGTACCTGCGCGAGCGGCTGACCGCCGCCATCGGCGCGCTCGGCCACGAGGCCCGCAGCGACGCGCTCACCGGCGTGGGCAACTACCGCCTGCTCGAGGAGCTGCTCGGCTACGAGCTGACGCGCCACCGGCGCAACGGCAAGCCGCTGTCGCTGCTCGTCTTCGACCTCGACGGCTTCAAGCAGGTCAACGACACGCTCGGCCATCCGGTCGGCGACCAGCTGCTGCGCGAGGTCGCGGCGGTCCTCGCCGACACGGTCCGCGACCAGGACACGGTCGTCCGTCAGGGCGGCGACGAGTTCTGCGTGCTCGCGCCGGAGACGGACGCCGAGGAGGCCGCCGCGCTCATCCAGCGCTGCAAGCACGGGCTGCGAGGCATCGTCGCGCAGGGCGTCCCGGTGTCGGCGAGCGCGGGCTCGGCCACGTTCCCGGCCGACGCGACGACGCCGGACGTGCTGCTCGCACAGGCGGATCTCGAGCAGCGCCGCGACAAGGCGATCGCTCGCGCGCGGCGCGGCGGGCTGCAGGCCGTCAGCTAGCTCGGCGGCGGGCGCGCGGTAGCGTGCGCGCCATGACGACACAGGTGGTGGTCAACGGCCTCGACGAGCTCAAGCAGCGCGTCGGCGAGGAGCTCGGCGTCAGCGACTGGCACGAGGTCACGCAGGAGGACATCGACACGTTCGCCGAGGTCACCGGCGACGATCAGTGGATCCACGTCGACGTCGAGCGGGCGAAGGACACGCCCTTCGGCGGGACGATCGCCCACGGCTTCTACACGCTCTCGCTCGCGCCGAAGTTCTCGTACTCGCTGTTCAAGCTCGAGGGCGTCGCGTTCGGCCTCAACTACGGGCTGAACAAGGTGCGCTTCCCCGCGCCGCTGCCGGTCGGCAAGCGCGTCCGCATGCGGATGGCGCTGCAGAACGTGGAGGACATCCCGGGCGGCGCGCAGATGACGATGCTCTACACGTTCGAGGTCGACGGCGGAGACAAGCCGTGCTGCGTCGCCGAGCACCTCACGCGCATCTACACCGGCTGACTCGATGACGACCGCCGCGACGCCGCCCGTCCTCGACCTCGTCCAGAGCGACGAGGAGATCCGCATCCGCGAGACCGTCCACGCGATCACGAGCGACTTCGGCCCCGCGTACATGCGCAGGTGCAACGAGGAGGGCGAGCCGCCGTCCGAGCTGTGGGAGGCGCTCGCCTCGCGCGGGTTCCTCGGCATCAACCTGCCGGAGCAGTTCGGCGGGGGCGGGCTCGGCATGAGCGCGCTGGCGGCGGTCGCGGAGGAGATCGGCGCGGCGGGCTGCTCCCTGCTGCTGATCGTCGTCTCGCCGGCGATCGTCGGCAGCATCCTCGTCAAGCACGGGACGCTCGAGCAGCAGGAGACCTGGCTGCCGGGCATCGCCGCGGGGACGACGCGCGTCGCGTTCGCGATCACCGAGCCGGATGCCGGGTCGAACTCGCACGAGATCTCGACGACGGCGCGGCGCAGCGACGGCGGCTACGTCATCAACGGGCAGAAGACGTACATCTCGGGCGTCGAGGACGCGCAGGCGATCCTCGTCGTCGCGCGGCAGAAGCTCGACGACGGGACGCTCGGGCTGCCGATGCTCTTCCTCGTCGACAGCGACGCGAAGGGGCTCGAACGCCAGCACATCCCGACGGCGCTGCGCAACGCCGACCGGCAGTGGCAGCTGTTCTTCGAGGACGTCGAGGTGCCGGCCGAGCGGCTCGTCGGGTCGGAGACCGCAGGCCTCAAGGCGGCGTTCGACGGCCTGAACCCCGAGCGCATCATGGGCGCCGCGGTGGCCCTCGGCGCGGGGCGGCGCGCGCTGAAGATCGGCGCGGACTACGCGCGGGAGCGCAGCGTCTGGCGCGGCAAGCCGATCGGCACGCACCAGGGCCTCTCGCACCCGCTCGCGCAGGCGAAGATCGAGCTCGAGCTGGCGAAGCTCATGACCCAGAAGGCGGCCGCGCTCTACGACGCCGGGGCGCCGTCGGGCGAGGTCTCGAACATGGCGAAGTACTCGGCCGCCGAGGCGGCCATCAAGTGCGTCGACCAGGCGATCCAGGTCCACGGCGGCAACGGCTTCGCGCTCGAGTACGGCCTGACCGACCTGTGGTGGGGCGTCCGCCTCGCCCGGACCGCGCCGGTGTCGCGCGAGATGATCCTCAACTACGTGGCCGAGCACTCCCTGGGGCTGCCCCGCTCCTACTAGACCGAGCGCCAGCGAGGGCTGGCGCGGCGGCCGTCATCCGCACTGACCTGCTCGCGCAGGAACGGGACCACGAGCGCGGCGACGCGCTCGGGGTCCTCGAAGAAGACCCAGTGGCCGTGCCCGGGCAGCCGCTCGATGCGCGCCGACGGGAACGCGCGCCGCTGGTGCTCGGCCTGCTCCGCCGGCAGGTAGGGGTCGCGGTCGGCCCAGAGGACCAGCGCCGGGCGGTCGAGCGCGCGCAGCGCCTCGACGGGCTCCTCCCACACCGGCTCCGGCGTCGCGCGGTACAGCGCGAGGATCGCCCGCTTCGTCTCCTTCGACCGCGCCTGCTCGGCGATGCGGCGGACGTGCTCGGCCGGCAGCTTCGGGTTCTCGCGGGCGATGAGGAACCGCACGGTCGGCGGGAGCGCGCCGGCCTGGAACAGCTCGCCGAGCACCGGCGTGCGCCAGATGCGGGCGAACCGGTGCCAGCGGTAGCCGATCAGCACGCCCGTGTTGAGCAGCGTCACGCTCGCGAGGCGATCCGGGTGGTCGGCCGCCCAGCGCAGGCCCCACCCGCCGCCGAAGTCGTGCAGCACGAGGTGCGCCCGCTCGATCCCGAGCCGCTCGACCATGCCGTGCAGGTGCCGCGCGTAGCCGGCCACGGTGTACGGGAAGTGGCGCGGCTTGTCCGCCTTCCAGTAGCCGGGCATGTCGGGCGCGACGGCGCGGGCGAACGCGCCGACGCGCTCCAGGAGGTCCACCCAGTCGCGGCCGGCGCCCGGGTTGCCGTGCACGAAGACGACCGCCTCCGTCGCGCCTTCCGGGCCCGTCTCGAGGACCGGCGACGTGACGCCGGCGACCGTGACGCTCGACGACCTCACGCGTAGAGCGCCTCGATCGCCTCGGCGTGCTTGGCGGCGATCGGCTTGCGCTTGAGCTTCATCGTCGGCGTCAGCTCGTCGCCGCCCGGCAGCCACTCGTCGTCGAGCACCTTGTAGCGCTTGACCTGCTCGACGCGCGACAGCTGGGCGTTCGCCGTCTCGACCGCCTTGGCGATCGCGTCCGCGATCTCGGGGTCGGCGGCGGAGCGGCCGGCGCGGACGTCGGGGTCGAGCACGATGAGCGCGACGTTGTACGGGCGGGCGTCGCCGATGACGACCGCCTGGCCGATGAGCGGGTGGGCGGACTTCAGGCGGCTCTCGATGTTCGCCGGCGACATGTTCTTGCCGGCCGCGTTGATGATGATCTCCTTCTTGCGGTCGACGATCTTCACGTAGCCGTCGTCGTCGATCTCCGCGATGTCGCCGGTGCGCAGCCAGCCGTCCTCGCCGATCGTCTCGGCCGTCTTCTCCGGGTCGTTGCGGTAGCCGGCCATGATGTGGTCGCCGCGGACGAGCAGCTCCCCGTCGTCGGCCAGCATCAGCTCGACGCCGGGGAGCGGCTTGCCGCACGTGCCGAAGCGCGGGGCGTCCGGCGGGTTCAGCGTCGAGATCGCGGACGTCTCGCTCATGCCCCAGACCTCGAGGATGCGCAGGCCGAGGGCGTCGAAGTACTCGAGCACCTCGACGGGCGTCGGCGCCGCTCCCACTACCGACTGCTCCACCTGGTCGAGCCCCAGGTTCGTGAGGATCTGCTTCTTCGTCGCGTCGTCGAGCTTCGACGCGTCGCCGAAGCCGCCGGCCTCGAGCGCGGCCTTCAGCTTCTCCCAGATGCGCGGCACCGCGCCCCACACCGTCGGGCGCACCTCGGGCAGCACGCCGATGATCGCGCGCGGGTCCGGCGCGCAGGTGACGGTGAAGCCGCCCACGCAGAGCGCCTGGTAGTGGCTGCCCCAGCGGTCGGCCACGTGCGCGCTGGGCAGGAACGAGACGATCCGGCCGCCCTGCGTCTGCGGCGCGACCTCCAGGCAGCCGCGGACGACCGTCATGAGGTTGCGGTGCGTCAGCTGCACGCCCTTGGGCGGACCGGTCGTGCCCGACGTGTAGATGAGCGTCAGCAGATCGTCGGGCTGCACGGCCCGCCACGACGTCTCGACGTCGAACGACGGGTCGCCGTCGGCCTCGAACGCCTCGAGCTCCTCGACCATGACGATCTCGCCGTCGAACCCGGCGGCCTCGACGACCGGACGGAACTGCTCCTCGGTGACCACGATCCGGTTGCCGGCGTTGCCGAACAAGTAGGCGACCTGCTCCGGCGCCGACGTGTTGTAGATCGAGAACGGCGTCGCGCCGGCGTGCAGCACGCCGAGGTCGACCGCGTGGAACTCCGGACGGTTTACGAGCATCAACCCGACCGTGTCGCCGCGCCCGACGCCATGCGCGGCGAACGCCGCGGCGAGGCGGTGCACGCGGTCGCGAAGCTGCCCGAACGTCAGCTCCCGCTCGCCACCCGGCGCCCGCACCGCGGGTTGGCCGGACCGCTCGGCGGCGGTGAGCTCGAAGGCCTCGCAGATCGTGGTCGCCCGGGCCGCGCGCGGCATGCCGGCCGCGGTCGAAGGCGTCGTTGTGCTCGCCATGGCGCGACCATACGCCTCACGGCGCGGCGCGAGAACCCCGCGCTAGCGGAGCCGGACGGACGGCCCGGTGAAGCGCTTCGTGAAGACCCGGTACACGCCGCCGCGGGCGACGTGCGCGCGGTACCGGCCGCGCTTGCCCGTCTTGACGCGCGTCTCGGTGACCCACGTGCCCGCCTTCGTGCGGCGCTGGACCTGCAGCTCGGTGCCGCGCTTGACGGGGCTGACGGTGCCGCTGATCGTGCCGTGGCCGCCGAGCTCGAGGGACGCCGCCCACGCCGAGCCGGGGCGCAGCTGGCTGTACGCGGCGCGCTTCGACGCCTGCGCCTTCGCGGTGACGTACGTGAAGTACGCCCAGGTGTCGTAGAGGCCGAAGCGCGAGCGCAGCGTCGCGCCGTCGACCGTGCTGCGGCCGCGGCTGCCGACGACCTCGGCGCGCACGACGCGGGGCGACACGCCGCGCTGGACGACCCGGATGCCCTTGAACGAGCCCTGGACCAGGCCGCCGAGCTTGCTCTTGGCCTGCTTGGTCGTGAAGTTGAACGGACCCCAGCGGTGGCGCGGGGAGACCCGGTCCCACGGGTCGCTGACCGACTTCAGCCACGGCTGCGCGATCGCGCCGGTGAAGCCGTACTCGGCGTTCTCGGTGCGCCCGCCGGAGGTGGAGAAGAAGTAGGTCGTGACCGGCCGGCCGCGGTAGGTGACGACCTCGAGCCGGGTGCCCGCGACTGCGGCGTCCGTCGTCGCGGTCTCCGACCCGACGCCGCCGTAGACCTGCGAGCGCGTGTCCGGGTACTGGTCCCAGCCGTCGCCGCCCTTGCTCGTCGTGATCGCGTACGTCCGCGCCGCGACCGCCTGCGCCTTGAGCGCCTCGGCCGGCCACGACGACGGGCTCTCGGCGGCGACGACGCCGCGCACGTAGTCCTCGAGCAGCACCGCGTTGACGACGTTCAGCCCGCCGAGCGGGGCGCCGCGCAGCTCGAGGGCGCCGCGGTAGGCGCCGGCGTGGTCGCCGGAGGTGATCGTCACGGGCGCGCCGCCCGGGCCGATGATCCGCAGCGGCGCCTCCTGGCTGCCGAGCTTGCGGCCCGTGGGCGAGCGCAGGACGACGCCCTTGCCGCCGACCTCCGCGCTGTAGGTCGTGCCCGGCGTCATGCGCCGCGTGCCGGCCTGCGCGGCGCCGGTGAAGGTGACCTTGCCGCGGCCGGACTGCAGCAGGACGCGGACGGTCGGGTTGGCGTCCAGGCGCCCGAGGGCGGTGTCCGAGTAGTAGTGGCCGAGGATCTGCCGGTACGTGCGGCCGAGCTCCGCCTGGCCCATCGCGCCGTACTGGCTCATGCCCACGCCGTGGCCGAAGCCGCCGCCCTTGATCGTCAGGCGCGATGCGGCATCCGCGGCCGCGGGAACGGCCAGGACGGCGATGAGCGGGATGGGGAGCAGGCGGCGCATCAAGGAACGAAGACCCGGGTGAGTGGCGGGAGTTCCGGTGGTACTAGGGTCCACCGTAGGGAACTCGGAACACCTTCTTCATCGGAACTTGGGGGTCGGTCACTTGAGCGCACGCCGCGCGTCGGACGTGTTCGTCGAATGCCTGGAGGCGGAAGGCGTGCGCTACGTCTTCGGGATCCCGGGCGAGGAGACCCTCGACCTCAACGAGTCGCTCGCCAACTCGTCGGTGTCGTTCCTGCCGGTCCGCCACGAGCAGGGCGGCGCCTTCATGGCCGACATGTACGGCCGCCTCACGGGCCAGGCGGGCGTCTGCCTCGGCACGCTCGGACCGGGCGCGCTCAACCTCGTCCACCCGGTCGCGGACGCGTTCCTCGACCGGGCGCCGCTCGTCGCTCTGACCGGCCAGTCCGACCTCGAGCGGATGCACAAGGAGTCGCACCAGTACATCGACCTCGTCGACGTCATGCGGCCGATCACGAAGTGGAACGCCCGCGTGACCTCGCCGGAGATCATCCCCGAGGTGGTCCGCAAGGCGTTCAAGGTCGCCGAGTCCGAGAAGCCCGGCGCCACGCACCTCGAGCTGCCCGAGGACGTCATGGGCATGGAGGTCGACGCCCAGCCGTTGCAGCGCCGGCGCAACGTCAAGCCCGAGCCGGGCGCGCGCGAGCTGCTGAAGGCCGCCGACCTCATCCGCAACGCGATCAACCCGGTCGTCCTCGCGGGCAACGGGGTCGTCCGCGCCAACGCCGCTCCGGCGATGCGCGAGTTCAGCCGCGCGACCGGCATCGCGGTCGCCGAGACGTTCATGGGCAAGGGCGTCATGGACTACGAGGACCGCCGCGCGCTCGGCACGGTCGGGCTGCAGTCGCGCGACTACGCGATGGCGGGCTTCGAGGACGCCGACGTCGTGATCGCCGTCGGCTACGACCTCGTCGAGCACGCGCCGAAGCACTGGAACCCGCGCAAGGACAAGAAGATCGTCGTCATCGACTCCGAGCCCGCGGAGATCGACGAGTGGTTCCAGCCCGAGGTGGAGCTCGTGGGCGACATCTACCACGTGCTCACGCGGCTGGCGGAGGAGTGCCGCGACGTGCCGCACTCCGGCGGGTCGCAGCGGCTGCGCGAGGTGGTGCTCGGCCGCTTCGAGGCGGCGAAGACCGACGATCACTTCCCGATGCAGCCGCCGCGCGCGCTGTGGGAGATCCGCCAGGCGCTCGGGCGGCACGACGTCCTCATCTCCGACGTCGGCCTGCACAAGCTGTGGATCGGGCGGATGTTCCCCGCGCACGAGCCGAACACGGTCCTCATCGCGAACGGCCTGGCGGGCATGGGCTTCGCGGTGCCGTGCGGGATCGCGGCGAAGCTCGTGCACCCGAACCGCAAGGTCGTCACGGTCAACGGCGACGGCGGGTTCCTCATGAACTTCCAGGAGCTCGAGGTCGCGATGCGGCTCGGCACCCCCACGGTCAACGTCGTGTGGGAGAACCGCCAGTTCGGGTCGATCGTCTGGAAGCAGGACAAGAAGTTCGGCCGCCACTTCGGGGTCGACTTCACGAACCCGGACTTCGTCAAGCTCGCCGAGGCGTTCGGCCTGCCAGCGAAGCGCTGCGAGGCCGTCGGCGACTTCGGCGAGCACCTCAAGTGGGCCCTCGCGCTCGACGTCCCCTCGGTGATCGTGCTGCCGATCGACTACTCGATCGACGTCGCGATCTCCGAGGAGCTCGGGACCGAGACCGTGGTTGCGTAGGCTGGCGGACATGGCCGTGGCAACGAACGAACAGGCGGTCGTGGACCGCGTCCCGAAGGGGCTCTACATCGGCGGCGAGTGGCGTGACGCCTCGGAGGGCGGGACGCTGACCGTCGAGGACCCGTCGACCGGCGAGGGGCTCGCCGAGGTCGCCGACGCCACCGTCGACGACGCGCTCGCGGCGCTGACCGCCGCGCACGAGACGCAGGCCGAGTGGGCGGGCACGCCGACGCGCGAGCGCGGCGAGGTGCTGCGCAAGGCGTACGAGCTGATCATCGAGCGCGCGGACGACCTCGCGCTGCTCATGACGCTCGAGATGGGCAAGCCGATCGCCGAGTCGAAGGCGGAGGTGCTCTACGCCGCCGACTTCTTTCACTGGTTCGCCGGCGAGGCGACGCGCATCGAGGGCTACTACAAGCCCGCCGAGAAGGGCGGCTTCCGCGTCCTGACGATGAAGCAGCCGGTCGGGCCGTGCGTCTTCATCACGCCGTGGAACTTCCCGCTCGCGATGGGCACGCGGAAGATCGGCCCGCAGATCGCCGCGGGCTGCACCGCCGTCATCAAGCCGGCGAAGCAGACGCCGCTGTCGATGCTGGCGCTCGCGCAGATCCTCGAGGAGGCCGGCCTGCCCGGCGGCGTGCTGAACGTCATCACGGCGAAGTCGTCCGGGAAGACGATGGAGCCGCTCATCAAGGACCCCCGCACCAGGAAGCTGTCCTTCACCGGCTCGACCGAGGTGGGCAAGACGCTCATCGAGCAGTCGGCCGAGCAGGTGCTGCGCGTGTCGATGGAGCTCGGCGGCAACGCGCCGTTCCTCATCTTCGACGACGCCGACCTCGACGACGCGGTCGAGGGCGCGATGATCGCCAAGATGCGCAACATCGGCGAGGCGTGCACGAGCGCGAACCGCTTCCACGTCGCCGAGGGCGTCGCCGACGAGTTCGCCGAGAAGCTCGCCAAGCGGATGGGCGACCTGACGATCGGCCGCGGCACCGACCCCGACGTGAAGGTCGGGCCGCTCATCGACGACGACCAGCGCGGCAAGGTCGCCGAGCTCGTCGAGGACGCGGCGGGCAAGGGCGCGAAGGTGCTCGTCGGCGGCGAGCGCGTCGACGGCGCGGGCTACTTCTACAAGCCGACCGTCCTCACCGACATCAGCGACGACGCGCGGGTGCTCGAGGAGGAGATCTTCGGGCCGGTCGCGCCGGTCAAGGGCTTCGGGTCCGAGGAGGAGGCCGTCGCGGCGGCCAACGCCACCGAGTACGGGCTCGTGGCCTACGTCTACACGTCGAACCTCAAGCGCGCGTTCCGCGTCTGCGAGGCGCTCGAGACCGGCATGATCGGGCTCAACCAGGGGCTCGTCTCGAACGCCGGCGCGCCGTTCGGCGGCGTGAAGCAGTCGGGCTTCGGGCGCGAGGGCGGCCACGAGGGCATCAACGAGTACCTCGAGACGAAGTACATCGCGATGAAGCTGTAGGACCGGGGCCCCTCGGCGGATGTCGCGCGTCCGGGGGGAGCGGTTCAAGATCCGGCTCGAGGGTGCCGACCGAGGAGGGTGTGCATGCCGCGCACCCCGAGACCGATCCGACCGCTGCCGGCTTCGACCTGCGCGCCGTGCTGACGGCCGTGGTGGAGGCTGCGCGCAGCGACGTCACGGGCAGCGATCGCGAGCTCCTCGACGGCGTCGCCGCGCTGCTCGCCGGCGGGCCGGTGGGCGACGTGCTCGTCGACCAGGTCACGAAGCTCGGTTCGGCGACCGCCTGGGATCGCGCGCTGCAGGCCGAGTCGGGCCGCGCGCGCCGTCACGGCCGGCCGCTCGCGCTGGCGCTCTTCACCGTTGCGCCCGGCGACGACGACGCGGTGCGCCGGGTCGCCGCCGCGCTCGCCGACCTCCGCGCCGGCGACGCCGCCTTCCGGACCGGCCCCACCACGTTCGCGCTGCTGCTGCCGGAGACCGACCAGGAGGGCGCGCAGGTCGCCGCCTCGCGCGTCACGGCCGACGCGGGCGTCGACGTCGCGTCCGGCGTCGCCGCCTTCTGGGGCTCGGCGCCCGCGATGGTCGAAGAGGCGCAGGCGCGCCTCGCGCGCAGCTGACCGCCGATTCGCCGGAGCCTCCGCGGAGAGGCGGAGGCTCCTCAGAGCTCGCCGGCGGCGCGCTTCTTCTTGATGTCCGCGAGGCGGTCCTGCCGCGCGGCCTCGCGCTCGCCGCGCCTCGCGTTGCTCTCCCGCGCCGCGCTTCCCCTGAGGCCGAACTTCAGCGGCGGCGCGATCGGGCGCCAGAGGCGGCGGACCTCGGCGGAGTCGCAGGCCGGGCACGGCGCGGTGCCGCCCGCGGGCGCGGTGGCCTCGAACTCCTCCCCGCAGGCGTCGCACGCGAAGTCGTAGAGCGGCACGCCCTCATCGTGTCACCTCCGCCGCCCAGCGCGCCTCGATCTCGTGCTCGTTCGTCGCGTAGCCCTGCGTCACGTAGCTGAGCCACAGCCGCAGCAGCCGGTGCTGCACCTGCCAGCAGTGCGTCAGCTCGTGCACCACGAGGTCCTCGGGGCACTCCTCCAGCGGCATCCGCACGAGGATGAGCGGCCCGAGGTCGTAGCCGCGGAAGCGGCGGAAGCCGGGGATCCGGAAGAACCACGGCGCGCTGATGACGCGAACGTGCCGGATGTCGACGGGCCGCGGGTACAGCGACAGCCGGTCCAGACGGGCCTTCGCGTTCAGGATCAACGTCCGTTCCGGCTCCGACCGTCGGGGCATCCGCGTAGCCTCCCGGGTCGCCGATGCCGCTCGTCGACCTGTCCGCGCCGATCGTCGCCAGCCCACCGGAGACGCCGGAGGCCCTGCGGACGGAGATCGTGTTCGAGGACCACGAGGCCGGCGCGGCCGCGATCCAGGGGATGCTCGGCGTCCCGAAGGAGCTGCTGCGAGACGGCGAGGGCTGGGCGGTCGAGACCTTCACCCGCTTCGGCACGCACAACAGCACCCACGTCGACGCGCCGTGGCACTACAACTCGCGCATCCGCGGCGAGCGCGCGCAGACGATCGACGAGCTGCCGCTGGAGCTCTTCTTCGCGCCCGCGATCAAGGTCGACTTCAGCCACAAGGCCGACGGCGAGGCGGTCAGCGAGGCCGAGATGGCCGCCGCGGTGGAGGGAACGGGCCACGCGCTGAAGCCCGGCGACATCGTGCTCGTCCAGACGGGCCGCGACGCGTTCCTGCAGGCGCCCGACTACATGATCCGCGGGCCGGGCGTGACCGCCGAGGCGACGCGCTGGCTGTTCGACCACGGCGTGCGCGTCATGGGGATCGACGCCTGGGGCTGGGACCGGCCGCTGCACCTCCAGGCCGCCGAGGCGAACGAGCGCGGCGAGCCGGGGATCTTCTGGGCCGCCCATCAGGCGGACCTGCCGTACTGCCAGATCGAGCGGCTCGCGAACCTGGCCGCACTACCCTCCTCCGGGTTCGAGGTCGCGTGCTTCCCGCTGCGGATCGTCGGCGCCAGCGGCGCGCCGGCGCGGGTCGTGGCCATCGTCCCCGATTGACGCATGCCCCCGTCCACTCGCGCACGTCCGGCCTTGCGCCGGCCGCAGATCGTCGCCGCGGCCGCGCTGCTGCTCGCGATCGTCATCGCGATCGCCTTCGCGCTGCGCGGCGGCGGCGACGAGCCCTCGCTGCGCGAGCAGTACGGCGGCCACGGCGGCGCGCCGGTCAACGCGACGGGCGCCGAGGGGCGCGTCGCGCTCGACGGCCGCTGGCGCATGGCGAACGACCCGAACGCGACGGGCGCCGACCGCGGCTGGTCGCGCGGGCGCTTCGGCGGCCGGACGGTGACGCTGCCGTTCGTCCCGAACGCGGGCCGCATCACCGGCGCGGCGGGAGAGCGCTCGCACGAGGGCTCGGTCGCCTGGTACCGCACGACGCTGCGGGTGCCGCGCGACGGCACGTACGCGGTGCGGTTCGAGTCGGTCAACCACCAGGCGATCGTGTGGCTCGACGGCAAGCGCGTCGCCGAGCACACCGGCGAGTACCTGCCGTTCGAGGCGCGGGTGCCGTTGGCGGCCGGCCGGACGCACCAGCTGGTCGTCCGTGCGGACTGGCGCGATCCCGACGCGATGAAGGCCGCCGGCTGGCACCGCACGTGGTTCAACTACGGCGGGATCAACCGCGAGGTGACGATCCGGCCGCTCGGCGACGCGGAGGTCGTCACGCCCACGGTCCGCACGACGCTGCGCGGCAAGAGCGCGCGGGTGGAGATCACCGCGCGCGCCCGCAACCTCACCGGCGAGGCGCGCACGATCGCGATCACCGGCAAGCTCGGCGAGCAGGAGGTGACGCTGCCCGCGGTCCGCGTGCCCGGCCGCGCCAGCCGAGAGGTCCGGGCGGTCGTGGACGTCGAGAAGCCGAGGCTGTGGTCCCAGCGCGACCCGCAGCTCTACGACCTGACGCTCGAAGCGGGCGATGGCGAGACGGGTGGCTGGCGCGGGCGGATCGGCCTGCGGGAGCTGCGGCGCGACGGCTCGACGCTGCTGCTGAACGGCGAGCCGGTCAAGCTCATCGGCGCGTCGCTGCACGAGGACGCGATGGGCCGCGGCGACGGCCTGCGGGCGACGGACATGGACGAGCTCGTCAGCGAGCTCAAGGACCTCCACGCGAACGCCACCCGCGCGCAGCATCCGCTGAGCCCGGCGCTGCTCGAGCGCCTCGACGCCGCCGGGATCCTCATCTGGCAGGGCATCGGCCCGGTCGACGCGCCCGGCGCGTGGACGTCGAAGACGCCGGCGCAGCAGCAGCAGGCGCGCGACCGCGTCCGCGCGTCCGTCGCCCAGCTGCAGACGCACCCCTCGATCGTCGCCTGGAACCTCGCCAACGAGGTGGCCGGCCAGGGCCACCCGGACGGCCAGCCGGAGTTCATCCGGGCGTCGGCGCGCGAGCTGCACCGGCGCGACCCCGGCCGCCTCGTCGCGCTCGACGTGTGGGGCGCGCACCCGCCGAAGGAGCCGGGGCCGATGTACGAGGACATCGACGCGATCGGCTGGACGAACTACCTCGGCTGGTACGAGGCGACGTACGCGACGTCCAGCGAGCTGGCGACGCTCATCGAGACGCAGCTCGCCGACTTCCAGCGGATCTTCCCCGACAAGGTCCTCGCGGTGACCGAGTTCGGGGCCGAGGGCTCGTCGCGCAACGCGACGGACGAGCCCGGCGGCTTCGCGTTCCAGGCGCGCGTGCTGCGGACCCACCTCGAGACGTACGGCCGCATGCAGGGCCTCTCGGGGATGCTCGTGTGGAACCTGCGCGACTTCGGCGTGGCCCCGAGCTTCGGCGGCGGCTCGATCGTCGAGGTCGTCCCCGGCATCAAGGTCGTGCCGGGGCTCAACGAGAAGGGGCTGCACCGGTACGACGGCCGCCCGAAGCCGGCGGCCGCCGTGGTGCGCAGCGAGTTCTCGAAGCTGACGGGCCGCTAGGCCCGCCGGCCGGTCAGCTCGTCGAGGAGCCGGCGGCGATCTTCCGCAGATCCAGCGCCTTGTCGAGCGTCTCCTCGTCGACGCCCTTCTCCCGCGCCACCTCGCGCAGCGTGCGACCGGAGGCCGACGCCTCCTTGACGATCTCCGACGCGCGGTCGTAGCCGATGAACGGGTTCAGCGCGGTCGCGACGGCGAGCGTGCCCTCCGCCGAGCGCTCGCAGCCCTCGAGGTTCGGCTCGATCCCGTCGACGCACTTCTCCTTCAGCGCGGTCGCGCTCGTCGAGAGCAGGTGGATGGACTGGAGCAGGTTGCGGGCGATGAGCGGGATGCGGACGTTCAGCTCGAACTGGCCCTGCGAGCCGCCCATCGTGATCGCCGCGTCGTTGCCGACGACCTGGCACGAGACCTGGAGGACGACCTCCGGGATCACCGGGTTCACCTTGCCCGGCATGATCGACGAGCCCTTCTGCAGCTCGGGCAGGTACAGCTCGCCGATGCCGGACCGCGGTCCCGAGCCCATGAGCGCGAGGTCGTTCGCGATCTTGGTGAACGAGACGGCGGCGACCTTCAGCGCGCCCGACAGCTCGACGAGCGCGTCGCGGTTGGCCTGCGCCTCGAACGGGTCCTCCGGCGCCGAGATCTCCAGGCCGGTCGCCTCGGAGAGCTTCGCCCGGACGCGCTCGGCGAACTCCGGGTGGGTGTTCAGGCCCGTGCCCGTCGCGGTGCCGCCGAGCGGGATCTGCGCGACCTGCGGCAGCGCGTTCTTGACGCGGCGCTGCGCGAGGCGGACCTGCGCCGCGTACCCGGCGAACTCCTGGCCGAGCGTCACCGGCACGGCGTCCATGAGGTGCGTGCGGCCGGACTTGACGATGTCCTTGAACGCCTCGGCCTTCGCGGTCAGCGACTGCTCGAGCGCGGCGAGCGCGGGCAGCAGCGTGTTCGTCGCCTCGTCCAGCGCGGCGAGGTGGACGGCGCTCGGGAAGACGTCGTTCGACGACTGCCCCATGTTCACGTGGTCGTTCGGGTGGGCGCCCTCGCCGGCGAGGTTGGCGATGACCTCGTTGGCGTTCATGTTCGACGACGTGCCCGACCCGGTCTGGAAGACGTCGATCGGGAACTGGTCGTCGTGCTCGCCCTCGGCGACCTGGTCGGCCGCGCTCGCGATGCGCTCGGCGAGCTGCGTGTCGAGCAGCTCGAGATCGCCGTTGACGCGGGCCGCCGCGCCCTTGATGCGGCCGAGCCAGCGGACGACCGCGACCGGGACGCGCTCGCCCGAGATCGGGAAGTTGTCGACCGCCTTGGTGGTCTCGCCACCCCAGAGCTGCTGTGCTGTCGCCACTCAGGTCACCGCCTCTTCACAAGGATCCAAGTTCTCGCTTCGTTGAAGCCTCACGATATGACTCCGGAGACACCGCTGCTCACCCGCCGCACCCTGTTGCGCACGACCGCGCTGGCGACCGGCGCGCTCGCGCTGGGCCCCTCGTTCTGGAAGCGCGCGGTCTCGGCCGCCGCGACGGTCGGGGACGGCCCGTACGGCCCGCTCGCCGCGACGCCCGACGCCAACGGGTTCCGCCTGCCGGCGGGTTTCACCTCGCGCGTCATCGCGCGGGGCGGGCAGCTCGTGCCGGGGACGAGCTACGTGCTGCCGATCTTCCCCGACGGCCAGGCGACGTTCGCGCTGCCGGACGGCGGCTGGATCCTCGTCACGAACTCCGAGACGCCGAACGGGCAGGGCGGCGTGTCGGCGATCCGCTTCGCGAAGGACGCGTCGATCACCGGCGCGTACCGGATCCTCGGGCAGACGTCGACGAACTGCTCGGGCGGCCCCACGCCGTGGGGCACATGGCTGTCGTGCGAGGAGACCGACCTCGGCGCCGTGTGGGAGTGCGACCCGACGCAGCCGTCGCAGGGACAGCGCCGCCCGGCGCTCGGGCTGTTCAAGCACGAGGCGGCGTGCGTCGACTCCGTCGGCCAGCGGCTCTACCTGACCGAGGACAACGGGGACGGCGGCTTCTACCGCTTCACGCCCGACCTGTACCCGCTGCTGACGTCGGGCCCGCTGGAGGTCGCCTCGGTGGCCGCCGACGGCGACGTCACGTGGCTGCCGGTGCCCAACCCGCAGCCGGGCGACGGCGACGCCTTCACGAAGGACCAGGTCGCCGGCATGACCGAGTTCAAGCGCGGCGAAGGCATCTGGTTCGACTCCGGCGTCGTCTACGTCGCGACGACGAGCGACGGCAAGATCCACGCGTACGACACGGCCGCGGAGCACATCGAGGTCATCTACGACCGCTCCGCGCTGCCGGATCCGCCGCTGACCGGTGTCGACAACGTCACCGTCTCGCCGTCGGGCGACCTCTTCGTCTGCGAGGACAACGGCGCGGAGGGCGGGACGCTCGACGTCGGGCTGCTGACGCCGGACCTCGTCGTCTCGCGGTTCCTGTCGGCGGTCGGCGAGGAGCACATCTTCACCGCGCCGAACCCGAGCCAGGGCGGCATCCCGAGCACGAGCGAGCTGACCGGCCCGATCTTCAACCCGGCGGGCACGCGGTTCTACGTGTGCTCGCAGCGGGCGCGGCAGCTGGGGGTCGGCGCACCGGCGGGCGCGATCTACGAGATCAGCGGGCCGTTCCGCGTCCAGCGCCCGGCGCGCGGGCCGGCGTCGCCCGGCAACGAGCGCACGTCCGTCGAGGCGGCGCGGGAGGCGCGCGAGGCGGGGCAGGCGGCGGGATCCGGCCAGGCCGGCTCGCTGGCGGCGGCGCCGCTGGCCGGCACCGCGCTCGGCGTCGAGGTGCCGCGGCGGCTGAAGCTCGCGACGGCGCGCAAGCAGGGCATCCCGGTGCTGCTGACGCTGTCGCGAGCGGAGACGGTGACCGCGTCCGCGCGGGCACGGTTGACGCTGCCGCGCAAGCGCGGGCAGAAGAAGCGACGCCGCCGCGCCGTCTCGCTCGGCTCGCGGCGCCAGCGGTTCCCCGGGTCGGGTCCGCGGGAGCTGCGCATCCGCCTCGCGCCCGGTGGCGTCCGCGCGCTGCGCGGGCGCCGGACGCCGGTGCGCGCGGTCATCGCGGTGAAGGTCGGGTCGGCCCGCGCGGTCGAGCGGACCGTCCTGCTGGTCCCCTAGCCGCAGAACGCCGACAGCTCGCGTGCGACGCCGATCGGGTCGTCGTACGCGAGCAGGAACCCCGTGTCCGACAGGACGCGCAGCTGGGCGTTCGGGAAGAGGTCGAGCGCCTCCTCCGCCGCGCGCAGCGGGTGGAGCCGGTCGCGGTCGGCCCACAGCAGGCAGACGCGCGTGTCGATGCGCGGGTAGGCGTCGAGCAGGTCGCGCGGCACGTCGCCGGGCCAGTGGCGCGCGAGCTTCGCCCACGAGCGGACGAGGTTCGGGTTGCCCGGCACGTCGGCGAACGCGTGGCGCAGCAGGTCGCGCGCCGGCGTGCCGTCGAGCGTCGAGAGCTTCGGGCCGACCGACGGGCTCATCACCCGCGGCGCCGCGCGGGCGGCGAGGCGGTGGGCGCCCGGCATCCGGCCCGCTCGGGCGAGCAGCCGCCAGCGCCGGACGAGCGGCCCCGCCTCGCGCGCGGCGTGCATCCGGTTCGGCATGACCACGAGGCGGCTCGGATGCAGCCGATCCGTCGCCACCGCGCGCAGCAGGATCTCCGCGCCGAGGTCGTGCCCGCCGACCATCGGCCGCGGCCCGCACGTCTCCCGGCAGAACGCCGCCATCACATCCACGAACCAGTCGAGCGTGTACGGATGCCGAGGCCGGTCCTCCGAGTCCCCGTGCAGCGGGAGGTCCGGGAGGATCAACCGGAACCGGTGCGAGAGGTCGTCGACGATCGGCGCGAACTCCCGGTGCGACAGCAGCCCCGAGTGCAGCAGCGCCAACGGCGGCCCCGTCCCCGCCTCGCGATAGGCGACCCGAGCCCCGTCCGGCGCGTGGAAAAGACGCAGTCTCACCGGACCGACCTCTCGCCGGCGAAGAGGCCGGCGGACGGGCCACGGCCCCTCGCCCCGTCTCCGGCCGCGGAGGAGGCCATGACCCTCACCCCGTCTTCTCCCCCGCGGCGAGCCCCCTCTCGAGCGCGGTCTTCGCCGCCGCCGTCGGCCGGTCGAGGGCGGCCGAGCGTTCGAGTCTCCGGACCAGCTCGGCCTGGATGCCGTTCTCGCGCGACGCCCCTCTGCGCGCGGCGCCGACGAGGTAGCCGAGCTGCAGCGCGGCGGTCGCGTCGGACGGCGCGCGCTCCTCGAGGTGCTCGGCCGCGCCGGTGAGCACCGACCCGACGTTCTGGAGGTCACCGTCGGAGCGCGCGTTGGCGATGCACTTGCTGAGCGGCACGCCGCCCTGCAGGGTCACCGTCTCGGGAGCCTTCGCGAGCGCCTTCTCGACGGCGTCGGACCCGGACGTGCAGGCGAACGAGAGCGGCTCGGGGTCGTCGCCGCACCCCGCGGCGAGCGCCGCGATCGCGAGGAGCTTCGCTGCGCGCCGGGCCGCCACGCCGCTCATCCTAGATTCGACCGGTGCTCCGCTCGCCCCATGACCGCGAGATCGTGCGGCTGGCGGTGCCGGCGCTGGGCGCGCTCGCGGCCGAGCCGCTGTACCTCCTGGTCGACACGGCGATCGTCGGGCACCTCGGCACGCCGCAGCTCGCGGCGCTCGCGCTGGCCGCGACGCTGCTGACGACGCTCACCTCGCTGTGCATCTTCCTCACGTACGCGACGACCGCCGCCGTGGCGCGACTCGAGGGCGCCGGCGAGCACGCCCGGGCGGGCGCGCTGGCCGCCCAGTCGCTGTGGCTCGCGCTCGCGATCGGGATCTCGATGACGGCGCTGCTCGTCGCCTTCGCGGACCCGCTCGTGACGCTCATCGGCGGCGAGGGCCACGTCGCCGACCTCGCCGCGCGCTACGTCCGCATCAGCTCGCTCGGCGTCACGTTCGCGCTCATCGCGCTCGCCGGCCAGGGCTACCTGCGCGGCGTCGCCGACCTCAAGACGCCGCTGCTCATCGTCGGCGCCGGCAACGCGCTGAACGTGGTGCTCGAGCTGCTCTTCGTCTACGGCTTCGACTGGGGCCTCGACGGCTCCGCGGCCGGCACCGTCGTGGCCCAGTCGGTCATGGGCGGCGCCTTCGTCGTCCTGCTCCTGCGCCCGAAGGCCGAGACGCGCCGGCCGCGCCGCGCGCTCATCGCGCCGCTCCTGCGCACCGGCGGGCACCTCGTGATCCGCACGGGCGCGCTGCTCGGCTCGTTCCTCGTCGCGAGCGCCGTGCTCGCCCGCATCGGCGCCGCCTCGCTCGGCGCCCACCAGATCGCGTTCCAGCTCTTCGTCTTCCTCGCGCTCGTCCTCGACGCGATCGCGATCGCGGGGCAGGTCATCGTCGCGCGCGAGCTCGGCTCCGGCGATGCGCCCGAGGCGTTCGCCGCTGCGCGCCGCATGATCGAGCTGGCGATCGGCGCCGGCGCCGTCATGGCGGTCGGGCTGCTCGCGACGAGGACCGTCGTCCCAGGCCTCTTCACCGACGACCAGGCGGTCGTCGACCAGGCGGAGGTCGTCTGGCCGCTCTTCGCCGCGATGCAGCCCGCGGCCGCCGCGGTCTTCGCCCTCGACGGCATCCTCATCGGCGCCGGCGACACGCGGTACCTCGCCTGGTCGATGGTGCTCGCCGGCTTCGGCGCGTACGTCCCGATCGCGCTCGCGGCGCTGCACTTCGACTGGGGCATCACCGGCGTCTGGTGCGGCCTGCTCGCGCTCATGGCCGTCCGCCTGCTCACCCTCGGCACCCGCTTCCGCGGGCGCCGCTGGGCCGTCACCGGCGCATGAACGGGGTCAGACCCCATGCATGCGTCAGTGCGGCTCGGGCACCTCGAGCCCGTTCTCGCGCATCCCGCGCTCGTACTCGGCGATGACCGTCTCGATGACGGCGACGCGCGCGTGCTTCTTGCTCTCGCCCGGGATGACGAACCAGCGCCCGCCGGAGTGGTCGGTGCGCTCGAGCATCTCGTTCACCGCCTCCTCGTAGGCCGGCCGCTTCTCGCGGTTGCGCCAGTCCTCGTCGGTGAGCTTCCACGACTTCAACGGATCGTGCTCGCGCGCCTCGAAGCGCTCCTTCTGCTCCTTGTCCGAGATGTGGAGCCACAGCTTCACCATGACCATCCCCTCGGCGGCGAGCATCCGCTCGAACGCGAGGATCTCGTCGTAGCCGCGCTGCCACTCCTCCTCGGAGGCGAAGCCCTCGACGCGCTCGACGAGCACGCGGCCGTACCAGCTGCGGTCGAGCACGGCCATGCCGCCCCAGCCGGGCAGCGCGGGCCAGAAGCGGTGCAGGAAGTGGTGGCGCTTCTCGTCGGGGGTCGGCGCGGCGAACGTCTTGACGCGCACGTGGCGGACGTCGAGCTCGGCGAGCAGGCGCTTGATCGCGCCGCCCTTGCCGGAGGCGTCCCAGCCCTCGAAGACCACGCAGAGCGGCGGTCCGAGCTTCTTCTGGCCGGTCAACCCGGCGTTCTCGAGGCGCAGCTGCAGGAGCCGCTGCTGCGCCGTGGCGAGCCGCTCCTCGTACTCCTCGGTCTTCAGCTTGAGCGTGAGATCCGCGTCGTCCAGGCGTGCCATGGGCCGTGAAAGCTATGCAAAGCGCGCAATGCGGTGGTCAACTCACCGATCTTGGCGAACCCTTCGCACATGAGCCCGAACCGAACCTCGTCCCGCCTGGGCCTCTCGACGTCGGAGGCCGCCCGCCATCTCGGCGTCTCGCTGTCGACCGTCCGCCGCTGGTCGGACGCCGGCCATCTCGTCGGCTACCGCACCCCGGGCGGCCAGCGCCGCTTCACGGTCGAGCAGCTCGACGCGTTCCTCGCGTCGCTCTCGTCCACCGATCGCGACCGGACGTCGAGCCACGCCGCCTAGCTCCTGCGCGTGCAAGGGCACGCCCGGGATGCAACAACCCTCTCGGAAGTTGCGCATCGCTTGCCGAACCTCGATACATCGGGCATGAGCGCGATCCGGACGAACGCCGCTGCGGCCATGCTCGGGGTGAGCCCGAACACGCTGCGCAGCTGGGAGCGTCGCTTCGGCTTCCCGTCCCCGCGCCGCAGCGCCGGAGGCCACCGGCAGTTCGAGCTCACCGAGATCGAGGCCCTGCGCCAGGCGCTCGAGGAGACGCACAACGTCTCGTCCGCCATCTCCGTCGCCCGCGAGCGCGGGTCCGGCCCCTCGTCGCCCGTCAAGCTCCGCTCGCTGCTCGGCCGCTTCGACGAGCCGGCCGCCGACCGGCTGCTCGAGGAGTCGCTCGCCGTCCGCTCCGTCGAGCGCACGGTCGAGGAGATCCTGCTGCCCGCGATCGGCGCGCTCGGCGAGAACGGCGAGCGCACGTCCCCCGAGTACGGCTTCGGCTGGCGCTGGGCGTCGGGGTGGCTCGCCGCCCAGAACCGCACTGCGCCGCCCGCGCACCGCAACGACGCCGCGCTCATCATCGACGCGACCCGCCCGCTCGACCTCGACGCGCTGAACGCGCAGGCGCTCGAGCTGGTCCTGCGCCGCGCGGGCCTGCGCACGCTCGCGCTGCCCGTCGACCTCGACCCGCTGCGCATCGGCCGCGCGCTCGCCGCGCTGACGCCGAGCGCGGTGGTCCTCGTCGGCCGCCACTGCTCGCTGGACACGTTCGGCCGGCTCGTCTACGCGGCACGCCGGACCGGCGACGGCGTGCAGGTCTACGACTTCAGGGGTGCGTTGCCCGAGACGGGCGCAAGCACCGTTCCGCGACTCGGGGAGCGGCCGCTCGCGGCGCGTGAGCGGCTGCTCGCCGACCTCGACGGCCGCGGTCGCGACCGCATCGCCGCCACCGGCTGAGAGGCCTCTTCGCCGTCGGTACGATCGGGTCGTGACCCGCGCGGACGGCACGAAGCCCCTGCTCATCGCCAGCGTCGTGGACCAGGTCTACGCCGCGCTGCGCGAGCGCATCGTCTCGGGCGCCCTGCCCCGTGGGAGCCGGCTGCACCAGGAGGATCTGGCCGCGGAGCTGGGCGTCTCCCGCACTCCGATCCGCGAGGCGCTGCGCCGGCTGAGCGCCGAGGGCCTCGTCGAGATGCAGACCAATCGCGGCGCGCGCGTCGCGGACATCGACGTTGGCGACATGGTCTCGCCGACGCGCGCCCGCATGGTCATCGAGCCCGGGGCGGCCCGGATGGCGGCGGAGATCGGCGCCTCGGTCGAGCGCATGCGCGCCGCGATCCAGACTCAGCGCGACGTCATCCCGGACGTCGAGCGCAGCTTCGAGGCCAACCGCGAGTTCCACCTCGCGCTCGTCGCCGCGGCGGACAACCCGTTCCTGATGCAGTTCTCCGAGCTGCTGTGGGTCGCCCGCATCGGCGCGCCCATCTACGCGCGGCAGGCCGACACCGAGGCGCAGATGGCGCTCGACGCCGACGAGCACGAGGCGATCACGGATGCGATCGAGGCGGGCGACGGGAGGCGCGCCGAGACGCTCACCCGCCGCCACCTGCAGGACGCGCTCAAGCGCCTGCTCGTCGCGGTCCGCGACCGCCACGCCGCCTGACGACCGGCGGCTACGCCTCCTTGCGCACGCGGTTGCGCAGTGTGCCGACGCCGCCGACGGAGATCTCGACCACGTCGCCCTCGACGAGGTAGCGCCGGGGGTCGCGCGAGTCGCCCACGCCGCCCGGCGTGCCCGTCGCGATGACGTCGCCCGGCAGCAGCGTGATGCCGCGCGAGAGGTACTCGATGAGGTCGACGACCGGGAAGATCAGGTCGCGCGTGTTCGCGTCCTGCATCACCTCGCCCGAGACGACCGTCTTGACGTCGACGTCGGCCAGGTCGACCCCGTCGAGCGAGCTGATGACCGGCCCGATCGGCGTGAACGTGTCGAAGCTCTTGCCGAGCGTGAACTGCCGCAGCGGCGTCTCGAGCTGCGCGCGGCGCCCCGAGACGTCGTGCACGGCGGTGATGCCGCCGATCGCCGAGAGCGCGTCGTCGCGCGTAGCGCGGTACGTCTTGCGGCCGATCACGATCGCCAGCTCGCCCTCGAAGTCCGGGCGCGTCTCCTCGTGCGGGATGACGATGTCGTCGCCGTGACCGACCACCGATGACGGCAGCTTCGCGAACACGACGGGGACGGGCGGGACGTCGAGCTCGGATTCCTCGGCGTGCGACCGGTAGTTCAGGCCGATGGCGAGGATCTTCGACGGGAGCACGGGCGGCAGGACGCGTACGCCGGCCAGCGTGTGCTCGGCGCCGCCGGCGCCCTCGAGCGCCTGCCACGCCTCCGCGGTGGGGACGAAACCTCCGGCGCCCGCCGGACCCGCGTCGCGGATGGTGTCGCCCTCGAGCACGCCGATGCGCGCTTCGCCGCCGTCGACGGCGTAGTGGATCGCCTTCACTTCGCTTCTTCCTCCTGGAGCTCGCGCAGGACCTTCATCGCGTTGACCGCGCGCGGGACGCCCGCGTACGGGGTGATCTGGAGGATGCACTCCTCGATCTCGTTCCACGGCACGTCGATCGCCCGCAGCGCGCGGACGTGCGCACGCACCTGGGGATCGCTCGAGCCGAGCGTCGACAGGACGGCGACGATGATCAGCTCTCGCTCGCGCGCGTCCAGGCCCGGGCGGGTGTGCACGTCGCCGAAGGCGAAGTCGACGATCCAGTCGCCCAGCACGCCCATCCGCTTGAGGAACTCCTCGCCGGTGGGCTCGTCCCCGAGCTCCTTCAGGCGCGCGAGCGCGCGGGCTCGGCGATCGTCGTCGTCCGCCATCTTGCCTCCTTGACCGCTTCCCGACTGCCTGGATAACGTATCCAATCATGGTGCGCCGGATCCACCATGCCGCCCTGCGCGCGACCGACCTCGACGAGGCGGAGGCACGATGGGCCGTGCAGTTCGGGCTGACGCCGCGCGACCGGCGCGACGGCTGCGCGTACCTCGCGTGCGCCTACGAGCCCTACTCGCTCGAGCTCATCGCCGGCGACGGCGACCCCGGCCCCGACCACACGGGCTGGGAGCTGGCGCGCGACGTCTCCCTCGAGGACGCGCGCTCGCGGCTGGATCGCCTCGGCGTCACGTACGAGGAACGCGACGGCGCGCTGCACCTGACGGATCCCGACGGCCACGGCGTCGAGCTGCTGCCGTACGCCGTCCCGGACGACCGCCGCCCGGACGTCGCGCGCACGACCACGACGCTGCCCGGCTTCCGCCCGCGCAAGCTCGGCCACATCAACGGCATGGTCGGCGACCTCCCCGCCACCCGCGCCTTCTACGTCGACGTCCTCGGCCTGCGGGTCGCGGACCACCTCGGCGACGCCGGCACCTGGCTGCACTGCAACGCCGACCACCACGCCGCCGCGTTCGTAGCCTCCGACACGCCGCACTTCCACCACATCGCGCTCGAGCTCGCCGACTGGGGCGAGCTGCGCGTGGCGCTCGACCACCTCGCGCAACACGGCCGCTGGCTGACGTGGGGCCCGCTGCGCCATGCGCTCGGGCAGAACCTCGCGGCGTACGTCCGCATCCCGGAGGAGCGGCTGCAGGTGGAGCTCTACTGCGACATGGAGCAGCTCGCCGACGATCACGAGCCGCGCGAGTGGCCGGACGACGTCCGCTCCTCCAACACGTGGGGGATCCTGCCCCCGCGCTCCTACTTCCGCTTCGACGACGCCGCCATCGAGCACGAGCGGCAGGGCCTCGAAGCCCAAGGCCACCCCCTACCTCAACCGGGAGACCATCCATGAGCACGACCTCGCTCGCGAACGCGACCGGCGCCCGCACCGGAGAGCAGTTCCTCGAGGGCCTCAAGCAGGGCGGACGCGAGATCTGGCTGCGGGGCGAGAAGGTCGAGAACCCGCTCGACCATCCCGAGCTGCGCCACGCCGCGCTGTCCATGGCGCGCGTCTACGACGTCCAGCACGAGCACGCCGACGAGGTCCTCGTCCCGTCCCCGGCCAACCCGGACCTCAAGGTCAACATCACGCACGTCATCCCGCGCGAAGTCGAGCAGCTGCACAAGCGCCGCCGCGCGTTCGAGCTCGTCGCCGCGCTGTCGGGCGGCACGATGGGCCGCACCCCGGACTACCTCAACGTGACGTTCGCGTGCTTCGCCGGCCGCGCCGACGTGTGGGCGCGCCGCGGCAACGAGCAGTACGCCGAGAACCTCGTCAACTACCAGGCGTTCATGCGCGACAACGATCTGTCGACGACGCACGCGCTCATGAACCCGCAGGTCGACCGCTCGAAGGCCGAGGCCGACCAGGCGGCCGGCCGCGTGGCGCTGCACAAGATCGGCGAGACCGACGACGCGATCATCGTGCGCGGCGCGCGGATGCTCGCGACGCTCGCGCCGTTCGCCGACGAGCTGCTCGTCTACCCGGGCTCGGACATCCGCCCGCAGGACGGCCGCTACGCGCTGTCGTTCGCGATCCCGATCGCGACGCCGGGCCTGAAGTTCATCTGCCGCGACAGCTACGCCCGCGACCGCGACCCGTTCGACTACCCCCTGTCGTCGCGCTTCGACGAGATGGACCCGGTCGTCATCTTCGACGACGTCGAGATCCCCAAGGAGCGCGTCTTCCTCGACGGCGACACGGTCGGCTACTCAGAGGTCATCACCGACACCGGCTGGCGCGGGCACATCATGCACCAGGCCTTCACGCGCGCGTGGGTGAAGCTCAACTTCGCACTCGGGCTCGGGCACATGATCGCCAAGACGACCGGCGTCGGGCGCTTCGACCACATCCAGGAGAAGCTCGGCCAGATGTGGAACATGACCGAGCTCGCCCGCTCGGCGATCGTCGCGGCGGAGGCCGGCGCGAAGATCGACGAAGGCGGCGTCGCCTACCCGGACGAGCGGCCGTTCGTCGCGCTGCGCGGTGAGATGCCGAAGTGGATGCCGAAGGCGAACGAGTTCATCCAGCTCATCGGCGGCGGCGGCTTCATGGCGACGCCGACGCGCGCCGACGTCGAGGGCCCGCTCGCCGAGGACATCGCCATGTACTTCCAGGCCGGCGGGGCGGAGGCCGAGCGGCGCATCCGGCTCTTCCGCCTGGCCTGGGACTTCATGGGGTCCGAGCTCGGCGGCCGCGGCGAGCTGTACGAGCGGTTCTACCTATCGGACTCCTGGCGGATGACGGCTCTGGCCTACACCATCGCCGACAAGTCCTTCCCCGAGCAGCTCGTCGAGCAGTTCCTCAAGGACTGAGCGAACGTCCGTGGCGCCCACCGTCCTCATCACGGGCGGCGGCACCGGGATCGGCGCGGCCGTCGCGCGGCTCATGGCGCGCGACGGCTGGGCGGTCTGCGTGAGCGGGCGGCGCGAGGCGCCGCTCGCGCAGGTGGCCGGCGAGATCGGCGGCACGTGGGTCGCCGCCGACACGTCGACGCCCGAGGGGGCCGAGGCCGCGGTCGAGGGCGCGGTCGCGCACGGCGGGCGCCTGGACGCGCTCGTCACCAGCGCGGGCACCGGCGCCGGCGGGGCGGTGGGCGAGCAGACGCTCGAGCGCTGGAACCGCGTGATCGGGACGAACCTGACGGGGGTGTTCCTCGCCTGCCGGGCCGCCCTGCCGCACCTCGTCGCGTCGCGGGGCGCGATCGTGACGGTGGCGTCGCTCGCCGGCCTGCGCGCCGGGCCGGCGTCCGCCGCGTACGCGTCATCGAAGGCGGGGGCGATCATGCTCACGCAGTCGATCGCCGTCGACTACGGGCCGCAGGGGGTGCGCGCGAACTGCGTGTGCCCCGGCTGGATCCGCACCGACATGGGCGACGCCGCGATGGAGGAGCTCCGTCCCGGCGATCCCGAGAGCGCCTACGCGCTCGCCACCGACCCCGTGCCCGCCCGCCGGCCGGGAACCCCGGAGGAGGCCGCCGCCGCCGTCGCGTGGTTGGCCGGTCCGCAGGCGTCGTACGTCAACGGCGCCGTCATCACCGTCGACGGAGGCAGCGCGGTGGTCGATGCCGCGACACTGGCGTTCCGTCCTCAGCACGCAGCACCCGACGGAGGAGAGAGCACCGCATGACCAACGACACGATCGCGACGGCACCGCGCGCCGTCCTCGATCCGTCCGATCTCCGGGCGGCCGGCATCAGCGTGGTCCGCCTGCAGTACGCCGACCTGCACGGCGTGATGCGCGGCAAGGACATCCCGGTCGGCGCGTTCGCGCACGCGATCGAGGACGGCGTGAACTTCGTCGAGGCGATCATGACCGTCGATCTGCGTCACAACGTGATCGCGGGCTTCGAGGGCGGCTTCCCAGACCTCAACGCGCGGCCGGACCTCGACACGCTGGTCCGCCTGCCCTGGGAGCCCAACGTCGCCGCCGTCATCTGCGACTTGCACGAGCCGGGGAGCGGCGAGCCACACGCGATGGACTCGCGCGGCGCGCTCAAGCGGGTGCTCGCGGAGTTCGCGTCGCTCGGCCTGCATCCGGTGCTCGGCCCCGAGCTCGAGTTCTACCTCTGCGAGCCGGATCCCTCGGACCCGCGCGGCTACAAGCCGTACGCGGTCCAGGACAGCCCGGTCTACACCGTCGGCCCGCTCGCGGACCCCCGCGGGATCCTCAGCCGCATGCTGCAGGCGACCGTCGATCTGGGCCTGAACGCCGTCGCCGCCGCGCACGAGTACGGGCGCTCGCAGTACGAGATCAACCTCCGGCACGGCCGCGCGCTCGACTCGGCCGACCGGGCGTTCCGCTTCAAGAACCTCGTCAAGGAGCTCGCCGCGCAGGAGGGCCTGCTGGCGACGTTCATGGGCAAGCCGTTCAACGACGACGAGGGCTCGGGCTTCCACCTGCACATCTCGCTGTGCGACGACGAGGGCAACAACGCCTGCGGCGACCCGGCCGAGCCGCACGGCCTGTCCCCGAACACCCGGCACTTCATCGCCGGCGTCATGGAGCACTGCGCGGGGATGATGGTGTTCTTCAACCCGACGGTGAACGCGTACCGCCGGATCAGCGCCGAGGCGCTCGTCCCGACGCGCGCCTCGTGGGGCCACGACCACCGCATGACGCTCGTCCGCGTGCCGCCGGAGCGCGGCGCCGGCGCGCGCCTCGAGCTGCGCGTCGGCGACGGCACCGCCTCGCCGTACCTCGCGTACGCCGCGGCGCTCGCCGCCGGCCTGGACGGGATCCGGCGCGAGCTCGAGCTGCCCGAGCCGATCGAGGGGATGATCTACGACCTGCCCGAGGAGCAGCAGGGGCCGGCGCTGCCGACCACGTTCGCCGACGCGCTGGAGGCGCTGAAGGCCGACGACGTGCTGCTCGAGGCGCTCGGCCGGCCGCTCGTCGACACGTTCGAGGTCATCAAGGCCGCCGAGCTCGAGCGCTTCCGCACGTGGGTGACGGACTGGGAGTTCGCCGAGTACGCGAACCGGCTCTGATGAGCGCGCCCGCGATCCCGGCACGGGCCTTCCGCGACGCCGTCGGCGAGTTCGCCACCGGCGTCACGGTCGTCTGCGCCGAGGACGACGGGGAGCCCGCCGGGATGACGCTCAACGCGTTCACGTCGGTGTCGCTCGACCCGCTCATCGTGCTCGTCTCGCTCGGTCACGGGTCGCGCACGCTGACGGCCGTTCGCAGGAGCGGGCGGCTGTCGGTGTCGGTCCTGCACCGCCATCAGCAGGAGGTCGCGATCGCGTTCGCCGAGCGCGGCGGGGCGTTCCCCCTGGAGCACGTGACCCGGGGCCGCGACGGCTTCCTCGCCGTGCGCGGTGCCGCGGCGATCCACCACTGCGTCGTGCGCGACGTCGTCCCGGCCGGCGACCACGACCTCGTCCTCGGCGAGGTCGTCGGCCTCGAGCACCACGGCGGCGACCCGCTCGTCTTCCACCGCGGCAAGTTCGGCGGCCTCGTGACGGACCTCATCGTCCCGCCTGGCCACCCCATCTCGCTGGAGGAGGGCGCCGGCTGGTAGCCGGCGCCCTCTCCCTCACCTCAGTCGCGCAGGTAGCCGCCGGCGGGCGCCGCGGCGCCCGGCTCCAGGGGCTCGTCCAGCGGCGGGACGCCCTCGTGCTCGACCGCGTGCCTCGCCGCGGTGCGCAACGCGTCCGGCCGCGTGAACTGGACGATCAGGTACCAGATCAGCGCGATGCCGATGCAGATCAACGCGAAGTAGACGCCGCGGTTGTTCGGGTACTGGGGCCACGGATCAAGCGAGCCCTTGTACGCGAGGATCGGCGTCGCCAGGCCGATCAGCACGACGATCAGCTTCCACCACAGCCCGCTGCCCTCGGTGGCCCGGTTCTGCCACAGGAGCTTGAACGCGAAGATCGCGAGGAACACGTACACGAGCTCGACGAGGTAGGAGCCCGTCGCCGTCGTGATGAAGAACGCCTGGATCTCGTCCGGCAGCTCCGTCGCCTTGCCGTAGTGCGTGACGCCCGCCCAGATCATGAGGGCGATCGACCACACGACGATGATGAGGTTGCCGGCGAGCGGTGTGTCGCGGCTGGACGTGCGGGAGGTCCAGCGCGGCAGCAGCCCGTCGCGGCCGAGCGCGAAGATGACGCGCGAGGCGGTGACGAGGATCGCGATCGACAGCGACAGCGCGTCGAGGATGACCACGAGGTCGACGAGCCAGCTCAGCCAGTTGCCGACGTACTGGTTCGCGAGGTCGCCCATCGGGGACGGCGAGGCGAACCAGGCGCCCTCGCCGAGCGCCTCCTTGCCGAACCCGATCGTCGCCGCGTACGTGACGAGCAGGTAGAAGAGGCCGCTCAGCGCGATCGTCAGCAGCACGGCGCGCGGGATCGACTTGCGGGGCTCGTGCGTCTCCTCGGCGATGGAGGCCGCGGCCTCGAAGCCGATGAACAGCGTCACGGCGAAGAGGACGCCGTTGAAGATGGCGTTGCCGTCGGTCTGGCCCGGGTCGAACACGGACAGCGTGTTCACGTCGGCGCCGCCCTTGAAGATGATCGCGAACGCGAGGATCAGGAACGGGATCGACGAGATCGCCGCCAGCATCAGCACGCCGCGGACCGCGAGGCGCACGCCGAAGTGGTTCAGCGCGAACGCGATCGCCAGGCAGACGGCGCCGCCCAGCCACCACGGGATGTCCGCGCTCAGGTGCGTGTTGAAGAACCCGTCGGTGAGGAACCCGAGCGCGATGTAGATGCCGCCGGCGCCGAGGAACATCGTGCCGAGCAGGAAGACGCCTGCCGCGAACAGGCCGAACCCGCTGTGGACGGCCTGCGCGAGGTACTCGTAGATCGCGCCTGCACCGGCGTAGCGCCGGGCGTAGATCGCGATGACGTAGCCGAGGCCGAGCGCGCCGATGGTCCCCAGGAGGACCGACAGCGGCGTGTTCCACCCCGCCGCGTTCGCGACGAGGCCGCTCACGAGGCCGGCCGAGAACATCGGCCCGATCGCCAGCGACTGCCCCACCGCGTGGAGCGTGGTCAGCCGACGCTCGCCCAGATGCCCGCCCGAGGCCTGCTCGGGCGACGACGTGCTCACCGCCATGTTCTCTCTCCCCATCCAGCCGCCAAGCGGCCCGCTTCCGGGCCGCGCTCAACGTGTGCTCGGATACATTACGCAGAGCCGCGGACCGCGGTCAACACCGCCCACTTGGATACATTGTCCGAGAGGAGTACGGTTGGCGGCCATGAGCACCTCGGGGCCCGATCTCCAGCACGTCGACCTGCTGGACAACGACCTCTTCGCCGACCACGAGCCGTGGGAGGTCTTCGACCTCCTGCAGCGCGAAGCGCCGGTCTTCCGCCACCCCGAGCCCGACGGCGGCCGGGGGTTCTGGGCGCTCACGAAGTTCGATGACGTCGCCGGCGTCATCCGCGACCCCAAGACGTTCTCCTCCGAGGTCGGGGGCGCGGCGAACATCCACGACCTGCCGGAGGACGTGCTCGACGCGCGCCGCAACTTCCTCGAGTTCGACCCGCCGAAGCACGGCAAGTACCGGCGCCTCATCTCGACGAACTTCACGCCCGGCGCCGTCGGCCGGTACGAGGAGTGGCTGCGCGCACTCGTCACCACCCTGCTGGACCGCGTGCTCCCGCAGAAGGAGCTCGACCTCGTCCACGAGCTCGCCGCGCCGATCCCGATCCGGGTGCTCGGCGAGATCCTGGGGCTGCCGGACGAGGAGCTTCCGACGCTCATCGAGCTCGGCGACCGTCTGCTCGTCGACACCGATCCCGACTACGTGGGCGAGCACGCCTTCGCGGGCGAGCGCGATGAGGACAAGTACAAGCCGTTCGGGTCGCCGTGGGCCGACGAGCTGTGCGCGCTCGGGCGCGCGCACTACGCCGAGCGCCGCGAGTGCCCGCGCGAAGACGTGCTCACGAAGATCGCCGTCGGCGAGATCGAGGGCCGTCCGCTGACCGACCGCGAGCTCGACAACATGTTCGCGCTCATGATCGTCGCCGGCAACGAGACGACCCGGCAGGCGATCGCGCTCGGGACGAAGGCGCTCGCGGAGCACCCCGACCAGTTCGAGCTGCTGCGCCGGGACCGCTCGCTCATCCCGAGCGCGGTCGAGGAGCTCCTGCGCTTCTCGTCGCCGGTCTGGTACTTCCGGCGCACGACGACGACGGACGTCGAGATCCGCGGCACGCAGATCCCGGCCGGGGACAAGGTCGTCGTCTGGTTCGCCGCCGCGAACCGGGACCCCGACCACTACCCCGATCCGCACCGGCTCGACGTCACGCGCAACCCGAAGGACCACCTGACGTTCGGCCGCGGCGGCCCGCACCACTGCCTCGGCGTGCACCTCGCCAAGCTCGAGCTGAAGGTCTACCTCGAGGAGCTGCTCGAGCGGGTGACCAAGGTCGAGCTCGCCGGCGAGGCCGTCCGTCACCGCACGAACTTCACGAACGGCCTGAAGAAGCTGCCGGTGCGGGTGGAGCTCGCGGCGTGACGCCGCCGCGCCTCGTCCTCGTCCTCACCGAGAACTGGACGCTGCAGTCGCCGCGCGATCTGCGCGGTCTCGTGCGCATGGCACAGGAGGCCGAGGACGCCGGCATCGACGGCGTGATGATCAGCGAGCACATCGTGCTGGGGCCGAGCTCCGGCGCCAACGGGATCATGGGCAACCCGCGCGACTACGCCGCGCCCGGCAACCAGGATCCCGCAACGCCGTGGCCCGACTCGATCGTCCTGATGAGCGCGATCGCCGCGGTGACCGAGCGCCTGCGGCTCATCGGCGCGGCGATCATCGCGCCGCTGCGGCATCCGCTCCTGCTCGCCCACCAGCTGGCGGCGCTCGACCTCGTCAGCGAGGGGCGGCTCGTCGTGCAGCCGACGGTGAGCTGGCACCGCGACGAGTACGACGCGCTCGGCGTGCCGTTCGAGAAGCGGGGCAAGCTGCTCGACGAGCACCTCGCCGCCTGGAAGGCGCTGTGGGCCGGGAGCCCCGCGAGCTTCCACGGCGAGCACTACCGCTTCGACGACGTCTGGCTCGAGCCCAAGCCGTACCGCCCGGACGGGCCGCGGATGTGGTTCGGCGGGATCCAGGTCTCGCCGTGGATCATCCGCCGCCTCGTCGAGCACGGCCACGGCCTGCACCCCTTCGGCCAGCCGACGGCCGAGGAGCTCGCTCCGCTGCGCGACGCGATGCAGGCGGCCGGCCGCGACTTCGGCGAGCTCGAGGTCGTCGGCGGCATCCGCCCGCGGTTCCCCGACGACGACCACCCGGGCGACCTCGACGAGGCCGCCGAGCGCATTCCCGCGCAGCTCGAGGCCGGCTACACCACGATCTGCTTCAAGCCGTCGATGTACACGGACGACCGCGACGAGGTGCTGGCGTTGTGCCGCCGGCTCGTGTCGCGCGTCGAGGCGCTGGCATGAGCCGCCGCCCGCGCATCGCCATCACCCCATGGCGGCGCGTCGTGCCGACGTACCTCGGCGAGCGCACGGTGCTCGACGCGCTCGACCCCGCGTACAGCGACGGCGTGGCGACCGCGGGCGGCGTCCCGCTCGTCGTCCCGCGGCCCCCGCGCGGGCACGAGGCGGAGATCGCCGAGGCCGCGCTGGGGCTGGCCGACGGCGTGCTGCTGTCCGGCGGCGGCGATGTCGACCCATCGTCGTACGGCGCCGCCGACGACGGCGGCAACGCCGACGTGGACCCCGCGGCGGATGCGTGGGAGCTGGCGCTCGTGCGTGAGGCGCGGCGCCGGGGGCTGCCGGCGCTCGGCATCTGCCGCGGCGCGCAGATCATGGCCGTGGCGGCGGGCGGCCGGCTCGCGCAGTCGCTGCCCAAGGAGGCGGAGCACCGCGACATGGCCTCGCTGAGCCCGGAGGAGATCCTCGCCGAGCGCCACCCGGTCACCGTCGAGCCGGGCTCGGAGCTCGAGCGCGCGCTCGGCGCCACGCAGGTCGAGGTCAACACCATCCACCACCACGCGATCGCCGACGCCGGCGACCTGCGCATCACCGCGCACGCCGCGGGGGACCTGATCGAGGGCGTCGAGCCGGCCGACGGCTGGCCGGCCATCGGCGTGCAGTGGCATCCCGAGAAGATGCGCGAGCCGGTGCAGCACCGGCTCTTCGAGTGGCTCATCAGGAGGAGCACGTGACGCTACGCGGCTACACCGCACCCCTTTCGCCGGACGGCCGGGCCGGCATCGTGCCGCCGCCGCCGTGGCACTACTCCGGCGACTTCCTCATCGTCGAGTACCGCACGGACCCCGACGCGGTGGCGGCGCTGCTCCCGCCCGAGCTCGAGCCCGCGGACGATCCGGGCGCGGTCGCGGCGATCTTCGCGGACTGGCAGTCGTGCAGCGACGACCTGCACGAGCTCGTCGACCCGATCCAGTCGCAGTACCGCGAGTTCTTCATCGTCGTCGGCGCGAAGCTGAACGGCGAGCCGGTCAGTCGCTGCGTCTACATCTGGGTCGACAAGGACTTCGCGATGTACCGCGGCTGGATCCAGGGCTTCCCGAAGAAGCTCGGCTCGATCCACATGACGCGGCTGTTCCCCGTCGGCAAGGCGACGCCGCGCCTCGAGCCGGGCGCGCGCTTCGGCGCGACGTGCGCGGCGAACGACCGGCAGGTGGCCCGCGCGGTCGTCACGCTCACCGGCGTGTCCGAGACCGGCCCAACCGTCAACGACCCGCCGATGCACAACACGCGGCACTTCCCGGCCTACGACGGGCTGCGGCCGGACGTCTTCGAGCTCGTCCGCGCCGGCGGCTTCGACCGCGACGGCACCGAGGTGTGGGAGGGCGACGCCGAGCTGCGGCTGTACGACGACACGCTCGAGGATCTCCGGGCGATCGCGCCGCAGGAGGTCATGAAGGGCTTCCGCTTCTCCTTCTCGTACACCGTCGACGGCGGCGAGGTCGTCGCTCAGCACGACAAGGACATGCCCACCCGATGAGCCCGCTGATCGATCCCCCGCCGTCGAAGATCATCGCGACGCACCTGACCTACCGGTCGCGCGTGGAGGAGTACGAGATGGCGGCACCGCCCGAGTACCCGTCGTACTTCCTCATGCCGCCGAGCTCGCTGAGCGAGCACCTCGCTCCGGTCGCGCGCCCGCGCGGCTGCCGCTACCTCAACTACGAGGGCGAGCTCGCCGTGGTGATCGGCAAGCCCTGCCTCGGCGTGTCCGAGGACGAGGCGCTCGACTACGTCCGCGGCTACACCATCGCCAACGACTTCGGCGTCCACGACTTCCGCCACGCCGACCGCGGAGCGATGCTGCGTGTCAAGGGCCAAGACGGCTTCTGCCCGATCGGGCCGCGGATCGCACCCGCGGACGAGATCGTGCCCGAGGAGCTGACCATCCGCACGTTCGTCAACGACGAGCAGGTGCAGGAGGCGAACGTCGGCGAGGACCTGATGTTCTCCGTCGCCTACCAGATCGCCGACCTCGCCCGGCTCATCACGCTGGAGCCCGGCGACCTGCTGCTCACCGGGACGCCGGCCCACTCGCGGCCGGTCGAGGTGGGCGACGTGGTGGCGGTGGAGATCGACGGCATCGGCCGCCTGGAGAACCCGATCGTCGAGCTCGATCGCGATCTCCTCCCCGGGGTCGGCTACCAGCCCGAGGTCACCGCCGCGACGCTGCACGTCGCACTGGCGATGCCCGAGGACGAGGCCGAGCGGCGCGTCGCGGGCGGAGACGCCTAGCGCAGGACGTCGAGGAGCTGCGTGCGCGCGCTGGCGATGTGCTCCGCCATGCGCCGCGCCGCGGCCTCGGCGCGCCGGCTGCGCACCGCGGCGAGCACCGCGGCGTGCTCCCCCGCCGTGCGCTCGAGCATGACGGTGAACGGCAGCGCGTCCGTGGCGCCGAACATGCGCTCGCGGGCGTCGACGATCGTCCGCTCCAGCAGCGCGTTGCCGGTCGCGCGTGCGATCGCGAGGTGGAAGCGCGCGTCGGCACGGCGGAACGCGGCGGCGTCGGGCGCGGCGCGCAGCTCGCGCACGGCGGCGTGCAGCGCTTCGAGGTCCTCGTCGGTGCGCTGCGTCGCGGCCAGGCGCGCCGCGCCGCACTCGACGACCAGGCGGAACGCGATGAGCTCCTCGAGCTGGGGCAGACGCGCGCGCAGGTCGGCCTTCAGGCGCTCGGGCGGCACCGCGACCACGGGGCCTCCACGCGTCCCGCGGCGGGTGACGATGTAGCCCTCGCCCTGCAGCACGCGCAGCGCCTCGCGCAGCGTCACGCGCGAGACGCCGAGGCGGCTCGCGAGGTCGCGCTCGGCCGGCAGCCGCTCCCCCGGCGCGAAGGTGCCGAGGTGGATCGCGCGGCGCAGCCGCGCGGCGACCGCCTCGTACGCGGCCGGCAGCTCGAGCGGCGCGAACGCCGCGTCCGGCGAGAGCGCGTCAGAGGTGGTGGGCGTACTCACGGCGCTCCCACTCGGTCACCCGCGCCAGCTCGGCGTGCCAGCGGTCGAGCTCGTAGCGCTTGATCATCGTGAACGTGCGGCAGAGAGGGTCCCCGAGGCCGCGCCACAGCACCTCATCGGCCTCGAACGCGTCGAGGGCGGCGTCGAGCGTCCGCGGAAGCGCCGGGCCGAGCGCCGACTCGTCGAGGTCGTACGGGTTGCCGGCCACGGGCGCGGGCAGCTCGAGGCCCCGGTCCATGCCGTCGAGCCCGGCACGGAGCAGGGCCGCCATGACGAGGTACGCGTTCGCGGTGCCGTCGCCGGAGCGGATCTCCGCGCGTGTCGCCGCACCGCGCTCGGCCGGGAACCGCAGCAGCGCGAGCCGGTTCTCGAGGCCCCAGTTGATGTGGGTGGGGGCGAGGCTCTCGGCGATGAAGCGCCGGTACGCGTTGACGGTCGGGTTGAGCAGCGCGGTGAGGGCCGGCATGTGCTCGAGCACGCCGGCGGCGAACTGCCGAGCGAGCGGGCTCAGGCCGTCGGCATCGCTCTCGTCGAAGAACGCGTTGGCGCCGTCGGGGCGCGCGAGCGAGACGTGGAGGTGGAAGCCCGATCCCTCGTCGTCGTCGCGCAGCTGGCCCATGAACGTCGCGAGCAGGCCGTTGACGTGGGCGATGTCCTTCGCCATGGCCTTGAAGCGGAAGGCCCGGTCGGCGGCATCGAGCGCCGGCCCGTGCATGAGGTTGATCTCGTACTGCCCGCGGCCGTACTCCTGCGTCGCGACGGTCGGCTGCAGGTCCAGGTCGCGGGCGGCGCGGACGATCTCGCGCAGCACGCCGCGGGGGTCGGAGATCGGGCCGCACGTGTAGACCGACGAGTCGTGCGCGACGTAGTTCGCCAGCGTGCCGGGCTCGACGAGGTAGAACTCGAGCTCGGCCGCGGCGACCGGATGGAGGTCGCGCTCGGCGAGCGCTTCGCATGCGGCGGCGAGCGCGTTGCGCGGGTCGACGCCCCAGCGGTCGCCGTGCTCGTCGTGGCCGACGGCGAGGCACCACATCACCGCCGGGTCGTCGGGGCGGCGGACGAGCGTGCCGAGGTCGGGGATGGCGCGGAAGTCGCGGAAGCCGTGCTCGAAGCCGGCGACGACGTTGTGGCGCAGATCGACGGTCATGACCGCCTCGGTCTGCGCGATGCCGTGCTCCTGCACGTACGGCCAGGCGCCGACGGGGACGTCCTTGCCGCGGCAGACGCCGTGCAGGTCGGGGTACGAGACGCGGACGATCTCCACGCCGTCGGGCAGGCCGGTCACGGACGGTCCTCCTTCGGTCATCGGTCGGCGGCGAGGGCTGTGCGGTAGGCGCCGGCGACGTCCTCGCGCCGCCACGGGCCGGGCTCCACGGGGATCCAGCCGGCGAGGGCGAGATCGGTGAGCGGCTCGACGTCGGCCTCCGTCACGCCGAGCGAACCGAGCGCCGGGCAGCCAACGTGCTTGAGGAGCCGGTGGACCGCGCGGACGGCGCGCGAGCCGTCGGCGTCGCCGCCTGGCGGCTCGCCGAGCGCGTCGGCGATGCGCTCCGCCCGGTCGGGGACGAACCGGCGGTCGTGGTCGAGCGCCTCGGCGATGACCACGCCCACGCTGAGCCCGTGCGCGATCCCGTGGCGGACCCCGAGCGCGTGGCCCAGCGAGTGGTCGGTGCCGGCCTCGGAGAGGTTCATCGCCAGGCCGGCCATCAGGCTCGCGCACGCGAGGCGGTTGCGGGCATCGTGGTCGGCCGGTGCTTCGACGACCCGTGGGAGCGCGTCCCGGACGAGGTGCAGCGCCTCCAGCGCGATGCCGTCGGCGACCGGCTGGCGCGTGGCGGCAGTGATCGCGCCGATCGCCTGTGCGAGTACGTCGAGGCCGCCGTGCAGCGTCGGGCCCGCCGGGAGGCCGTGGGTGAGGACGGGGTCGGCGAGGCACGCCTGCGCGCGGTTGTGCGGGCTGGGCGCGGCCACCTTGAGCCCGCGGTCGTGGTCGGCGAGCACGATGCCGCCCGTGACCTCGCTGCCCGTGCCCGCCGTCGTCGGCACGGTGACGAGCGGGAGGTCGAGCGGCGGAACGGGGATCGGCTCGCCGGGCCACAGGAACGGCTCGATCGGCCCGTGCGCCGCGACGAGCCGCGCGGCCTTGGCGGTGTCGAGCGCGGACCCGCCCCCGATCCCGATCAGCCCATCCACACCGAGGCCGGCCAACCACTGGCCGGCCGCGTTCGCGGACGCCGGAGTCGGCTCCGCCGGCGCGATGACGTGCACTGGCGGACCGCCGACTGCGGCGAGCGCCTGCTCAACGGCCGGGATACGCAGCACTGCCGGGTCGGCGACGACGGCAGGCCTCTCGACGCCGAGCGCGGCGAGCGTCTCGGTCAGCTCGGCAAGCACCCCATCGCCGAACCGGATCCGGACCGGAAGATGCGTCGAGAACGACGGGATCGCGTTGTTCACGCGGTTGACCGTATCGGTCCTGCGGTCTACGGTCCAGACCAATGCCGGTTCAGACTGATCTCATCGCCGGCGCGGCGCGGGAGCCCGCGATCGAACTCGGCGGAGTCCTCGAGGATCCGAACACAGGCGAGGTGGTCGGGCGGCAGCGCGCCACGTCTCGGGAGGCGCTCGAGGGTGCGCTCGATGCCGCCTCTCTCGCCTGGGGCGGCGGCCGCGGATCGTGGAGTGGGATCGATCTCGAGGGGCGGGCGGCTCTGCTCGAACGGTTCGCGGAGGCGCTCGACGTGCGGGCGGAGGGGATCGCGGTTGCCGATGCCTTCGACTCGGGCGTTCCGCTCTCGGTGACCCGGGCGATCGCGGGGTCGCTCGGCGGGACCATGCGGGGTGTCGTGGCGACGGCGCGCGAGGCGCTGGCGCCCGAGGCGCTGCCGGCAGACGGCCGGCGCGTCGAGCTGCACCGGCTGCCGTTCGGCCCGGCGGCGCTCCTGACGCCGTGGAACGCGCCCTCGCCGACGGCGGTCACGAAGATCGCGAACGCGCTGGCGGCGGGGTGCCCGGCGATCCTCAAGCCGTCCGAGCATGCCCCCGGGGCGGCGGCGCTCATCGCCGAGGCCGCGCTCGAGGCTGAGCTGCCGGCGGGCGCTCTGCAGGTCGTGCACGGCGGCGCGGACGTCGCGATGGTTCTCGCGTCCGACGCGCGCGTGCGCGTCGTGAGCCTCACGGGCGGCGCGGCCGCGGGGCGGGCGGTTGCCGCCGTCGCGGCCGCGCGGATGGCGGCCCTGCAACTCGAGCTCGGCGGGACGAACCCGGCGATCGTGACCGAGGACGCCGCCGTCGAGACGACGGCGCGCGCGCTCGCCGAGGGGATGACGAAGCTCAACGGGCAGTGGTGCGAAGCCCCGCGCCGCGTCTTGGTCGCCCGCGAGCGCCACGACGACCTCGTCGACGCCCTGCGCGACGTGCTGTCGGCCGTGCGCATCGGGCCGACCGGCGACGACGCGACGACGATGGGCCCGCTCTCCCACCGCGCGCACCGCGATCGGGTCGTCGCGCGGACGAACGCGCTCGGCGGCACGGCGCAGGCCACGGCGGACGTCCCGGATCTGCCGGGCTTCTTCCTCAGCCCCACGGTCGTCACCGGCGCGGACGCGAACGAGGAGATCTTCGGCCCCGTCATCACCGTGCGCTCCGTCGGCGACGACGACGAGGCGGTCGGCGCCGCGAACGCACTCGGCGACGGCCTCGCCGCCTACGTCTTCGCCGGCGACGCCGACCGCGCCTTCGCGCTCGGCCGGACGCTCCACGCCGGCGAGGTCCGCCTCGGCGGGACCCACCTCCTCGATCTCGCTCCCGGCTCGGCGCAGGCGTTCTGGGGGTCGAGCGGCATCGGCGGCCACGGCCAGCCCGGCGTCCTGCTCGCCCACACGGGCGCCCGCATCGTCGGCGAAGACGACCCCGCACTTCCCGTTTGAGCGTCCCGCCCTCCCTCGCCGCCCCGCGTCGATGCGGTCCGCCGGGGTGATCGAGCGCGACGAGCAGGGGATGAGCGCGGAGGAGCCGGTCCACGAGCAGGCGCCTGTGCCCGCCCTGGCCGACCGCGAGGCCGTGCTGGCGGACCTGACCCGGCACGTGACGGCGGCGTGGGCCTCGTTCGACCATCCGCGAGCGGCGGAGCCCCGAGGGATCGCCGCCGCCTAGCGCCGGGCGCGCTCCCACCACGCGTCGAACAGCCGGAACGCGTTCGCCCGCGCACCGGGCGCATGGTGCAACCCGGCCGCGCGCAGGTCCTCGCCGTCGACGCCGAGCTCCTCGAGCTCGCCGGGCATCATCGCCACCCACTCCTCGACGATGGGCGGCGTCACCTCCGGATGGAACTGGGTGCCGAGGTGGCGGCCGTGGCGGAACGCCGCGGGCCCGGCCGGCGTGTGCCCGAGGACCTCCGCGCCCACGGGCGGGTCGAACACGTCCCAGTGGAACTGCAGCCACGGCCCCGGCGCCACGACGTCCGGCGCCGTCGTCGCGACCTCGACCCAGCCGACCTCGGGGATCGACGCGCGGCGCACGCCGCCGCCGAGCGCGACCGCCAGCGCTTGGCCGCCGAAGCACAGCCCGAGCACCGGCACGTCCTCCTCCACCGCGCGCTTCAGCAGCGCGATCTCGTCCGCGATCCAGCCCGGCTCGCCCGCGTCGGCCGAGTACTGGGAGCCGAGCGACGCCACCGCGTCGTAGCCGTCGAGCGTGCGCGGCACCGGATCGCTCCACGAGGCGTGGATCTCCGGTTCGAGCCCGCGGTCGGCCATCCACTCGCCGAGTACGCCGGGCGGGCCGGCATGCCCATGCTGCAGAACGAGGACACGAGGCGTTGACGGCATCTCGTTAGGAGCCTAATGTGTTCTCCGTGGCCTCGCAACCGCAGCCCGTGGCGTCGCTCGTCCGGGAGGAGGACGACGTGCTCGCCCGCGTCGGCGACTTGCCGGTCGACGTGGCGGCGATGGCAGCGGCCGCGAACATCTGGCGCGCGGCGCAGGCACTGCGCACGCACCTCGAACGCAGCGTCCTGCGCGGCGAGGGGCTGAGCTGGGGCGGCTTCTCGCTGCTCTTCAACCTCTGGGTCTGGGGGCCGATGGAGACGCGCGCGCTCGCCACCTCGATGGCCTGCAGCCGCCCGACCGTCACCGGGCTCGTCGCGACGCTGGAGGGCCGCGGTCTGGTCGGACGAGCCACGCACGCGTCGGACGGGAGGCTCGTCGTGGTCTCGCTGTCCGCGGCGGGCGAGCGGACGATCGAGGCGGTGTTCCCACGCTTCAACGAGGGCGAGGCGCGCGTCACGCGCGATCTGTCCGCGGACGAGAAGGCGACGCTGGCGCAGCTGCTGCGCCGCGTCGTGCGAACGGCGAACGAGGAGGACCGGAAGGCATGAGCGGAGCGGCCGTGGGAGCGGCGCACATCGAGGTCGAGGGCGTCTCCGTCGACACCCGCCACTTCATCGGCGGCGAGCGCGTCGGCTCCGCCAAGACCTTCGAGGTCCGCAGCCCGATCGACTGGGAGAACTGGAAGCTCGCCGACGTCGCGGCCGGCGGAGCGGCCGACGTCGACGCCGCGGTCGCGGCGGCCCGGCGGGCGTTCCCCGCCTGGGCGGCGCTCGGCCCCGACGGGCGCCGCGAGGTGCTCGGCCGGCTGGCCGACGCGATCAGCGCCGCGGTGCCCGACCTCGCGAAGGTCGAGGTCGCCGACAACGGGTCGCTGCTCGAGGCGATGCGCGAGCGCGTGCTGCCGCGCGGCGCGAACAACATCCGCTTCTTCGCCGACTTCGCCGTCGAGCGCCTCGCCCAGCCGCCGCGCACGCTGCACGGCGGGGAGCGCAACCGCGTGCGGCACGACCCGGCCGGCGTCACCGCGATCTCGACGCCGTGGAACGCGCCGTTCATGCTCGCGACCTGGCGCATCGGCCCGGCGCTCGCCGCCGGCAACACGGTCGTGCTCAAGTCCCCGGAGTGGGCGCCGCTGACCGCGTCGCTGTTCGCCGACCTCTGCGTCGAGGCCGGCGTGCCGGCCGGCGTGTTCAACCTCGTGCAGGGAACCGGCGCGGACGCCGGAGCGCCGCTGACCGGGCACCGCGACGTCGACCGCGTCGCGTTCACCGGGTCGCCCGCCACCGCGCGCACCGTCTACCGAGACGCCGCCGCCAACCTCACCCCGGTTTCGTTCGAGCTCGGCGGCAAGTCGCCGTTCATCGTGTGCGACGACGCCGATCTCGCCGCGGCCGCCAAGACCGCCGCCTACCAGTACGACAACTCCGGGCAGGTCTGCCTCGCGGGCACGCGGCTGCTCGTGCAGCGCTCGATCCACGACGCGTTCCTCGAGCGCTTCCGCGCCGAGGTGGATGCGATCGAGGTTGGCGACCCGCGCGAGGACGGCACGACGTACGGCCCGCTCATCCACCCGGTCGCGCTCGACCGCGTCCGCCGGCACATCGCCCGCGCGGTCGAGCAGGGCGCGACGCTCGCGTTCGGCGGCGAGTCGCTCGGCGGCCTCTACTTCCCGCCGACGCTGTTCACCGACGTGCCGGCCGACGCGGACATCCTGCGCAACGAGGTGTTCGGGCCGGTGCTCGCGCTGCAGACGTTCGAGGACGACGACGAGGCGATCGCCCTCGCGAACTCGACCGACTTCGGGCTCGCGGCGACGATCTACACCGGGTCCGAGCAGCGCGCGGACCGCCTGTCGGCCGCGGTCGGCGCGGGAACCGTGTGGGTCAACTGCTTCTACGTGCGCGACCTCGAGACGCCGTTCGGCGGCTCCGGCGACTCCGGCATCGGCCGTGAGGGCGGTCACCACTCGTTCGACTTCTATTGCGACGTCAAGACCGTCTGCGAGCGGACGTCGCTCTTCGGGGAGGGCTCATGATCGGTGCGATCCACCACGTGAAGCTGCGCGTCGCCGACGTGCGCGAGGCGCGCGACCGCTGGTGCCTGCTGCACGGCCTGACGGGCGAGGTGGATGGCAAGCGCGCGCTGCTGCGCTGCAGCTACGAGGACTTCTGCCTCTGGCTCGAGGAGTCGGACGAGGCGCCGGGCCTCGAGCACGTCGGCTGGGAGCTGCTGCGAGACGTGAGCATGGAGGAGGCCGCCGCGCGCCTCGCGGCCGAGGACGCCGGCGCGGTCGACATCGAGGTGCCCGGCCGCGGGCCCGGGCTGCGGCTCGACGACGCGGACGGCCACGGCGTGGTCGTCGTCGAGTCGGTCGAACTGCCGCTGGAGGAGCGCTGGCCGCCCGTGGCGCGCTTCACCGACGAGCTGCCCGCCTACCACCCGCGCAAGCTCGGGCACGTGAACTTCCTGACCGACGACGTCGCGCGGATCGCCGGCTGGTACGAGCGGGTGCTCGGGTTCCGCACGACCGACTGGATCGGCGACGGCGCGTGCTGGATGCACGTCAACCCCGACCACCACGTCATCGCGTTCCTCGACAAGGGCTACCGCCACATCCACCACCTCGCGTTCGAGCTCGTCGACTTCGGCGAGATGCGCCAGGCGCTCGACCACATCGGCCAGCACGGCCGGTGGGTGTCGTGGGGGCCCGGCCGCCACGGCATGGCGCAGAACCTCTTCTGCTACATCCGCATGGTCGAGGAGGAGATCTTCGTCGAGCTCTTCGCGGACATGGAGCGCGTCTATCCCGGCCACCAGGTGCGCCACTTCCCCGACGACCCGCACGCGTCGAACACGTGGGGCACGCTGCCTCCGCGGACGTACTTCAAGTTCGACGCGGAGTCGGTGCAGGCGGAGAAGGACCAGCTCGCCGCGCTCGGCGTCGTGCCGTAACCCCGGGCCCTGGTGCGGGTAGGACCCGGTGCTCGTGATGCGCCTGGTCTCGTACGCCTACTGGGCGCTCATCGCCATCACGTGCCCGATCTTCTTCCTTGGGGCGGTGGTCGTCTGGGCCGTCACGCTGCCCTTCGACCGCCGCAAGGTCGTGCTGCACCTGTACTCGTCGGCGTGGGCGATGTCCTACGTCCTCATCAACCCGTTGTGGAAGGTGCGGGTCACCGGCCGCGAGCACCTGCCTTGGCGCGGCCCGGCCGTCCTCGTCGCGAACCACGCATCGCTCATCGACATCCTGGTCCTGTTCGCGCTGTACCGCCCGTACAAGTGGGTCTCGAAGGCGGAGAACTTCAAGATCCCGTTCGTCGGGTGGAACATGCGCCTCAACGGCTACGTCCCGCTCGTGCGCGGCGACCGCTCGTCCGTGGTGACGATGCTCGCCGAGTGCAGCCGGCTGCTGCGCCGGGGCAACCCCGTGCTCTTCTTCCCCGAGGGCACGCGCACGAAGGACGGCCGGCTGCAGCCGTTCAAGGACGGTGCGTTCGAGCTCGCCGTCGAGCATGGCGTGCCGGTGATCCCGATCGCGGTGCACGGCACCGGCCGCGCGCTGCCGAAGCACGGGATGGTCCTCCAGGAGCACGTCGACTGCCGCGTCGAGGTGCTCCCGCCGCTCGACCCCGCGGCGTACGGTGGCGTTGCCGCGGTGCGGGAGGCGGCGCGCGACCGGATCGCCACCGCCCTCGCCGGGCGGGCGCCCGGGCCGTAGTCGTTCGTGGCACCTGGAACGTCCGGGGATGCAGGTAGAACTCCGCGCCGATGCTCGTGCCCGGCGACCCGCTGGCCCATCGCGCGCTCGACTCGCTGCTGCGCGCGGAGGCGTCCGTGCGGCGGCGGCTGTCCGCCGACCTGGAGCGCGAGGGCGTCTCGGCCACCGGCTTCTCGGTCCTCGTCGTGCTCGCGACCGCGGGCGGCGAGCTCGAGCTGCGCACGCTGCGCCGCCGGCTGCGGACCTCGAAGGCGAACGCGACCGAGGTCGTCACGACGCTGTGCCAGCGCGGCCTCGTCGCGCGCACGCGCCTGCCGCACGACCGCCGCGTCGCGGCCATCGCGCTGACCCCGCGCGGCGGGGAGATCGTCGACCGCCTCTTCCCCGAGCACACCGAGCGCGTCGCGGCGACGTTCTCGGTGCTCGACGAGGTGGAGAAGCGCCAGTTCGCGGACCTCTGCCGCAAGCTGGCCGCTTGACAGGCTCGGGCGCCGCGGAGACGCGGCGCCCGGAGGACCCGGCCTAGCGGCGCTCGCGCAGGCGGATCCGGCGCCCGTCGGCCGTCGACCACGCGACCGCGACCGCCCCGCCGGCGCTCGCGCCGACCGAGAAGGTCGCCGCGAGCTCGCCCTTGGCGGTCACGCGCTTGCGGACGCCGGTGTGCTCGGCCCCGTCGACCGTCACCTCGACGAGCGGGCCGCCGCGCGGCGACGTCGAGATGTCGCGATAGACGAAGTGCGCGCTGCCGCGGCCGTCGGCCGCCGCGCCGTACGCGAGCGGGGTGTCGTCGACGTCGCTGATGCGGCGCGCGATGCCCGCCGGCGTCGCGACCATGAGGCGCGAGCCGGCGTCGTCGAGCGTCGCCGCCGATGCGCTCTGCAGCCACGACACCAGCGTGTCGCCGTCGCTCTTCGGCAGCACCGCGACGTCGTCGGCCGAGACGCCGTCGTCGAGCACGCGCGGCGCCGTGAACTCGGCCGCGCCGGGCGCGCGCGTCGCGACGAGCACGCGCTGGGTGATCCGCTGGATCGTCTCGACCCAGGCGACGACGATCGTCCCGTCGGGCTCGACGCCGACGGCCGGGTCGCTCGCCGGCCCGTCACCCTCGAACTGCGCGACGTCGCGCAGCCCGCCGGTGCCCTGGGTCGCGACGGTCAGCCGCGGGAACGCGACCCCGCTGATGCGCTTCGTGTAGGCGACGACGTTGCCGCCGGTCCTCGTGACACTCGCATCCGCCTGCAGCAGGCCGGGGATGAGGTAGCGCACGGTGCCGGCGAAGCGGCCGTTCGCGCCCGGCGACGCCAGCTCGAGGTCGGGCGTCGAAGAGCCGCGCAGCCACGCGAGGCGCGCGCCGCCCGGCCCGGCCACGAACGCCGGCGCGGACGCCGTCGAGCCGCCGCCGGTCAGCGTCTGCAGCGCCGTCAGCCGCATGCTCGCGGTTCGAACCGCGCGCGCCCGCACGCGGAACACGGAGCCGTCGTCCCAGCGCCAGCCGAAGATCGCCTCGCCAGGCTGCGTCAGCAGCGTCGGCGCCGCGATCCGGTTCGCCGACGAGTGCACGAGCAGCTGCTGCGCGCCGCCGGGGTTCCCGAAGCGCGCCATGAGCCCGCTGCCGCCGGGGTTGCGGCGCACCCACGCGGTCACGTTCGTCCCGTTGCTGCCCGGCACGACGACCGGATCGGTGACCCGCGCGGGCCCCTTCGCGACGTCGGCCGTGACCGGCGCCGACCACGTCGCCGCTCCCGCGGCGGCCGGCGCGGCCAGCGCTGCGGCGACGAGCAGCCCGGCTGCGATTCGAGCGGTCATCGGATCCCTCACTTCTCCACTCCTAGAATGGCCTTTCCATGGCGCATCGCCCAGTCGACCCGAACCAGTCCTTCCCTGAGCTGGAGAAGGCCGTCCTGCAGCGCTGGAGAGATCGTGACGTGTTCCACGAATCTCTGCGCCGACGGGAAGGTGCGGAGCCATGGGTGTTCTACGAGGGGCCCCCCACCGCGAACGGCCGGCCGGGATCCCACCACGTCCTGGCCCGGGTGTTCAAGGACATCTACCCGCGCTTCAAGACGATGCGTGGCCACTACGTCCCGCGCAAGGGCGGCTGGGACACGCACGGCCTGCCGGTCGAGATCGCCGTCCAGCAGCAGCTCGGGATCACGAACAAGCACGAGATCGAGGACTACGGCATCGCCGAGTTCAACCAGAAGTGCCGCGAGTCGGTCTTCGAGTTCCTCGAGGACTGGAACGCGCTGACCGAGCGCATCGGCTTCTGGATCGACCTCGACGACGCGTACCGGACGCTCGACACGACGTACGTCGAGTCGGTGTGGTGGGCGCTGCGGCAGATCTACGACAAGGGCCTGCTCTACGAGGGCCACAAGGTCGTCCCGTACTGCCCGGGCTGCGGTACCGCGCTGTCGTCGCACGAGGTGGCGCTCGGCTATCGCGACGTGATCGATCCGTCGGTCTACGTGAAGCTGTCGGTCGTCGAGGACGGCGGGCCGGTGCAGCGCGGCGACGAGCTGCTCGTCTGGACGACGACCCCGTGGACGCTCGTGTCCAACGCGGCGGTCGCGGTCCATCCCGAGCTGACGTACGTGCGCGTGAAGACCGGGCCGCTGGAGGCGCCGGTCGTCCTGGCCGAGGCGCTCCTGGACCGTGTACTGAGGCCCACCCACCCCGACGCCGACGTGAAGGTGCTCGAGCGCTTCCCCGGCGCCGCGCTCGACGGCGTCCGGTACGAGCCGCCCTTCCCCTACCTCGGCCGCGACGCCTACGGCGAGCGCGGGCACACCGTGCTCCTGGCCGACTTCGTCACCGCCGAGGACGGCACCGGACTCGTGCACACCGCGATCGCGTTCGGCGAGGACGACTTCCAGCTCGGCCAGCGGTACGGGCTGAACGTCGTCAACCCGGTGAAGCTCGACGGCACGTACGACGAGCGGATCGGCAAGTACGCGGGGCGCTTCGTCAAGGACGCCGATCCGGACCTCATCGAGGACCTCCGCGGCCGCGGCCGGCTGCTGCGCGCCGAGGACTTCCAGCACTCGTACCCCTTCTGCTGGCGCTCGGGCGACCCGCTCCTCTACTACGCCAAGCCGGCCTGGTACATCGCGACATCGAAGGTCCGCGACCGGCTGCTCGCCGCGAACGAGTCGGTCAACTGGCACCCCGAGCACATCAAGCACGGGCGCTTCGGCAAGTGGCTCGAGAACAACGTCGACTGGGCGCTGTCGCGCGAGCGCTACTGGGGCACGCCGCTGCCCGTCTGGCGCTGCGAGGAGGGCCACGTCCACTGCATCGGCTCGTTCGACGAGCTCGAGCAGCTGTCGGGCGTGCGCCTCGAGGACCCGCACCGTCCGTACGTCGACGACGTCGGCTTCCCGTGCCCGGAGTGCTCGCGCCCGATGCGGCGCGTGCCCGAGGTCATCGACGTCTGGTTCGACTCGGGCGCCATGCCGTTCGCGCAGTACCACGCGCCGTTCGAGAACGAGGAGCTCTTCCAGCAGCGGTTCCCCGCCGATTTCATCTGCGAGGCGCTCGACCAGACGCGCGGGTGGTTCTACTCGCAGCTGGCGATCTCGACGCTGATCTTCGACCAGTCGGACTTCCGCAACGTCGTCTGCCTCGGCCTCATCCTCGACGAGGAGGGGCAGAAGATGTCGAAGTCCAAGGGGAACATCGTCGACCCGTGGAGCGTCCTCGACCAGTTCGGCGCGGACGCGTTCCGCTGGTACTTCTTCACATCCAAGCAGCCGTGGGACGGCTACCAGTTCTCGATGGACCGGGTGGGCGAGGGCGTCCGCCTGTTCCTCAAGCAGCTGTGGAACACGTACGGGTTCTACGTCCTGAACGCGAACGCCACGCCGTCGCCGGAGCCGTCCGAGCCGACCGAGCTCGACCGCTGGGTCCTGTCGCGCCTGGCGGCGACGGTCGAGACGGTGACCGAGCGGCTCGAGGACTTCGACGCGACGATGGCCGGGCGCGCGATCGCCGAGTTCGTCGACGACCTATCGAACTGGTACCTGCGCAGCTCGCGGCGGCGGTTCTGGCAGAACGAGGGCGCGGCGTTCGACACGCTGCGGACGTGCCTCGTCACGACGGCGCAGCTGCTGGCGCCGTTCACGCCGTTCGTCGCCGACGAGATCTACGAGAACCTCGTGGGCGACGAGGCGAGCGTCCACCTCACCGACTGGCCCGGACCCGACCCCGCCCGCCCGCGCGACCTCGCGCTGGAGGACGGCATGCGCGTCGTCCGCGAGGCGGTCCGCCTCGGCCGCGCCGCGCGCGCCGCCGCGAAGGTGAAGGTCCGCCAGCCGCTGCGCGAGGCCGTCATCGTCGCGCCGGGGCCCGAGCGGACCGCGCTGGAGGCGATGGGCGATCTCATCCGCGACGACCTGAACGTCAAGGCGCTGCGGTTCGTCGAGCGGGCCGACGACCTCGGCTCGTACGAGGTCAAGCCGAACTACCGCACGCTCGGCCCGCGCTTCGGCAAGTCGATGCCGATGGTCGCCGACGCCGTCTCCGCGCTGGACCCGGTCATGACCGCGGAGTCGCTGCGCGAGGGGCGCACGGTCGGGGTGAACATCGGCGGCGACGAGCACGAGCTGACCGCCGACGACCTGCAGCTGCGTCTCGAGCCGCTCGAGGGCTACCAGGTGGAGCGCGAGGCGTCGCACGCGGTCGCGCTGGACCTCTCGATCGACGAGACGCTGCGGCGCGAGATGCTCGCCCGCGAGGTCGTCCGCGCGGTGCAGAACGCGCGCAAGGACGCGGGGCTCGAGATCTCCGACCGGATCGCGCTGACGCTCGGCGGCGACGGGGAGCTGCTGGAGGCCGCGCGCGAGCACGAGCCGTACGTGGCCGGCGAGACGCTGGCGGTCAGCGTCTCCTACGAGGGCAACGGGGCCAGCGACCCCGCGACGATCGAGGGCCGCGAGCTGCGCATCGCGGTCGCGCGCGCCTAGGGGGCGAGAAGTCCTCGGGTCCGCCCTCGTGGGGGCATGGACACCGAGAAGCTCCGCACGGTCCTCGAGGCCGTGCCGTCAGGTCAGTGGGTCTCGTACAGCGACGTCGTCGCGGCCGTCGGCTCGGCGCCGCCGGCCGCACGCAGGCTCAACCAGCGGCTCATGAAGGACGAGCTGCCGAACGCGCATCGCGTGCTGAAGAGCGACGGGCGGGTCGCGTTCACGGCGCTCGGCGACCCGGGCGGGGTGCACGACCGGCTCGTCGCCGAAGGGATCGTCTTCGACGACCGCGGCCGGGCCGCGCAGGAGCAGCGGCACCGGCCGGAGGCGATCGTCGAGGAGCCGGCGGCAGCCGGCGAGCGCTAGCGGACGGGCCCGCGGGTGCCCTCGTCGGGGCCGCCGTCGTAGCGGATGCCGGTGATGACCACGGCGCCGCGGCTGCCCTCCTCGGGCCCGCCGTCGTAGCGGACGCCGGGGGCGAGCCGCTCGGCGGCCGGCGTGGCGCTCGTGCCCGCGCTGTCCGAGTCGCCGATCGCCAGGACCAGGACGACCGCGACGGTCGCGGCGAGCGCGAGCAGCCCGGCGATCAGCAGCATCGCCCGGTGCGACGGCGCCGTCAGCGAGTGGGCGGGTGCGTGCCATGTGACGTGGGACATGAGGGACCTCCAGGTCGTCGGTTGCTCCCACCCTCCTCCCGCGCGCAGGCGCGGATCCAGCCCCCAGAGGGATGGAATCCCGCATCCCGCCCCGGGAGGATCGGGCCGTGGAGCCACCGGTCCCGCAGACGCCGTCGGAGCTCAAGCGCATCGTCGAGGCGGGCCGCCAGGGCGCACCCTTCCTCGCGTACCGCGATGACGGCGACGCGCTGCGCGTCGAGCCGCTCGGCGGGCGCGCCTCCGTGACGATCGGGCGGTCCACCGACAACGACCTCGCGCTGGTCTGGGACGGCGCCGCGTCGCGCGTGCACGCGCAGCTCGAGCGGCTCGCCGACGCCTGGACGCTCGTCGACGACGGGCTCTCGCGGAACGGGTCCTACGTCAACGGCGAGCGCGTCCTCGGGCGCTGTCGCCTGGCCGACGGCGACGTGGTGCGCCTCGGGCACACGGCGTTCGCGTTCCACGCTCCGCCGCGGGCGATGGAGAGCACGTCGGCCGCCGAGCCGGCAGCGCTCGTGCGGTTGACGCCGGCCGAGCACCGGGTCCTGGCCGCGCTGTGCCGCCCCGTCGTGGTCCCCGGCGGCAGCGGCATGCCGGCCACGAACCGTGAGATCGCCGAGCAGCTGCATCTCACGATCCCGGGAGTGAAGACCCACATCCGCTCGCTGTTCACCAAGCTCGGGGTCGACGCGCTGCCGCAGTACAGCAAGCGGGCGGAGCTTGCGAAGCGCGCGATCGGCGCCGGGCTCGTGCGCCCACGCGACCTCGAGGGCTGACCGCTCAGCTGCGCGGCGTCAGCGTTGCCGCCCCGATGCCGTAGTCGTGGCTGACGATGCGGCCGGCCCGGTTGCGCCACTCCACCCGGGCGACCGGCCGGGTCAGCACCGCGAGCCCGAGCGGTGCCCCGCGCGGGTCGGCGCCGTCCACCGGGACGCGGCTCGAACGCCGCGTCCCCGCGAAGAGGTCGAGCGCCACGCGATCGCCGAGGCGCACGAGCACGAGCCGACGACCGCCCGCGAGCTCGGCCGTGGCCACGCGGCGACCCGGCAGCGCAGCGGCCGCCGTGCGGCCGGTCAGCCGTCCGGGGACCTGCCAGCGCGCGCCGGGTTGGTGCTCGACGCGGAGGAGGAGCTCGTGGTCGAACCCGCTGCCGGGCGGTCCCTCCGGTGCACGCGGCGTCGCGGAGAGCGGGCCGAGCCAGCGCCCGGTCGCCGCTCCGCGCGCGCCCGGACGCACGCCGACCGCGGCGCCGGGCGTGACGACGAGGCCGACGAGATCGCCGCGCCGCACGGGGAGGTTCGTGCGGAAGGCGTGGACGCCGCCGTCCGGGACGTGCTCGTAGACGCTGCGCGCCACGGAGTCGAACCGCGTTCCGAGCGGGCGGAGGACCTGCAGGGCGAGATCGCCGCGGGCCGCGCGCACGACCCACCGCCGCACGACGCCGCTGCGCGGCACGGCGACGGCCCGGCCGCCGAGTCGCACCTGCGCCACCGTGCAGGCGACGGACGCCCCGGACGGCGGGCCGCCCGTGCAGTCGACCGACCGCGCGTCGCCGGCGGCGACGTCGCTGCCCATCGGCTCGGTGCCACGGAGGACCGGCGGCGCGGCCGCCGGCTCGTCGCCGGGGAGCACGAGGAGCGCCGCCGCCCCCGCCGCAACGACGACGAGCCCCGCGAGGGCGACCGGCGCGAACCGCCGCCCCGGCCGCCGCGACGCGCTCACGGCGGCCTCGAGCCCGGCGAAGGCCGCGCGATCGGCCGCCGCGGTCGCGGCGCCGGCCGCGCCGAAGTCGGACAGCAGGGCGTGGCCGTCCGCGTCGATGAGGACGTTGTTCGCGTGCACGGCCCCGTGGGCGCCGCCCGCGCGGTGCAGCGCGTCGAGCACGGCGGCGACGTCGCGGAGGATCGTGGCCGCTGCTTCGCGGTCGAGATCGCCGCGGTCCAGCCGCTCGGCCAGCGTCGGGCCGGGCACGAGCTGCATCGCGAGGAAGCGGTGGCCGCGCTCCGTGCCGGCGGCGTAGAGGCTGACGGCGTTGCGGTGCTCCGGCCAGCGCGGCGCGACGGCCGGCTCCGCGCCCGCGGGAAGGACCTTCAGCGCGACGCGGCGGCCGAGGCTGAGCTGGGTGGCCTCGTAGACCACCGCACGGCGGCTGCATCCGAGGACGCGCTCGATGCGGAAGTCGTCGATCTCCGTTCCGAGGTCGAGCGCCCGCTCAGTTGACCTGCTGGAAGCCACCGGGCAGGACGGCGTAGTAGTGGCTCAGGACGCGCGCGCTGTCGGCGTTGACGTACTCGATGTAGAGGCCGAAGTCGTTGACGCCCGGGTCGTTCGGCGTCAGCTCGAAGATGAGGACTCGACCGTCCGCGGGCCGGAAGTCGGGCACCTCGATGCGTGCGAGGCGGCGGCCGTCGCGCAGCTGGTCGGCGGCGACGCGGCCGCCGACCGCGACGAGGCGGTGCTCGTAGACCTCGCCGTTGGGGAACCGCGTCGTTCGCTTGGCGAGGACGCGCCCGCGGGGCAGCGATGCGGCGGCCGCTCCGGCAACGCGATCGGGCATGCGCTGCCGGGCGCCCGGCACGACTTCGGCGCGCAGCAGCAGCTCACCCTCGGCGCCGCCGCCGCGATCCGGCGGCTCGACGGTGCCGCTGAGGCGCGGGGTCCAGTGCAGCGTCGTCGCGCCGTCGACGCCGGGCCGGGTGCCGGCGGCCGAGCCGGCGGTCGCCACGACCCCGAGCCGGTCCCCCTGCTCGACGGCGACGTCGGTCGGGAAGGCGTGCACGCGTCCGTCCTCGACGAACTCGTTGCGCGAGCGCGCGACCTGGAACTGACCGCCTTCTCGCGAGCGCAGCACCACGAGCGCGAGCTCGCCCCGGGCGGAGCGCACGGCCCAGCGGCGCACGACCCCGTTCTCGGGAACCACGACGGTGCGCTGCGGCAGCGCGTCCTGGGCGATGGTGCAGCTCGGCGAACGCGGTCCCGGTGCCTCGCCGCGGCAGTCGAGCGCGCGTCCCGGTTCCGCGAGGTCGCTCCCGAGGACGGTGGCGCCGCGCAGCGGGGCGGGCGCCGGGTCCGCGGCCGGCTCGGCGGACGTGTCCGGGTCGTCGAGCGCGAGCGTCACCGCGGTGGCGACCCCTGCGGCGGCGAGCGCGACCGCGGCGAACGCGAGGAGGCGGCGCCACGGGCGCGCGGCCGCGACGATCGGCGGCGACGCGGCGGCGGGCGGCTCGATCGTCGCCGTGTCCGTGTCGCCCGTGGGTGGGTGGGACGGCGGCGGGCCGAGCTCCGCGCCGCCGCCGCGTTCGAGGGCTCGGGTGACGGCGTCCACGAGCGCGACGGCGGTCGCCGGCCGGCGCGCCGGGTCCTTGGCCAGAGCGCGGTCGAAGACGGGATCGAGCGCGGCGGGCAGCTCGGGGCGCCGCCCGCTGATCGGCGGCGGCGGCTCGCTGACGTGCGCGAACATCGTCGCCGCCGCCGAGCGCCAGGGGAAGACGCGGCTGCCGGCGAGGCACTCGAACGCGATCGCGGCGAACGCGTACCGGTCCGAGGCCGGCGTCGCCGCGCCGCCGCGGATGACCTCGGGCGCGAGGTAGGCGACGGTGCCGAGCAGGCGCCCGGTCGCCGTCAGCGCCTCCGTGTCGCCGACCCTCGTGAGCCCGAAGTCGCCGAGGTACGCGTCGTGGTTCTCGTCGACGAGGACGTTCTGGGGCTTGACGTCGCGATGCACGAGGCCGGCCGCGTGCGCCGCGTCGAGCGCGCCGGCGACTTGGCGCAGCAGCCGCAGCGCGCCGGCCGCGGTGAGGCCGCCGGCGTGCAGCAGCTCGGCGAGCGTCGAGCCGGGCACGAGCTGCATCGCGAGGTACAGCCCGTCCTCGGCTTCGCCCGCCTCGTAGACGGTCACGACATGCGGGTGCTCGAGCGAGGCCTGCAGCCGCCCCTCGCGGCGGAAGCGCGCGGCGAACTCCGGATCGTCGCTCAGATCGGCCGACAGGACCTTGAGCGCGACGTCCCGGTCGAGCGAGCGCTGGTGCGCCCGGTACACGACGCCCATGCCGCCGCGCCCGAGGACCTCCTCGATCCGGAATCCGGGAACGGTGACCGTGCCGAGCACGAGTCGCATGGCTCCTCCTGCTTCGCCATGCCAAGTAGACCACGGCGGACGGGGCCGCGGCAAGGCCCGGCGCCGATGGCACCGGGCCGTGAGCCTGCCGGAGGGCTAGGCGAGGACCGGCTCGAGCTCCGCCTCGAGCCGCTTCTTCGGGTAGGCGCCGACGATCGTCTTCGCGGGCTGGCCGTTCTTGAAGACGATCATCGTGGGGATCGACATGACGCCGTACTGCGCGGCGGTGCGCTGGTTCTCGTCGACGTTCAGCTTCACGATCCGGAGGTCCTGGCGCTCACCCGCGATCTCCTCGAGGACCGGGGCGACCACGCGGCACGGACCGCACCACGGCGCCCAGAAGTCCACGAGCACGGGCTGCTCGGACTCGAGCACCTCGGCCTGGAAGTTCGTGTCGGTGACGGCAAGGAGGTCGCTCATGAGACCCACTATACGAAGTGAAGCGCCAGAAGGAGACGTGGCGTGAGGTAGACCTCGACGAACGCCGCGAGGACCAGGACGGGCAGCGCGATCGCCGTCGTGGCGAACGTCGCGGCCATCAGCTGGTGCCACGCCTGCGCACGTGCGGCGACCAGCCAGGCGGCGAGCGGGAGGAACAGCGCAACGAGCTCCGGGATCGCGTGGGGCAGCAGCCCGAGCAGCAGCGGCGCGGGCTGCGTCTGCAGCTGGTTGGCCAGCGACGAGAGGCCGAAGCCGAGCGCCCACGCCTGGGTGGCGAGCGAGAAGAGCGTGGCGCCGGCGACGAACGCGATCGCGAGCGGCCCGGCGTGGTCGTGGACCTTGCGCCACACGCCGCTGTAGTCCTCGGCCTCGAGCGGCAGCGACGACTTCGCGATGAACCCGGCGAGGCACGCCATCGCGTGCAGCGCGAGCACGAGCAGGTTGCGCCCGAGCACCTCGGCGACGTCGCGCACCGACGGCGGCGTCATCAGGCCATGGAGGAAGCGCGGGGTGCTGTCGGGCGTCGAGACGGACGCGATGAGGACGACAGAGAGGAGCAGGAGCCCGGCGATGCCGGCGCTGACGCCGACCCACGGGATCAGCACCGACCCCGGCGTGCGGTTCCACGCGCGGAGCGTCCGGCGGGTGTCCTCCCAGCCACGGGCGACGGCGAGCTCGCGTCCGGTCACCCCCGAGCGATCGGCTGCTCCGCCCGTTCCTTGATCGGCGGCGACGGCGGGCCGGGCGCCTTGCGCAGCTGCGGCAGCAGCCACACGGCCTCGCGTGCGATCCGCCAGTTCATCTTCGACCGGCCGAGCTGTCGCTCGCGGAACGTGATCGGCACCTCGACGACGTTGAAGCCGGCGTTGAGCGCGCGGTAGGTCAGCTCGACCTGGAACGCGTAGCCGCGCGAGCGCACGGTGGGCAGGTCGATCGCCTCGAGCACCTCGCGGCGGAAGCACTTGAAGCCGCCCGTGAGGTCGCGGACCGGGACGCCGAGCACGGCGCGCGCGTACCAGCACCCGCCGCGGCTGATGACCCGCCGCATGAGGCCCCAGTCGGACACGCCGCCGCCGGAGACGTACCGCGACCCGAGCGCCAGGTCCGCGCCGTCGGCGACCGCCGCGATGAGGCCCTCGACCGCGGCCGGGTCATGCGAGAAGTCGGCGTCCATCTCCAGGAGGAGCTCGGCGCCGTGCTCCAGCGCGTACGCGAACCCGGCGAGGTACGCGGGCCCGAGCCCCTCCGGCGTCGCGCGGTGCAGCACCTCGACGGCGTCGATCTCGGCCGCCAGCCGGTCCGCGATCTCTCCCGTCCCGTCCGGCGACCCGTCGTCGACCACCAGCACCTTGTGCCCGTCGCAGCGGCTGCGCTCCAGCACGGGCAGCACGGCGCGGACGATGCGCTCGAGGTTCTCGCGCTCGTCGTACGTGGGCAGGATGAGCCAAGCCGGACCCATGAGGGCGACGTAGCCTAGAGCCATGCCCGAGTTCTCCAACGCGGCGATCGCGCAGTACTTCGACGAGCTCGGCGACCTCTACGAGCTCGACGGCGCGGTCATCCACCGGGTGCTCGCGTACCGCAACGGTGCGAAGGCGGTTCGCGACGCGCCGGTGAGCGTCGCGTCGATGACGCGGCAGGGCCGGGTGACCGAGCTGCCGGGGATCGGCAAGACGCTCGAGGAGAAGATCACGGCGCTGCTCGACACCGGGACGATCCCGGCGCTCGAGAAGCTGCGGGCGAAGTTCCCGCCCGGGCTCGTCGACATGACGCGGCTGCCCGGGCTGGGGCCGAAGCGGGCGCGCAAGCTGTTCGACGAGCTCGGCATCGACTCGCTCGAGGCGCTGCGCGCGGCGGCGGAGGGAGAGAAGCTGCGCGACGTCCGTGGCTTCGGCCGGAAGTTCGAGGAGACGGTGCTCGCGGCGTTCGCGGCCGGGATCGCCGAGAAGCCCGCTCCGCGGACGCTGCTGCCGAAGGCGCTGGCGATCGGGGCGCAGATCGAGGACGGGCTGCGCGCGGCGGGCGCGGTCGACGTGGCGGTCGCCGGCTCGGCGCGGCGGCTGGCCGACAGCGTCAAGGACCTCGACGTGATCGCCGCCGCCTCCGATCCGGCCGCGCTGACGCGGGCGTTCGCCGAGCTCGACGTCATCGAGTCGTCGGGCACCGCCGGCGAGAACGCGGTGCGCGGCCGCACGCACACCGGGCTCGCCGTCGACGTCCGGGTGGTCGAGCCGGACCAGTTCGGCAACCTGCTGCAGCACTTCACGGGGTCGAAGGACCACAACATGCAGCTGCGCGACGCCGCCGTCCGCCGCGGGCTGCACGTCTCCGAGTACGGGATCCTCGACGACGCGACCGGCGAGACGACGCGGTGCGCGACGGAGGAGGAGGTCTACGAGCGGCTCGGCCTCGAGTGGATCCCGCCGGAGCTGCGCGAGGGGCGCGGCGAGCTGGAGGCGGCGCTCAACGGCGGCCTGCCCGACCTGGTCGTCGAGGACGACCTGCGCGGCGACCTGCACTCGCACACCGTCGCCAGCGACGGGCGCAACACGATCGAGCAGATGGCCGAGGCGGCCATCAAGCGCGGCTACGAGTACCTGGCGATCACCGACCACTCGGCGACGCACGGCTTCGGCAACCACGTCGAGCCCGACGAGCTGCGCCGGCAGATCGAGCGCGTCCGGGCGATCAACGCCGAGCTCGACGGCTTCGAGCTGCTGATCGGCACCGAGACGAACATCCTCCCGGACGGCTCGCCCGACTACGAGGACGACCTGCTCGCCGAGCTCGACTGGGTCGTCGGGTCGGTCCACACCTCGTTCGGGATGGCCGAGGCGGAGATGACGAAGCGCATCGTCGCCGCGTGCGAGCACCCCTGGATCGACGCGATCGGCCACCCGACCGGCCGCAAGATCGAGCGGCGCAAGCCCTACGCCGTGGACATGCACCAGGTCATCGACGCGGCGGCGCGGTCGGGCACGATGCTCGAGATCAACGCCGCGCCCGACCGCCGCGACCTCAACGACGTCCACGCTCGCCACGCCGCCGAGGCCGGCGTCCCGATCCTCATCGACTCGGACGCCCACGGGATCCGCGAGCTCGCCCTCGTCCGCTGGGGCATCGCCACCGCCCGCCGCGCGTGGCTCACGCGCGACCAGGTCGCGAACACCCGCTCGTGGGCGGAGTTCGCGCCACTCCGCAAGCACGCGCGCCGCTGACCGCGAGCTCCCTCGCGGCTCTCTCGAGCGCGGGTTCGGCGACGGCGGCGTAGCCGAGGAGGAGCGCGGGCGGCCGGGGAGCGACGCAGGTGACGTCGTCGTGGAGAGTCTGGACGGCGATGCCTCGTTCTCGCGCTTTCGCTGCGACCGCTCGGGCGTCGGTGCCCTCCGGCAGCCAGGCGACGAGGTGGAGGCCGGCGGCGGCGCCGCCGATGCGCCAGCCGGGGGCGTGCTCTTCGAGTGCGGCGACGAGCGCGTCGCGGCGGGCCCGGTAGCGGCGGCGGTTGCGGCGCAGGTGACGGTCGACGTCGCCGCGGTCGAGGAGGTCGGCGAGCGCCGCCTGCTCGAGCACCGCGGTGCCGCGGTCGGTGAGGTCCTTCTCGCGCGCGACCTCGTGGGCGAGCCACGGCGGCAGCGCCAGCCAGCCGAGCCGCAGCCCCGGCGCGAGCGTCTTGCTGGTGCTGCCGGCGAACACGACGCGGTCCGGGTCGAGCCCCTGGAGCGCGCCGACCGGCTCGCGGTCGTACCGGTACTCCGCGTCGTAGTCGTCCTCGATCACGACCGCGTCGCGGCGGCGGGCCCAGTCGAGCAGCGCGGCGCGCCGCTCGGGCGCGAGCACCATCCCGAGCGGGTACTGGTGCGCCGGCGTCACCGCGACCGCGCCCGCGTCGTCGGGCAGCTCGTCGACCACGAGGCCGCGGTCGTCGACGCGGACGAGGACCGGCTCCAGGCCCGCCTGCTCGACGGCCCGCCGCTGCCCGCGCCAGCCGGGGTCCTCGATCGCGACCTTCCTGACGCCGCGCTCGCGCAGGACGCGGAGGAGGATCGGCAGGCCCTGGTAGAGCCCGCCCGTGACCACGATGTGCTCGGCGTCGGTGACGACCCCGCGCGTCCGCCCGAGCGTCGCGGCCAGCGCCTCCCGAAGCGCGGCGAGCCCGCGCGGGTCCCCGTAGCCGAGCGCCTCGTCCGGCAGCGTCCGCAACGCCCGCCCGAGCGCCGCCAGCCACGCCGCGCGCGGGAAGGCAGAGAGGTCCGGCCGCCCCGTCCGGAGATCGATCTCGATCCGCGGGGCCGTCTCCAACGACTTGGTGACTGGGGGCGCCGGCGACTCGATCGGCGCGCGCGGGGCGACGCGCGTCCCCGCGCCGGTCTTCGCGACGAGCCAGCCCTCGGCGACGAGCTGCTCGTACGCCTCGACGACGACGCCCCGGGAGACGCCGAGCTCGGTGGCGAGCGCGCGGGTCGCCGGGAGGCGCGTGCCGGGGCGCAGGCGGGCGTCGCGGATCGCCTCGCGGAGCTGGCGCTCGAGCTGGGGGCGGCGCGGCCGGGTGCGGTCGAGGTCGAGGTGGAGGGCCACTTGGTCCTCTGTTCTACCGCGTGATTGGACCTTCCCGCAAGACCAATTCGCGCCTACCGTCTCGGACCATGGCTCGCATCGACCCCACGCCGAAGACCCGCGTCAAGCGCGTGCCGCAGCGGGCCGACTACGACCGCTCCACCGTCGAGGCCATCCTCGACGAGGCCATCGTCTGCCACCTTGCGTTCGTCCACGAGGGCCAGCCGTTCTGCATCCCGACGCTGCACGCTCGCGTGGGAGACACGATCTACCTCCACGGCTCGGCGGCGAGCCGGATGCTCCGCACGCTCGAGCAGGGCGTTCCCGCGTGCCTGACCGTGACGCACGTCGACGCGCTCGTGCTCGCGCGGTCCGCGTTCCACCACTCGATCAACTACCGCTCGGCCGTCGTCGTCGGGACGCTGACGAACGTGCCCGACCCGGAGGAGAAGGAACGGGCGCTCGAGGCGTTCACCGAGCAGCTCGTCCCCGGCCGCTGGGCCGACATCCGATGGCCGAACCGCAAGGAGCTGAAGGGGACGAAGGTGCTGGCGATGCGGCTCGACGAGGCGTCCGCGAAGGTCCGCACCGGCGGGCCGGTCGACGACGAGGAGGACTACGCGCTCGACGCGTGGGCCGGCGTCGTGCCGCTGACGCTCACCGCCGGCGCTCCGGTCGCCGACGACCGGCTGCGCCCCGGCATCGAGCGCCCCGCCTACGTCGACGACTGGGACCCGAGCAGCCGCGGCAGCAGCTCGGACGCCACGGTGGCGTCGACCGCGCCGGGCGCGAACGGGGCGAGCAGCTCCGCCGCTCGTGCCGCGTAGCCCGGCGCCGGATCGTCGAGCGCCGTCCGCAGCGCGCCCGCGAGGTCGTCGCCGACGAGCCGCGGGTCAAGCTGCCGCGCGAGCTCGCGCGCCTCGTACGGACCGGGCGCGTCGGTCGTCACGAGCAGGCACCCGTCGGCGAGCGCCTCGAGCTGCGTGATCCCGAAGTCCTCGCGCCGCGGCGCGACGACGTAGACGCGCGTGCGGCGCAACAGCGCGCGGAACGCCTCGCCGCGCGCCTGCTCCACCCGTACGCCGGGCGCGCGGACGTCGTGCTCGGTGACGACGACGAGCTCCTCGCCGTCGCGCCGGACCTGCTGCCAGGCGGCGAGCACGCGCGCGAGCCCCTTCTTCACCGGATCCGACGCGTAGATGAGCGCGGCGATGTCGCGGTCGCCCGTGCCGGGCGGAGAGGGCGCGATCGGCGGCGGGACGACGACGCGCTTCGCGAGGTCTCCACCCTCGGCGACGCGGCTCATCGGAACGAGCAGCGGCGCCTGCGCGAGACGGCGCCGCTCGACTGGGCGCTGCCAGAGTCCATGCCGCCCCGGCCGGTTCTCCAGCGCGAGCGCGTCGTACCGGATCGCCCCCGGCCGCGGCCACAGGAGCGCGGCCGTGGTCGTCGAGTAGAGGATCGAGCGCGGGCCATGCTCGGCGATCGCCCGCGCCGCCGAGCGCCGGGCCGCCCGGGCCTGGAGGAAGTCGGTCGCCATGAACGTCCGCACCTCGGAAGGGAGCGGGACCGAGGCGACCTCGACCGTCGCGCCCGCCCGCCGCATGGAGGCCGCCAGCGCATCGTCCGCGACCCGCCACCCGTGCGTCGAGCCGAGCGAGACGAGCAGGACGTCGATCACACCGGGTCCGGGAGAGCCGGCGGTGCGACGCGGCGGAAGCCCGGCGTCCGGACGAGCTGGATCGGCCGGAACGGGGAGGTGCGCTCGAGGTAGAAGGCGACGCCGTCACGCTCCTCGATCGCCGTCACGGCGGCGTCCTGCTTGCGCCACGACAGCGACCAGATGACCGCGAAGCCCGCCGCGATCGCCGGCACCTGCGGCGTCACGAGCGCCAGCGCCGCGGACAGCAGCAGCACGACGAGCAGCGGCCACAGGCGGTTCAGCAGCACGCGCGTCGCGCTCTGCTGGTCGGGCAGCGACGACGACGCGCGCGCGCCGGCGAGCAGCCGCGCGATCGGCGGCGTCGTCTCCCCGCGCCGGCCCAGCACGATCCCGATCCCCGCCGCGACCGTCCACCACGCGGCCGCGAACGCGAGCAGCCCGATGTCCTGATCGGCGGCCGCCGCGGCGACGGACGCCGCCGCAAGCGCGGTCGCGGCCGCGGCGCACGCCAGGACGGTGGCCTTCAGGAAGTCGACGAACCGCACCGCCGTGTCAGTCCAGCAGCGCTTGGAGGAGCTCGCGCACCCCGCGCGTGCCGTCGACGAGCACGTCGGACGCGGACTCGAGCTCGGCGGGCGTCTCGTCGTCCGAGCGCACGCCCACGCAGACCGCGCTGTTCAGGCGGCCGCCGTCGACGAGCTCCCGCAGCCCGCGGAACGCGTCGAGGTCCGTGCGGTCGTCGCCGACGTAGAGCGCGGCGTCGAGGTCGGCGTCGCGCAGCAGCCAGTGGATCCCGCGGCCCTTGTCGAGCGCGACCGGCGGCCGCACCTCGAGCACCTTGCGGCCCCAGTGGATCGCGAGCCCGGCCGCCTCGGCCTGCGCCGCCAGCTCCTTCACCGCGACCTCCGCGGCGTCCTCGTCGGGCGCGCCGCGCCAGTGGAACGCGACGATCGGGCCTTTGTCCTCGACGCGCACGCGGAGGAACTGCAGCTGCTCGCCCGAGTGCTGCTCGACGAACTGGTGCACGCGGCGCTGCCACGCGGCGGCCTCGCGCTCCTGCTCGACGCGGGTGCTGCCGGGGCGCAGGAGCTCGGCGCCGTGGTTGCCGAGGTACGCGATCGACCCGAGCGACACGATCTGCCGCGCCATCGCCGCGCGCCGGCCGCTGACGCAGGCGACGACGCCGTACTTGCGGGCGACCTGGATGAGCACCGCCCGGGTGCCCTCCGGGACCTGCGCGTCGTCGGCATGACGGACGATCGGCGCGAGCGTCCCGTCGACGTCGAGGAGGACGGCCGAACGGGTCGGATCGGCGCGCAGCGGCGTCAGTGCCTCGCTGAGCGTGGCGGCGGGTGGCACGGGACCTAGTATGCCGCCATGCGCGGTCGCCGCACGTGGACCCTCGCGGCGATCGGGACGGCCGGCGGCCTGTTCAGCGGGCTCTTCGGCGTCGGCGGCGGGATCGTGATGGTGCCGCTGCTGATCCTGTGGCTCGGGTACGAGGAGCGGCTCGCGACGGGCACTTCGCTCGGCGCGATCGTGCTGATCGCCGGGTTCGCCGCGCTCGTCCAGGGCGTGTACGGGAACGTCGACGTCGGCAAGGGGCTGCTCGTCGGCGTGCCGGCGGTCGGCGGCGTGCTCGCCGGCACCTGGCTGCAACAGCGCGTGCACGTGCGGTGGATCTCGATCCTGTTCGCGCTGCTGCTCGTGGCGGTCGCGATCGACCTCGTCGTGTCGTAGGTGCTCTGGGCCGTCGTCATCGGCGTCCTCGCCGGCGTCGTCGCGGGGATGCTCGGCGTGGGCGGCGGGTCGCTGTTCGTGCCCGCGCTGGTCATCTTCCTCGGGCTGAGCCACGTCGAGGCTGAGGCGACGTCGCTGCTGGCGATCGTGCCGGTGGCGCTCGTCGGGTCGTGGCGCCAGCACCGGTACGGCAACGTCGACGTCCGCGACGCCGTGCTCCTCGGGGTGCTGGCGACCGTCGGTGCGGGCGCGGGGGTCGTCCTCGCGAACACGCTGCCGGAGCGCGCGCTGAAGCTCGGCTTCGCCGCCGTCCTGGTCTACGCCGCGTGGCGGCTGGCACGATCGGCGCTCCGCGGGGAGCCGGCCGCGACGGCGGAGCGGTAGCGCCGCCTACGCTGTCGGGCATGCCCACCTGGCCCGTCGCCGCCGGATCGATGGTGCTCGCCTTCGCCGTCGCGGACGTCACCGAGGTCCGCGGTTTCGGCGGTCTCGTGCTCGTCCTCGCCGCCGTGTGGTGCGCCCAACGCTGGATGGAGCGCGTCGGCCGCGCGGCCGCGATCGGCCTCATGACGTTCTGGCTCGTCGCGTTCGTCGTCTCGCACCTGCTCGGCGACGTGCTCGGCACGTGGGGGGCGGTGCTCTTCACGTCCTCGGCGGTCGGCGCCGCGGCGTGGTCGGTCGCCGACGCGCGGCCGGCCCGCGTCTAGCGCAGCAGCGGGAGCAGCTTGCGCCGCAGGTACGGCGCCAGCGTCGCGCCGTACGTCGCCGTGATGTGGCTCTCGTCCTTGTGCACGAGCGCGCCGCCGATCACCGGGTAGCAGAGCTGCGCGTCGCAGAACCAGCGCGTCATGTCGATCAGCCGGACGCGGCGGTCGGTCGAGCGGCGAGCGGCGATGGCGGCGGGATCGACGGCGAGGACGCGCGAGCGGCTGACGGCGCAGAGCCTGCCGGCGTCGCGCCCCCTCGCGAGCGCGGCCGTGACGCAGGACCGCACGTCGCCGGGGTTGCCGGGCGTGTCGCGGATGACGATCACGCGCTTCACCGACGGGGGCAGCGCGTGCCACGCGTCGAGGTACCCGTCGATCTCGGCCTCGAGGCCGCCCGCGACGTGCGGGCGGTGCTGCGAGACGATCACGGTGCGGACCTCGTCGTGCGCGCTCAGCCACGCGGCGAGCGCCGGTCGCCACTGCAGGCACTTCGCGCGCACGAACGGATCGAGCACCGGCGGCGCCGCCGAGAGCGGGCAGCCGAGCCGCGACATCCGGTAGCCGTGCCACTTCCGGTCGAGCGCGATCGGCCCAAGCGCGGCGCCCCAGTGCACGGCGTGGCTGTCGCCGATCAGCGCCACGAACCCCTTCGCCCGGTCCTCCGGCACCCCGAAGTGGCAGACCATCGGGAACGATCGCCGCCGGACCGAGCACGGCGCGTTCGGCAGCCGCAGCGCCTGCCGCGGCGTCGGCGTGACCATCGCCCGCAGCTTCGCGTTCGAGCACGGCTTCAACGGGTCCAGCGACGCCGCCCCGAAGCAGCGAGGGACGGCCTTCCCCGCGGCCGCCGAGGGCAGCGCGAGGAGGAGGAGCACGGCGAACAGCGAGAGCGGCAGACGACGCATCCGGGTTGCGGCAGTCTGCCGGAGCCCCGCCCGAACGCGCAACCGCCCCTCACCGCGGCGACCCTCCGAAGACCCTCTGGTGGCGGCGAGGCTCTCACCGCCGGGCGCGGGCGGCGAGGTCCTCGAGCTCCGCGACGGCGAGGTCGGTGCGGCGCTCCTCCTCCATCACCGCGGCGACCCTCCGGGCGTTCTCGGCGAAGGCGGGGCGCTCGAGGACGTCCCTCACGGCGCGGGCGATCTTCTCCGCGGGGGCGGTCTTCGGGAGGCGGAGTCCGGCGCCGGCCGCGACGACGCGGGCGGCGACGTCGGGCTGGTCGCGGCCCATCGGGAGGACGACGAGGGGGACGCCCGCCGCGAGGGCCTTCGCGGTCGTGCCGTGGCCTCCGTGGGTGACGACGAGGGACGCATGGCGCAGCACCTCGGTGTGCGGCGCGGACCGGACGACGCGGACGTTCGGCGGGGCGTCGATCGTCGCCGGGTCGATCGCGGGACCCGTCGTGACGAGCCCGCGGACGGGCAGCCCGCCGAGCGTGGCGGCCGCGCGCGCCAGGAGGTCCTGCTGGTCCATGAAGCTCGAGCTGAGCGCGACGAGGACGAGCGGCCCCTCGCCGGCCGGCGGCTCGAAGGGCGCCGCCCACGCCGGGTCGTCGAGCCGCGCGCCGGCGATCCGCACGTGCTCCGGCGGCGACCAGGTCGGCAGCTCGATCGCGCGGCTGGTCAGGACGAGCAGGCGGTCCCAGTCCTCGAAGATCCCGAACGCGTCGTGGAGCTCGGGCAGCCCGAAGGACCGCCGCGCGGCGTTCAGCGGCACGAGGCCCTGGCCCCAGATCCGGATGAGCACCCGTGCGGCGATCGCCCGTCGCAGCCGGGCGAGCGGACCGTTCTGCAGGCCGAGGCCGGTGCCCGCCGGCGGGACGCCCCAGCCGGGGACGCCCATGATCGTCGTCGCGATCCCGGCCGTCCGGACGCCCGCCGCTCGGGCGCCGACCAGCACGCCGGGCAGTAGGTGGTCCGCGGCCACGACGTCAGCGGGCCGGCGACGCAGCTCCGCCGCGGTGTCCTCCGCGAACAGCGCCGCCGGCCCGCACGTCAGCGCGTCGCGCAGCCGCGTGCCCGCCTGCATCGGGCTGCCCACCTCCCAGTCGCGCAGCACCGCCCCGACCCGCTCCTCCGAAGAAGACCGGTGCGGCGCCCGCTGCCACGGGACGAACGTGGCCCCCGACGCCTCGACCTCGTCGCGCAGCACCGGATCGGCGAGCACCCGGACGGCATGGCCGCGGGCAAGCAGAGAGCGGGCGATCGAGAGCATCGGCCCGGCGTGGCCGCCGCCGTCCCAGGTGGCGAGCAGGACGTCGCGCGGCGACGGAAGAGCGGCCTCGGAGGCGGGCGGGCGGAGGAGCGTCGTGGTCATGACGGCGACGCTCCCACCGGCGGAGAGACCCCGGAAGAAGCGAACCCCCCGCGGAACCCCCGCGCGCGGAGAGTGGGCGGCGGGCGGAGATCGCACGGGCGCGTGCGATGACGGTTAGGGTTCGCTGACCCGGATGACCCTCGTCGGACGCGACACGGAGCTGGGGGCCGTCGCCCGCGCGCTGGATGGCGTTCGGGCCGGTGGGTTCCACGCGCTCGTGATCACGGGGGAGCCGGGGATCGGGAAGACCTCCTTGCTTGCGGCGGCCGCGGAGGAGGCGACGGCGAAGGGCCTGACCGTGCTCAGCGCCCGCGCGGTGGCCCACGAGCGCGACGTGCCGTTCGCGCTGGCGGCCGCGCTGCTCGACGACCACGCCGGAAGCGCATCGACGGTGACGCTCGAGGCGTTCGCGCCCGACCTCGCCGCGGCGCTGCCGTCGATCGCCGCGCCCGCCGCCGCCCCGCCCGACTCCGCGGGAGAGCGCTTCCGCTACCACCGGGCACTGCGCGCGCTGCTCGACGACGTCGCCGCCGGACAGCCGTTCCTGCTCGTCGCCGACGACGTCCAGTGGGCCGACGAGGGATCGTTCGAGTGGCTGCTGCACCTCCTCCGTCGCCCCCCGAAGGCACCCGCCCTTCTCCTGCTCGGAGCCCGGCCGGGGGACGCGGCGCTCGCGCTCGTCGCCGCCGCGCGCGAGAGCGGCGAGCACCTCCCGCTCGCCCCGCTGACGAACGACGACGCGAAGGCGGTGCTCGGCGGGATCGACGACGCGCCGCTCATCGAGAAGCTCGTCGCGGAAGCCGGCGGCAACCCGCTCTTCCTGCATGAGCTCGGCCGCGCCGCCGCGCGCCACCCGGACGAGCTCCCCGCGACGATCGCGGCGGCCGTGCAGCAGGAGGCGGCGGACCTCCCGGACGATGCCCGCGCGCTGCTCGCCGCCGCGGCGGTCGCCGGCGACCCGTTCGACGACGACATCGCCGCGGCCGTCGCCGGGCTGGACCGGCCCGGCCCGGCGCTCGACGCGCTCGTCCGCGCCGACCTCGTCCGGCCCGCGCCGACGGGCCGCCGGTTCTCGTTCCGCCACCCGCTCGTCCGCCGCGCCGCCTACGACGTCGTCCCGCCCGCGCAGCAGCTCGAGCTGCACGCGAAGATCGCCCGCGAGCTGGGCCGGCGCGGCGCCTCGGCCGCCCTGCGCGCGCCCCACGTCGAGCGCAGCGCCGTCACCGGCGACACCGCAGCCGCCGACCTCCTCGACGCGGCCGCGACCGAGGCCGCCGACACCGCGCCCGCCAGCGCGGCGGGATGGTGGGCGACGGCGCTGACGCTCCTCGGCACCGCCGAACCGGAACGACGCCGGGAGCTGCTCACCAAGCGCGCCAACGCGCTCGCCGCCGCCGGCCGGCCCGACGAGGCGCTTTCCGCGTTCGACGCAGCGCAGCAGCTGGGCCCCGACGCGGCCGCCGCCGCCGCGGCAGCGGCGATCGAGCGGATGACCGGCCGCAACGGCGCGGCGCGCGGCCGGCTGCTGGCCGCGCTCGACCACGCGGAGGGGGAAGAGCGCGCGCAGGTCGAGCTGGAGCTCGGCGTCACCGCGTTCAGCACCGGCGACCTCGACGGCGCGCAGCACCACCTCCGCGAGGCGATCACCGCCTGGCCCGACGACAGCCTCGCCGCCCGCACGCTGCGCGGCGCCTTCGAGGTCTTCGCGGGGATGCTCTCCGGCGAGCGGCCGACCGAGGACCTGGCGCCGTTCGAGCGCGGCGCCCTGGAGCTGCCGCCCGACCGCTTCGACGTCGTCGGCTGGGTCGGCACGCTCGCGTTCCAGTGCGAGCGCTACCACCACGCGGCCCGCCTGCTCGCGCGCGCGACGGCGCCGTCGCGCAACCAGCGCGCCGGCACGATCGTCGCCCAGTACCGCGCGTTGCTCGCCGTCTCCCTGCTCTTCGACCTGCGCCCCGCCGAAGCGCTCGCCGAGGCCGAGGCCGCCGAGGAGGGCGGGCGCCTCCACGGCTCGCCGCTGCAGGCGGCGTGGGCGGGCTCCACGCGGGCGCTCGCGCTCGACGTCCTCGGCCGGCGCGCGGAGGCGGAGGCGGCCGCGACGACCGGGGCCGCGGACCTCACGGCCGCGGAGCCGGGGATCATCGCCAGCGTCTCGTCCGCGCTGAACGCGTCGATCCTGCACGCGCACGACCCCGAGCGGATGCTCGCCGAGATCCACGCGCTCGTCGGCCCGATGCTCGCCCGAGTCTCGAGCCTGCTCGGCCCGATGGTCGACGCCGCCATCGCGACGGGCCGGCTCGACGAGGCCGAGCAGTGGGTGGACGAGCTCGGCCGCGAGACCGACCGGTTGCGCCTGCAGGCCGGCCGCTCGCGCGTCGCCCGCGCGCGAGCCGAGCTGCGGCTCGCCCGTGGCGATGCCGCCGCCGCCCTGCCCCACGCCCGGACGGCCGTGCACATCGCGGACGAGGCGGTGCTCAGGCACGACGGCGTCCGGGCGGCGACGACCTACGGCCGGGTGCTGGTGGCGGCGGATGAGCGCAACGAGGCGCACGAGGTGCTCGAGGCCGCGCTGGCGGAGGCGAGCCGCGCCGGCGCCGAGGCCCTCGCCGCCGAGGCGTCGCGGGCGCTGCGCGCCGCAGGCCTGCGCCGCACCGCGCGCGGGCTGCGCGCGAGCGCCGCCGGAGGCGCCGCCGATCTGACGCCGCGCGAGCACGCGATCGCCGACCTCGTGGCCCGCGGTCGCTCCAACAAGGAGGTCGCCGCGGAGCTGTTCCTCTCGGCCAAGACCGTCGAGAACAACCTCTCGCGGATCTACGCCAAGCTCGGCGTGCGCTCGCGCGCGCAGCTCGCGAGCACCCTCGCGGCCGAACGGGAGAACGGCGGGGGATCCCCCTCTTCCGGCGGGGGGTGATCGACGGGGATCGTGGCTCCACCCACCCGGCAGGAGCCACCCGATGATCCACAAGACACCCATCACCCTCTTCACCGGCGCCGTCCTCGCGGCGGCCGTCTCCGCCGGCCTGCCCGCCGCCGCGAGCGCCTCGACCGTGTCGCTCGAGGGCGACGTGCTCGTCGTTCGCGCCGCGCCGGGCGAGACGAACTGGCTGACCGTCGGCCCCAGTGAGGACGAGCCCGGCAAGCTGCAGATCGGCGACAACAGCCTGCCCGAGGCGGACCCGTCGCTCTGCACGACGCCCGAGTGGTCGTACTCCTTCATCACCTGCGTCGCGCCCCCCGGCGGCGTCCGGCTCGAGGCCGGCGACGGCCAGGACATCATCGACGTCCACGACAAGCTGCCGGCGAGCGTCCACGTCGTCGGCGACGGCGGCGCGGGCAACGACACGCTCCGCGGCGCGAGCTTCACCGAGACGACGGACGAGCTGCTCGGCGGCGCCGGCAACGACAAGGTCTACGGCGGCCTCGGCGCCGACGCCATCGACGGCGGCCCGGGCGACGACGAGGTGGAGGGCCGCGGCGGCCCCGACGCCGTGCGCGGCGGCGACGGCAACGACAAGCTGCTCGCCGACTACTGGGAGGAGATGAGCACCGACGTCGTCGACGGCGGGCCGGGCTACGACCAGATCGAGATGAACTGGCAATCCGGTGGCTCGAGCACGTACCAGCCCCCGATCGACGTCTCGGTCGACGGCGTCGCCAACGACGGGCGGCCGGGCGAGAACGACGACGTGACGGGGATCGAGCGGATCTACCTGACCGCAGCGGCGACGCTGACCGGCTCGGACGGCAACGACGAGCTGACCGTCTTCAACACCGACGGCACCGGCAGCAAGCTCGTCGGCCGCGGCGGCGACGACCAGCTCTCCGGGTTCGACCTCGACGACGTCATCGACGGCGGAGCGGGCGCGGACGCGATCGAGGGCGGCTACGGCAACGACACGATCGTCGGAGGGCCCGGCCGCGACGTCATCAACGGCGACGTCAGCGGGACGTCGTGCCACTGGATCCAGTGCCGCATGCCGTACGGCAACGACACGATCGACGCCCGCGACGGCGAGGCCGATCAGGTCACCTGCGGCATCGGCGAGGACAGCGTGAAGGCCGACGCCGCCGACACCGTCGCACCGGACTGCGAGACGGTCGACAAGGGCGGCGCCGCTCCCACCGGCCCGACGGGCCCCGGCGGCGACCAGCAGTCGCAGGGCGGCCCGACCACGACCGCGGGCAAGCCGGTCGTGATCTCCTCGGTGCGCGCCCGCCGCCGCGGCGCGAGGATCACCGTCACCGGCCGCGCGACCGGCGCGGCGAAGGTGACGGTCACCGCGACGCGCGCAGGGCGCAGGGTGGCTCGCGCCTCGGCGCGCGTGCGCGGCGGCCGCTTCACCGCCCGCCTGCGGACGCGGGCGAAGCGCCTCAAGGTGACCGTCGCTGCCGGCGCGACGAAGGCTGCGCTCACCGTCAGGTGAGCGGCTCAGCTGTCGACGACGATCGCGTCCATCGGCCCCAGCAGCCGTTCGATCCTGCGCGAGCTCGGCTTGAGCTCGCGCAGGCGGTGGGTGCGCGGGCGACCCGCCGCGCGAAGCTCGTGCTCGCGCCGGGCGATCGGGATCCAGTGGCGATCGACCACGTCGGCCGGGTCGCCCTCGATCTGCTCAGCGGGCAGCGCGAGGTGCTCGCTCCACAGCCGCAGCCGGGTCTGGCGGGCGAGGCGCGGGTCGTGCACCTGGACGTTGACCTCGGTGTCGTTGAGGAACGAGTGGGCGTTGAGGTTCGCCGAGCCGATCGTCAGCCAGCGGTCGTCGACGATGCCGATCTTCGCGTGCACGTACACGGGATCGACGGTCGCGCCCGTCATCGCGTCGATCGTCGTGGCCAGGAAGCGCCCGCGCCCGTCGTCCGCGTCGGCCAGCAGGGCGAGCATGCCGCGCGTGTCCTCCTCGCCGTTGTTGGCCTTCGACGGCAGCAGCACCACGACGCGGAACCGGTCGCTCGGCGGGTCGCGCAGCTTCGCGCTCACCGCGTCGACGAGCTCGGGCAGCCAGAAGAACTGCGACTCGAGGTAGATGAGCTCGCGGGCACCGCGGATGGCGCGCAGGTAGCTCTCGAGGACGCCGAAGGCACCGTCGGGCAGCTCGTCGTAGGTCCGCTCGGGGATCGTGCGCACGAGCTGCACGGTGACGTCGCCCGCCGGCTCCGGAACCGGGACCGGCGGCAGCCGCTCGCCCGTCACCGCCGTCCAGCGCAGGTCGAGGTGCTCGGCGACGTCCGCGACGATCGGGCCGCGCAAGCGAGTCCCGGCGTCGTGCCAGCCGAGGCGCCCGCGCGCCGGATGGTCGGAGGTGTCCCAGCGGTCGCCGCCGAGGTCGGTCAGGTCGACGCCGCCGACGAACGCGAGCTCGTCGTCGACCACGACGAGCTTCTCGTGATGGCAGTGCAGCAGCCGCTCGCGGTCGTCGACGGCGACGCGGATCCCCGTGCCGTCGCTCAGCTCGCGGGCGTCGGCGCGGACGTCGGCTCGCGACGGGGTGAACGCGTGGAACGGGGCGCCGGCCCAGAGGAGCACGCGCACGTCGACACCGCGCGCGACGGCCTCGCGCAGCAGCTCCCGCAGGACGGCCGGCGGCTCGCCGCGCTCGAGCGCGAAGTGCGGCGCCGAGTGCCAACCGGCGATCCGCACCGATCGCCGTGCCGCGCGGATCGCCTCCGCGATGGCCGGCAGCACCGTGGCGCCGTCGATGAGCACCTCGAGCGAGCAGCCATCGCGCGGGGGCGGCGCCTCGCGGCACCACAGCGTGCCGTCGTCGGGCGGGTCCAGCGCGTCCATCCGGCCGTGCCGCCGCAGCCGGTACCGGTGATGGGCCGCCAGGGAGCGCTCGAGCGCGCGCCCGATGGCGAGGTCGACGCTGCCGAGCGGATCCACGCGTCTGATCATCGCGGGCCGGGCGGGATCGCGACGCTTCGCGGACCACGAAGCGGTACGGTCGAGGTCGACATGCCCGATCAGAGACCGCAGCAGTCGAATCGGCGACCGCCGAGCAAGACCCCGGCCGAGCGGTCGGAGGAGTTCACCTCCACGCAGCGCCGCCTCAAGGAGGAGGCCGCCCAGCGACGGGAGGCAGCCGCCGAGAAGGCGGCCGCCGAGAAGCCCGCCCGCGACGACTGACCGGCGCGGGGCGTCCTCCGGCGAACGCCCCGCCCACCCACTGCGTCGCTACTTGCAGAGCCCGTTCGAGCCGGGCGGCGTGTTCGGCCCGTGCGTGTGGCAGTCGCTGCTGCCCGGGGCGTCGTTGGCGCCCGGCAGCGTCGTCTGGGCGGCGAACGCGGTGCCCGACAGCGCGAACAGGCACGCGAGGGTGCCGGCCACGACCTTCTTGCGCATGGCTGCTCCTTTGGTTGAACAGTTGACAGCCAACGACGCGATCCTCTCTTCTGCCGCTGCGTGACCGACGGGGATCTTCCGTCTCGCTGAAGCGACGGCCGCCGCTCCCGTTGGTCAGGCGCCTCCCCGGGGGTGAGGGTCGATCAGCACGAGGCGGCGAAGGAATCGAACCTTCCAAGCGCGGGGTTGCCGCGCCCTGCCGGTTTTGAAGACCGGATCGGCCACCAGGCCGGTGCCGCCCCGCGGCGCAACCTAGATGGTCAGCGCGCGAAGCGGCCCGTGCGCTCCTCGAGCGCCGGGAAGACCTGCCGCGTCTCGACGCGGCCGCCGATCAGCGCGGCGTCGCGCTCGGCGTCCGCGCGCACGTCGTAGACCGCGCACTGGGCAGTGCCGTCGTCGTCGGTCCAGAGCAGGACGTGCACCTCGCGGTCCATGCCGCACGTCCTACCCCGAAGCGGTTCACGGCAAGCCGTGCTCCAGCGCGCCCTTGATCGAGGCGTCGAGGGCGTTCAGCCGGTACAGCGCCAGCGCCTCGGGCGAGACGAAGCGGCGCGCCGGGGCGCGGTCCGGACCGTGGTGCGTCAGGACGCAGTGCGACAGCGCCAGCCAGCGCGGCTCGTCGAGCACTCCGCGCGCCCGGTCGCGCAGCAGCTCCAGCCCCAGCTCCACGTGGCCGAGCAGCCGGCCGGCGTCGCTCACGGCGATCTCCGCGCCGTACGTGAACTCGCGCGTCTTGCCGAGGTCGTGGACGATCGCCGCCGTGATGAGCAGGTCGCTGTTGAGCCGCACGTGCAGCGTGCATGTCTCGAGCGCCAGCTGGGCGACCGCGACCGTGTGCTCCAACAGGCCGCCGAGGTACGCATGGTGCCCGTCGCGCGTACACGGCGCGCGCCGCCACTCCGCCCGCAGCTCCTCGTTGGCCAGCAGCCCCTCGAGCAGCGCGAGGAACGGCTTGTCGTGGACCTCGCGGGCGAGGTGCTCGAGGAAGCCGTCGAGCTCCTCGACGTCGCGGTAGGCGACGGGCAGGAACGCGGCCGGGTCGGCGGTCTCCTCCGGCGCCTTCGCGATGTCGGCGAGCTCGACCTGCAGCTCGTCGCGGAAGCGCTCGACGCGTCCGCGGACGCGCACGAGGTCGCCGCGCTCGAACCGCCCTGCCAGCACGTCGGCATCGCGGAACGCGCGGGCGCCGATGCGCCCAGTTGCGTCGCGGAGCTCGACCGCGAGGTACGGCGAGCCGGTCCGCGTCGTGAGGCGGTCCTTGCGGGTGCAGGCGAAGACGCCGGAGACGTCCTGGCCCGCGCGAAGCGTGGCGACGGAGTCGGCCATGGGCTGACCATCTTCTACTCTGACCCGGATGCCGCCGCTCGAATGGGAGAGCCGGCCGGACGGCCTCCGCGCCCCCGCGCTGGTGTGCGCGTTCAAGGGCTGGAACGACGCAGGAGACGCGGCCTCGGCGGCCGTGTCGTACGTGGCCTCGTCGCTGGGCGCGACCCGCTTCGCGCGCATCGATCCCGAGGAGTTCTTCGACTTCCAGGCGACCCGCCCGAAGGTCCGGATCGACGACGGCGCGACGCGCCAGATCGACTGGCCCGAGGTCGAGGTCTTCGCCGCTCGCATCCCGCGCGCCCCGCGGGACCTCGTGATCATCCAGGGCAGCGAGCCCTCGATGCGCTGGCGCACGTTCTGCCGCCTCGTGATCGAGCTGGCCGAGGCGCTCGGCACGCAGCTCATCGTCACGCTCGGCGCGCTGCTCGCCGACGTGCCGCACTCGCGGCCCGTCTCGGTGACCGGTATCACGACCGATCCGATGCTCACCGACCGGCTCAGCCTGATCCAGGCGACCTACGAGGGCCCGACGGGGATCGTCGGCGTCCTGCAGGACGCGTGCTCCAAGGCCGGCATGCCCGCCGCCAGCCTGTGGGCGAGCGTCCCGCACTACGTCGCGGCCGCGCCGAACCCCAAGGCGGCGCTCGCGCTCGTGCGCAAGCTCGAGCAGCTCGTCGGCGTGTCGGTCGACGCGGAGGAGCTCGAGTCCGCCGCCGCCGACTACGAGCGCCAGGTGAGCCTCGCGGTGCAGAGCGATCCGGACGTGCAGGCCTTCGTCGAGCGGCTCGAGGCCGCCGTCGAGGAGGAGGAGGCCGAGGCCGCGGCCGGCGACCTGCCGAGCGGTGACGTCCTCGCCCGCGAGTTCCAGCGGTTCCTGCGCCAGCGCGGCAACGAGCCGCCGCGGCAGTAGCTCAGCGCTCCGACGCCGGGCAGACGATCCGGTAGTCGCACATCGAGCATGCCGCGTACGACGGCGTCGGCTCGAAGCCCTGCGACAGGATCCCGTCGGCGACGGTGAAGACGGTCTCGCTGACCCACTCGCGGTCGACCGCGCCGGGCGGCAGCGGGACCTTCTCGTCGTCGAGCACGTAGAGGTAGGACTGCGACGACGCGTCGAGGTCCCACGCCTCCCGCGCCGCCATCGCGTAGACCGCGAGCTGCACGTCGTCGCGCAGCTGCGCCGGCGTCTTCGGGCGGCCGGTCTTGTAGTCGATGAGCTCGTAGCCGCCGTCGGGCAGCCGGTCGACGCGGTCGACGCGGCCGCGCAGCATGTGCGGGCCGAGGCGGAACGAGAACGAGCGCTCGAACCACACCGGCTCGGCGTCGGACGCCGACCAGCGCTCGAGGTAGCGCTGCAGCGCGCTGACGGCCTTGCCGTGCAGCTGGCGCTCCTGGTCGGTCGCGCCGAACCCGCTGCGCCGCCAGCCCGCCTCGAGCAGCCCCGCCATGTCGTCCCAGCTCGTCATGCCGCCGACGTGGAAGCGCTCGAGCACCTGGTGGACGACGATGCCGAAGCGCTGGTTGATCGTCGGCTCCTGCGGGATGCGGAAGACGCGCGCGAACTTGTACTTCAGCGGGCACGTCCGGTACGTCTCGATGTCCGAGGCGCTCAGCATCAGCCCGTCGCCGCGCTTGGGGAGGAACGGCTCGAGCGACGGCTCGGCTCGCGCGGCGATGGCGGCGGCGCGGGCGCGCTCGTCGCGCTCGGCCTCGAGCAGCGCGTCGTCGAGCGCGCTGGTCTGGAGGATGTCGCGCTGCTGCGGCGTGACCGCCTCGAGCAGCCGCGCGTTGACGCCGGGCAGCGCGTCGGCGACGGACTGGCCCGCCGGACGCTCGAGCAGCGCGGCGAGCTTGACGAGCTCGAGGTAGCGGACGACCGCGTGCGAGATGTCGAGGTCGGTGTCGAAGCGCAGCTCGCCGAGGCGGGTGCCGACTCGCGGCAGCTCCTCGAGCAGCTCGTCGCGCAACCCGCGGAACGTCGCGTGCAGCGTCTCGTCAGGGCCGAAGAGCTGCTCCTCGCGCTCCGCCCAGTCGGCGTGCGCGGCCACGCGCGCCTCCTCGAGGAACGGCGACGGCACCTGCTGCGTGCCGCGGTCCGAGCGCTCCGCGTACGCGAGCACGAGCCCGCGCCGCGCCCGTGTCATCGCCACGTGCAGCAGCCGCCGCATCTCGGCGACGTGGGCGGCGCGGCTGTCGGGCGGGAGGCGCTCGTGCAGCAGCGCGTCCGGGAGCGGCTCGTACGCGTGGCGCCGGGCGCCCGGCATGCGCGCGCTGTGGAGGCCGAGCACGAAGACGTGGTCGAACTCCATGCCCTTCGCCGCGCGCATCGTCATGACGGCAACCGACCGCGGACGGCCCTCGGGCGCCGCCTCCTCCTCGCGCAGCCCGGCCTCGGCGACGGCGGCGATCTGGCGGGCGAACTCGCGCGGCGTGGCCTGCGGCGCGCGGCGGACGTAGGCGGCGGCGAGCTCGCCGAGGCGGGCGAGGTTCTGCAGCCGCTCGACGACGTCGGCGCTGGCGCTGAAGAGCTGCTGGCGGCGCAGGCCGAGCCGCTCGACGAGCCGGTGGATGAAGAGGTCCGGCCGCGTGGTGTCGAGCTGGGCGACGGCTTGGCGGTGGAGCTTCAGGAAGCCGAGGATGCGCTCGCGCGCCTCGGGCGGCAGCTGGGGCGACTCGGTGGCGGCGACGAGCGCGCTGACCATGTCGAGCTTGCGCCGCCGGGCGATCTGGATGCAGCGGGCGAGGTCGGCGCTGCGCAGCTCGATCGGCGGGCGGGCGAGCGCCCTGACCGCCGCGCCGGCGTCGGCGGGGTCGACGAGCAGCCGCAGCCACGCGAGGACGTCGCGCACCTCGGCGCGCTGGAAGAACGCGGCGGCGCCGACGACGCGGAACGGCACGGCCCGCTCCTCCAAGGCAAGCGCGACGGCCTGGCCCTCGTTGCGGACGGACCGGACGAGCACCCCGATGCGCTCCGGCTTCTCGCCCTCGCGGATGAGCCGCTCGATCTCGGCGGCCGCGCCCTGGGCCTGGGCGCGCTCGTTCGCGCAGCGCCAGAACGCGATGTCGCCGCCGGGCGCGGCGTCCTCGATCTTCAGCCCGAGCCGGTCGGGGATCGGGGTGACGACCGAGCGGGCCGCCTCGAGGATCTTCTCGCGCGACCGGAACGACTTCTCGAGCGAGATGACCGTCGCCTGCGGGCGCCTTGCCGTGAAGTCGCGGAGGTTCTTCGTCGCGGCGGCGCGGAAGCGCGTGACCGCGGCGTCGTCGTCGCCGGCCGCCGCGATGGTGCCGCCGGCGGCGAGGAGGTCGAGCAGCTCGAGGTGCGCGAGGTCGAGGTCCTGGTACTCGTCGACGAGCAGGTGGCGGACGCGCGCGGTGACCCGCTCGCCCGCTCCCCCCTTCAGCAGCGCGATCGTGCGCAGGACGAGGTCGCCGGTGTCGAGGCTGCCCTCGGAGGCGAGCAGCTCGTCGTGGTCGGCGAAGAGCTGGGCGAACTCGCGCTCGCGCTCTCCCCGCTCCCCCTCGATGTCGGCGGCCCACCGCGCGTAGTCGTCGGCGGAGACGAGCTCGAGCTTGCAGCGGTCGATGCGCTCGATCACCGACGCGAGCAGGGCGCTCGGGTTGCCGAGGAAGTCGTGGCGGCGCAGCGTCAGCTCCTCGACGCGGTCGAGCAGCAGCGCGAGCCGGTCGGCTCCCGTGGCCGGCACGAAGAACGGATCCAGGCCGGCGGCGGGTGCGTGCTCGCGCAGGATCCGGGCGCAGAGGTCGGGGACCGTGGTGACGTTGAGCTCGCCGAACGGCGGGTTCAGGACGTCCTCGATCGTCCTGCGGAGCGTCTCGGCGGCGGCCGCGGTGGCGGTCACGGCGACGACGTCCTCGGCCGGCGCTCCCTGGTCGACCAGCCAGGCGAAGCGGTCCACGAGCACCCTCGTCTTGCCGGTGCCGGAGCCCCCGAGGACGAGCAGCGCATCGCCCTCGTGGGTGACCGCCCGCCGCTGGGCGGCGGTCAGCTGATCGAGGCGCTCGGACACGGCGCCTATCGTATGGAGCGGTGACCGTGACGCCGGAGGCTCTTCAGGCGGACTGGCTGGGAGCGTCCCGCCGGGCCACCGACGTCCTGCGCGGGATCCTGCGCGACAACCCGACGAGCCGCGAGCGCGTCGAGGAGACGGGCGAGCGCGGGGAGGGCGGCGATCGGACGCTGGTCATCGACCAGGCGTCCGAGGACGGCGTGTTCGCCGAGCTCTCGCGGCTGCACGACGCCGGCGCGCGGTTCTCCGCTGTCTCGGAGGAGCGCGGCGAGGTCGACTTCGGCGGCGACGACGTGCTCGTCGTCATCGATCCGATCGACGGGTCGCTGAACGCCAAGCGCGGGCTGCCGCACGTGGGCATCTCGATCGCCGTGGCCGACGGGCCGACGATGGCCGACGTCGCGTTCGGGTTCGTCGCCGACCTCGGGACCGGCGAGGAGTGGGTCGCCCGCCGTGGAGGGGGCGTGCTCTACAACGGCGCTCCGCTGCCCGCGCCGCCGCCCGAGCGCCGCGACCGCAACGGCCGGCTCGAGGTCGTGGCGATCGAGTCCGCCGACCCCCGCTGGATCGCGCCGCACATCGGCGCCCTCGAGGATCGCGTCCACCGCCTGCGGGCGATCGGGTCGATCGCGATCTCGCTGTGCCAGGTGTCCATGACCCGCGTCGACGGGATGCTGACGCTGTGGCGCACTCGCGCGGTCGACTGCGCTGCGGCGCAGCTGATCGTGCGCGAGAGCGGCGGCGTGGTCGCGTTCCCGGCGTGTTCCGACCCGCTCGGCGCGCCCCTCGACCTCGCTCCCCATTCGCCGCTCGTCGCGGCGCGAACCCCGGACGGACTCGAGGTGCTCAAGGCGGTGCTCGACCGATGATCGACTGGAAGCTCGCCCGGCGCATCGGCGGCTACGTCGCCGGCGACGAGCCGACCGAGAAGGCGTCGCTGCCGAACGACCTCCAGGGGCTCGTCGACGACGCGCGCACGCGGGTGAGCGACTACACGGGCCTGCAGCCGGCGCGCCCGGTCCCGCCGCCCGAGGCGGTCGACCGCGGGCGCTGGCTCGACTTGAACCTCGTGTCGATGCAGGCGGTCGTCGAGCCGCTGACCAAGAAGGTCGACAAGGGCACCACCGCGGCGTCGCACTTCCTGCGCGCCGTGACGGGCGCGCTGCTGGCCGCCGAGGTCGGCGTGCTCAGCGGCTACCTCTCGCAGCGCGTGCTCGGGCAGTACGAGCTCGTCCTGCTCGACCCCGACGCGCCCGAGCGGCTGCTGCTGGTCGCTCCCAACCTGAAGCAGGCGGCCGACCGGCTCGACGTCCCCGAGCACGACCTCGTCGCGTGGGTGGCGATCCACGAGGTCACGCACGCGGTGCAGTTCACGTCGGTGCCGTGGCTGCGCGAGCACCTCGCCGGCGAGCTGCGCGGCCTGCTGGAGAGCGTCGACGTGAAGATCGACTACGGCGCCGCGATCAAGCGGCTGCCGTCGACGGGCCTCGACGACGTGAAGGAGCTCGTCGCGCGCGTGAAGGAGGGCGGCCTCGTGACGCTCGTCGCCGGCCGCGACCGGATGGCGATCATCGACCGCGTCCAGGCGACGATGGCGCTGATCGAGGGGCACGCCGAGCACGTCATGGACGCCGTCGGCCGCGACGTCCTGCCCTCGTTGGACTCCCTCCGCGATGCTTTGGACCGCCGCCGGACCGAGAAGTCCCCCGCGGTCCGGCTGCTCGAGAAGCTCCTCGGCCTCGAGCTCAAGATGAAGCAGTACGAGCTCGGCCGCGCGTTCTGCGACGAGGTCGTCGAGATCGGCGGCATCGAGGCGCTCAACCGAGCCTGGTCGTCCCCCGAGGCGCTCCCCTCCCTGGAGGAGATCTCCGCGCCCCGCCGCTGGCTCGACCGCACCGCCAAGCTCGCCGCCTAGGCCCGCCCCGCGCCGCGCCGGCCGCCCCGGGGGTCCCCATCCGGGCGGCAACGGCCCGCCCGCCCACCCGAACCTCCCGGCCCATCTACGCACCGCCGCCGCTGGCTCGAACCGGTGCGACATCGTCGCGGCCACCCGAAGTCGCCTCCTCGCGGCCACGCGAAGTCGCCTCCCCCGGGTGCCTGTCACTCGGGTGCCTGGTACCTCGGTGCCACCCGGGCCGGTGGAGTCGCGCTCGAAGGTCAACAACGCGACAAGCGGCGCGCTCCCGAGACGCCGTGTCGCGTTAGGCACCGCATAGGTCAACAACGCGACACGCCCTCGATCCGGCGGTCGCCGTGTCGCGTTGTCCTCCCTCCAACGCCAAAAACGCAGCACGCGCGCACCTCGCGAGGAGGCTTGTCGCGTTCTGGGGCGCTCTACGCCCACTACGCAACACGGGCGAAGAAACCGGGGGGCGCCGTTCCCCTGACGCCACGGACGCCCCACAGAAGATGAGGAGCGAACCCTTGTGGCCGAGACGGGCGAACGGGCGTTCTGTGACGTAGGTCACTTGGGCGTTTCTCCGAACGCGTGTTCTGGTACCTTGTTCTACGGAGCTTAGATGTAAGCAAGTTACCGAGAGGGTGACCATGGCTACCACCAACGGCAGCACGAAGACCACGAAGACCACGACCAACCGGTCCACCGCGTCGCGCAGCGGCTCGACTCGCAGCGCTTCTACGCGCAGCACGTCGCGCAGCACCGCGCAGCGAAAGACCACCGCGACGCGTCGCAGCACCACGGCGAAGAAGGCCCGCACGACGGCCAACTCGCGCGCCGCTTCGCGGAACACGAGCCGTGCGACCGCGCGCACGCAGACGACCGTCGCCCGCGAGGCCGCTCAGGCTCGCAACGAGGCGAACACGATCGTCACCCGCGTGGGCGACGTCGCCGAGCGCACCGTCCTGACGTACGTCGGCGCGACCCTGACCGCGCGTGACGCCGTCACCGGCTTCGTCGGCACGTACAGCGACAGCGCCAAGCTGCAGCGCGAGCTGAAGTCGCGCCGCACCAAGCTCGAGCGCACCTTCAAGGGCTTCGAGCGCCGCGGCACGACCGCCCGCAACCGCGTCGAGCGTGAGCTCAAGCGCCGCCGCACGCGCCTCGAGCGCGAGATGCGCCAGCGCACCGGCCGCTTCGAGCGCGACGTCAACAAGCTCGTCGCCGACGCCCGCAAGTCGGACGTCGCCCAGCAGGCGAACCTCGTCGGCGCCACCGTCGAGAACGTCGCGCAGGGCGCCGCGCTGGCCGGCACGAAGGCCGCCCGCGAGGTCACGGCGCGCGTCGCCAAGGCCGTCGCGTAGCGACCGGCGCTTCCCCGCCCGCCGCGACCGGAGAGGCGCGGCGGTGCGGTAGAGCTCGCCGATGTGGAAGTCGGTGAGAGCAGCACCCTCTCCTCCCCAGACGGGCCGCCCTCGGGCGGCCCGTCGTCGTTCGGGGCCGAAGGGACCCTTCTCCTACACTCGAAGCATGTCCAGCCGCGACCACATCGTCGACGCGCTCCGGTCCGTCATCGACCCGGAGCTGCACAACAACATCGTCGAGCTGGACATGGTCCGGTCGATCGACATCGCCGAGGACGGGGCGGTCGCCATCACGGTGTCGCTCACGACCCCTGGCTGCCCGATCCGCAACCACTTCCAGACCGCCGTGCACGACTCCGTGATGGGGCTGCCCGGCGTCTCGCGCGTCGACGTCTCGTTCGACGTCCTCACCGACCAGCAGAAGGCGGCGCTGCAGCGCAAGCTCGGCCGCCCGCAGGGCCTTCCCGAGGGCGCGCTCGCCCAGGTCCACAACGTCATCTGCGTCGGCTCGGGCAAGGGCGGCGTCGGCAAGTCGTCGCTGACCGTCAACCTCGCCGCGGCGCTCACCGCCGAGGGCAAGCGCGTCGGCATCCTCGACGCCGACGTCTGGGGCTACTCGATCCCGCGCATGCTCGGGCTGGGCGGCCAGCGTCCGCCGGTCTCGCCGCAGCGGAAGATCATCCCCCTGGAGGCGGGCGGCATCAAGGTGATGTCGATCGGCTTCTTCGTGCAGGAGGACTCCGCTGTCGTCTGGCGCGGGCCGATGCTGCACAAGGCGCTCACCCAGTTCCTCGAGGACGTCGACTGGGGGGAGCTCGACTTCCTGCTCGTCGACCTCCCGCCGGGCACCGGCGACGTGTCGATGACGCTGTCGCAGCTGCTGCCGCAGGCGAAGTTCCTGCTCGTCACCACGCCGCAGCCGACGGCCCAGAAGGTCGCCCGCCGCGCCGCCGAGATGGCGAACAAGGTCGACCTCGAGATCGCCGGCGTCGTCGAGAACATGTCCGGCTTCACGACGCCGGGCGGCGAGCGCTTCCAGATCTTCGGCGAGGGCGGCGGGCAGGAGCTCGCCGACGACCTCGGCGTCCCGCTGCTCGGCAAGGTGCCGCTGACGATGGCCCTGCGCGAGCAGGCCGACGCCGGCGTGCCGCTCAACGCGGTCGACCCCGACGACGCCGCCGCGGTGGGGATCCACCAGGCCGCGCGCGGGCTCATCGCGATGACGCCGCAGACGCTCCCGCTCCTGGCGGTCAGCCAGGTCGGCGGGGACCTCCCGACGGGTCCCGCGCCCGCCGGCACGGCGCTGCCGATGGCCGGCTAGCCAGCGCGCAGGCCCTCCGCGAACACCCGCGCCTCCGCGTACACCTCCGCCAGGCGGGGGAGCTGGTAGTGCGCGTTCAGGCCGCTCGGGTTCGGCAGCACCCACGCGGGCCGGCCGCCGACGTCCTCCGGCTGCAGCCCGAAGGCCGCCTTCGGGCGCGCGAACGCGACGCGCCACGCGGTGACGCCGACGATGGCGACGAGACGCGGCGCCCACGCGCGCACCTTCGCCTCCAGCACGGTGGCGCCGGCGCGCAGCTCCTCCGCCGACAGCTCGCTCGCCGCGCGCGTCGGTCGCGCGACGAGGTTCGTGATCCCGGCTCCGAACGACGGCAGCAGGCCGTCCTCGTCGGGCTGCAGCCGACGCGGCGTGAAGCCGGCGGCGTGCAGCGTGGGCCAGAACCGGTTGCCCGGCCTGGCGAAGTGGTGTCCGACCTCGGCAGAGCGCAGGGACGGGTTGATCCCGACGAAGAGGACCCGGAGGCCGGGCCCGCCGACGTCGGGAAGCGGCTGCTCTACGCCTTCGACTTGAAGTAGTCGGCGTTGATCTGGATGAACCGGGTCCACTCGTCGGGGACCTGGTCCTCCGCGAAGCACGCGTCGACGGGGCACGCCTCGACGCAGGCGTCGCAGTCGATGCACTCCTCGGGGTCGATGTACAGCTGCTCAACCGAGTCGTAGTCGGGCTCGTCGGGGGTCGGGTGGATGCAGTCGACCGGGCAGACCTCCACGCAGGAGTTGTCCTTCTGACCGATGCAGGGTTCAGCGATGACGTAGGCCATTGGTCGCCGGATGCTAACGCCTAGAGTTCGGGTCCATGGCCATCACCTCGAAGATGCTCGGGGCCCGCGGGCAGAAGCAGGCGAAGGAGCGCGGGATCGACCCGGGCCGCATCCCGCCCGGCCAGTACCTGACCGAGCGCTTCCCGGTCCTGACGTACGGCCCGAACCCCGCCTACGACCTCAACGACTGGTCGCTGTCGATCTGGGGCGAGGTCGAGGAGCCGTACTCGCTGCGCTGGGACGAGCTCATGGCGCTGCCCCAGCACGAGATCACCGTCGACATCCACTGCGTCACCCGCTGGTCGAAGCTCGACACCACGTGGGTCGGGGTGAAGGTGAGCGACCTGCTCGACCGCGCGAAGGTCAAGCCGGCCGGGACGCACGTGATGGCGCACAGCGACGGCGGCTACACGACGAACATCCCGCTCGCGGCGCTCTACGACGACGACGTGATCGTCGCCCACACCTACGCGGGCGAGCCGCTCGAGCACGACCACGGCGCCCCGCTGCGTCTCATCGTCCCGAAGCGCTACTTCTGGAAGTCGGCGAAGTTCCTCCGCCAGCTCGAGGTGATGCCCAAGGACAAGGAGGGCTTCTGGGAGCTGAACGGCTACCACAACGACGCCGACCCCTGGCAGGAGCAGCGGCATTGGTTCTAGTCGCTGACTCCCGATGATCCTGCTCACGGGAGCGAGCGGGGACGTCGGCGTGCCGCTGCTGCGCCGGCTCGTGGCGCTGGGGCACCCGGTGCGCTGCCTCGTGCGCGACCCGCGCCGGCTGGGGAGCGAGCGCGTGCGCGTGCAGATCGCGCTCGGCGACCTCACCGACCCGCCGTCGTTCCGCAACGCGCTGCGCGGCGTCAAGACGGTCGTGCACCTCGCGGCGTCCGGGCGCGACCAGCCGCGCGGCTCGATCGAGGAGCTCAACGGCATCGCGACCTGGCGCCTCGTGCAGGCGGCCGAGCGCGCGGGCGTCGAGCACTTCATCTTCTTCAGCGCGCTGTCGGCCTCGATCCACGACCGCACGCGGTTCCTGCGCGCGAAGGCGCTCGCCGAGCAGGCCGTCGTCGAGTCGGGACTGCGCCACACCGTCTTCGCGCCGTCGCTCGTGTTCGCCGAGGGCGACCGGCTGCTGCGCTGGCTCGACCGGCTCTCGCTGCTGCCCGTCGTGCCGATGCCGGGCGGCACGCGCGCGCACTTCCAGCCGATCTGGGCCGACGACGTCGCGGCGTGCGTGGTCAACGCGCTCGACGGCCCGGCCGACCGCAGCAGCATGCGCTACGAGCTCGCCGGCCCCGAGACGATGACGGGCAACGAGGTGGCCGAGGCCATCCTTGCCGTCCGCCACCACGGCCGCCGCGTCCTGCCGGTGCCCGAGCCCGTCACGCGCGCCGGGCTGCGCGCCGCCGAGACGCTCATGAAGTCCAAGGCGCCCGCGACGTGGGACGAGGCCGAGCTGCTGCTCGTCTCGATGACGACCCCGCGCGGTACGGCGGACGCGGAGGCGCTCGGCGTGTCACCGCGCCCGATCCGCACCGTCCTCGCGGCCGTCGCCTAGCTAGTCGGTCCAGAAGCCGGGCTCGATCGCCCCGTCGCCCTCGTGGTGCGGGCCGAACGCGAGCACCTCGAGCCCGTCGTCCCCCGCCTCGAACGCGCGCATCACCTTCGGCGCGACCCGGATCGCGTCGAGCCGGCCGACCTCGCGGATCTCGTCGTCGAGCTTGATGCGGCCCGAGCCGCCCACGATGACGTAGACCTCCTCGGCCTCGTCGTGCACGTGCCCGAACCCCTGCCGCTTGCCGGGCTTGACGACGTGGAAGCTCACGCCGGTGGACTCGGCGCCGAGCGCCTTCATCGCGAAGCGCGCCTCCTGCCGGTCCTCGTAGCCGAACTTCGGCGCCGAGTCATCCACCTCGCGCAGGTTCGTGATCGTGAAGTCGCTCATGGCGACGGATGATGCCGCGGTCAGCTGATCCGCGGGCGCCGGTCGCGCCATGGCAGCGCCGCCTCGAGCTGCGCGGCCAGCGCGAGCAGAACGCCCTCGCCGGCGGGCTGGCCGGCGAGCTGGATGCCGATCGGCAGGCCGCTCGCGCTCTCGTGCAGCGGCAGCGAGATGCCGGGCGAGCCGGTGATGTTCAGCAGCGCCGTGAACGGCGTGAAGCGGCCGGCGCGCGCGAACGTCCCCTGCGGGTCGGGCCCGTCGGGATCGAGCACGCCCAGCTCCAGCGGCAGCTCGGCGAGCGTCGGGCTGAGCACGACGTCGACCTGCGCCGCCCACTGCACGAACGCGCGCGCGGCCCCCTGCAGCTGCAGCATCGCGCTGTACGCGTCGACCGACGAGATGGCCTGGCACGTCTCCCACAGCCAGAGCGTCAGCCGCTCGACGTCGTCCTCGGTCGGCGGCCGGCCGGCCATCATCGCGGCGAGGCTGATGAGCGAGCAGTTCATCGGCCCGAACACCGCGGTGAACCTCCGCAGGAGGTCCTTCGACGCGAGCTCGGTGTGCAGCTCGACGACCTCGTGGCCGAGCTGCTCGAGCAGCTCCGCCGTCGCGCGCGTCGCGGCGACGACCTCGGGGTCGAGCGGCGCGTCGGGCAGCGGCGGCTCGAGCATGAGGCCGATCCGCAGGCCCTTCGGCTCGTGGCCCATCGCCGCGGCGAACGGCTCGGCGGGCGGCGGCGCCCACGACGAGTCGCCCAGCTCGGGGCCGGCGAGGAGGTCGAGCGCCAGCGCCGTCTCGCGCACGGTGTGCGTCAGGACGCCGTCGATGGCGAGGAACTGCTCGCCCGCGCCGGGCGCCTGCGAGATCCGGCCGCGCTGCGGCTTGAGCCCGACCAGCCCGCAGCACGACGCGGGGATGCGCGTCGACCCGCCGCCGTCGTTGCCGTGCGCGAGCGGCACCATCCCCGACGCGACCGCCGCGGCGCTGCCGCCGGACGAGCCGCCCGGCGTGCGCGACGGGTCCCATGGGTTGCGCGTCGCGCCGAAGCGGCGCGTCTCGGTCGTGGGCTGGATGCCGTACTCCGGCAGCGTCGTGGTGCCCACGACGATCGCGCCGGCACGATCGCGCAGGCGCGTGACGACGTTGTGGTCGAAGGGCGCGATCAGGTCGCCGACGAACGGCGAGCAGAACGTGATCCGCTTGCCCGCGATCGGGATGTTGTTCTTGATCGCGATCGGCACGCCGGCGAGCGGGCGCTCGTCACCGGGCTTGACCGCCTCCGCGGCGGCCAGCGCCTCCTCGGCGAACACGTCGACGAACGCGTTGAGCTGCGGGTTGAGCGCCTCGATGCGATCGAGCGACGCCTGGACGAGCTCGCGCGACGACAGCTCGCCCGATCGCACCAGCCCCGCCAGCTCGTCGACGGGGCGGAAGAGCAGGGCTTCGGCGGTCGACATGCCGTCGAACCCTACGAGGGCGGGCACGTGGGCGCCCCGGGGCACTCGCGTAAGCGGCGTACGCTGTCCACATATGAGCGCGACCGTAGACACGTCCGGCGTCCAGTCGGGCCTCGAAGGCGTCGTCGCCTTCGCCACCGAGATCGCCGAGCCCGACAAGGCCGGCGGCTCGCTCCGATACCGCGGGGTCGACATCGAGGACCTCGTGGGCAAGGTCCCGTACGAGAAGGTGTGGGGCCTGCTGGTGGACGGCTCGTTCGAACCGGGCCTCCCGCCCGCCGAGCCGTGGCCGCTGTACGTCCGCTCCGGCGACCCGCGCGTCGACGTGCAGTCCGCGCTCGCCATGCTCGCGCCCGAGTGGGGCTTCGGCCAGCTGATCGACATCTCCGACGAGCAGGCCCGCGAGCAGCTGGCGCGCGCGTCGGTCATGGCGCTGTCGTTCGTCGCGCAGTCCGCGCGCGGCGCCGGCAAGCCGCCCGTCCCGCAGACGACCGTCGACCAGGGCACGTCGATCCCGGAGCGGTTCCTCATCCGCTGGCGCGGCGAGGCGGATCCGGATCACGTCAAGGCGATCGACGCGTACTGGATCTCCGCGGCGGAGCACGGCATGAACGCGTCGACGTTCACCGCGCGCGTCGTCGCATCGACCGGCGCCGACGTCGCCGCCGCGCTGTCGAGCGCGGTCGGCGCGCTGTCCGGCCCGCTGCACGGCGGCGCCCCGTCGCGCGTGCTGAAGATGATCGACGACGTCGAGCAGATGGGCGACGCCGAGAAGTACGTCAAGGACCTCCTCGACCGCGGCGAGCGGCTCATGGGCTTCGGCCACCGCGTCTACCGCGCCGAGGACCCCCGTGCCCGCGTGCTGCGCCGCACCGCCCGCGAGATCGGGTCGCAGCGCTTCGAGGTCGCCGAGGCGCTCGAGAAGGCCGCGCTCGCCGAGCTCCAGGCCCGCAAGCCCGACCGCGTGCTCGCGACGAACGTCGAGTTCTGGTCCGCGGTCGTGCTCGACACCGCCGAGGTGCCGGCCGACCTGTTCACCTCGATGTTCACCTGCGCGCGCGTCGCCGGCTGGTCGGCTCACATCCTCGAGCAGAAGCGCGAGGCCCGGCTCATCCGGCCGACCGCGAAGTACGTCGGCGAGGGGCCCCGCGGCATCGACGCGGTCTGAGGACCTAGGCGCAGATCGTGATCTTGGCCTGCACGGTCTTGGTGGGCGACTTCAGCTTGTTGCGCGTCGCGAGCTTCGCCTTCACCCGGACCGTGTAGGTCGCGCCCGGCTTCGGGCTCTTGATCGTCAGCTGCTGGACGAAGGGCGCCTTGCGGTCGGTCTTGACCCGCTTGGTCCCGATGAAGAAGTCGGCCTTCTTCACCCTGAGGACCACGAGCCGCCCGCGCGCGTTGCGGCGGAACCGCTTGAACGCGAGCTTCGCGTAGATCTTCCGGCCGAGCGGCACGCACGCCTTCGGCACGCTGAAGCTGAGCTGGCCGCCGGGCACGTCGCTCTTGACCGTCTTCGTCACCGGCGTGCCCGAGCCCGAGCCGCCGCCGCCCGTGCCGGACGTCGTCGACGGCGGGCCGTCGATCGGGACGACGCGGATCTGCGACGTCGCGCCGCCGCCCGTGCCCTCGTAGGTGGCGAAGCCCTTGAGGTCGCCGGCGATCGCGACGTCCATCGAGGCCATGACGACGTCCTCGCGGGCGATCGGCGCGTTCGTGAACGACGCGCCGCCGTTCGTCGACAGCGCGTACATCAGCCGGTGCGGGTCGTCGTTGCCCCGCCAGATCGCGGCGACCGCGCCCGACGGACCGACGAAGACGTCGTTGATGTACGGCTGCTCCGCCGCGACGACGACCGGGTCGCTCCAGCCGCTGCCGGTCCACTTGCGGACCTGGACGGTCTTGTTGCCCGGCGTGCCGGACGAGATCAGGACGTACGCGCCGCCGGAGCCGCCGGCCACGCGCGAGTCCTCGCCTTGCGCGAGCGGGAAGGGCCCGGTCCAGCTGGCGGTCAGGCTCGGGTCCGCGCTCGGCGCCATCCGCCACCAGCTGACGTTCGTCCCGTCGTGCGCGACCGCGACGAGACCTCCGTCGCCGGTGGGCGCGACCTGGAGGTCGCGGCCGCCGCCGGGCAGCGTGGCGTGGTCGGCCGCCGCCACCTCGCTGCCGTCGAACGCGGCCGACCACACGGCGTTGGCCGGGTTCGCGCCGGCAAGCGTGAAGCTTCCCGCCTGCGGGCCGAGGATCGGCTCGGTCGGGTCAGTGACGTTCGCGAACTTGTAGACGTCCTGCGCGGAGCCCCAGCTCGTGCCGCCGTCGTTCGACGTGAAGACGGCGGTCTTGTTCTGCGCGTAGATCGACTCGACGATCCGGACGGTCGAGCCGTCGAGCAGGACGAACGGGGTGCCGGGGCCGAGACCGCCGTTGGAAGCGTCGAGGTCGACCCGCGCGTCGCACGCGGCGGCGCCGCGCGGGATGCGGCAGTACGTGAGCTTGTTGCCCGGGCTGTTGCTCCAGACCAGGTGCGCGGTGCCGGAGGCGGGATCGACCGCGAGATGCGGCACCTTGCCGTCGCCGACGGTGAAGGGATCGGCGGCCGACGCCGTGGGGGCTGCCATCGCGAAGGCGGCGAGCGCGATGACCGGGAGCAGCTTCTTCATGCCCGCGGACCGTACGGGGGCGACGCACCGTTCGCCAGTGTCGAATGGGTCTCAGGCGCCAAGCGCGCGGCGGAGGATGTCGCGCAGCGCCTGCGCGTCCTCCGGCGCGAGAGCGCGCAGCGGCTCGGGCGGCTCGGCCATCCGCCGGGCGATCTTGCGCCGCAGCTCGGCGCCTTCCTCGGTCACCTCGAGCATCTTCACGCGGCGGTCGCGCTCGCCGGGCCGGCGCTCGACGAGCCCGCGCTTCTCGAGCCGGTCGACGATGCCGGTGACGTTCGAGTTGTCGCAGCGCAGCGCGCTCGCGAGCTCGCTCATCGGGCGCGGCTGCCCGGGCTCGAGAGCCTTCAGCGCCATGAGCTGCGCAGGCGCCAGCTCGAACTCCGAGGCGAGCGCGAGCATCCGCCCGCGCTGGCCGAGCATGAGCCGCCCGAGCAGCTCCCAGGCCTCGGCGATGGCCGGATCGGCGGTCCTCGTCGCCATCTGAGGTGGATGCTAGTTGACGGAGCGGACGGTTGGCAACTTCAACCATCGTGCTCTAGTCTCGCCGCCATGGACGCACGAGGGGGGACGGAGCGCCGGGGGATCGAGGTCGAGGGCCTCGTCCGCGAGTTCAAGGGCGGGATCCGGGCGGTCGATGGCATCGACCTGCACGTCGAGCCCGGTGAGATCTACGGGTTCCTCGGGCCGAACGGCGCGGGGAAGTCGACGACGGTGCTGATGCTCACGACGCTGCTGCCGCCCACGGCGGGGCGCGCGACGGTGGCGGGCTTCGACGTCGCGCGCGAGGGCCCGGAGGTGCGGCGCCGCATCGGCGCGGCGCTGCAGGAGGCCGCGCTCGACGGGTTCCTCACGGGCCGCGAGCACATGGAGCTGCAGGGCGGCCTGCACGGCCTGCCGGCGGCCGAGCGCCGCGCGCGCGGCGACGAGCTGCTCGCGCGCGTCGGGCTGACCGAGGCGGCGGACCGCAAGGTCGGCGGCTACTCCGGCGGCATGAAGCGGCGGCTGGACCTCGCGCTGGCGCTCGTGCACCGCCCGTCGATCCTCTTCCTCGACGAGCCCACGACGGGCCTGGACCCGCAGAGCCGGTCCGCGCTGTGGGACGAGGTCGCGCGGCTGGCGCGCGAGGACGGGGTGACCGTCTTCCTCACCACGCAGTACCTCGAGGAGGCCGACCAGCTCGCCAACCGGGTCGGCATCATCGACCGCGGCCACATCGTCGCCGAGGACACGCCGGTCGCGCTGAAGGCGCAGATCGGCAAGCCGACGCTGGACGTCGTGCCGGCGGAAGGCGTCGACCCGGCCGCGGTCGCGCGCGTGCTCGAGCGCTTCGGCGAGGAGTGCGGCGGCGCGCACGGCGCGCAGTCGGTGCGGCTGGCCGCGGGCACCGAGGGCCTCGCCGAGGTCGTCCGCGCGCTGGACGGCGAGGGGCTGCGCATCGCGAACCTCCAGCTGCACGCGCCGACGCTCGACGACGTCTTCCTCGCGAAGACCGGCCGCTCGCTCGAGGGCGCGGGCGCCGCGGACGACGGCACGGACGAGCAGGCCGAGGCGCTCGTCGCGTGAGCGGCGTCCTCGGGCAGGTCGGCTGGATCGCCCGGCGGTCCGTCCGCCGGGCGCTGCGCCAGCCCGCGATCGTGATCCCGACCATCACGTTCCCGCTGCTGCTGATGGCGGTGAACACCGCGGGCCTCGGCGACGTGACGCAGCTGCCCGGCTTCCCCACCGACGACTACATCAACTTCGCGGTGGTCGTCTGCTTCATGCAGGGCGCGCTGTTCGCGACGACATCGGCGGGGCTGGAGCTGGCGCACGACATCGAGACCGGGTTCCTCAACCGGCTGTCGCTGACGCCGCTGCAGGGCGTCGCGGTGCTCGTCGGGCAGCTCGCCGGCGCGGTCGTCGTCGGCGTGCTCGGCGCGCTCGTCTACCTGGGCGTCGGGCTGGCGTTCGGCGTGCACATCGAGGCGGGCCCCGGCGGCGTGCTCGTGCTGCTCGCGCTCAGCGTGCTCATCTGCGTCGCATTCGCCTCGATCGGGTCGGTCATGGCGCTGCAGACGGGCTCCGGCGAGGCGGTCCAGGGCGTCTTCCCGCTGCTGTTCGTCCTCTTCTTCCTCTCGTCCGCGAGCCTGCCGCGGCCGTTCATCGAGAACGAGTGGTTCCGCACGGTCGCGACGTGGAACCCGATCTCGTACATGGTCGAGGGGCTGCGGTCGCTCGTCATCACGGGCTGGGACGGCACGGCGCTGTGGCGCGGCTTCGCGGTCTCGATCGTCGTCGCGGGGCTGTTCTTCGCGGGCGCGAGCTCGCTGCTGCGCACGAGGATGGCCCGCACATGAGCGTCGCCCTCGCCGTCGCCCGGCGCAACCTCAAGCACGCGTTCACGAACCCGGCGCTGCTGCTGCCGTCGATCCTCTTCCCGCTCATCTTCCTCATCTCGTTCGCGGGCGGCCTGAGCGCGGTCGACGACGTGCCCGACTTCGGGTTCCGGTCCGGCTACACGTCGTTCCAGTTCGTCTTCGTCTACCTGCAGTCGGCGGCGTTCGGCGGGCTGTTCACCGGCATCGGGATCGCCGCGGACTTCGAGTCGAAGTTCATGCGCCGGCTCATGCTCGCGGCGCCGAAGCGCACCGGGCTGCTGCTCGGCTACGTGATCGCCGGGCTCGGGCGCTTCGCGTTCACGACGGTCTTCCTGACGGTCGTCGGGCTGCTCGCCGGCATGGACGTCGACGGCACGGCGGGCCAGTACTTCGGGCTCATCGGGCTCGGGTTCCTGCTGAACGTCGCCTCGACGCTCTTCTCGTGCGGGTTCTCCCTGCGCGCGCAGAGCATGCAGGCGGCGCCGGCGATGCAGACGCCGATCTTCCTGGCGCTCTTCCTCGCCCCGGTCTACGTGCCGCTGAAGCTGCTCGACGGGTGGATCCACGCCGTCGCGAGCTGGAACCCGCTGACCGCGCTGCTCGAGGGCGGCCGCGGGCTCATCTCCGGCGTGCCGGACCACACGGGCCTGGCCGTCGCCGTCGGGGTCGGGCTGGCCGCGGTGATGCTGGTGTGGGCGCTGACGGGGCTGCGGCGCGCCGAGCAGGGCTGACGCTCAGCGCTTGAGGCGGATCGTCCGCCTGCGCGTCGTGCTCTCGCCGCCGGCGTTCGAGCACGTCGCGGCGACGACCAGCTTCTGGCCCGCCCTCAGGCGCTTGCGGTGACGCTTGGCGATCTTCACGCGCACGCGGGTCGAGCCCTTGGGCAGCGACCGCTGCAGTCGCCCGATCCGCGTGCGGCCCTTGCGCACCGTGGCGGTCAGCGTGCAGGCAGCGTCGGCGGTGAGCGCGAGCGCCACGCCGCGACGGCGCACGGTCGCGACCCGCTGGCGGGCGGACCCGCCGAGGGTCACCTTCGGCCGGACGGCCGGTGCGACCAGCCCGTCGTTCGCGGGCACCAGGACCGCGAACGACGACGGGCTCCCGATCGTCGCGCCGGTCGGGCTGCTCAGCGCGACGGTGAAGCTCTCGTCCCCTTCGGCGAGGAGGTCGTCGGCGACCTGCACCGTGACCGTCTTGGACGCGCCGTCGCCCGCCTCCCACGTCACCAGGCCGCTCGTCGGCGTGTAATCCGCATCCGTCGCGGTGCCCGGCGCGGTCGCGACCGTCACGCTGACGGGACGCGTGACCGAGCCGACGCGGTCGACGGTGAGCGTTGCCTTCCCGCCCTCTGCGACCGTGGCGCCCGCGGACGAGAACTGCACGACGGGATCGGGGTCGCCGGTGTTGGCGGGGATGGTCACGCTCGTCGACGACGGCGCCCCGAGCGCGGCGTTCGCCCCGTTGAGCGCCGACAGCGTCAGCGAGAACGTCTCGTCGCCCTCGGTCGCGAGATCCGCGGAGACCGGGACGGTGATCGTCTTCGGACCGGACTCCGCCGCGCCCCACGACAGCGTGCCGGTCGTCGGCGTGAAGTCGTCGCCGCTCGTGGCCGTGCCGGGCGCCGTCGCGTACTCGACGCTCACCGCGCCGGACGGCAGCGCGCTGCGCGTGACCTGGAAGGTGGCGGTGCCGCCCTCGTTGACCGAGGCGGGCGCGGACGAGATGCGGATCCGGGCCGGCATGCCGGTGAGCCCGGGGTACGGGGTGGTTCCGGTTCCGATCGTGCCCGCCAACGTCGCGGCGCCGGTGGTGAGGTTGATGGTGAAGAGCCTGGTGCTCCCTGCGAAGACGATCGACGCGAACGCGGTGTTGCCCAGCGTGATGTCGAAGCCGATCGCCTCGGCGAGGTTCGTCCCGAGCCCGAGCGAGCCGATCGTCGTGAGAGCGCCGCCGTTGGGCGATGGCGGCGCGCCTGCCGCGCCGCCCTGGCGGACGAGCGTCCCCGCCGCCGAGTCGATGTCGAACAGCGTCGTGGACGTCGCGCCGGCGACGTTGCTCGTGTACGCCGCGGCTACGACGTTGCCGGCCGGGTTCAGCGCCGCATCCGTCGCGGTCAGCAACCCGTCGTTGGGGTTGAGCCGCAGGTTCTGCTCCGTGGTGGACACCTGGCGGATCCGATCGGCCACCGGGTTGAAGTCAGTCCCGAACCCGGTGCCGCTCAGCGTGAACGCGCCGGGGTTGCCGACTTGGGTGGCTACGCCTGTGATGGGGTCGAGCAGGTAGAGGCGGCTCGACGATCCAACGCCGTAGAGCTGGCCGGTGGCGGGGCGCTGGTCGATGCCGACGAGGGTCTCGCCTCCTTGCATGCCCGTCACGGGCACGGTCGTGGTGGTGCCGAGCGTGGTCGTGTCGAACCTGGTGAGGCTCATCCCGTTCGTCGCGACGACCGGCTCAGCGCTCGCCGCGGCGGGCACCGCGAGCATCACTGCGGTGCAGGTCATGGCGAGGAGGCGGCGCATCGGCCGACCCTCTCCGGCGGCCGTGGCGAAGTCAAGCCACGCCGCTCGCCTCGGCAGCCCACGGTGCGTGAAGGCGCCGCGCGGCGGGGCGTGTTCCGGCTCCCATGCTCCCGTGGGTGATCGCGCTGAGGGTGAAGAGGACGGCGAGGGTGGCGCCCCATGCGCTCCACCCGCCGGCACCGAGAGCGAGACCGCCGAGCGCGGCGCCGACGATCGCGCCGACCTGGACGGTGGCGGAGCGCAGACCGCTGACCTCGACGGGCCGGTCGGGCGCCGCCTGGAGGCCGAGCACGGCGCCGGCGAGGCCGCGGGCGCCGACGACCGCCATGAGCAGCGCGAGCAGCGTGACAGACGTCGCGGGCGTGTCCTCGACGGCGCCGAGCGCGGCGACGCCGGCGGCCGCGACGAGCGCGGTGCCCGTCGCCACACCACGGGCCGAGGCCGCGAGTGCCTTGCGCGCGACGAGCGTGGCGGGGAAGTAGGCCACGGCGACAGCGCCGAGCACGAGGCCGACGGTCGCGAGCGCCATCCCGTCGCCGTCATGCAACCGCGCGCCGGCGTAGACGAGCGTCCCGCTCCACGCCGACGACGCGAGCACCTCGCCGGCGACGTACGACTGGATCGCGGGGCGCCGCCAGGCGCGGACGCCTTCAACGGAGCGCTGCTCGCGGGCGACGTCGGGGCGGTGCTTCGCGCGGAGCTTGACGCCGGCGGCGGCGATGACGCTCGCAGTCAGCGGGACGGCGAGGAACGCGAGCCGCCAGCTGACGCCGGCCACGGCCCCGATCAGCGGCATCCCAAGCACCCACGCACCCGGCTGGCCGAGCAGCGCCCAGGCGAGCGTCCGCGACCGGCGCTCCTCGGCCGACCACGCGGGGACGGCGGCAACCCCGCCGGTCACCGCGGTCGCGAGCCCGGCGCCGAGCAGCGCCTCAGCGGGGAGGAAGAGCGCGTACGACGGCGCGGCCGCGCACCACACGCTTGCCACCGCGAGGGTCGTCAGGCCGGCGAGCAGCAGCCGGGATGGCACGACGCGCTCGCCGACCGCGGTGAGCACGAGGGCGACGATCGCGCCGCTCGCCCCGGCGACGGTATGAAGCTGGCCGGCGGTGGCGATCGAGACGCCGAACTCGCGCGCGACGTCGGGCAGCACGGGCGAGAGCGTCAGGAACGATGCCTGCGCGGCGAAGAAGCACGCGAAGAGGAGAGCGGCGGGGCGGTCGGGTCTCATGCGGCGCATCCGACCGGCGCCCGGTGAACCGGCGACTAACGGCCGGTGAACGCCTCTCCGTCTCCCGTGGCGAAGTCAAGCCGCGCCGCCGGGCACCTCACCGCGGTCGAGGAACGCGTCGAGCGTTCCGAGGAAGACGCCCCAAGCCATCTCGTCCGAAAGCAGGATGTGGTTGCGACTGTCCAGCTCGACGTACTGGGCGCCGGGGATCGTCGCCGCGATGAGCCGGCCCTCGTCGACCGGCACCATCCGGTCGCCGCCGGCATGGACGACGAGGGTCGGATGCGTGACCTGCCTCGCCAAGTCCGTCACCTCCATCCGGTCGCGCGCCTCGCGGAGCGTCGCGGCCGTATCGCCATCCGTCGTGCGCAGCTGCAGCTCGTCGAACCAGCGCATCTGCTCCTCGGTGCCGTCCGGCAGGTAGCGGCTCGTGAAGACGCGCCGGTAGGCGGGGCTGTCGGTGCCCCAGCCCGAGCGCATGAGCGCGGCAAGCGCCGCGGAGTCGCGCATCTGCATGGGGTCGCCGCGCCGCAGGCGGCCGCGCAGGTACGCGCCGTAGAGCACGATCCGCCGGACCCGCTCCGGATGGCGCACCGCGTAGGCGATGCCGATCGCGCCGCCCTGCGAGATGCCGAGCAGGTCGACGGTCTCGAGCCCCGCATCGTCGATGATCGCGGCGAGGTCGCCGACCCACTGATCGACCGAAGGCTCTCCCAGGGTACGGCCCGACAGGCCGCACCCGCGCTCGTCGTAGCGCAGCACCGTGCGCCGCGCGCCGAGCCCTTCGAGCCAGTGCCGCCAGACCGGGCTCTGCCAATCGAGGTCGAGCCTCGTCAGCCAGGTCGCGACGCGGACCAGCGGCGGTCCGCTGCCGTGGACGGCGTAGGCGAGCCGGCCGCCCGGGACGTCGACGTAACGGACCTCTTCCTCCGCGGTGCTCCGCGGCTGTCCCGTCGCACTGGGGCGCGCGGCCGGCGGATCGAGCGCCGGGTCCTGACGGAGGATCTGGGCCTGCAGCTGCTGCAGCCCGGGAGACGGCACCAGGCCGAGCTGCTCGTCCAGGACCGTCCGGTGGCGCGCGTACGCGTCGAGCGCCTCGGCCTGCCGTCCGGCTCGGTACAGCGCGAGCATCAGCTGGCGGCGCAGGCGCTCACGCAGTGGGTGCCGCGCGACGAGCGTCTCGAGCTCGCCGACGAGGTCTCCGCCGCGGCCGAGCGCGAGGTCCGCGTCAATCCGGTCCTCCAAGCAGGCGAGCCGCGCCTCCTCGAGGCGGGTCGCCTCCGTGGCCGCGAACGGCTCCGGGAACTCGGTCAGGGCGGGGCCGCGCCACAGCGCCAGCGCCTCGCGCAGCCGGGTCGCCGCGCGGGCTGCGTCGCCGCTCGCCAACGCGTCGGCGCCGTCGTCGCGCAGCCGGTGGAACCGGTGCACGTCGAGCGCCTCGGGATCGGCCTCGAGCGCGTAGCCGTTCCCGCGCGTGAGCAGCATCCCGTCCGGCAGCACCTTGCGCAGCTGCGAGACGTAGACCTGGATCATCTTGGCCGCCGTCGGCGGCTGGTCCTCGCCCCACAGGTCGTCCAGCAGCCGCGCCGCCGAGACCGGGCGGCCGAGATCGAGCGCGAGCCGCGCGATCAGCGCCTGCTTGCGCGGGCTGCCGAGCGGGAGCTGCCGGTCGCCGTCACGGACCTCGACCGGTCCCAGCACCCGGAGCTCGAGCACGGCGTCAGGGGCGCGGCGGCTCGCCGGTCGGGGCCTCGTCGGGCCAGTGGCCGTGGCGGTCGAAGTACGCGCGGGCGCGGTCCTCCTCGGTGCGCTCGCCGCGCCCGCTCGAGACCACCTTGATGAACCAGATGATCGAGGCGATCGCGAGCACGACGGAGATGATGTCCCAGACTGCCATCCCTCAGATCACCTCCACCGGATCGCCGACGCGGATGGTCGCCTCGCCGAGCGGGCGTGCGTTGATGCCGTACACCGAGGAGTGCTGCCGGTGCAGGTGGCGCAGCAGCTGCGGCCAGGCCTCCTGCGTGTCGGGGTCGCGGACGATCATCACGCAGCGCACGCACGGGTGCAGCAGGTCGAGCTCGGCGTCGCCGATGCGCAGCTTCCGGCCCTCCCAGCCGAGCTCCGCGAAGGGCTCGGCGTCCTCGAGGCGCACGTGCACGTTCGTGCGGAACCGGCGCCGGTCGATCTCGCGCTGCAGCTCCTCCTCCAGGAGGGCGTGCGTGCCCTCGAAGGTGACGAGGAGGCTGTCGTTCAGGTCCTGCATGAGCGCCGGGTCGCGGACGAGCTTGACCTCCTTGCCGAGGTCTTCGGAGATCGCCTCCTCGAGGCCCTCGTCGTCCCACTCGAACTCGCGCCCGTCGGGAGCGGTGACGTGCGCGAGGTCGCCGCCGTTGTAGACGGCGCTCCACGCCAGCATGCGCGGCGCGGCGCGCGCGGTCAGCCGCCGGCCGCCGCGCCAGTACAGCGCGTGCTGTCGGTCGCCGATCGCTCCGTGCTCGAACAGCTCGAGCGTCTCCACGCGCTGGCCCGCCATCGACTTGACGGGATAGCGGTTCAGCTCGAGGACGGTGCCGGTCGGGCCCACGTCGCCAGAGTAGTGTCGCGTGATGCCCCTGTCAGACGACGTGCGCGCCCTCTTCGAGAAGGCGAACTTCGTCCACCTCGCCACGGTGCTCCCCAGCGGGGCCCCGCACAGCGTCCCCGTCTGGATGGGGATGGAGGGCGAGCGGCTCGCGTTCTTCACCCAGCCGCAGTCCCGGAAGGCGCGGAACGTCGCCCGCGACCCGCGCGTCGCGATCAGCGTCGTCGACCGCGACGACCCCTACGCGATGGCGCAGGTCCGCGGCACCGTCGTCGAGCGCCTCCAGGGCGAGGAGGCGCTGGCGATCATCGACCGCCTGAGCCTCGCCTACACGGGCGCCCCGTTCCCCATGCGCACCGGCGAGGTGTTCCTCGTCGAGCCCGAGCGGGAGTTCTCGATGAAGCTGCCGTTCGAGGACACGCCCTCGTAGAACGACGAAGGGCCCGCCGGAGCGGGCCCTTCGAAGAACTTCGGTCGGCGTGAGCCGCTGGCTACATCATCCCGCTCATGTCGGGCATGCCGCCGCCGGCGCCGCCGCCATCCTTCTCCGGCACCTCGGCCACGATGGCCTCGGTCGTGAGGATGTTCTTGGCGATCGACGCCGCGTTCTGCAGCGCGGAGCGGGTCACCATGGCCGGGTCGATGACGCCCTCGGCGACGAGGTCGACGATCTCGCCGGTGGCCGCGTTCAGGCCCTGGCCCTCGGGCGCCTTGCGGACGTCGTTGACGACGACCGAGCCCTCGAGGCCGGAGTTGTGGGCGATCTGACGGAGCGGCTCCTCGAGCGCGCGGAGCACGATCTGCGCACCGGTGCGCTCGTCGCCCTCGAACCCGTCGATCTTGACGGCCGCCGACGCGCGCAGGAGCGCGACGCCGCCGCCCGGCACGATGCCCTCCTCGAGGGCCGCGCGGGTGGCCTGCAGCGCGTCCTCGACGCGGTGCTTCTTCTCCTTCATCTCCGTCTCGGTGGCCGCGCCGACCTTCACGACGGCAACGCCGCCGGAGAGCTTGGCGAGGCGCTCCTGGAGCTTCTCCCGATCGAAGTCCGAGTCGGTGTTCTCGATCTCGGTCTTGATCTGGTTGATGCGGCCCTTGATGGCCTCGGCGTCACCGGAGCCGTCGACGATCGTCGTGTTGTCCTTCGCGACGACGACGCGGCGGGCACGGCCGAGCTGCGAGATCTGGGTGTTCTCGAGCTTGAGGCCCATCTCCTCGGTGATGACCTCGCCACCGGTGAGGATCGCGATGTCCTCGAGCATCCGCTTGCGGCGGTCGCCGAAGCCCGGCGCCTTGACGGCGACGCCGGTGAAGGTGCCGCGCAGCTTGTTCACGACGAGCGTCGCGAGGGTCTCGCCCTCGACGTCCTCGGCGATGATCAGGAGCGGCTTGCCCGACTGGATCGTCTGCTCGAGGATCGGGAGGATGTCCCGGACCGAGCCGATCTTCTGGTTGGCGATGAGGACGTACGGGTCCTCGAGCACGGCCTCCATGCGGTCCTGGTCGGTGACCATGTAGGGCGAGATGTAGCCCTTGTCGAACTGCATGCCCTCGGTGAACTCGAGGTCCATCCCGAAGGTCTGGCCCTCCTCGACGTTCACGACGCCGTCCTTGCCGACCTTCTCGATGGCGTCGGCGATGACGTCGCCGATCTCCTCGTCGCCGGCCGAGATCGTCGCGACGCGAGCGATCTGGTCCTTGCCCGAGATCTCCTTGGCCTGGGACTTGATCTCGTCGACGACCTGGTCGACGGCCTTCTCGATGCCGCGCTTGAGCGCCAGCGGGTTCGCGCCCGCGGTGACGTTCTTCAGGCCGCTGCGGACGATCTGCTGCGCGAGGACCGTGGCGGTCGTCGTGCCGTCGCCGGCGACGTCGTTCGTGGCCGTGGCGACCTCGCGGACGAGCTGGGCGCCCTGGTTCTCGAAGACGTCCTCGACCTCGATCTCACGAGCGATGGTCACACCGTCGTTCGTGATCGTGGGAGCACCGAACTTCTTGTCCAGGACGACGTAGCGGCCCTTCGGGCCGAGCGTGACCTTGACGGCGTTGGCGACGGCGTCGACGCCGGCCTCCAGGGCGCGACGGGCCTCGCCCTCGTACTTCAGTTCCTTGTGAGCCATGTTCTCTCTGGTTCTCCTTAGACGACCTTGGCGAGGACGTCCGACTCGCGGAGGACCAGCAGGTCCTCGCCCTCGACCTTGATCTCGGTGCCGCCGTACTTGCTGTAGAGGACGGTCTCGCCCTCCTTGACGTCGATCGGCTTGCGGTTGCCGTTGTCGTCGAACGCGCCGTCGCCCACGGCGATGACCTCGCCGCGCTGGGGCTTCTCCTTCGCGGTGTCGGGGAGGACGATGCCGCTGGCGGTCGTCTCCTCCTCCTCGATGGCGCGCACGATCAGCCGATCACCAAGCGGCTTGAGCTTCATGTGCAGTTGACCTCCGATGGACTCTGCTGGGTCTGGCACTCTCGACTGCAGAGTGCCAATACAGGCTTTCGCGGACGCACGATAGCGGCCTCGACGCGCTCGTCAAGGGCGAAATGGCACTCCGGCAACATGAGTGCCAACGTGACGATCGGCACACATGGATACATGCAGTCTGTATGTACTACGCAGCATGAGAGAACGAGAGGTCGTGCTGCAGCAGGGGACCGTCCACGTCCGCGAGACGGGGAGCGGCCCGCCGGTGGTGTTCGTCCACGGCGTGCTCGTGGATGGGCGGCTGTGGGATCCGGTGGTCGAGTCGCTCGCGGGCGCGGGTGTGCGCTGCGTCGTCCCCGATCTCCCGCTCGGCGCGCATCGCACGCCGATGCGCGCCGATGCGGACCTGTCCCCGCTCGGCGTGGCGCGGCTCGTCGCGGGTCTGCTCGAGGCGCTCGACCTGGACGACGTGACGCTCGTCGGCAACGACTCGGGCGGTGCGATCAGCCAGCTCGTCGCCGCCCATCACCCGGAGCGGATCGGCCGGCTCGTGCTGACGAACTGCGACGCGTTCGAGGTCTTCCCGCCCGCCTTCTTCAAGCCGCTGTTCTGGACCATCGGCTACGTGCCCGGCGCCGCATGGGAGTCGGCGCAGCTCATGCGCCTGCGGGTCCTGCGCCATGGGCCGCTCGGCTACGGCCCGCTGGCGGCGACGCCGTTCGACCCGGAGCTGACCGGCTCGTGGGTCGCCGCGCTGCGCGCCGACGCCGGCGTCCGGCGCGACCTGCGCAAGCTCATCCGCGGCGTCCGTCCGAGCCTGCTGGTCGAGGCGGCCGAGCGGCTGCGCGCGTTCGACAGGCCGGCCCGGCTCGTGTGGGGGGCCGCCGACCCCTTCTTCAAGGTGGAGCTCGGCCGGCGTCTCGCCGCGACGATCCCCGGCGCGGCGATCGACGAGGTCGACGGCGCGCGCACGTTCGTGTCCTTCGACCGCCCGGACCGCGTCGCCGCCGCCGTGCGCGAGCTCATCCCGCAGCCCGCCACGGCATGATCCGGGCGTGCCCGCCCCCCGCCGCCAGGCCGATCGCTCGGAGGCGACCCGGCGCGCCCTGCTCGACGCGGGGCGCGCGCTGTTCGCCGAGCGGGGGTACTCCGGCGTCGGCACCGAGGAGATCGTCCGCGCGGCGCAGGTGACGCGCGGCGCGCTCTACCACCACTTCAGCGACAAGCGAGATCTCTTCCGCGCGGTCTTCGAGGACCTCGAGGCCGAGATGATGGGCGCGCTCGGGAAGCGGATCCTCGGCATCGAGGATCCACTCGAGCTGCTGCGCGAGGGCGTGCGCGCGTTCCTCGAGCTGTCCACGCAGCCGACCGTCGCGCGGATAGCGCTCGTCGACGCCCCGTCCGTCCTCGGCTGGGCCGAGTGGCGTGAGATCGACATGCGGCACGGACTCGGGCTCGTGAAGATCGGGCTGCAGCGCGCGATGGACGAGGGCGTGATGCAGCGGCGGGCGATCGACCCGCTCGCCCACCTGCTGACCGGCGCGCTCGGGGAGGCGGGGATGCTCGTCGCGCACGCCGACGACCCGGCACGCGCGAGCGCGGAGGTCGAGCCCGAGCTCCTCGCCCTGCTCGACGGCCTGCGCGCCTAGGGCGTCGTCTGCGTCGTCGTGCCCGCCGGCGGCTGCTGCTGCAGCTGTTGCTGCTGCTGCTCGAGGTCGTCGACCTGCTGCTGCAGCTGCTTGACGTCGTCCTCGATGTCGCTCACCGCCTGCGCCGTCTCGTCGTCGCCGCTGGCCGACTTGAGCTTCGCGACGTCCTCCGAGAGCGTCTTCTGCTGGTCCCGCAGCTCCGAGACGCTCGACTTCGACGCCTTGTCGTCGACCTTCGTCTCGAGCTCGTCGACGCGGTCCTCGAGACGCGACACGCGGGAGCTGCTCGCGCCCTGCGGCGCGGTGTCGTTCGACGTGTCGTCCTCACGGAACGCCGCGTAGAGCGCCAGCCCGAGAGCGGCGGCGACGACGATCGCGAGGATGATCAGGCTCGTCCGCATCGTGTCGAGCCGGTCGACGACGATCTGGCGCCACGCGGCGTCGTCGACCTCCGGGGCACCCGGCGGCGGTGGGATCGGATCGATGCGGCGTCCGTGCGGGTCGTAGCTCATCGCGCCCCTCTGTGCCCACTGCCACCTGTCGTCATGCGCGCGCACGCTAGTTGTGGGTGATGAGCAGACCGGCGTCCTGGGTGGTGCTGGGCGCGGCGACAGTGGCCGCGGGGTGGCTGCTCGGACGCATCTCGCTGCCCTCGTCGTACCTGTTCGCGGCGCTCCTGCTCGGGATCGCGGTCGCGCTGCGGGCGCGCGATCCGCTCGTTCTGTCGCCGCCGGCGTTCTCGGCCGCCCAGGCCGTCACCGGGGTCGTGCTCGGCGCCTACCTGCAGTCGGGTGCGCTGGAGGCGCTCGGACGGGACTGGCTGCCAGTGGCGCTGGTCAGCGCGGCGACGCTCCTCCTGACGCTCGCCGGCGGCGTCGCGCTGGCCCGCGCGACCGAGCTGGACGAGCCCACCGCCGCGCTCGGCATGATCGCCGGCGGCGCTTCGGGCATCGTCGCCATGGCGCGCGAGCTCGGCGGCGACGACCGGCTCGTCGCGTTCATGCAGTACGTGCGCGTGCTCCTCGTTGTGTTGCTCACGCCGCTGCTCGTCGCGGTCGCGTTCCCCGGTCACATGCACGAGCCGGGCGGCGCGGCGACCGGCGGTGACGGTCCGATCCTCGGGGACGCCGCTGGCTGGGCGATCACCATCGGCGCCGCGGTCGCCGGCGCCGCGCTCGGTCGGGCGACGCGGCTGCCGGCCGGGATCCTGCTCGGGCCGCTCTTCGTGGCGGCCGGGATCGAGCTGGGGATCACCGACTTCCAGGGCCCGCCCGTGCTGCGCGAGGCGGGCTTCATCCTCATCGGCTGGCAGGTCGGCCTGCGCTTCACGATGGAGACGATCCGGCAGGCCGGCCGGCTGTTCGTCCCGGTGCTCGTCGCGATGACGGCCCTGCTGGTGGCCTGCTTCGGGCTCGCGGTCGCCCTCGACGCGACGACCTCGGTCTCGCTGCTCGACGCCTACCTCGCGACGACGCCGGGCGGCCTGTACGCGGTGCTCGCCGCCGCGGTCGGCGCCGGCGCGAACACGACCTTCATCGTTGCAGTCCAGGGGCTCCGGCTGCTCGTGATGGTCCTGCTCGCACCGGCGGCCGTGCGGCTGCTGCACGCCCGGCGCCGCGTGGCGGCTCAGGCGACCGTCGCGCAGTAGGCGTGCGCGCGGATGGTGACGGTGCCGTCGTAGGAGTCGTCGGAGCGGACGCTGACGTTGACGTTCCAGCGGTCGTAGGCGACGCCGCTGGCGTACACGGGCCCCGAGCTCGAGATCTTGGCGACCGACGAGGTGTTCGTGGCGCCGCCGCCGATCAGCCGCGTCCCGTCCGGGCAGTACGCGGTGACGAACTGCTGCGTGCTCCACCCGGACTTCATCGTGAACGTCTTCTCGGCGGTGACGACCTTGAAGTTCGAGATGCCGGGGGAGCCCGTCGGGCCGGCCGGGCCGGTCGCGCCGACCGATCCCCTCGGACCCTGGGGGCCGGTGGCGCCGGTCGCGCCCGTATCGCCCTTCGCGCCCTGCTCGCCCTTCGGGCCGGCGGCGCCGGTTTCGCCGCGGGGGCCCTGCGGCCCGGCTGCGCCGGTGTCTCCCTGCGGGCCCTGCTCGCCCTGCGGACCGGCCGGGCCGGCCTGACCCTGCGGGCCGCGCTCGCCGGCGGGCAGCTGGCCGGGCGCGAAGTCGCGCGCCATCAGCGAACGATCGGCGACCTTGGAGGAGACGATGGCGTCCTTGCGGAGCTCGCGCTTGCCGACGCTGTTGGCCGGCAGCTCGAGCGCGGCGTAGGCGCCGCCCGTCAGCGCGATGAAGAGCGACGTGCTCGCGACGGCAATCGCGGGGCTGGGGCGGAACTTCGAGATGGAGGGCATGTGGGTCCTTTCCGTGACCGACTGCTGGGACGACCCGCACTCTGCGCTCCGCACGACTGACGGACAATCGGGAATACACCCCACGTGGGGTGCGCGACCTCACGCGGCGACGAGGTCGTGCTGCACCGCGAAGAGCGTCGCCGCCGCCCGGGTCGACACGCCCGCCTTCGCGTAGATGTTCTGCACGTGGCGGTCGGCGGTCTTCGGCGAGATGCCGAGCTGGAACGCCACCTGCTTCGTCGCCAGCCCGCGCGCGAGCAGGCCCAGGACCTCGGCCTCGCGGTCCGTGAGCCCCGCCGGGCGCTCGGCCCGCGCGGTCCGCGTCGCGTGCCCGGCCGCGGCGAGCACCGCGTCGACCGCGGCGGGATCGAGCCGGCCGGCGGAGGCCTCGGCGGCCAGCGCGTCGGCGGCCGCCGACGGCTCGTGCGGTGCACGGCCGGGGGCCGGCTCGAGCAGGACGCGGTACGCGTCGGCAGCCGCGAGCAGCCGCGCCTCGCGCGGCAGCTCGCCGCCGCGCAGCCCGCGGTAGTGGCCCGAGCCGTCGCAGCGCTCCTGGTGCGACCCGGCCAGCCGGGAGACCGGCCGCAGGTGCTCCGACCGGTCGAGGACGCGCTCGGTGTAGTACGGCGCGAGCCGCACCCGCTCGAGCTCGTCGCGGGTCAACGGCGTCGTCTTCGTCCACGTCCGCGCGCTCACCGACACGCGACCGAGGTCGTGGACGAGGCCCGCGTGGCGCAGCGTCGCGGAGTCGAGTCCCGCCTGCTCGGCCGCCGCGCCGGCGAGCTCCGCGACCGCGCGCGAGTGCCCGGCCGTGTGGACGGTCTTGAGGTCGGCGAAGTCGCCGATCGCCTTCAGGCACGCCTCCAGCTCCGCCTCGTCGCCGACGAGCGCGTGCTGCCCCGGCTCGGCGGCGAGCAGGTCGTCCCACAGCGTCGCCGAGTCGAGGCCGTCGAGGACCTCGGCCGCGCGGCGCCCGCACAGCTCGGCGATCTGCGGGTCGAGCCCGTGCCCGCCGCGCTTGGCCATGCGCTCCGCCGCTGCGGGCGCCCCGCCGTCGCGCCACGCGATCTCCGCGTCCTGGGCCACCTGCATGATCCGCACCGCCAGGGGGAGCCCCTCGCCCTCCGCGCGGCCGGGGAAGCCCTTGCCGTCCCAGCGCTCGTACAGGTACCCGAGCCCCTCGCGCACGTCGCCGCCGAGCGCGAGCCCGTCGCTCAGCAGCTGGGCGACCTCGCAGTGGCTCTGAGCCCAGCGCCGGAACTCGCTCAGCATCGAGGGCGCGCGCCGCGCGGCGAGCACCGTGCGGCGCAGCAGCGGCTCCTCCGGGTGCATGTTGCGCAGCCCGACGCCCGCCATCTCGGTGCGCGTGCCGAACATCGTCCCGACCATCTCGGTGCGAGCGCGGATCTCGTCGCCGAAGAACGCCGAGTCGATCTGCCCCTCCGCCGTGCAGCCGACGTAATGCAGGAGCGCGACGTAGAAGACCTGCCGGCGCTCGTCCTCGCTCAGCTCGAGCAGCTCGGCCAGTCGCAGCGCCGCCGACGTGGTGCGCAGGCCGTGCTCCAGCGGCTGGCCCATGCCCAGGTCGCTGGCGAGCGACAGGACGAAGACGATCTCCGCGAGCCGCAGCCGACCGCGCTGTGGCTCCGTCGCGGCGATGGCTAGTTCTGCGCGCCGCCGATGCCGAGCCGTCGCTCGGTGAACTCGGGCGGGTTCTCGATGATCTGCGAGAAGCGCACGACCGTGACGATGTCGTCGTCGGCGACCTCGCGCCCGTAGATCTGCTCGAGGAAGTGCTTCATCTCCTCGTGCCGGCGGAACTCGGGGTTGTCGTGCTCGATGTCGCGCGGCGAGAGGTCCTTGAACTTCTTGACCTCCACCTGGTCGATGACCGCATGGAAGACCTTCTCGCGCGGGGAGTGCTGGTAGCCGATGGTGACGAGGACGGCCTCGTTCTTCCGGTACCGGTGGGACTTGTCGCCGAGCCGGATCGTGGCCGTCTTGCGGCCGCGCTTCAGCTGGTCGGCGAAGATGCGCGAGTAGAAGTTCAGGACTTGCACGAATTCCCTTTCCTAGCGGCGGAACCCTAGCGCCCGTGTCACCATCTCGCGCTCACCCTTGTAGCTCAAGGCGCGGGCCGCCTCCTCGAGCGGGATCCACCTCGCCTCCTCGACCTCGTCGTCGTGCTCGTCGATGTCGCCGGAGCGGTACTCGAAGAGGAAGAACGTCACGACCTTGGCGATCTTCATGCCGTTGCGCTGGTACCAGTAGCGGACCTGGCCGAGCTCCTCGACGAGGTCAGCCTCGACGCCCGCCTCCTCGCGCACCTCGCGCGTCGCGGCCTCGACCGGCGTCTCGCCGGGGTCGACGTGGCCCTTCGGCAGGGCGAGCACCTTCGCCCCGCTCGCGGCGCGCCGCGTCGGCACGATCACCACCACCTCGTCACCGCGGACGACGACGCCGCCCGCGCTGACCTCAGTAGACGTAGCGCTGGAGCGCCGCGAGGTCATGCACCGTCAACTTCCCGCGTCCCTGCGTCACCACTCCCGCACGCTCGAGGACGGCGAGGAACCGGCTCGCGGACTCACGGCTCGAGCCGGCCAGCTGCGCCACCTCGGCCTGGGTGGCGGTGACGAGCACGTCGCCGTCGCCGGCTCCCTCGGCGCGGGCCTGCTCGACGAGGCCGGTGAGCACGGAGGCGACGCGGCTCTGGACGGTCTGGAACGACTGGCGCGCGAGCCGCTCGTTGGCGGCGCGCAGCCGGCGGCCGAGCGAGATGACGAGCTTGACCGCGATGTCGGGGTGCTCGCGCAGCAGCCGCCGGAAGTCCGAGCCGAGGATCGCCAGCGCCTGCAGGTCGTCGAGCGCCTCGATCGTGGCCGACCGCCGCTCGTCGTCGAACATCGCGAGCTCGCCGAAGATGTCGCCGGGCCCGAAGCGCGCGAGCGCGATCGTGCGCCCGTCGCCGTGCCCCCGCAGCGCCCGCGCGTGGCCCTCCGCGACGACGTAGCACGTGTCGCTCTGGTCGCCTTCGCGGAAGATGATCTGCCCCGGCTCGAACCGCCGGGGCACCGCGACCTCGGCGACGCGCTCCAGGTCGTCCTTGCCGAGCGTCTCGAAGACCGGGACGCTCGACAGGAGGGTGACGACATGCTGACCCGCCGTCGGCATGCGCGGAGGCTACCCCAGCGCGGCCTCCCTGCGGCGACGGCGCACGATCCGGCTCGTGGCCGCCCCCAGGAGGGCGAGCACGGCGAGCGGCGCGAGCACCGCCAGCGCGATGACCGTGACGCCCGCGACGACCTCGAGCACGCGGCCCGCGTCGTCGACCGCGTCGCCCGGCGTCCAGGCGCCGCCGGTCGACCGCTTGCCCGTGCTCTCGACGGTCACGGCGAGGCGCGCGCGGTCGCTGCGGGCGCGCAGGGCGCGGATCTCCGCCTCGGCGCCGCTGATGCGCGCGCGCGCGTCGCGGATGCGGGCCCTGAGCGCGGCGGCCTCGGCGTCGGTGTCCGCGCGCTCGAGCGCCTTGAGCAGCGCGTTGCGCTCGTCCCGCGCGTCCTCGAGGCGTGCCTGCGCGGAGACGTACGGCGCGGTGATGTCGTTGCTCGACGAGCTGCGCGAGCGGACATGCGCGAGCCGGCTGAGGCTCGCGAGCGTCTCGTCGAGGCGTGAGGCCGGGACGCGCAGGTCGTACGTCGCGTACCCGCGGCCATCGCGCTGCTCGACGCTCGACGAGGCGACGATCGCGTCGTTCTCGTCGGCGATGCGCAGCACGCCGTCGGTCGTGTCGTCGAAGTCGTCGGCCGACGGCGTCAGCTCGAGCGCCGTCGAGCGCTCGACGAGCCTGCGCCGGTCGCGGCCGCCGGCGACGTCGGACGCCGGGGGCGACGCCGTGACGCTCGACGGCGCCGGCTCGGCTGCGCCGCTCGAGGCGGCGCTGTCGGCGGCCTTGCCCGCCGACTCGCTCTCCGGCGCCGCCTGGCTCATCGCCGCGCTGCCGCCGCCGCTGCCGGCGTCGTCGTCACCGCTCCCGCCGCTCGTGATGAGCGCCGCGACGCCGACGAGGCAGACGAGCGACACCGCGAACACGAGCTGCGGCTTGAAGAGCCAGTCGCCGAGACGCGTGCGGCGCGACGGCGAGGCCGGCTCGCCGTCGTCGGCGAAGCCGGCCTCGACCCGGCGCTCCAGGCGGGCGAGGAAGTCGTCGTCCGGCTGCGGCGCGGTGGCGCGGATGTCCTCGATGAGATCGAGCTCAGGCATCGCAGGCCTCCCGGAGCTTCGTCATGGCCCGATGAAGTCGGGTCCCCACGTTGGACTCGCTGGTGGAGAGCAGCTTGGCGATCTCGCTGTTGGCGAGGCCGCCGTGGTACTTGAGCGCGATGAGCTCGCGCTCGCGGGGCTCCATGCCCTTCAGGGCGGCGCGGACGACGGTGCGGCGCACGACGTCCTCGGAGGTCGACGGTTCCTCGCTCGGCTCCTCCACGAGCGCGGCGGTGCGCTTGCGGCGGCGCAGCTCGTCCAGCGCGGCGTTGCGCGCGATGCCGAAGAGCCACGCGCGCTCCGTGCCGCGCCGGCGGTCGAACGAGCGGCGCTTGCGGTACGCGCGCTCGTAGGTCTGGGCCACGACGTCCTCGGCCGCGGAGCGGTCGTGGAGCAGCGTCGCCACGTAGGCGTAGAGGTCGCGGACCGTCTCCCGGTACAGGTCCGTGAAGCTCGCCGGCTCTGCCTCTGTCCGTAGAGGGGTCACGGTGGCGGTCACATCACAACTACGGTGGAAGTCGTGGGTTCATCACACGTGCGCGTTCTCGCTCTTTCGATCGTCCTGTGCCTCGCCCTGCCCGCGGTGGCGGGCGCCAGCCTGAAGTCGACTCTCGCGAAGTCCCGCCATCTGTGGGCGACCGTGAACATCTGCGACACCGCCGGCCACCCGGACGAGGTCGGCATCCGCGCCTCGATGCCCGGCACGGGGAAGAAGTCGACATGGCGCATGTACATGCGCTTCCGCCTCGAGTACAAGAACGCCGAGGGGAAGTGGACGAAGTTCTCCGGCCGCGGCCCGAACTCCGGCTACCAGCCCGTCGGCCCGGCGCGGTTCAAGGCGCGCCAGTCCGGCTGGCTCTTCCCGTTCTCGCCGGACGCCGGCCAGACCTTCACGCTGCGCGGCGTCGTCGACTTCCAGTGGCGCAAGGGCGCGCGGGTGCTCGCGACGCTGACCGAGGTCACGACCTCCGGCCACCACGTCACGATCGCCGAGCCCGAGGGCTACTCGGCGGCCAGCTGCGAGATCAAGGGCTAGAGGGCTGGAGCAGCCGGGGGTCGTTGCTGATGACCCCCGTCACGCCGAGCTCGCGCAGCCACGCGATGCGCGGCGCCTCGTCGACGGTCCAGACGTAGAGCTCGCCGTCCGCCGCGGCGATCGCCTCGACGAGCGCCGGCGTGACGAGGTGGTGGTTGGCCATGATCGCGTCGACGCGGCCGTCGCGGATGGCGGCGGCGGCCTTGCGCGGCATCGTCCGGCGCAGGACCTGCAGCATCCCGTAGGCGGGGACGGCGGTGAAGGGGGAGCGGAACGGGTCCTTGCGCACGCGCGGCACCGACCAGCCGAGCCGGATCTCCGGCGCCAGCTCGCGCATCCGGCGCAGCGACGCCTCCTCCATCGTGGAGACGAGCGTGCGGTCGGTCGCGTCCCGGTCGCGCAGCGCGGCGACGACGCGGTCCTCGTAGCCGGGCAGCTTGAGATCCAGGTCGAGGTCGATCCCGGTGGCGCACAGGTGGTCGAGCCCGGCCTCGAGCGTCATCGCCGTGTCGCGCCGCCTCTCGAGGTCCCTGTAGTCGTGGGCGAGGAACAGGTCGCCGGTGCCGTCCGGGTGCTCGCTGAGGACGTCGAACTCGATCATGTCGACGCCGGCCTCGACCGCGGCGTCGAAGCTCGCCGCCGTGTTGCCCGGCGCGATGAGGTCCGCTCCCTTGTGGCCGATCCGCTTCATGCCTGGCATCCAGTGCACCAGAACGTCGGGCGGTTGTCGTCCCACTGGCCGCGCACGCGAACGCGCCCGCCGCACCGCGGGCAGGGGCGGTCGTGCTTGCCGTAGATCGTCCTGTACGCGTCCTGCATCCCGTGCATCGCCGACTCTTGCATCAACGGGCGAATCCCGTGGATGATGCTGAGGACCTCCTCGTCGCTGACGTTCGAGGTGCGCCGCCAGGGGTCGATGCCGGCCAGGAAGCAGCCCTCGACCTTCCACAGGTTCCCGATCCCCGCGATCGTGCGCTGGTCGAGCAGCGCGTCGCCGATCGGGCGCGTCGGATCGTCCCGGCGCAGGCGGCGCAGCACCTCGTCCTCGTCGAAGTCCGGCTTGATGATGTCGGGGCCGAGGCCGGCGATCCGGCGGTCCAGGCGCGTGCGCGAGTCGGTCATGAGCTCGAGCACCGGGCCGTCGAACTGCACGACCTCGCCCGTGCCGTGCCGCGCGACAAGCCACGCCCGCCGCGGGCTGCGGCGCCAGCGGTCGCCCTTCGCGTACGTGCCCCACGAGCCCGTCATGCGCAGGTGCGAGTGGATCGTCAAGTTGCCTTCGAACCGGAGGAACAGGTGCTTGCCGTGGGCGTCGACGGATCGCACCGCACGGCCCGCGAGCTTCTCGGGCCAGCGGTCGCGCCCGAAGCGCGGGTGCGGCGTCAACAGCTCGTCCGGGACGTGGCCCTCGAGGATCGGGCGGATCCGGTTCGCCGCGTAGTGGATCGTGTCGCCCTCCGGCATGACCTCGTCATCTGAGGGTACGGCTGAGGGATGCTCGTGGCCGAAGGCGTGACGCAGTTCGTCGACCAGGACGTCGTCAACTGGTACCTGGTCGAGACCGACGAAGGACCCGTCGCCGTGGATGCGGGGTTCCCGACCGCGTACAAGCAGGTCGAGGCGCGCGCGGCGGAGCTGAAGGCGATCGTCATCACGCACGCGCACGTCGACCACCTCGGGTTCGCGGAGAAGGTGCGCAAGGAGCACGGCGTCCCCGTCTTCATGCCGGAAGGCGACGCCGAACTGGCGCGCCACACCCTGCGCTACGCCAAGTCCGAGCGCCTGCCGCTCGTGTACGTCGCGAAGTACGGCCCGACGCGGCGGCTCTACTGGAAGGCGCTCAAGTCCGGTTCCATCCGCGGCGAGACGCTCTCCGAGTTCCAGACCTACCGGGACGGCGACGTCCTGCCCGGCGGCTTGCGCGCCGTGGCCACGCCCGGCCACACCGACGGTCACACGGCGCTGCATCTCGAGGACCGGTCCGTGCTCTTCGCCGGCGATGCGTTCGTCACGAAGGACCCCTACACCGACCGCGAGGGCCCGCGCATCGTCGCCCGCGCGGCCACGAAGGACTCGGAGCGGGCGATCCGCTCCCTCGACGCGATCGCGGCCACCGGCGCCCGGACGGTCGTGACCGGCCACGGCCCGGCCTGGACCGACGGCGCCGAGATGGCCGCCGCGCAGGCGCGCGCGAACGGCGTGGCCTAGCGCCGGACGACCGCCCGCGTCACCAGCCGCTGCCGCGTCGTCGTCACGACCGCGCGGACGCGGCCCGTCACCTGCGGGCCGAGGACGACCCGCGTCCGCCCCGTCGCCGCGCGGACCGTGCGGACGCGGCCGAAGCGGACGCACCGCCCGTGACGGCAGCGCTCGAGCCGCACCCTGACCGAGATCGCGCGGTCGGCGTCGAGCGCGACGACGAACCGCCCACGCGACGCGGTGAGGATCGCGCGGAGGAGCCCCTTCGGCGCGGCCGTCGATGACGCCGCGACCGTCGCCGAAGTCGTCCCGCCGCCGTCCGCCGGCAGCGAGGAGGGGCCGGCGCTGGTCCGTGGTGGCGGCGAGACGTCGTTCGTCGTCGTCGTCGGAGACGGGTCGGTCGTCGTCGGCGGAGAGGGATCGCTCGTGGACGGCGGAGTCGCCGCGACCGTCCACGAGCGGGTCGCCGGCGTGGCGTCGATGTTCCCGGCCGCGTCGTGCGCACGCACCTCGAACGTGTGCGCGCCGTCGACGAGGTCGCCGAGCGCCTTCGGCGACGCGCACGGGAACCACGCGGTCCCGTCGAAGCGGCACTCGAAGCCGCCGGGCTCGCTCGCGGTGAACGTGAACGTCGCCGACCGCGTCGTCACCGTCCCGGACGGGCCGCCGGTCAGCGTCGTCTCCGGCGCCGTCGTGTCCGGCGGTGGGGGAGGCGGCGGCGGGGGAGCCGTCGTCGAGGTGATCGTCCAGCGCCGCTCGGCAGGCGTCGGGTCGAGGTTCCCGGCGACGTCCGTCGCACGCACGAGGAAGACGTGCTCGCCGATCGCCAGCCCGCCCAGCCGCAGCGGCGACGCGCAGGCCTTCCACCGCTCGTTGTCGAGACGGCACTCGAGCAGGGCGCCCGGCTCGCTGCCGAACCGCAGGTCCGCGTCGCGGGCCGTCGTGGTCGATGGCGGCCCGGCGGTGATCGTCGCGTTCGGCGACGTCGTGTCGACGGCGAACTCGAGGTGCGCGGGCGTCGGATCCCGGATGCCCGTCGGGCTGACCGCGCGGACGTCGAAGACGTGCCGGCCCTCCGCCAGGCCCGTGTAGCGGGTGTTCGTCACGCAGCCGGCCCACGCCGACCCGTCGAGCCGGCATTCGAAGGTGACCTCGGTCGACGGGCCGGCCCCGTTGTAGTCGGCGGAGAAGGAGGGGGTGATCTCCTTCGCGGAGACGAGCTCCGGGACGCTCGCGAACGTCTGAGGTGGTGCGGGGTCCCGGTAGTCGAAGACGTGGGACGCGGGTGTCGGGTCGGCGTTCCCCGCGTGGTCGATCGCGCGCACGAAGAACGTGTGGCGGCCCGTCGAAGGCGCCGCCGGCCGCGGATCGGTCCCGGGCCCGCACGCCCACCACGCCTCGCTGTCCACACGGCACTCGAAGCGCGCCCCGTACTCGGAGACGAAGTCCCCGCCGAAGCCGAGCTCGCCCTTCGGGACGTTGAAGATCCGCGTCTCCGGCGGCGTCGTGTCGGGCGTGGTCGCGAACGACCACCGCAGGATCGCGACCCCCTGGGCGTTGCCGGCGTGCTCGCCGTACCCGTCGACGAAGACGTACACCGTCTCGCCGCTCCTCACGCCGAGCACCACGCGGCTCGTCAGCCCCGGCCCGCTGTCGTCGTCGAACGCGATCGACCTGCCGATGCCGCCGCCCGGCGCCGTGTCCTCCACGTCGAGGATCGTGTCGAGGGCGCTGCCCTCGGTGTCGAGCGTCAGCGTTCCCGCGGACGGCGCGGTGAACGAGTGCAGCGTCGCGTACTCGGTGCGGGTGTCGACCGCCCTCGACCCGCTCGTTCCGGTGAGGGTGACCTTGGGCTGGCCGGTCCCCGGCTGGGGGACGTGGATGACGCCCAGCGCGGGCGTGGCGTCGACGTTCCCCGCCGCGTCCTTCGCGCGGATCGACATGCGGTGCTCGCCCGGCAGGATGTCGCTCGACCGGACCACCACGGGCGGGACGCACGGCTTGTACGCGCCGGCGTCGAACGAGCACTCGAAGCGCACGCCGCGTTCGGGCGCCCAGAAGTCGAACGTGGCGTCGCCGTACGGCCGCTTCCACACCGCGGACAGCAGCCGGGTGTCGGGCGGCGTCGTGTCGGCGGATCGCGAACCGACCGTGAAGCGCACGGTCCGCCGCCCCTCGATCCGCACGCCGCGCAGATCGACGACGCCCTCCACCACGAGGTCGTAGCTCCCCGCGACGAGCGCGGACGACGGCTTCACCGTCGCCCGCTGCGCCCCGGCGTCGTACGCGACCGATGCCGGGACGGCGTCGTCGGACCCGGCCGGCTCGACCCGCACGGTCACGGGCGTCACGGACGCCGGGTCGAGCGCGCGGCCGAAGTGCACGCTCGGCGTGGCCGTCGTGGCGACGCCGTCGACGCCGGGCCGCGGGCTCGTGTCCAGGATCCACGCCGGCCGGGGCCACGTCGCGGACTGCGGAGCGAGCACGACCCCTCCGATGATCAGGTCGAGCAGCCCGTCGTCCGTCATGTCGGTGGCGAGGATCGACAGGCCGGTCCTCGGCAGCTGCTCGGGCGCGGCGAGGGTCCCGTCGCTGCGACCGAGCAGGAGGCTGCTCATCTCCGGTCCGCCACTCACGACGTCCTTGCGGCCGTCGCGGTCGACGTCCGCGATCGCCAGTGCGCCCGTGATGGGCGCCGGGTAGGCCGTCGGCGGCGCAAGGCCGTGTCCGGCGTCCTGCGGGTAGACGAGCACGCGCTGCTCGAGGTCGGGGGCGACGACGAGATCGCCGAAGCCGTCGCCCGTGACATCGCCGATGGCGACGGCGTCCGGGAGGCCGGCACGCGTCTCGGTCGACCACGTCCCATCGGTGCGCTGCCGGAAGACGACGAGCGACTGGGATCCGTTCTCGATCCGGCCGCCCGCGATGTCGAGGCGCCCGTCGCCGGTGAGATCGCCGATGGCGAGGTCCGTCGGGAAGACGTAGGCGGTGCTGAGCACCGTCTTCGTCCAGCCAGTCGTGCGATTGCGCAGGACGGCCAGCTCCCATGGCCCTCCGCCGCCCTCCGCGTCGCTGCGCACCACGAGGTCGGTTCTGCCGTCCCCGTCGAGGTCGGCCGCGTCGACGAGGCGGGCACGGGCGGTGCCGGGCACGATCACCGGCTCGCCGAACCCGGCGGCCGTGCCCCGCGCCGTCCGCACGTCGCTGCCCGTCGCCACTGCGGCGTCCGCCTTGCCGTCCGCGTCGAAGTCGCCGCCGGCGACGTCGAGCGCCTGCGGGACGGCGACGTGCCGGCTCTCCTCGAAGGTGCCATCGCCGTCCTGACGCCACCAGCCGACGCCGCCGTGCTCGTCGAACGGGTCCGGGCCGATCAGGTCGCGGCGCCCGTCGCCGTCCACGTCACCGGCCGCGGCCGGGCGCACGTCGTCGGGCAGGGGAACGGCGAGGAACCGCACCGGGGCACCGTCGCGCGCGATCGACGCTACCCGCAGGGTGTACGTCTCGGAGGACCGCGAGGCGAGCTCGTTGACGACGTGCAGGTAGACCGACCGCGGGCCATCGGTGTCGAGCGGCCCGGATCCGAGCGGCTGCAAGGTGGCGCTGAAGAGGTCGAGATCGAGGATCGCTCCCTCCGGGTCGGAGCTTCGCCACTCGACGGAGAACGCGTACCGGCCGGCCGCCGGGAGCGAGACCCGGTACCAGTCCTCGTCGGTCGGGCCGTCGATCGAGCCGAGCGTGTCGCCGACGCCGGCCGTCGTCGCGCTCTCCGGCGTGTCGTTGCCGTCGACGGGAGGCGGCGGCTTGGTCACCGCGCCGGCGCCGAGCGCGGCGGCGGCGTCGAGCGTTCCCGCCCCGTAGAACGGATCGCGGCCGATCGGGCCGGCGTCGACGGCGGTGGAAGTGAGCTGCTGCGCGACGCGCGCCTGCGTCCACTCCGGGTGCTGCGTGCGCAGCAGGACGGCGACGCCGGAGACGACCGGGGCGGAGAACGAGGTGCCGCCGTTGTGCTCCGCCCACGGGTGCGGGGCGAGCAGCGACGGCGACCCCGCGACGTCCCAGCCGGGAGCCGCGAGGTCGACCCAGTCGCCCCAGCTCGAGAACGAGGTCAGGTCGCCCGCCCACGTCGTCGCGCCGACGGCGACGACGCCGGGGTACGCGGCCGGGAACTGCTCCTCGTCCGTTCCCTCGTTGCCGGCGGCCGCGACGACGAGGACGTCCTTGCTCTGCGCGTACGCGACGGCCTGGCGCATCGCCTCGGACGCCTCGGGGCCGCCGAGCGAGAGGTTGATGACCTTCGCGCCCTGGTCGGCGGCCCAGACGATCCCCTCGACGATGTCGAGGTCCGTCGCCTGATCCTGCTCGTCGATGACGCGCACGGGCAGGATCGACGCGCGCCACGCCGCGCCCGCGATCCCGTAGTCGTTGTCGGCGCGGGCGGCGGCGACCGCGGCGACCTGCGTCGCGTGCGAGTCGGGCGGCGCCCAGGGCTGGTCGACGACGTCGCTGCGGACCGCGTCGTAGCCGGGCAGGAGGTCGGCCGCGAGGTCGGGCTGCGTGGAGTCGATCGCGGTGTCGACGATGGCCAGCTTCACGGTCCCGGTGCCCTTCGCGAGGTCCCACGCCTCGGGCATGCGCACCGTCTCGAGCCAGCCCTGCCGCCCCTTCGCGATGAGCGGATCGTTCGGGAGGGCGAACGGCCTGCGGATGAAGTTGCGCTCGACGGCGGTGACGTCGCGGTCGCGCTCGAGGAGCCGCTCGATGTCGCGCGGGCGCTTGCCGCGCGTCCCGACGACGGTGAAGCGGGTGCCCTTCAGCCGCTTGCCGAGCCGCACGTGGTGTCGCCGGGCGACCCCAGCCGCCTTCGTCCTGCTCACGCCGGCGTCGAAGCGGACGAGCACGGTGCCGGGGTCGACGGCCGCCCGGGCAGCGGAGGGCACGCTTGTCCCGAGCAGAGCCAGAACGACCGCCGCCACGACTCTCCGCTGCAACCGACCCCTCCGTGATCGTTGACTGCTCGTCACCGTACTGCTTGCTGTCGCGTCGTGCGCCGCACTCCCGAGCGGTACCGTGCGCCGCCATGCTGGAGGACCTGGCCGGCATCGTCGGCGCCGATCACGCGTTCGCTCCGCGGGCGCCGTACCTCGAGGACGCGTCGGTCGCGTCCGGGGTGCGCGGGCACGCCGACGCGGTCGTGGTGCCGGGGACGGCCGAGGAGGTCGCCGCGGTCGTGGCGTGGTGCTACGAGCGCGGCGTCGCGGTCATCCCGCGCGGCGGGGGGACCGGGTTCGCGGGCGGCGCCGTGCCCGTCGGTGGCGGCGTGGTGCTGTCGGTCGAGCGGCTGCGGCGCATCCGCCAGTTCGACCCGCTCTTGTGGCGGATCGAGGTCGAGGCCGGCGTGCGGACGTCCGACGTGGCGCGGCTGGCGCGCGAGAACGGGCTCTTCTACCCGCCCGATCCGGGCGCGTCGGAGTCGTCGATGATCGGCGGGAACATCGCGACGAACGCGGGCGGCCCGCACACGTTCAAGTACGGCGTCACCGGCGCGTGGGTGACGGGGCTCGAGGCGGTCGTCGCGCCGGGGCGGCTCGTCCAGGTCGGCGGGCCGCTGCGCAAGGACGTCGCCGGCTACGACCTGAAGGCGCTGCTCATCGGATCCGAGGGGACGCTCGGGATCATCACGAGCGCGTGGCTGCGCTTGATCCCGGCGCCCGAGGCGGCGGCGCCCGTCGCCGCGTTCTTCGCGTCGGTCGCGGAGGGCACCGAGGCGATCCAGGCGGTGATGGCGTCCGGCGTCGTGCCCGCCGCGATCGAGTACCTCGACGGCGCGACGTTCGCCGCGGCGCGCGACACGTTCCCCATCGAGGCGCCGCCGGACCCGGCGCTCGTGCTGCTCGTGGAGGTCGACGGGACCGAGCAGGAGGTCGAGCGCGCCCGCGCCGAGGTCGTCGAGGCGCTCGGGGAGCACGTCCACGCGCCCGCCGACGCCGCCGGCGTGCGGCGGCTGTGGGAGTGGCGCGGCGGCGTGTCGCACGCGGTCACCGCGCAGCAGGGCGGCAAGCTCTCCGAGGACGTCGCGGTGCCGCTCGACAAGCTCGGCGAGGCGATCTCCGGGACGCTCGAGATCGGCGCCAACCACGGCCTCAACGCCTGCTCGTGGGGCCACGCCGGCGATGGCAACCTCCACTCGACGTTCCTCCTCACACCGGGCGACTCCGACGAGGCGGCCCGCGCCGCGGCCGCCGCCGAGGACCTCTTCGCGATGGCTGTCCGCCTCGGCGGAACGGTCAGCGGCGAGCACGGCGTCGGCCTGCTCAAGAACGGCCAGCTCGCCCACCAGTGGGACGAGGCCGCCGTCGGCGTCCACCGCGCGATCAAGCGCGCTCTCGATCCCGCGGACCTCCTCAACCCGGGCAAGAAGCTGGCGTAGGCTGCGCGCGTGCGGGTGCTCGCGCTCTACGACGTGCACGGCAACGACGACGCGCTCCGGGCGGTGCTCGAGGATGCGCCGGTGTCCGCGGCCGACGCGGTCGTGGTCGGCGGCGACGTGGTGCCGGGGCCGTTCGCGCTCGAGGTGCTCGCCCGGCTCGATGGCATCGCCACGCACTGGTTGCGGGGGAACGGCGAGCGTGAGGTCGCCGGCGGGACGAAGCCGGGCGCGGACGAGCTCGTCGTCCGGTACGCCGCGATCACCCGCGAGGCGATCGGCGCCGAGCGCGCGGCGCAGCTCGGGGCGCTGCCGCTGACGGTCGAGCTCGACGGCGTCCTCTACTGCCACGCGACGCCGCGCGACGACGAGGAGATCCTCACGCGCCGGTCGTCGGACGACCGCTTCGCCGACGCCCTCGCCGGCGTGGACGCGCGGCTCGTGGTCGCCGGCCACACCCACCAGCAGGACGACCGCCGTGTCGGCCACGTCCGGTGGGTCAACGCCGGCAGCGTCGGCCTCCCGTACGAGGGCGACGCCGCGGCGCGCTGGGCGTGGATCGCCGACGGCGAGCCCGAGCTGCGCCGCACGCCGTACGACGCCGCAGCCGCCGGCCGGAAGATGCTCGATGCCGGCTGGCCGGACGAGCAGTCCGTCGCCGCGGCGCTGATCGATCCCGTCGCGGCGGACTTCGTGACGGAGCTCTTCGAGTCGCGCGCGGCGGGCTAGGCGCCGGGGCGGCCGGCGGCGAGACCGGCGACGAGCTCCTGGTCGTGCTCGTAGGTGAGGCGCTGGGCGGCGGCGTGGAGCTCGAGCCACTCGAGGACGTCCACCTCGTCGTTCGGGGCGAAGCCGTGGTCCTCGCGGGGTTCCATGATCCAGTAGCGCACGATCTTGGGCCGGCCCTTCTGGTCGACGTAGCGGACCGGCTCGAGCTCCTGGTGCAGGCGGCAGCGCAGGCCCGTCTCCTCGAGCACCTCGCGGACCGCGGCCTGCTCGAAGCTCTCCCGGCGTTCGAGCTTGCCCTTCGGCAGCGACCAGTCGTCGTACCGGGGGCGGTGGACGATCAGCACCTCGACGCCGCCGCCCTCGCGAGACCGCAGGACGATCCCGCCCGCTGCCCTGACCTCGCGCCTGCCCAGCACCATCGATCGGCACGGTACCCGCCGCGTGTAACGCTCGGACCGCCTGCAGGACAGGTTGCGCATGTTCACGCTCGTGCACGTCCTCGCGGCGGTCGCGATCGCCGCGCCGGCCCCCGCGGCGGAGGCCCCGAAGGCGGCGGCCGAGGCGGGCGCGACGGTCGCCGTCGCGAAGACCCGCTACGGCCGCATCCTCGTCGACGGGCGCGGCTTCGCGCTCTACGCGTTCACGCGCGACGGCCGCGGCCCGAGCCGCTGCTCCGGCGACTGCGCCGTCGCCTGGCCCCCGCTGTTGACGTCGTCGAAGCGGGTCGCCGCCCGCAAGCCCGCCCGCCGGTCGCTGGTCGGGACGGTGAAGCGCGCGGACGGGACGCTGCAGGTGACCTACCGCGGCCGGCCGCTCTACTTCTACGTCGGCGACCGCAAACCCCGGCAGGTCCTCTGCCAGGACGTCTTCGAGTTCGGCGGGACGTGGCTGGTCGTGCGCGCGAGCGGTCGGCTGGTCCGTTGACCGAGCGCACCTTCGACCGCGGGCTGCTCTACGCGGTCAGCGTCAGCTTGCGCGGGCCGAGGCGGAACCCGAGGTCGACGAGGAGCGGCTCGAGCGAGGAGCCGAGGATCGGCTCGCCGTCGACCTTCTCGAGGTCGAGCTTCTTGAGCCGCCCGGCGCGCACGAAGTCGGCGAGCGCCTCGAGCGACGGCGCGATGCGCGGGTCGTCGCCGGAGACGAGCAGCGCGAGGCCCTTCCCGCCTCGCTCGACGAACAGCACCGGCCGGGCGCCGGCGAGGACGACGTACGCGCCGGCGACGCGGCGCGGAGAGCCCGGACGCGGCGGACGCGGCGCCTCGCCGGCCGGCGAAGCGTCGTCGCGCTTGGGCCACGGCAGCGCGGCGCCGTACGGCTGGGCCGGGTCGGTGGCGGCGAGCACGACCGGCGCGCTCTCGGCCGCCTCGCGCTGGGAGCGCAGCCGCTCGACCGCGCCGGGCAGCGCGAACTGCGCGCCGCCGAGCCCCTCGACGAAGTAGCCGCGCCGCGCGACGCCCAGCGTCTCGAGCTGGCCGAGCGCGTCGTAGAGCATCGAGAACCCGCCGGGGAAGCCCTCGGCGAGGACCTGCTCGCGGGTCACGACCCCGTACCGCTCGAGCAGGAGCTCGGCCCACGCGCGGCGCCGCTCGCCCGGGTCGGCTACGGCGCCGAAGAGGTTCTCGGTCAGCGACCACCGGCCCTGGACGGGAGCCTGGGCGCCGGTGCGGCGGGACCCGAAGCGGCGGCGCGAGGACGCGCGCGACGCCGTCGACTTCGCGCGGGCGAGCGTGAGCCGCGGGGCGCGCAGCGGCGCGAACGCATCGTTCGTCACCTCGCCCGCCCACACGAGGTCCCACAGCGCCTCCTGCAGCATCTCGGGCGCGAGATCGAGCTCGGCGAGGAGGTCGGTGAAGAAGCAGGGCGAGCGGGCGAGCCGCTCACGGAGGAGGTCGTGCTCCGCCTCGGCCGGGCGCTCGATCCCCTTCGCGCCCGGCGGGCCGAGCAGCGCGGCGTCCTCGCGGAAGTACAGAGCGACCCGGCCCGAGTTGCGCCCCAGCGCACCCGCGCCGACCCACACCAGCTCGCCGGACGCGCACAGCTGGTCGAGCCACGTCGTCGAGTACGCGCCGGTGCGCCGCGGCAGCACGTCGCGCTCCCACACGTCGGCGGGCAGCGCGATCCCCTGCAGCGGGACGAGCACCTCGCGCAGCCGGTCGATCCCCGCACCGGCCGGCGGATGGCGATCGACGCCCTGCCACGACGGCAGGAACGCGGCGAGGGCCTCCTGGTCGACCGCCTCGACCTCCTTGCGCAGCACCGCGAGCGACGCCCGGCGCAGCCGGCGCAGGACCTCGGGGTCGCACCACTCGCGCTCGGACCCGCCCGGGCGCAGCTCGCCGCGGACGAGCTCGCCGTCGTGCTCCAGCGCACTCAGAGCGGCGGAGGAGTCGACGCGGTAGCGCTCCGACAGCTCGGCCGTCGTGAACGGCCCGTGCGTGCGCGCCCAGCGCGCGACGAGCTTGACCAGCGCGTTGTCGACGTCGGCGGTGAACGCCTCGGGCAGGCCGCTCGGCGGCACCGCGCCCAGCGCGTCCCGGTACAGGCCGGCGTCGTCAGCGGCGATCCACCGCTCCTCGCCCGCGATGCGCAGCCGCACCGCGCGGCGCTCGCCCGCGAGGTCCAGCAGCATCGTCTCGGCGTCGAGCCCCGGCAGCACGCGCGCCGACGCCTCCGACACCGTGAGGTCGCCCACCCGCCGCAGCACGTCGGCCAGCGCGTCGCGCGTCTCGGCCCGCGTGCGCGGCGACCGGTGCTGGAGGTCGTCCTCGACCTGCTGCAGCGCATCGGGGTCGATGAGGTCGCGGAGCTCCTCCTGGCCGAGCAGCTCGCGCAGCAGGTCGCGGTCGAGCGACAGGGCGGCCGCGCGGCGCTCGGCGTTCGGCGTGTCGCCCTCGTACATGTACGTCGCGACGTAGTCGAAGAGCAGCGACGACGCGAACGGCGACGCGGTCGGCGTCTCGACCTCGACGAGCGACAGCTCGCGCGAGTGGAGCTTGGTCATCAGCTCCTCGAGGCCCGGCAGGTCGAGCACGTCGCGCAGGCACTCGCGGTACGTCTCGAGGATCACCGGGAAGTCGCCGTACCGCTTGGCGACCTCGAGCAGCGACTGCGACTTCAGCCGCTGCTGCCACAGCGGCGTGCGCTTCCCGGGGTACGCGCGCGGGATCAGCAGCGACCGCGACGCGTTCTCGCGGAACCGCGCGCCGAAGAGCGCGCTGCCGCCGAGCTCGCCGACGATCTTGTCCTCGAGCTCGTCGGGCTGCAGCAGCACGAGGTCGGCGCCCGGCGGCTCGTCCGCGTCGGGCAGGTGGACGATGATCCCGTCGTCCGACCAGATCGCGTCGGACTCGAGGCCGAACTCGTCGCGGATGTGCGCGCTCAGCGCCAGCGCCCACGCCGCGTGCACGCGGCCGCCGTACGGAGACAGCACGCAGACCCGCCAGTCGCCGATCTCGTCGCGGAAGCGCTCGATGACGATCGTGCGGTCGCTCGGGACGACGCGCGTGGCCTCCTGCTGCTCGCGCAGGAAGTCGAGGAGGTTCTTCGCGGCGAGCGGGTCGAGGTCGTAGTCGCGCTCCAGCACGTCGGCGCTCTGGTCGACCGCCCAGCGGCTGAACGCGCCGATCGCGATGCCGAGCTCCTTCGGCCGGCCGACGCTGTCGCCCCGCCAGAACGGCACGGCACCCGGCGCGCCCGGCGCCGGCGTCACGACGACGCGGTCGCGGCCGATCTCCTCGATCCGCCACGTGGACGCACCGAGGAGGAACGTCTGGCCGGCGCGCGCCTCGTAGACCATCTCCTCGTCGAGCTCGCCGACCTTGCGGCCGTCGGGCAGCGTGACCATGAAGAGGCCGCGGTCGGGGATCGTGCCCGCGTTCGTGACCGCGAGCTGGCGCGAGCCCTTGCGCGCGCGGATCGTGCCGCCGACGCGGTCCCAGACGATGCGCGGGCGCAGCTCGCCGAACTCCTGCGACGGGTACCGGCCGTCGAGCATGTCGAGCACGTTCTCGAGCAGCGGCCGCGGCAGCTCCCCGTACGTGTGCGTGCGGGTGACCATCGCGAAGAGGTCGTCGACGGACACGACGCCGTCGCCGCCGCTCTCCGCGGACGCCGCGATCGAGACGACGTGCTGGGCGAGCACGTCGAGCGGGTTGCGCGGCACGACCGTCGGCTCGATCTTCCCCTCGCGCATGAGCCGGGTGACGACCGCGCACTCGAGCAGGTCCGCGCGGAACTTCGGGAAGATCCGGCCCTTCGACGTCGCGCCGACGCCGTGGCCCGCGCGGCCGATCCGCTGCAGGCCGCGCGCGACCGACTTCGGCGACTCGACCTGCAGCACGAGGTCGACGGCGCCCATGTCGATGCCGAGCTCCAGCGACGACGTCGCCACGAGGCACGGCAGCTCGCCCGCCTTGAGCATCTCCTCGATGACCGTCCGCTCCTCGCGCGCGAGGGAGCCGTGGTGCGCCCGGGCGATGTCCTCCTCGGCGAGCTCGTTCAGCCGCAGCGCCAGCCGCTCGGCCCCGCGACGGTTGTTCACGAAGACGATCGTCGAGCGGTGCTCGCGGACGAGCTCGAGGATCTGCGGGTAGATCGCCGGCCAGATCGACTTGCGCGTCGCCTCGCCGCCCTGGAGCGGATCGATCTCCACGTCCGAAGTCGGCTCGACCATCGACTCGACCGGCACCTGGATCTTCAGGTCGAGGTCCTTGCGCACGCCGGCGTCGACGATCTTCGCCTGCCGCCGCGGCCCGACCATGAACCGCGCGACCTCCTCGAGCGGGTTCTGCGTCGCGCTGAGGCCGATGCGCTGCGGGTCGTGGCCGTCCTCCTGCTGGGCGGCGAGCCGCTCGAGGGTCAGCGCGAGGTGCGCGCCGCGCTTCGTCGAGGCGACCGCGTGGATCTCGTCGACGATCACGGCGCGGACGTCGGTGAGGATCTCGCGCGTCTGCGAGGTGAGGATGAGGTAGAGCGACTCCGGCGTCGTGATGAGGACGTCCGGCGGGTTGCGCCGCATGTCGGCGCGCTCCTTCTGCGACGTGTCGCCGGTCCGGATCGCGACCTTCAGATCGGCGCCGATCCCGCGCAGCGGGGCGCGCAGGTTCCGCTCGACGTCGTAGGAGAGCGCCTTGAGCGGCGAGACGTAGACGAGCCTCGTCTTGCCCGTCGACGGCTCGGACGAGAGAGCGTCGAGACCCCACAGGAACGCGGCGAGCGTCTTGCCCGATCCGGTCGGCGCCGAGATGAGCACGTGCTCGCCCCCGGCGATGGCCGGCCAGGCCTGCTCCTGCGCCGGCGTCGGCCGCTCGAACGCCCCCGTGAACCACTCGCGCGTGCGTGGAGAGAAGGCGGACAGCGGCATGCATCAGAGGGTACGAGCGGGCACCCACCCCGGGATTAGGTCCATCGGCTGACTGACGCTCAACATCCGGTGGATCGGTGCCGATGCACGGCCCCGATGCGTCAGCTGCCCGTTGCCCTGCTCGCGGCCCTCGCCGCCCTGCTCCTCCCCGCCACCGCCCTCGCCGACCTCGGCGACCCCGAGGCCACCTCCTACCCGCTCGCCGACGTCCACGGCGACAGCTGGATCAAGGACGTGGCCCGCGGGCCCGACGGCTCCATCTACCTCCTCGACGAGTTCGGCCTGTCCGTCACGAAGGTCAAGCCGGACGGGACGCGGGACACCGCGTGGGGCGCCGACGGCACGGCGACGGTCGCGGATCCGAACCCGCTCGGCTACGCGCTGCAGCTCAACGGGGTCGACGTCGCGGCGGACGGCATGGTCTACGTCGGCGGGACGCGCAGCGTCAAGGGCCTGCCATGGGGGACGTACGACCTCGAGATGGCGGCCGCGAAGATCGACACGTCGGGTGCGCAGGACCTCACCTTCGGCGACGCCGATCACGACGGGACGGCCGACGGCGTCGCGACGTACCAGGGGCAGCTCGCCTACAACATGGGCTTCGACGTCGCGGCGTTCGACGGCGGCGTCGCCGTCGGCGGCGCGATGAAGATCACGACGCAAAGCGGCTCGGAGTACCGGATGGCCGCCTTCGCGTGGAACGCCGACGGCACGCCGAACCCGCAGTTCTCGACCTACGGCACCGCCGGCCTCGGGCTCACCGACCTCGTCGACTCCAACGGCGAGACGATGGAGGTCGAGCACACCGAGGACGGCGACCGGATCGTGATGGCGGGCTACAAGGTGGTCGACAGCCAGACGCACTGGACCGTCGCGCGCCTCGACACCGACGGCGTGCCGGACACGTCGTTCGACGGCGACGGCCACCTGCTGTCGCCGGACGCGTGGCCGAGCGGCTACGGCGGCACGCGCCCCGCGGACGTCGACGTCGTCAACGGCGACGTCTACGTCGGCGGCAACGTCGACGGCCAGTGGGGCGTCGCGAAGTTCTCCGGCGCGGGCGAGCCCGCCGCCGGCTTCGGAGACGACGGGCTCGCGCGCCCGTCGCTCGTTCCCGCCGAGGGCGGCGGCGAGCTGCGCCGCATCGAGGTCGATCCGACGACGGGCGAGGTCTACGCCGTCGGGACGCACCACGCGAAGGTCACCGGCGCGTGGGCGGCGGTCCATGTGGGGATCGTCCGGCTCGGGGCTGACGGCGAGACCGACCCGGTCTACCGCGGCGGCGGCGGCTCGCTCTTCGAGCCGGCGTTCAGCGAGAGCAACTACAACCACGCGGGCGACGTGTACCTCCTCGCGGACGGCGAGGCGCTCGTCGTCGCCGGGACGTACGACTACTACCCCGGCGACGAGGACGGCGGGTACGCGCTGCGCCCGACGATCGCGCGCCTGTCGGCGACGCGGACGGCCCCGGCGAACACCGCCGCGCCGCAGCTGAGCGGCAACGGCCTCGCGGCGTTCGGCGACACCGTCACCGTCTCCGGCGCGACGTGGTCGGGCTACGGCACGATCGACGAGACGTACGCGTGGGAGCGCTGCACCACCTCGCACGCGCAGGGTGCGTGGGCGGCGGACGACTGCTCGCCCATCTCGAACGCGACCGCCGCGTCCCACGTCATCAAGGAGGCCGACGTCGCCAAGCACGTGCGCGCGAAGGTCACCGCGACGAACGAAGCGGGCCTGTCGACGGCGTGGGTCAGCTCGACCGTGGAGCCGAGCGCGGCCGACGCCGTCAGCGACGGCGCGCCGGTGCTCGCGCCGAACCGCGACGTGAACGTCGGCGAGACGCTGCAGGTGACCGACGAGAACTTCTCGGGCGGCCCGATCGACCACTACGAGTACCAGTGGCAGCGCTGCCCGACGGCGGACGCCGGCCACTGGCCGGACCCGGATCCGTGCCAGTACCTGCCCTCGATGGCCGCGTCCCACGTGGTCACCGCCGCGGACGCGGGCTCGTGGCTGCGCGTGGTGGTCACCGCCATCCCGGTGGGCAACGGCGCCGCGAGCGCGTTCTCCTACTCGGCGACGCGCAAGGTCAACGGCGCCGGCGGGGGCGCCCCGGCCGGCACCGCGCCGGCGCGGACGGCCGACCCGGTCATCGCGCCGGACGGCACGCTCACCGAGGGCGACACGGTGCGCGAGACGGCGGCCGCGACGTTCAGCGGCACGCCGGCGCCGACCGCGGCGCGCCAGTGGCAGCGCTGCTCCGGCACCGCCGCCGCGCCGAGCGGCTGCGGGGCGATCTCCGGCGCGACCGGCCACAGCTACACGACGACGTCGGCCGACGTGGGCCGCGTCGTGCGGCTGCACGTGACCGCCGAAAACGGCGTCGGGACGGCGACCGCCGACTCGACGGGCCGGCTGGTGCAGGAGAAGCCCGCGCCGCCGGCGCCCCCGGCGCCGCAGCCGACGACCCCCGCGCCGCGTCCGGTCGACACGAAGCAGACGATCAAGATGCCGAGCGTCCTGGGCAAGACCGCCGACGAGGCCGTCGACGCGATCGCGAAGGCGGGGATCTTCGCCGACGTGAAGGTCGACGCGCAGGCGCGCAAGAAGCCGCTCGTGCTCAAGGGCAAGGCGCTCGACCCCGGTCAGGTGCACTCGCAGTCGACCGCGGCGGGGACGCCGGTGACGAGCTCGATCGGCGAGAAGCTGAAGATCAAGCTCGTCGTGGAGGCCGGCAAGCCGGGCTTCAAGGCGTGCACCGCCGGCAGCTTCACGAGGGAGCTGAAGGGCATCGACCTCGAGGAGACGTGGACGCTGCTCAAGGAGAAGGGCTGCGGCGACCGCGTCAACTTCGACTTCAAGATCGCCGGCGACGGCGATGACCCGGAGGTGCGCTCGGCGAGCAAGGACGGCCGCGAGCTGCGCGTCGCCGTCACGCTGCCGAAGAGCCAGGCCGAGTACGACCTGTTCCCGTTCCACGGTCAGGGCGGCTACCCGGGCGACCCGATGCCGAGCTTCGGCATCGACGACCTCGCGCTCACCGCCGACGCGGACAACGTCTTCGGCGTGCGCGTCTTCGACCGCTACATCGGCAACGGCACCGCGAACACCGGGGCGCGGCGCGTCATCGGCGCGAAGGTGTACGTCGACGGCGACGCGGTCGGCGCGGACGACGTCGAGCGCCCGACCCGCGAGGACACCGGCAGCGCCGCGATCTTCTCGAAGTTCCGGCCGTCGAAGGGCGGCAAGGTCGTGTACCTCGTCCAGGCGCAGGACGCCGCGGGGAACAAGATCTTCGGCTTCGGCACCTTCCTGGTGAAGCAGCGCGCGGGCAAGTTCCGCTCGATCTCCGGTGAGACGTGGAGCGCGTCGGGCAAGCGCGTCGCGAACGCCGCCGGCGGGCCGACCGCCCGTGCCGCCGGCGTCGACCAGATGTGGAGCTGGATGCAGGACCTCTTCCGCGGCGGCCCGCTGCAGGCGCTCGCCACGGTCGGCAAGTCGGCGGCCGAGGGGCTCGTCACGCTCGCGAAGAAGGCGGCCGGCCCGCTCGTCTTCGCGGCGAGCGGCGTCGCGAACGCGCTGACCCAGCCGATCCAGCTGAACCCCGCGCAGGTGGTGGCCTCGGGCGGAGCGAACGTCGTCGCTGCCGGCGGAGCGAACGTCGTGTCGGCCGGTGGCGCGAACGTCGTCGCGGCGGGCGGCATGAACCTCATCGGCGCGGCGGGCGGCAACGTCGTGTCGGCCGGCGGGGCGAACGTCGTCGCCGCGGGCGGGATGAACCTGCTCGGTCGCGAGAAGCTCGTCAGCGGTACCGGGTCGATGCGCGCGGTCCCGGAGGCGAAGCTCATCTCCGACAACGGCCTCGGGCTGCTCTCGGACAACGGGCTCGGCCTGCAGGGCGCCAGCAAGGTGATCGCGCCGTCGGCGGGCGCGCAAGTGGTCGCCGCCGGCGGCGGCAACCTGATCGGGACGGCAGCCGGGAACTAGGTCGTCCGGCACCCGGGGGATCCTGTGCAGGAACCAGCGACGTTCCCGCCAACTAGTGCGGGGGAAGGACGTTGTCGTGGGCATGCACGGGGTCACCGGTCGTCTCGCCTCCCTGACGGGACGATCCGCGATGGTCGCGCTCGAGGCGGCATGGCTGTCCCTGCTGCTCGCAGGGTGCCTGTCGGTGCTCCACCACGACGCGGCGGGCGAGTGGCTGCGCCTCGCCGCGAGCTTCGGCGCCGTCTTCGCGTTGTGCGGCACCGTGACGCTGGGCGCGATCGTCCTGTCGGCGACGGTCGTCGCCACCTCGCGCGTGCGCCGATAGCCCGGTCGGGGCGGCGGGTACCGCCTCCGGCATGGCCTGGCTGCCCGATCCCTCTCCCTCTTCGACCGCGCTCGTGACCGGTGCCTCGGCCGGGATCGGCGCCGAGCTCGCCAAGGAGCTCGCGTCGCGCGGTCACGGCGTGACGCTCGTCGCCCGCCGGGCCGACCGGCTCGAGGCGCTCGCCGAGGAGCTCTCCGGCGGCTACGGCGTCCGGGCCGAGGCACTGGCGTGCGACCTCACCGACGACGCCGCCCGCCGTGAGCTGCCCGATCGCATCGCCGCGCTCGGCCTCGACGTCGAGGTGCTCGTCAACAACGCCGGCTTCGGGACCGCGGGCCCGTTCCACGAGGCCGAGGTCGAGCGCGAGGTGGAGCTCGTCCGCCTGCTCATCGAGGCAGTCGCCGACCTCACTGGCCGCTTCGTGCGCCCGATGGTCGAGCGCGGCCGCGGCGCCATCCTCAACGTCGCCTCCACCGCCGGCTTCACGCCGCTGCCGAACATGGCGAGCTACGGCGCGGCCAAGGCGTGGAACCGGTCGTTCACCGCGGCGCTGCACGAGGAGCTGCGCCCGCACGGCATCGCGGTGACGGCGCTCTGCCCCGGCCCGGTGAACACCGAGTTCTTCGACGTCGCCGGCCCGACGCCGATCGAGCGCGTCATCCCGCGCCCGCTGTGGGTCGACCCCGACCACATCGCGCGGACCGCGCTCGACGCGCTCGCCCGCAACCGGGCGGAGGTGGTGCCGGGTCGGCCGATGAGCGCGCTCGTCGTCGGTGCGCGGCTCATCCCGCAGGAGCTGCGCAACCCCGTCGCGGGCCGCGTCTTCAGGTAGCGAGCTCGCGCGCGCGGCGCAGGACGCCGTCGAGCATCGCCGGCGTCAGCACGCCGGTGAACGTGTTCTGCTGGCTCGGGTGGAAGCAGCCGAGCAGCGTCCATGGCTCGGCGTCGACGACGACGTCGTGGCCGAACCTCGGCTTCGGCCGGATCCGCTCCGGCAGGAGCCGCAGCGCGTTGTCCCACGCGAACTGACCGAGGCAGACGATCACGCGGACGTGCTCGAGCAGAACGAGCTCCTGCACCGTCCAAGGCAGGCACGTGTCGCGCTCCTCCGGCGTCGGCTTGTTCGCGGGCGGCGCGCAGCGGACCGCCGCGGTGATCCAGGCGTCCGTCAGCCGCAGGCCGTCGCCGCGGTGGCGCGACGTCGGCTGGTTCGCGAAGCCGGTGCGGTGCAGCGCGGCGAAGAGGAAGTCGCCCGAGCGGTCGCCGGTGAAGATGCGGCCGGTCCGGTTGGCGCCGTGCGCGGCGGGCGCGAGGCCGAGCAGCAGGACGCGGGCGCGCGGGTCGCCGAAGCCGGGGATCGGCCGCGCCCAGTACTCCTCGTCGGCGTACGCGGCGCGCTTCACCGCCGCCACCTCCTCGCGCCAGGCGACGAGCCGCGGGCAGCGCCGGCAGGCGACGACCTCGGCTTCGAGCGCCTCGAGGGTCAGCTCTTCGTGATCCCCTGGTCGATCACGCCGCGCACGAGGCGCAGGATGACCGGCTCGAGATCGAGGATCCGCGCCGGGCGGCCGTGGCGTAGCTGGCGCGACGCGAGCTCGACGATCGCGCCGACGAGCGCGAAGGCATCGTCGCGCGACGCGAAGCGCGGGGCGCCGTAGCGCTCGTGCGCGGCGGCGTTCTGCTGGTCGAGGCGCTCGGCGAACGCCTCCAGCACCGCGTCCCGGCGCTCGTTCGCGCGCGGGCCCGCGCCGATGATCTCGACGAGCAGCGTGCGCGCGTGGTCGGGGTACGCCTCGAGCGCGGAGAGGAACGCGCGGATGCCCGCGCCGATCCGCTCCTCGGGCGTGCTCACGTCGCCGCGCTCGGTCGCGACGCCGAGCGACTCCGTCACCGACGCGCCGAGCTGCGCTGCCGACGCGTCGAACAGCGCGAGGATGCACTCCTCCTTGTTGGCGAAGTGCTCGTAGAACGTCGCCTTCGACATGCCGGCCTCGCGGCTGATCGACTCGGCGCTGGCCTCGGCGTAGCCGACGCGCGCGAAGACGGCTGCCGCGGCTGCGAACAGGCGTGCGCGCTGGCGCTCGAGGCGAACCTCGAGCGGCGGTGCATGGCGTCCACGCGGGACCGAGGGGGCGGCATCGGTCATCCACCGGCAGGATAGGATGCGCCGCCTCGTGCGTACGACAGTCGTCCTGCTCCTCGCGCTGCTCGCGCTCGCCGGCTGCGGCCAGGCCGCCAACTCCAGCGGCGACTTCAGCGGCGAGCAGGAGAAGGTCGCGCAGGTCATCGAGGACCTGCAGGAGGCCGCGCAGCAGGACGACGCAGGCAAGATCTGCAAGGACATCCTCGATCCGGACGCCATCCAGGGCATCCCGGGCGGCGACTGCGACAAGGCGATGAAGCAGGCGATCGACGAGGCCGACAACTACGACCTCACCGTCGACTCCGTCCGGGTGACCGGCACGACCGCGCGCGCCCGCGTGAAGGCGGGCCGCGACGAGGATCAGGTCGAGACGATCGAACTGCGCAAGCGCAGCGACCTCTGGAAGATCACCCGCCTCGCGGGCTGATCCTCCGGCTCAGCCGAGCGCGCGGCCGTACTGGCGCTCGTAGTAGGCGCGGTAGTCGCCGGAGCGGATCGGCTCCCACCACCAGGTGTTCTCCTGGTACCAGGCGACGGTCTGCGGGAGGCCCTGCTCGAAGGAGACCTGCGCCTCCCAGCCGAGCGCGCGGACCTTCTCCGAGCCGAGGCTGTAGCGGCGGTCGTGGCCGGGGCGGTCGGTGACGTACTCGATCAGCGACTCGTCGCGGCCGGTGAGCTCGATGATGCGCCGCACGACGTCGAGGTTGTAGGTCTCGTCGGGGCCGCCGACGTTGTAGGCCTCGCCGGGCGTGCCGTGCTCGAGGACGTGGCCGATGCCGCGCGCGAAGTCCTCGACGTAGAGCCAGTTGCGGACCTGCTTGCCGTCGCCGTAGACGGGCAGCCGGTCGCCGTGCAGCGCGTTGAGGATCATCAGCGGGATGAGCTTCTCGGGGTACTGGTAGGGCCCGTAGTTGTTCGATCCGCGGCAGATCAGCGTCTCGGTCCCGAACGTGTGGAAGTACGAGCCGACGAGCAGGTCGGCGCCGGCCTTCGTCGCGCTGTACGGCGAGGACGGGGCGAGGGGGGACTGCTCGGTGAACGAGCCCTCCTCGATCGAGCCGTACACCTCGTCGGTCGAGACCTGCAGGTAGCGCAGCTTGCGCCGGCGCGCCTCCTCGAGCAGCACGTAGGTGCCCTGCGCGTGGGTGCGCACGAACGCGTCGGGTTCGGCGATCGAGCGGTCGACGTGCGTCTCGGCGGCGAAGTTCACGACGGCGTCGACGCCGTCCATCGCGCCGGCGACCGCGTCGGGGTCCTCGATCGCGCCGTGCACGAAGCTGTGCTCGACGTCGGAGAGGTTCTCCCGCCGGCCGGCGTAGGTCAGCTTGTCGAGCACCACGACCTCGTCACCGAAGTCGCGCACGCGCACCCGGCAGAAGTTCGAGCCGATGAACCCGGCTCCACCGCACACGAGCAGCTTCATCGCAGATGTCCTTTCACGCCCTCTTGCCAGGGCGGCAGATGCACGCCGTCGGCGCGCTCGGTCGCCAGCACGCTGAACGCGGGGCGCTTGGTCGGGGTCGGGAACTCCTCGCTCGGGATCGCCACCACGCGGCAGTCGAGGTCCGCGAGGCGCATGGCCTCGACGGCGAGCTCGAACCACGAGCACTGGCCGGCGCCGGTGGCGTGGAAGATCCCGCTGCCGCGGCGCTCGGCGACGTCGACGAGCACGGGGGCGAGGTGGCCGGTCCACGTGGGGGAGCCGACCTGGTCGAAGACGACGCGGACCTCATCGCGCTCGCGCCCGAGGCCGATCATCGTGTCCACGAAGTTCTTGCCGCCCTCGCCGAACAGCCACGCGGTGCGGACGATCGCGTGGCCGTCGCCCGCGGCGAGCACCGCGCGCTCGCCCGCGAGCTTGCTGCGGCCGTACGCGCCGGTGGGCGCGGGGGACGACGACTCGACGTACGGCTCGCTCGCCTCGCCGTCGAAGACGTAGTCGGTCGAGACGTGCACGAGGTACGGGGCGCTGCGGGCGAGCGTCGCGACGGCGTCGCCGTTGATCCGCGTCGCGAGCTCCTCCTCGCTCTCCGCCTGGTCGACCGCCGTGTACGCCGCGCAGTTGACGACCGCGTCGGGCCGCTGCTCGGCGAGGAACGCCGCGACGGCGTCCGCGTCGGTGAGGTCGAGCTCGGGGAGGTCGACGCCGACCACGTCGTGGCCGCGCTCGCGCGCCGCGTCGGCGACGCGGTGGCCGAGCATCCCCGCGGCGCCGGTGACCACGAGCCGCATGGGACTAGAGGATCCCGATCTCGCTGTTGTCGCCGACCATGAAGCGGTACGCGCGCGGCTGGCCGTCGGAGCGGCCGATCGCGACGTTGCGCCCGAGCAGGCTCGATTCCATCCGGCCGTCCAGCGCGCGGACCGACGACCCCTCGAGGAGGATGGAGTGCTCGACCTCGGCGCGTTCGATGACGCAGCCCTCGCCGACGGCGGTGTACGGGCCGATGTACGCGTCGGTCAGGGTGGCGCCGGCGCCGATGATCGCCGGGCCGCGCACGGTCGAGCGCGTCAGGGTGGCGCCGGGTTCGATGATCACGCGTCCGTGAGTGGTCGAGTCGACGACGTCGCCCTCGATGCGGCTCTCGATGGTGTCGAGGATCAGCCGGTTGGCCTCGAGCATGTCGTCCAGGCGGCCGGTGTCCTTCCACCAGCCCTTGACGACGTGCGGCTCGACGCGCTGGGCGTGGTCGACGAGGTGCTGGATCGCGTCGGTGATCTCCAGCTCGCCGCGCGGCGATGGCTCGATCGCGCGGGCGGCGTCGTGGATGCCGGCGGTGAACATGTACACGCCGCACAACGCCAGGTCGGTCCTCGGCTCCTTGGGCTTCTCGACCAGGCGCGTGACGCGCCCGTCGGTCAGCTCGGCGACGCCGTAGTTCTCCGGATCGGGGACGGGGGTGAGCAGGATGAGCGCGTCCGGCTCGCTGGTCTTGAACGCCTCGACCAGATCGGTCATGCCGCCCTGCAGCAGGTTGTCGCCGAGGTACATCACGAACGGGCTGTCGCCGAGGAACGGCTCGGCGGTCAGCACCGCATGCGCCAGCCCGGCGGGCTCGTCCTGCAGGATGTACGTGATCTTCACGCCGAAGCGCGAGCCGTCGCCGGTCACCTCGCGGATCTCGTCGCCCGTCTCGGGGGCGATGATGATCCCGACCTCCTCGATGCCGGCAGCGGCCATCGCCTCGATGCCGAAGAACAGCACCGGCTTGTTGGCGACGGGCACGAGCTGCTTCGCGCTCGTGTAGGTGATCGGCCGCAGACGAGTGCCGCGACCGCCCGAGAGGATGAGCCCCTTCAGCGGCTGCACGGCGCGAGAGGCTAGCGAGGAACCCGCTAGCAGCCGTCCGGATGCCAGAGCGCGCGCTGCTCGATCACCGTGCCGTCCTGGCGTTTCACGGCGGCCGTGAGCGGCGCGTCGCAGAAGGGCTCGAACGTCACGGGCGCGACGAGGAGGACGTCCTGCGTGGTCGGCGCGAAGGCAGCCACGCCGATGCCGGCGACGACGTCGCACTGCGTCGGCGTCTGGGCCGAGCCGAGGTAGAGGCTGCAGTCGACGGCGTCCTCGGCGGGGTCGAGCCAGCCGCCGACGACCGTGCCGCAGCCCTGCGCGAGGAACGCCGTGTCGGCGAGGCTGCTCTCGAGGTGGCCGACGGTGATGGTGCAGCCGGCGGGCGGCGCGATCTCCGAGCTCTCGCTCGTGTCGGAGGCGCTCGTGCAGCCGGGGTCGGGCGTCGTCGCGCCGGCGGCGCCGATCGCGTCGGCCTGGCCGTCGCCGTCGTCGTCGGCGCCGTTCGAGCACTGCGCGGGATCGGGATCGCCGCCGCCGGCGCAGGTCTGCGGCCACGGGCGCTCGAGCTCGATCGCGAACCCGTTCTGGTCGATGATCGTGATGGTCGTCTTCGCGGTGCAGTCGACCGGGCCGCTCAGGGTGATCGCCGGGAAGTCGAGCTGGCTGCCGATCGGGCCGCCGGTGCGCTTCGCGTGCAGGTAGCCGTTCTCGGCGGCGCACGAGTAGTTCGAGTCGGCGCTGGCGACGGTGCAGCTCGCGACGCCGGGCCGGATCGTCATCCAGACCTCCTCGATGAGCGGGCAGCTGCCGTTGATCGCTGCGGAGATCCCGCCGCTCTGCGTCTTGAAGAGCCCCGAGCTCTGCGCGCAGTCGTCGCCGAAGAGCAGCTCGTCGCCCTCGCTCGCATCCGTGGCGCTCGAGCAGCCGGAGTCGGGGTTGACCACGCCCGGGCCGCGGGCGTCGATCTGCCCGTCGCCGTCGTCGTCCTTGCCGTTCTTGCACGCGTCCGCGGGCGGCGTCGTCGTGCCGCCGCTCGGCTTCGCCGGTGTGGTCGGGGTCGTGGGCGTGGTGGTCGCCGGCTTCGTCGTGCCGGCCGGCAGGCCGGTGCCGTTGCTCGGCAGCTGCACGCCGTTCGCCGGCTGCGGGTTGCCGCCGCACCCGGTGATCGCGAGGTCGCTGCCGAGCTTCGCCGCGACCGCGGGATCGGTGCCCTTCGGGACACGCAGCGTCTTCGCGAACAGCTCGGTGAGGCCGGTGCAGAACTGCGTCGGGACCGTCCCCTTCTCGACCTTCTTGAGCGTCCACTTCAGCGACGGGCGGCCACCCTTGAGGACGACGACGACCGGGTTCTTCGAGCCCTTGGAGCCCGCCGGGCGCGACGCCGCCAGCGCGAGCGACTTGCCCTTGACCCCGCCGACGACGGTGACGTCCTTGGGCGCGCCCTTGACGGCGACCTTCGTGACCTTGCCCTTGAGGTTCGCGAAGACGGCGCTCGACTGGCCGGCGCCCGGGAGCGGCACCTTGACCGAGACGGGCTTCGCGGAGGCCTGCGCCGCGCCGAGGACGAGCAGGAGGAGGAAGGCGATGGAGACGCTGCGGAGCATGGTGCGGCGACGCTACGGCCGCACCGGAGGGGTGGCATCGGGGAGGCTCCCAACGCCGTCCCCGGGGTAGCCGTCAGTACACCCCGGCGCCGAGCTTGCGGTGATCCCAGGTCGCCCGCTCGCGCTCGGCGAACCGCATCGCCACGCGCTTGGACGCCTGCTTGAGGACCATCTGGCGCACCTCGTCGCCCAGCGCCGCGCCGGTGTACTTGGCGAAGATCTCCATGCCGAGGTCCGCCACGCGCTCGGTGTCGCGGATCAGCTCGGCCTCGCACTTGAGCATCACGCCGCGCAGCTGGTCGTAGCTGTCGCCCGCCTCGACCTGCAGCGTCGCGCGGGCGTCGCGCTCGAGGTTCTTGACCTTCTGAGACTTCGCGAACGTCCACGCCCACAGCTCGCCGTCGCGCACGACGTACCAGAGCGGCATGAGATGGGGGAACCCGTCCCTGCCGTTCGTCGCGCACACGACGATGCGCTCGTCCTGGAGGAACGCGAGCGCCTCCTCATCGGTCATCTTGATCCGGTCGCGCTTGCTGGCCACGCCGGGACCGTACACGTCCGGTCCGGCCGTCCACCGTCGTCTTGTCCGTCGTGCAGCTGCTCCGCTTCCGCCACTCCACCAACGTCGATCGCATCCGCCTCGCGCTCGCCCACAAGGGCCTCGAGACCGAGTCGGTGTGGGTCGATCCCGAGGACCGCTCGCTCGCCGTCGAGGTCTCCGGCCAGCCGCTCGTGCCCGTGCTCGTCGACGGCGGGCGCGTCATCGCCGACTCGCCCGCGATCGTCGAGCATCTCGAGCGCGAGCATCCCGACCCGCCGCTCTTCCCGGCCGACCCCGCCGCGGCCGCGCAGGTGCGGCTCTTCATCGACTGGTTCAACCGCGTCTGGAAGGTCGAGCCGAACCGCCTCGCCGACGAGCCGGACGCGCCCGCCGAGGACCGCCGCGCGTGGGCGGAGGCGATGCACGCCCGCCAGGCCTGGTTCGACGCTCTCCTGACCGATCGCGCCCACCTCTTCGGCGACTACACGGCCGCCGACGTGATCGCCTGGCCCTTCCTCCGCTACGCCGCGTTCTGCGACGACGACGACACCGAGGAGTTCCACCTCGTCCTCACCCGCGAGCTCCCGCTCGACGGGTTCCCGAACCTCGCGAGGTGGATCGAGCGGGTGCGCGCGGAGAGATGGGAGGCCGCGGCGAAGATCTGACGGCGGCGCCGCGTCCGGCGCGGGCGCCGAGACCTGGTCTCTCAGACGGTCGCGGCCCGGAGGCGCTCGACGGCCTCGCGGAGCGCGTCGCGCGCGTCGGCGGGCTCGAGGATCGCGGCGTCGCCGCTCTCGAGCAGGATCTCGCGGACGAGCCAGTCGGTGCCCTTGAAGCCGCGCTCGATGACGATCGCGCCGTCCTCGAGCTCGCGGGCCACGCGGTGCTCCTCGCGCTCCCAGCGGGCGCGCTCGGGCGAGACCCAGATGCGGGCGACGCGGGACGCCTCGAGCTCGCCGGTCCGGGCCCAGCCCTCGAGGTCGGCGGCGGCCGCGACCTCCGGCCGCGGCTCGAACGGCTCGTCGGTGACCTCGGCGGTCTTGATCCGGTCCAGCCGGAAGTGCCGGACGTCGTCGCGGCGCGGGTCGAAGGCGGCGACGTACCAGCCCTCGCGGCCGTTCATGAGGTGGTACGGCTCGACCAAGCGCTCGGAGAACTGGTCCTCGGAGGCCTTGTAGTACTCGATGCGCAGCACCCGCCGCTCCTGGATCGCGACCGAGATCCGGCGCGCGACGTCGGGGTCGTCGGCGGTGGCGTCGGCGATGTGTAGCTGCTCGCGCGGGTCCTCGCCGCCGAGCGCGGCGACGACCTTGTCGCGTGCGCTCGTCAGCGCGCCCGACGGCAGGTGCGGCCCGATGAGGTCGATCGCGGCGACGAGCGCCTTCGCCTCGACCGGCAGCAGCCGCGCGGGGCGCGCGAAGTTGTCGGCGTACGGCTCGGGGTCGACCTCGATCGTCCCGTCGTCGTTGACCTCGGCGTAGAGCACGTAGGTGCCGCCGCCGAACGAGACGACGTTCAGGACGTTGATGTCCTCGCGCAGCTCCTGCGCGGAGACCTGCAGCCGCTCGCGGACGTCGGTCTCTCGCAGGTTCTCGCCACGCCGCCCGGCGTCGATGAGGATGGTCGCCAGCGTGACGAGGCGGGCGAAGCGCTCGGGCCGGATCGACGTCTCGCGCTTCGGCGGCGACGGCTCCTCGGCCGCCTCCTCCTCCTCGCGCTGCGGCACCGGGGCGGCCGGCTCGAACGTGCCGGCGTGGCGCTCGGCCAGCAGCTCGACGCGGTCGGACACCTCGTCGGCGAGCTCGCGCGGCGACAGCACGCGGGCGTGCTCGCGCAGGCCGAGCACGAAGCTCGCCAGCTGCCGCGCGTCGGCGTAGTCGGTGACGAAGACGATCCCGTCGTCGGCGGGGCGCACCTCGCCGAAGCGGCCGTATTGGCGCTCGATCTGCCAGGCGATCCGGTTCGAGACCCAGATCTCGGCGGTCGCGACGGTCGACCCGAACTGCCAGCCGGCGCGGCCCGCGTACTCGCGCGGGTCGAAGTCCTCGGGCCGCTTGAAGTCGTGCTCGGCCTTCGTCGCGTACGCGACCTTGCCGCGGATCCGGTCGAGGCGGAACACGCGCATCGCGTCGCGCTCGTGCGCGCGGCCGACGAGGTAGAACTGGCCGTCGCGGAAGAGCAGGTGGTACGGGTCGACCTTGCGCGCGTCGAGCGAGTCGCGCTGCAGCGAGTAGTAGTCGAAGGTGATCGTCTTGTGGCGGAAGATCGCCGTCTCGATCTTCGCGAGCCGCTGGCTCAGCTCGTGGCCGCCGGCGGAGGCGGTGACGTGGAGCTTCAGCCCGTCGGTCGTGTCGAGCGGGCTCGGCCGGCCCCAGCTGATCTGCTGCAGCGCGAGGCGCAGCGGCTCGGCGTAGGCGAACTCGCCGTCGAGCAGGCCGAGGGCGGTGTGCAGCGCCGCCAGCTCGGAGTCGCTGAACTCGATCGGCGGGAGGTGGAAGTTCTCCGGGCGCAGGGAGTACGTCTCCTGCTCGCCGCCGGCGTCGAGCGGGCGGTCGACCGTCAGCTGGATCCCCAGCGACTCCAGCTCCGCGCGGTCGGCGTAGAACCGCCGCGCGAACGCGTCCTCGTTCATCCCGCTGTAGCCCTCGACGTCGCGGCGGATCTCGAGGGCCGTCACCGGCCGCCGCTCCGCCATGAGGTACGAGATGAGGGAGAGCTGCCGGATCAGCTTCTCGGTGTCCTTCGCCATCGTCGGTCAACGATAGGGGGGTGCGCCATGCAGGGCAGCGCGCCGAAAGCCGGAGGGGCCGCTCTTTGCGGTCTTTCTTGACAGGTTGGAGGCTTATGCTTGGCACGGATGACGAAGCTCGTCCTGATCGATGACCACGAGGCGCTCCGGGCGGGGCTCGAGGCGCTGCTCGAGCGCGCCGGTCACGAGGTCGTCGGCTCGGCGGGCAACCTCGCCGCGGGCGTCGATCTCGTCGAGCACGGCGATCCCGAGGTGGCGATCATCGACATCGGGCTGCCCGACGGGTCGGGCATCGAGCTCGCGCGCCGGCTGCTCGCCGTGGACCCCGGGCTCGGCATCGTCCTCTACACGGGCGAGGTCGACGCCGAGTCGCTGTACGAGGGCCTCGACTCGGGTGCGCGCGGGTACGCGCTCAAGGCCGGCTCGCTGGACGAGCTGCTCGCCGCGATCGAGCGCGTCGCCGCCGGCGGCTCGTACGTCGACCCGCGGCTGGACCGCGTCCTGCTGTCCCCGCGCGCGACCGCGAAGGTGCCGCAGCTCTCGCCGCGCGAGCGGGAGATCATGCACCTGATGGCCGAGGGGAACACGGCCGAGCAGATCGGCGGCCGGATCCGGCCCGAGGTCTCCGTCGAGACCGTCCGCACCCACGTCCGCAACGTCATCCGCAAGCTCCAGGCGCGCAACCGCGTGCACGCGATCGCCATCGCGCTCGAGCGCGGCGAGATCCAGCTCGAGGACGACGACGACCGCGACGAGGGCCGCTTCACCCGCGATGCGTGACGACCACGTCGCTCAGCTCGTCCACGACCTCCGCAACCCGCTCGCCGTGATCTACACGTTCGCGCGGATCCTCGAGGACGACGGCGCGAAGCTCGACGCGCAGCGCCGCGAGGAGTACATCCGCCGCATCCGCGTCGCCGCCGAGGAGATGACGGGTCTGCTCGACCGCGTCTAGGCGGCGCGCGGGAGGCCGAACCAGGCCCCGCCGCCGATGCCGCGGTCGAACCGCGACCACGACGTGCCGTCGGGCAGCTCGCGCTCGACGCGGTCGAACGATCCGAGCCGGCCGCCGAGGTTGTCGACGAAGTGCACGAGCGTCGCCTCGCGCGTGCACGGGATCACGGGGCTGCCGTGCTCGAGCCGGCCGTGGTGGCTGAGGATGATGTGCAGCACCGCCTGCGCGAGCTGCGGCGGGAAGCCGTCGATGGCCTCGATCGCGCTGCGCACGCGGAAGTACCCGAGCGGGATCTCGCCCTGCAGCCGGCCGTGGTCGGTGAGGTCGATCTCGACCGGGTCGCTGCTGTACGCCTCGATCTTCCCGATGTCGTGCAGCAGCGCGCCCGTGACCGCGATGTCGCGGTCGATGCCGGGGAACGTCGCGCTGATCGCGCTGACCGCCTGGGCGACCGACAGCGAGTGCTCGAGCAGGCCGTGCAGGTAGGCCTGGTGGAAGTGCTTCGCGGCGGGCGCGATGCGGTAGCGATGCCACGTCTCCGTGTCCTCGCCGAGCAGCCGGTCGAGCAGCGCGCGCAGCGGCGGCCGCTGGACCGTCGCGATGAGCTCGCGCAGGTCCTGCTCCATCGCCTCGACGGGTCGCGTGGGACCCTCGATCTGCACGTCTTCCCTGCTCTCACCCGCCTTCATCGCCGCACAAGGTAGGTCCGCGGGCGGACGCTATCCGCCGTAGAACGCCATCGCGCGGTCCGCGAGCTCGCGCGTCGACCGCTCGTTCCCGACGGCGTTGAAGAGGATCGCGACGCCGGGGATCATCCGCCCGGCCAGATGCCGTGCGCCGCGGGCCGCGCCGGCCCGCGCGAGCCGCGCGATCAGCGCCTCCTGGTCGGACCGCGACACCGCGTTGCGCGCCGCCGTCTCCGCGATGGTCTTGCCCATCCCGTCGAGCGTCTTGCGCGCCTCGAGCGGATCGTCGTAGAGGCCCCACAGCACGAGCAGCTCCGCCGGGCGCATCTGGTCCATCGGGTCGAAGCCGTAGGCGGCGGCGATGTAGAAGACCATCCGCGACTGGATCCAGCCGGTCGCGGCGATGTCGGGCAGGATCGTCATCCAGCCGCCGACGCCGGTCGCCGCGCCGCCGTAGCGCGAGAGGCGCGCATGGATCCGCTTGGCCCGCTTCGCCAGCCGCGTCCCGTCCCGGCCGTGCTCCGCCGCCCACCGCAGCGCGGCGGGCCCGTGCACGTCGGCCGCGGCCAGCGCGATCGTCTCCGGCGCGCGCACCGGGTCGGCGCGCAGGCGGCCGAGCAGCCCATCGGGCGCGTTCGGGGCGTCCTCGAGAGGTGTCGAACCTTCCACGCCGGGCATCATGACCAGCCATGGCCATCGAGGAAGCCGCAGCACCGCCGCCGGGTGCGGCGCCCGCCGACGACGACGGCGCGAAGTGGTGGACGCTCGTCGCGGTCTGCGTCGCGACGTTCATGCTGCTGATCGACGTCACGGTCGTGAACGTCGCCCTCCCGGACATCCAGGCCGATCTGCAGTCGAGCTTCACCGATCTGCAGTGGGTCGTCGACGCCTACGCGCTCGGCCTCGCGGCGCTCCTGCTCACCGCCGGGTCGCTCGCCGACCGCCTCGGCCGCCGGCTCATCTTCATCGGCGGCCTCGCGCTCTTCGTCGCCGCCTCGGTCCTCTGCGGGCTCGCCACGACGCCGTTGTTCCTCAACGTCGCGCGCGGCATCCAGGGCGTCGGGGCGTCGGCGATGTTCGCCACGAGCCTCGCGCTGCTGGCCGGCGCGTTCCACGGGCGCGAGCGCGGCACGGCGATCGGCATCTGGGGCGCGACGATCGGCGGCGCGGTCGCGGTCGGGCCGCTCATCGGCGGCGCGCTGACCGAGGGCTTCGGCTGGGAGTACATCTTCTTCGTCAACGTCCCGATCGGCGCGCTGGCGATCCTCGTCACGGTCCGCTACGTCCGCGAGTCGCGCGCGCCCGGCGTGCACCGCGTCGACCTGCCCGGCGTCGTGCTGTTCAGCGCGTCGCTCTTCCTGCTCGTGTTCGCCCTGGTGCGCGGCAACGGGGAGGGCTGGGGCAGCCCGCTCATCAGCGGCTTCCTCATCGGCAGCGTCGTGATGATGGTGCTCTTCGTCCTCGTCGAGCGGCGAACGGCGGACCCGATGCTCGACCTGACGCTGTTCCGCAAGCCCGCGTTCGCGGGCGCGTCGATCGCCGCCTTCGCGCTGTCGGCGTCGGCGTTCGCGATGTTCCTCTACCAGACGCTCTACCTGCAGAACCAGCTCGGATACGAGCCGCTCGAGGCCGGCCTGCGCTTCCTGCCGACGACGCTCGTCTCGTTCTTCGTCGCACCGGTCAGCGGCCGGCTGTCGTCGCGCGTGCCGGTGCGCTGGCTGATGGGCGGCGGCCTGCTGCTGGTCGCGATCGGCCTGTTCTCCATGCGCGCGGTGGAGCCCTCGTCGGACTGGACCGTGCTGCTGCCCGGCTTCCTGATCATGGGCGTCGGCGTGGGCCTGACGAACCCGGCGCTCGCGTCGTCGGCCGTCGGCGTCGTCGAGCCCGCGCGGGCGGGCATGGCGAGCGGCATCAACTCGACGTTCCGGCAGGTCGGCATCGCGACCGGCATCGCGGGGCTCGGCGCGATCTTCCAGCACCGGATCGTCGCCGAGACGCCGGTGCAGGGGATCAGGCCCGAGGGCGCCGAGAACCTCGGCGAGTTCCTCTCCTCGGTGCCGCTGAGCAGGCTGCCCGAGCCGCTGCGCGAGCCCGTCCACGTCGGCTTCGTCGGCGCGTTCGACGACATCCTCCTCGTGGCGTTCATCGTCGCGCTGGTCGGTGCGATCCTCACCGCCGCGCTGGTGCGGCAGGAGGACTTCGTGGCCCCGCCGTCGCACTGAACTTCCATGCAGCCGCTCTTCGAGCACCGCCTCGAGCTCGCGGGCTTCGGGACGAGGGTGCTCGAGCTCGAAGGCGACGGGCCGCCGCTCGTGCTGCTGCACGGCTTCGCGGACTCGGCGGACACGTGGCGGCTCGTGCTCGACCGGCTCGCGCGCGCGGGCCGGCGGGCGATCGCGGTCGACCTGCCGGGCTTCGGCACGGCCGACCGGCTCGACGCGGACGCGGCGGTGCTGCCGCAGCTCGACGCGTTCGCGCGCGAGGCGATCGCCTATGCGCTCGAGGACGATCCCGGCGGCGAGGCGATCGTCGCGGGCAACTCGCTCGGCGGCTGCCTGGCGCTGCGCGCGGGGGAGGACCCGGACCTGCCGATCGCGGGCATCGCGCCCATCGCACCGGCCGGGTTCGACATGCCGGCGTGGTTCTCGATCATCGAGCGCGACCCGATCGTACGCTGGATCCTCGCCTCGCCCGTCCCGCTGCCCGAGCCCGTCCTGCGCAACGCCGTCGGCGAGGCGTACCGGCAGCTCGCGTTCGCGCGTCCGCGCGCGGCGCAGCGCGAGGTCGTGCGCGCGTTCACCGACCACCACCGCCGCAAGGACCGGCTGGAGAGCGCGCTCGCCACCGGCCGGCGGATGCTGCCCGAGCTGAAGGCGCCGTTCCGGCTGGAGGAGGTCGCGTGCCCGGTGCTCCTCATCTGGGGCGATCGGGACCGCATGGTCACCCACCGCGGATCGCGCCATGTGATCGAGGCGCTGCCGGACACGGAGGTGCTGCTGCTGGAGGGGATCGGCCACTGCCCGCAGATCGAGGCGTCCGAGCGGGTCGCCCGGGCGCTGCTCGACTTCCGGCCATAGCCCTTCACAGCGGTCCTGCCGATCGGGCATGATCGACCGGAACATGGCAACGCTCGCCGACCGCCTCGCCGCCCGGGACGCGCAGCGCTTCGTCGGACGCGAGCGTGAGCTCGCGTTCTTCGAGGAGCTCCTCGACGCCGGGCAGCACCCGAACGTCGTGCTCGTCCACGGGCCCGGCGGGATCGGGAAGAGCACGCTGCTGCGCGAGGTCTCGCGCCGCGCGGCCGCGCGCGGCTGGCAGCCGCGGCTCGTCGAGGGCCGCGAGCTGGCGCCGGCGCCGGGGGAGCTGGAACGGACGCTGAGCGGGGTCACCGACGACGACCACCCGCTCGTCGTCTTCGACACCTACGAGCGCATGGCGGCCGTCGGCGGCTGGCTGCGCCAGCGGCTGCTGCCGAGCCTGCCCGAGGACGCGCTCGTCGTGCTGTCCGGGCGCCGCCGGCCCGAGCCGGAGTGGTTCCAGGGCGGCTGGGAGGACGTCGTCGTCGAGCTCGAGCTCAAGCCGTTCGACGACGAGGAGGCGCTGGAGCTCGCCCGCCAGCGCGGCCTCGACGACCGCGAGACTGTCGGGCGGCTGCTCGACTGGGCGGAGGGCTCGCCGCTCGCGCTGTCGCTCGGCGCCGACGCCGCGCGCGACGGCGGCTGGCGGCCGGAGTGGCTGGAGGGCCGGCCCGACCTGACGCAGGCGATCCTCCGCCGCCTCACCGAGGAGGAGATGCTGCAGGGCGACGGCGACGTGCTCGCCGTCGCGTCGATCGCGCGCGTCGTCACCGCGCGGCTGCTGCGCGAGGTGCTGCCCGGCGTCGACGCCGACGAGGCGCAGTCGTGGCTGCGGGCCCGCTCGTTCGCCGAGCACATCGGCGAGGGCGTCGCGCTGCACGACCTCGTCCGCAAGGCGCTGCGCGCCGACCTCAAGCGCAAGCGGCCCGACCACGAGCGCGAGCTGCGCCGCCGGATCGCCGACCACGTCCACGCCCGCGCGACGCGGGGCGAGCTGCGGCTGCTGCCCGACCTCGCCGACCTCGTCGAGAACCCGGCGCTGCGGTGGGGGATGGGCGCGGAGGGCTCGGTGCGCCACCGCATCGATCGCGTGCGCGAGGACGACCTGCCCGCGCTCGAGCAGCGGCTGCGCGGCCGCATCGAGATGGACGACGAGGCGTGGCTGTCGTGGTGGCAGCCGACGGCGCGGCTGCTGCGCGAGACGCCGGACCGCGCGCTCGTCGTGCGTGACGCCGACGAGCGGCTGTGCGGCGTGGCCTACGCGGTGACGCCGCAGAACGCCCCGCGCCAGGCGGCGGTCGACGGGATGCTCGGGCCGTGGCTCGTCCACGCGCGCGCGCACGCGCCGGAAGGCCAGGCGCTGCTGTGGCGCGACTCGATCGACATGACGACCTCGCGCGAGGGCGACATCTCGTCGCCGATCCTCGCGCTCATGAACACGGGCGTCGTCATGCGCTCCGGCCTGCGCAACCCGCGCTGGTCGTACCTGCCGATCGACCCGCACAACGAGGCGGCGGTCGCGTTCGCCCGCGGCGTCCGGGCGCGCCACGTCGAGGAGCTCGATCTCAAGTACGGCGGCGGCCGCGCGGTCCAGTGCTGGATCCTCGACCACGGCGAGGGCGGCCTGCTCGGCGGCATCCTCGCCACCGTCTACGCGGAGCTGGGGCTGCCGCGCCCGCGGCCCGCCGCCGACGGGCCGGCCGCCGCGCCCGCAGCGGACGAGCCCGCCCGCGAGGTGACCGCCGACGACGTCCGCGACGCGCTGCGCAACCTCGACCAGCCGACCGAGCTCGTCGCCAGCCCGCTCGCGCGCGGCACGACGCCCGAGCAGCGCGCGGCCTCGGTGCGCGAGGCGCTCGAGCGGGCGGTCGAGCAGGCCTTCGGCGAAGGCAGCGAGGAGGACCTCCTGCGCCAGGTGCTGCGCCGCGGCTACCTCGATCCGTCCGGCAGCCACGAGTCCGCGTGGTGGGACCTCCACCTCTCGCGTGCCACCTACTTCCGCAAGCTGAGAACGGCCAGCGCGCGCGTCGCCGAGTGGCTGCTCGCGCACCCTTCGTAGCCGCCAGTTCTCGCGGGTAGTGTCGTTGCATCTGATCCATGCTCCCGACGCTGCCCACACCCGGACAGGTGGCCGACGCCGCGGCGAACGTGTTCGACAAGGTCGTGCGCGGCGGCGTGGCGGACCTGCGCCCGACCCCCGCGCGCATCATCCGCGAGGAGCCGAAGGGCACGGTCTTCAAGTTCATGCGCCCGGCCTCCGCGCCCGACGTCGACGCGCTGCCGGTGCTGCTCATCCCGCCGCTGGCCGCGCCCGCGCTGTGCTTCGACCTGCGCCGCGGCCACTCGCTCGCCGAGCACCTCGTGCGCCACGGCCATCCGACGTACCTCGTCGAGTACGGGGAGATCTCGTTCTCCGACCGCGACCTCGGAGTCGAGCACTGGGTCGAGGACGTCATCCCCACCGCCGTCCGCGCCGTCTCCGAGGACGCCGGCGGCGCGCCGGTGCAGCTCGTCGGCTGGTGCCTCGGCGGGATCATGTCGCTGCTGTCGGTGGCGGGCGGCGAGACGCTGCCGGTCAACAGCGTCGCCTGCGTCGCGAGCCCGTTCGACTTCACGCAGGTGCGGCTCATGGCGCCGATCCGGCCGCTCGCGAACCTCACGAACGGCGCGATCGTCACGCAGCTGTACCGCGCGCTCGGCGGCGCGCCGTCGCCGCTCGTCCGCCGTGCGTTCCAGCTGACGTCGATCGACAAGGAGATCACGCGCCCGTACGCGATCGCGCGGCACCTGCACGACCGCGACTGGCTCGCGCAGCTCGAGGCCGTCGACCGCTTCATGGCCCACATGCACGCCTACCCGGGGCGCACGTTCGGCCAGCTCTACCACCAGTTCTTCCGCGTCAACGACCTCGCCGACGGCCACCTCGTGCTCTCCGACCAGGAGATCGACCTCGCCGAGGTTCGCGTCCCCGTCCTGTCGGTGGCGGGCGAGACCGACGTCCTCGCGCCGCGCCCCGCGGTGCACCACGTCGCCGAGCTGCTGCCGAACTCGCCGCAGGTGCGCCTCGAGCGCGCGCCCGGCGGCCACCTCGGCGTCCTCACCGGCCGCGCCGCCCGCCGGACCACGTGGCGGTACCTCGACGAGTTCTTCACGGAGCACGGCGCCGAGATGCAGGACGGCTTGCAAGCGGCCTGAGCGGCACAGCTACCCTGCCGCCGACCGTGACCCTTCGCCGCCGCCTGCTCACTTCCTTCCTCGTCGTCCTCGCGTTCCCGGCCGCCGCGTCCGCGCAGGACGAGGACGTCTCGCAGAAGGTCATCCGTCCGGGCTACAGCGCCGGCGGGATCGATCTCGGCGGCCAGACCGTCGAGAGCGCGACGACGAACCTGCAGCTCGCGCTCGGCGGCCAGTACGCCCGGCCGATCCTCGTCAAGGCGGCGAACAAGCAGTACTCGCTCGACCCGATCAGCCAGGCGAAGCTCGTCTTCGACGCCGCGCTGACCGCCAAGCGCGCGTACTACGCCGGCCTGCGCAGCGACCCGGCGACCGACGTCCCGCTGGCGGTGACGTTCTCGAAGAAGGCGGTCAAGCGATTCGCGGTCGACGTCGACCGCGACGTCTCGATCAAGCCGCGCAACGCCACGCTGCGGATCACGCTGCGCCACATGCTCGTCTCGAAGACGAAGAACGGCCGCACGATCAACGAGGTCTCGCTCGCCCGGCGCCTGAACCTGACGCTCGTCGACATGAGCCGCCCGCGCCAGCTGCGCTCGCGCATCAACGTCGACCATCCCGAGGTCACGAAGCGCACGCTGCAGCACCGCAACCCGACGATCCTCACCGTCGACCGCAACAACCTGAAGCTGCGGCTCTTCAAGCGGCTGAAGATCTCGAAGCGCTACCCGATCGCGATCGGCGCCGCGGGCTTCGACACGCCGACCGGGCTCTTCAGCATCCAGAGCAGGCAGGTCAACCCGGCCTGGCACGTGCCCGACAGCGACTGGGCCGGCTCGATGCGCGGCCAGACGGTCCCCGGCGGCGCGCCGAACAACCCGCTCAAGGCGCGGTGGCTCGGCGTCAACGGCTCGGTCGGCATCCACGGCACGGCCGAGGACTGGTCGATCGGCTCGCGCGCGTCGCACGGCTGCATCCGCATGCACGTCTCCGACGTCATCGACCTGTATCCGCGCGTGCCGCTCGGCACGCCGGTCCTGATCAGGTAGCGCCGGTGCAGCGCGGGCACGTCCCGCGCAGGACGACGTCGTGGGAGGCGACCTGCCAGCTCAGCTTGCCGGCGAGCTTGCCGATCGCGCCCTCGAGCTCCTCGTCCTCGAACGTCGCGAAGCCGCCGCAGCGCTCGCAGACGATGTGGTGATGGTGGTGGCCGGTGCTGTGCGCGGGCTCGTACCGGACGACGCCCTCGCCGGCATCCAGGCGCTGGACGAGCTTGAGCTGGTCGAGCACCTCGAGCGCGCGGTACACCGACGCGAGGCCGACCTCGCGGCCCTCGTCCCGCAGCGCCTCCTCGATCTCCTTCGCGCTGAGGCAGCAGCGCTGGCGGCCGAGCAGCTCGACGACCGTGCGCCGCGCCGATCCGGCGCGGTAGCCCTCGCGCTCGAGGACGTCGAGGGCGTGGTCGGTCCACTCCGTCATGCCACGGCGAGCATAGGCCCGCGGGTCGCGGCGGCGCCGAGCGCGTCGAGCACCGCGGCGATCGCGGGGCGGTGCTCGGCGCCCCCGAGCGAGACGCCGATGAGGTGACGGCACGGCGGGTGGCCCTCGAGCGGCCGGACGACGACGCCCGGCGGCGGCGCGAGCTGCGCGAGGCGCGGCACGAGCGAGACGCCGAGGCCGGCGTCGACGAGCGCGACGACCGCGTGCCAGTCCGACGTGCGGTGCTCGACCCGCGGGAGGAAGCCCGCGGCCTGGCAGCCGGCGCGGACGACCTCGTCGCACGACCAGCCGACGGGCGGGCAGACCCACGGCTCGGCCGCGAGCGCCTGCAGCGGCAGTGGGCCGGCGCCCTTCGCCAGCGGGTGCGCGGCGGGGAGCACGGCATCGAGGACGTCGGACGCGAGCTCGCGCCGGTGGAAGCGGGCGTCGCCGGCGCGCGGCGCGCTGGGCGCCTCCATCGACACGGCGATGTCGATCTCGCGGCGGCCGAGGCGGTCGAACACCTCGGGCGCCTCCATCTCCATGACGCGCAGGCGGATGCCGGGGGAGCGCTGCTCGAGCAGGCGGACGGCGGGCGCGACGAGCCCGACGATGCCGGTCGGGAACGCGCCGATGCGGACGATGCCGGCGGTGCCGTCGGCGTGGGCGTCGAGCTCGGCGCGCAGGCGCTCGAGCTGGGCGAAGAGCGGATCGGCGTGCTCCAGCAGCAGCTCGGCCGCCGGGGTGAGGCGGACGCGGCGACCGTCGGGCTCGATCAGCTGCACGCCGGCCTCGCGCTCGAGCGCGGCGAGCTGCTGGGAGACGGCCGAGGGCGTGAGGTGGAGCGCGTCGGCCGCGGCGGCGATCGTGCCCCGGTCGGCGAGCTCCCGCAGCGAGCGCAGGCGGCGGACGTCAAGCACAAGCTCAGCTTACGGATCATCCCCGCGAAGTCGAATCGCTCTGTCGGTTCCGGCGGCTCAGACTGAGGCCCATGCCCGCCCGCCACGCCGCTCTCGCCGCCGCCGTCGCCGTCGTGTGGGGCGTGAACTTCGTCGTCATCGACGTCGGGCTCGACACGTTCCCGCCGCTGCTCTTCGCCGCCCTGCGCTTCGCGCTCATCGCGCTGCCGGGCCTGCTGCTCGTCGGCCGCCCCGGCGTGCGCTGGCCGTACGTGGTGGGCGTCGGCGTCTTCATCTGCACCGGCCAGTTCGCGCTGCTCTTCGTCGGGATGCACGAGGGCCTCCCGGCCGGGCTCGCGTCGCTCGTGCTCCAGCTGCAGGTGATCTTCACCATCGCGCTGGCCGTGGTGGCGCTGGGCGAGCGGCCGGCCCCGCGGCAGGTCGCCGGCGCCGCCGTTGCGCTCGCCGGGATGGGCGTCATCGCGACGGGCCGGTCGGCCGACGTGCCGCTCGTCGCGCTGCTGCTCGGCGTCGCCGCGGCGTTGTCGTGGGGGATCGGCAACGTCATCACGCGGCGCGCGCAGGCGCCAGACGCGGTCGCGCTGCTCGTGTGGGCCAGCCTGATCCCACCGCTGCCGCTCGCCGGGCTGTCGTGGGCGCTCGAGGACCACGGCGAGATCGAGCACGCGCTGACGACGTTCGACGCCGGCGGGCTGCTCGCGCTGCTCTACGTCGTCGTGCTCGCGACGGCGTTCGGCTTCGGCGCGTGGACGTGGCTCATCGGCCGGCACGCCGCGTCCGTGGTCGTGCCGTACGCGCTCATCGTCCCGGTCGCCGGGATCGCGGCGGCGTGGCTGCTCCTCGACGAGGTGCCCAACAGCGGCGAGCTGACCGGCGCGGCCGTCGTCCTCGCCGGGCTGGCCGTGGCCGTGTGGCCGAGGGCGCGCTTGACAGGGCGGGCGCGAGCGACGCCCCTCGCCGCCCCATGTCCCGCTCGCTCCCCGTCGTCGCCGTCCTGACGCTGCTGGTGGCTCAGGCGGTAGTCGGCCGCTTCTTCTCGGGCGCCTCGTCGCGCTCGGTGAGGCGCAGCTCGCGCTCGGCGTCCGGCACGCCGTCGCGGATCTGGATGTCGCGCTCGCGCTCGGCGTTCAGCTGCATCCCGAAGAGGATCGCGACGTTCGAGATCCACAGCCACACGAGGAAGAGCACGACGCCCGCGAGGCTGCCGTACGTCTTGTCGTACGAGCCGAAGTTCGACACGTACAGCGCGAAGAGGGCCGACGCGACGATCCACACGACGACCGCGACCACGCCGCCGGGAGTGATGAACTTGAAGCCGCGCAGCTTCGCGTTCGGCGACGCGTAGTAGAGGACCGACAGCATGAGCATCACGACGGCGACGATGACCGGCCACTTCGCGATGTTGAACACGGTGATCGCGGTGTCGCCCATGCCGACGCTCTCACCGAGCGCACGGGCGAGCGGCCCGGTGACGATGACGGCGATGGCCGAGATCGCGAGCAGCAGGATCAGGAACAGCGTCACCAGCATCTGCAGCGGGCGCAGCTTCCAGATCGGGCGGCCCTCGTCGACCTCGAACATGACGTTCGACGCGCGCATGAACGCGCCGACGTAGCCCGAGGCCGACCACAGCGCGGCGAGGACGCCGACGATCAGGAAGACGCCGGACTTGCTCTTGCTCGACGTGACGGACTCGATCGGGCCCTTGAGAGCATCGACAGATGAACCCGGGCTGATCGCAGTGACCGTGTCGGTGAGCGTCTTCGTGACCTGCTGAGGGTCGAAGACGAGGCCGACGATCGACACGAGGGCGATGAGCGCCGGGAACAGGGCGAGCACCCCGTAGTAGGTCAGGGCGGCCGCCCAGTCGGTGAGGTTGTCCTGCTGGAACTCCTTGAAGGTGCGCTTGAGCGTCGGGACCAGACCCGTCTTGCGCTCGTAGCCGGTTTCCGTCGCTGTGGGCATGTAAATCACGTTGCCCACTGCGTCCCGGCATCATGCCCCCGGTGCACCTCCGCAACAGGCTTCCCGTCGTCGTTGGCGTGTCGGAACGGACCGATCGGGGCGAGGACGGCGACGTCCTGTCACCGCTCGTTGCGCTCGAGCGCGTGGCGCGCGCTGCGGCGGACGACGCGGGGGCGCCGGCGCTGCTCGACCGCGCCGGCGTCGTCGCCGTCGTCGACTGCTTCTCCTGGCCGGTGCCGGACCCCGCACGCGACCTCGCCGCGCAGCTCGGGATCTCGCCGCGCGAGACGTGGCGCAGCGCGCGCGGGGGAACGGGTCCGCTGGCGCTGCTGCAGGCGGCGTGCACGGCGATCGCGGACGGCGACGCCGACGTCGTGCTCATCGCGGGCGCGGAGGCGATGACGCCGTACATGCGGGCGGTCAAGGCGGGCGAGGCGACCGGCTGGCCCGAGCAGCCCGAGGGCACCGAGCCGTCTCGCGTCGTCGGCGTCGACGCCGACGCGTCGCATCCGGCCGAGACAGCGGCCGGGCTGATCGCGCCGATCTTCTACTACCCGCTGTTCGAGCACGCGCACCGGGCGGCCGCGGGCCGCGGGGTGCGCGAGCACGTCGAGTGGATCGCGTCGTGGTGGGCGCCGTACGCGCAGGTGGCGGCGGGGCACGAGCACGCCTGGTCGCGCGAGGCGCTGACGGCGGAGCAGGTCGCGACGCCCGGCCCGGGGAACCGGCTGGTGTCGAGCCCCTACACGAAGGTCATGAACGCGAACATCCAGGTCGACCAGGCCGCGGCGCTGCTGGTGTGCAGCGCTGAGACGGCCGAGGCGGCGGGAGTGCCGCGCGACCGCTGGGTGTTCCCCGAGGCGACTGCGGGCGCCCACGACCACTGGTTCGCGGGCGAGCGGCCCGAGCTCCACCGCTCCCCGGCGCTGGCCGCCTCCGCCGCGGCGGCGCTCGGGCACGCGGGCGCCGAGGCGGTCGACGTCGAGCACGTCGACCTCTACTCGTGCTTCCCCAGCGCGGTGCAGACCGCGTCGCTCGAGCTGGGGATCCCGCTCGGCGACGGAGCGCCGGCGCCGACCGTCACCGGCGGCCTCGCGTTCTTCGGCGGCCCCGCGAACGACTACGTCACCCACAGCGTCGCGACGCTCGTCCGGCGCCTGCGCGAGAGCGGCGGGCGCGGTCTCGCCACCGCGGTCGGCTGGTACCTGACCAAGCACCACGTCGCCGTCCTGTCGGCCGACCCGCCCGAGCAGGAGTACCGCGGCTTCGACGTCCAGGCCGAGGTCGACGCGCAGCCGAAGGTGGCGATCGCCGAAGGCTGGTCCGGCGAGGCGCCGATCGAGTCCTACACGGCGCTCTACGACCGGGACGGCACGGCGACGATGGGGGTCGTCAGCGTCCGCACGCCCGATGGCGCCCGCGCGTTCGCGAAGACCCACGAGCCGGGCGCCTGCGCCGCCCTCGCCGGAGACGACGACCCGATCGGCCGCCCGGCGAAGCTCGACGGCGACGCCGGCTTCAGCCTCTGACTCACCGGGCGTGATCCAACGTCGCGAGCGCGCCCGGCTTGCGCCTGTTCTCAGGTTCTTCACCGGTGCGCGCGCCAAGCCGCCCAAGATCGTCTCAGCGCCTCCCGGAGGGCGCTACAGCGAAGTTGTCGATCAAATGAGTCGACAAACGTGCCGTCTGGTCGTCTCTCCTCGACCGGCGGAGGGGGCGGCGGTGGCTTGACCCACCATCGCCGAGCGCGCCGGGGCGGACGGGACAGCCGCCCCGGCGCCGCCCCCGTCACTGTCAGACGAGACGGAAGGTCACGCCGCCGATCTCGGCGGTCTCCCCGGCGCGGCCGGGCACCTCGAGATCGAAGCCGGTGACGCCCTCGGCGTCGCTCTCCACGAACCGGATCGCTCCGCCGTCGACGGGCACCTCGGGGGCGCCGTTGTCATCGCGGACGGGCAGGCCGAGGACGTTCGCCCATCGCCGCGCCATCGCGGGCGGGTTGGCGGCGGCGACGGTCGCGCCGCGGACGCCCCCGGGTTCGTGCCCGGGCACGCGACCCTCCCACGCGGGGCCGCCCCAGCGCCACGAGCCCGCCGGCTCGGGCCGGTCGAGCGCCACGATCGCGCCGCCCATGTCGCGCGGGTGGAGGTGGTCGTCGGCGATGTCGTCGAGCTCGAGGCTCCACACCGTCCGCACGCCCAGCGCCTGCACGCGCTCGCGCGCGGAAGCGAGGTCGTCGAGCTGGAACATGACCATGTAGCCGCCGTCTCCGCCGCGGCGATCGAGGTAGCGGCCGGCCGCGGTGCCGTCCTGCACGGGCGAGACGACCTCGACGAACGTGTCGCCGAGCGCCATCACGGCGTTGCGCAGGCCGAAGTGCCCGACGCCGGGGTCGTGGAACGGCTCGCCGAGGCCGAGCTGCTCACGCAGCGCGCCGGCGACCGCATCGAGGTCGCGCGCGACGAGGACGGCTTGGCGAAGGCGGACCATGCGCGGCGCGTAGGGTACGCGGATGGCTCCCATCGACACCGGCACCGACGAGCTGCTCGCCCACGTCGAGGACGGAGTCGCCGTCCTGACGCTCAACCGGCCCGAGCGCCGCAACGCCCTCACGCGCTCCCTGCTCGAGGCGCTCGCCGCCACGATCGCCGCCGTCGAGATCCGCGAGGACGTCCGCTGCGTCGTCCTCACCGGCGCGGGCGGCGCGTTCTGCGCGGGCGGCGACGTCAAGGACATGGCCGCCGGCCTCGATGACGCGCCGTTCGACACGCAGGTCCAGCGCCAGCGGCTCAACCACCACGCGACCGCCGGCCGCCTGCACCGGATGGCCAAGCCGACGATCGCCGTCCTGCCGGGCCCGGCGGCGGGCGCCGGGCTGTCGCTCGCGCTGTCGTGCGACCTGCGCTACGCCGCCGACACCGCCTTCCTGACGACCGCGTTCGCGCGCGTCGGGTTCGCCGGCGACTACGGCGGGACGTGGTTCCTCACGCAGCTCGTCGGCCCGGCCAAGGCGCGCGAGCTCTACTTCTTCAGCGAGCGCCTCGACGCGCACGCCGCGCTCGAGCTCGGTCTCCTCAACGCCGTCGTCCCCGCCGGCGAGCTCGAGGGGTTCGCGCTCGACAAGGCGCGCCGGCTCGCCGCCGGTCCCGCGCTCGCGCTGCGGTACATGAAGGAGAACCTCAACCGCGCGCTGACCGGGACGCTCGAGGAGGCGCTCGACCTCGAGGCGACGCACCACCTCCACACCGGGACGACGAACGACCACCGGGAGGCCGCGCAGGCGTTCGTCGAGAAGCGCGAGCCGGTGTTCACCGGGCGATGAGCAGCCGCACGCCCACCTCGTCCCCGGTCCGCGACCTCCTCGCGCGGACGCTCGACCGCGACGTCATCCCGCTCGCCGGCGGCCTGCCCGACCCCGAGCTCTTCGATCGCGAGGGGATCGCCGAGGCGTTCCAGCAGGCGCTCGCCGATCGCGGCACGCTGCAGTACGGCCCGACCGAGGGGAACCCCACGCTGCGCGCGCTGCTCGCCGGCGACGGCGATCCGGACCGCATCGTCGTCACCACCGGCTCGCAGCAGGCGGTCGCGCTGGCCGCGCTGTCGCTGCTCGAGCCCGGCGACGTCGTGCTCGTCGAGGAGCCGACGTACCTCGCCGCGCTGCAGGCGTTCACCCTCGCCGGCGCGCGCTGCGTCGGCGTGGCCGCCGACGACGAGGGGATGCTGCCCGACGCGCTCATCGCGCAGGCCGCGCGCCACGACGCGAAGCTCGTCTACGTCGTCCCGACGTTCGCGAACCCGACCGGCAAGACGCTGGGGCTGGAGCGCCGGCGCGCGCTCGCCGAGGCGGTCGACCGCGCCGGGCTGTGGCTGATCGAGGACGACCCCTACGGCGCGCTGCGCTACGAGGGCGAGTCGCCGCCGCCGATCGCGTCGCTCGACGGCGCGGCCGAGCGGACGCTGCGCTTCTCGTCGCTCTCGAAGATCGTCGCGCCGGGGCTGCGCATCGGCTGGGCCGACGTCCCGGACGAGGTGCGCCCGGCGTACGTCGTGGCCAAGCAGGCGCTCGACCTCCACACCTCCTCCGTCGTCCAGGCGGCCGCCGCCGCGTACCTCGGGTCCGCCGACCTCGCGCCCGGGCTGCAGCGCGCGTGCGACGCCTACCGCGACCGCCGCGACGTCCTGCTCGCCGGCCTGCCCGACGTCCTGCCGGGCGGGTCGACGTGGACGCGCCCCGACGGCGGCATGTTCGTCTGGGCCCGCCTCGCCGGCGCGCCGGACACCGCGCGGCTGCTCGAGGACGCGCTCGAGGAAGGCGTCTCGTTCGTCCCCGGCGCGCCGTTCTACGCAGCCGAACCCGACCGCGCCACGTTGCGCCTCGCGTTCACCTGCACGCCGCCCGACGCGATCCGCGAGGGGCTGCAGCGGCTGAAGGCAGCGCTGGACCGAGGCTGAGAGCCGGCACCCGGGGGTGGAACGAGCGGTTCTCTAGGCTGCCCCGCCATGGGTCTGCTCCGCCGGGCGCTGCCGCTTGCCGCGCTCCTCCTCGTCTCCGCGGCCGCGCCGGCGTCCGCTGCCCCCACTCCGTTCGGTCACGCCTGCACCGCGCAGGACGGCGTCCGCTTCTGCCCGACGACCGATCTCGCGTCGCGCATCCCGAGCTGGGACGGCACGCCGATCGACGCCGACGTCACGCTGCCCGCCGAGGGCGACGGGCCGTTCCCGACCGTCGTCCTGCACCACGGCCTCGGCGGCACGAAGACGTCGTTCGAGGGCGTGGGGAGCGGCGACCCGCTCTACAACAACGTCGAGCTCGCGAGGCGCGGCTTCGCCGTTCTCACCCCGACCGCGCGCGGCTTCGGCAACTCGTGCGGCAAGCCCGAGTCGCGCACCGCCGATTGCGCGAACGGCTTCGCCCGCCTCATGGACATCCGCTACGAGGTGCGCGACGTGCAGCACCTGCTCGGGCTGCTCGTCGACGACGGCACCGCGAAGGCCGACGCGATCGGCGCGACCGGCGTCTCGTACGGCGGCGGCATGTCGATGATGCTCGCGTTCCTGCACAACCGCGTCAGGCAGGTCAACGGATCCGAGGGGCCGTGGACCTCGCCGAAGGGCACCCCGATCTCGCTGGCCGCCGCCTGGCCCCGCTGGGGCTGGACCAACGGCGCCGCGATCTTCACACGCAACGGCCGCGACACCACGTCTTCGCTGCCGTTCGGCGTCGTGACGAAGGCCTACGCCGACGGGATCTTCGCCGTCGGCGGCCTCGGCTACATCGCGCCGCCCGGCGGCAGCGACCTGTCAGCCGACGTGACGGCGTGGAAGCAGGCGCTCGACAGCGGCCGCATCACCGCGCGGTCGCGGGCGATCCTCGACAACGCGTACCGCAACCACGGCGTCACCCTGCTCCAGGGCGAGCCGGCGCCGTTGATGATCCAGCAGGGGTGGACCGACGCGCTCTTCCCCGCGCCGCAGGCGCTCGGCGCCTACACCCGGCTGATCAAGGCGAACCCGAGCTTCCCGGTCTCGCTGCAGCTCGGCGACCTTGGGCACAACCCGGGGGCGAACCACCCGAACGACGTCGCCGCGTTCGATCGCCAGGGCATCGCGTTCCTCGAGTCCCACCTCCTCGGCAAGGGCACCAAGCCGGCGGCGGGCTCGGTCACCGCGTACGCGATGACCTGCCCGAGGTCCGCGCCCTCCGGCGGAGGCCCGTTCACCGCGTCGCGCTACTCCAAGCTCGCCGCGCGCCAGCTGCGCATCACCACGAAGGCGTCGTTCCGCATCACGTCCAAGGGCGCGAGCCAGGCGCTCGCCGACGAGCTCGCTCCGGTCAGCGGCAAGGGCGCGGACCTCTGCACGCCGCATCGCAACGACCCCAAGAGCAAGGCGAAGCTGTCGGTCAAGTCGCCCGGCATGACGCTCATCGGCCAGCCCGTCCTGACCGGCCGCGCCGTCACGCGCGGCGCGTACGCGTCGATCATCGCGCGGCTCTGGGACTACGACCCGACCACGAAGACGCAGCGGCTGATCACCCGCGGCGCGTACCGGCTCGACCAGGGTTCGCACCGCTTCAGGTTCCCGCTCGACGGCAACGCCTGGAAGTTCGCGAAGGGCCATCTGATCGTGCTCGAGATGCTCGGCCGCGACAGCCCGACGTACCTCCCGGCGCCGAACGCGTTCTCCGCCAAGCTGTCCGGCCTGCGCTTCGCGCTGCCGGTGCGGGAGGCCGCCCGGTAGTCGTGCGCCGTCTCCTCCTGCCCTCGCTGCTCGCGCTGCTCGTCGCGGGGAGCACGAGCACGAGCGCCTTCGCCGCATCGGCGCCGCGACTGCGCGACGTGCGCTGCGTCCCGCCGACCGCGAAGGCGTGCAAGGGCGGCAAGATCCGCGTGCAGGTCGGCCGCTCGGTCCAGCTGCGCGGCACGCGGCTGACCGCGGGCATGCGCGTGACGTTCCGCTGGCAGCTCGGCGCGCTCGTGTCGAAGCTCAAGCGCACCCGCGCGGGCTACATCGCGCGCGTCCCGGCCGGCACGCGCGCCGGGAAGGTGCTCGTCTACGTCCGTGACAAGCGCAGGCACTACTCGAACCGCATCGCGATCACCGTGACGGCGCCGCCGATCGTCCGCGCGCCGGCGCCCGCCACGCGGGACGCCCGTCTGCCCGACGCCTTCGCCGGCAACGGGATGTGGATCTGGCAGCTGCCGAAGAGCGAGGGCGGCAACCTCGACGCGATCGCCGCCCGCGCGCAGGCGGCCGGCATCCGCACCGTGTTCGTGAAGGCGGGCGACGGGACGTCGGCGTGGACGCAGTTCTCGCCGCAGCTCGTCGCCGCACTGCACGAGCGCGGCCTGACCGCGTGCGCCTGGCAGTACGTCTACGGCAAGGACCCCGAGGGCGAGGCCGCGGTCGCCGCCGCCGCGGTGACCGCCGGCGCGGACTGCTTCGTCATCGACGCGGAGTCGGAGTACCAGAGCCGGTACGCGCAGGCGCAGCGGTACATGACGGCGCTGCGCGGCCGCGTCGGCAGCGCGTACCCGATCGGGCTGACCTCGTTCCCGTACGTCGACTACCACCCGGGGCTGCCGTACTCGGTGTTCCTCGGGCCCGGCGGCGCGCAGGCGAACCTGCCGCAGGTCTACTGGAAGGACATCGGCGACACCGTCGACGCCGCGAGCGCGCACACGTTCGCCCACAACCGCCTCTACGGCGTGCCGATCGCGCCGCTCGGGCAGACCTACCAGTCGCCGACCGCGGACGAGCTGTCGCGCTTCCGCGCCGTGTGGCGCGCGTACGGGGCCGGCGGGCTGTCGTGGTGGTCGTGGCAGGCGACGGCGGAGTCCGGCTGGCAGGCGCTGGCCGCCGCGGAGCCCGAGCCGGCCGCCCTGACCGACCCCGGCTACCCCGTCCTGCGCAAGGGCGCGAAGGGCGACGAGGTCGTCTGGGTCCAGCAGCACCTCGCGTCCTCCGACCCCTCCGTCGTCATCGACGGCCAGTTCTTCACCGGCACCGACCAGTCGCTGCGCGCGTTCCAGGAGCGCAGCGGCATCCAGCCGACCGGCGTCACCGACGACGCGACGTGGGCGGCGCTGCTCGCCCAGCCGGTCACGGCCGCCGACTGGGCCGGCACCGGCACGACCGCCCGGGCGGCGTCGCGGCGGGCGCCCGCCTCCGCCTCGCTTCGCGCGAAGGAGAACGAGATCCCGCCGCCGGCCGAGCGCCGGTGAGGGCCGCCGCCGGAGGGTCTCCGGCGGGGCCTCGCTCCGACGGCTAGGCCGGGCGGTACGTGCAGACGAGGACGCCGGTCTTCGCCTGCTCGACGCCGACGAGCTCGAGCGGTCGCGCGTTCCCGTCGGTCGGGAAGATCGTCTTGCCGCCGCCGAGGAGGATCGGCTCGAGGAGCAGGCGGAACTCGTCGACGAGGTCCGCCTCGATGAGCTGGCGGGTGAGCGACGAGCTGCCCCAGATCTGCATCGCGCCGTCGCCGTCGCGGGCGCGGAGCTTCCGGATGCCGTCGATGGCGTCGCCCTCGATGAGGTGCGAGTTGTTCCACCGCTCGGCGACCTCGCCGGCGCTGAGCGTCGTCGACGCGACGTGCTTCTCGATCGCGTTCATGGCGTCGGCGAACGGGTCGCCGGCGCGGCCGGGCCACGCGGCCGCCATGCCCTCCCATGTGCGCCGGCCGTAGAGCAGCGCTTGGCTCTCCTGCATGACGCCGTCGATGGCGGGGCCCATGACGTCCTCGTCGAAGAACTGCTGCGACCAGCCGCCGTGGGCGAAGCCGCCGTCGTCGTCCTCGCCCTTGCCGCCGGGGGCCTGGACGACGCCGTCGAGGGAGATGAAGTCGATCACGATGATCCGCATGCCGCATATGACAGCGGACTGCGAGCGAACTCATCGGCGCCGCTGTCAACCTGTGGCGCGATGCGCAGCTCGACCATCGAGATCCGCACCGCGGACGGCGTCGCGGACGCCTACCTGACGCGGCCCGACGAGGGCGACCGGCACCCCGGCGTGCTCTTCCTCATGGACGCCTTCGGGCTGCGGCCGCAGATCGAGGCGATGGCCAACCGCATCGCCGAGCGCGGGTACGCGGTGCTCGCGCCGAACGTCTTCTACCGCGCCGGCCGCGCGCCCGTCCTGCCGTTCCCGGACATGAGCGCCGAGGGCGCGCGCGAGGAGTTCTTCAAGGGCGTCATGCCGCTCATGCGCGCGCTCGGGCCCGAGGCGATGGCGCGCGACGGCGCGGCGTACCTGGATGCGCTCGCCGAGGTCGCCGACGAACCCGTCGCGATCACCGGCTACTGCATGGGCGTGCGGCTCGGCATCCGCATCGCCGCGGCCCACCCCGACCGCGTCGCGGCGCTCGCCGGGTTCCACGGCGGCGGGCTCGTCACGGACGCCGCGGACAGCCCGCACCTCCAGGTCGGCGCCCTGCGCGGCGAGGTGCTGCTCGGCCACGCCGACCGCGACCACGGCAACTCACCCGAGCAGATCGCCGCGCTCGACGCAGCGCTGGACGAGGCCGGCGTGCGGCGCACGAGCGCGGTGTACGCGGGCGCGCTGCACGGCTACACGATGGCCGACACGCCGGTGTACAACGAGGCGGCCGCTGAGCGGCACTTCGACGAGCTGTTCGCGCTGCTGGACCGGACGTTGCGCTAGCGCGAGGCTTCCCCGGCGCGCCGGTACGCCGCCGGTTGGCCTTCGTCGCTCGCGGTCGCGGGGGCCGGCGAGGGAGGGGTTCTGCAGTTGTGGTCGTTCGGTCCGTCGTCCGCGCGCCAGTGGGGTTAGCAACGTGCCACACCGCCCAGCCGCGCCCGCGCCTCGTTCTTTCGTGTCGCGCCCGGCGCGCTCCGTTGCCCCGGCCGTCCCGGGCCCGGGCGAGTGCTCCCGGGGATGGTTTCGCGACGGGAACTCGCCCACCGCCCGCTCCCGGGGCGAGAAACGGCCGAAGGGAACGTGCACCGCCGGCGCCCCTGGCGGCCGCGGTGCACGAAACCTTCGCTATGCGAACGAAACGTGCACCGAGCCCGCCGAAACCGATGGCGGTGCACGAACCTTTCGCTATGCGATCGAAACGTGCACCGAGCCCGCGGAAACCGATGGCGGTGCACGAACCTTTCGCTATGCGATCGAAACGTGCACCGAGCCCGCGGAAACCG